>CAVUAC010000071.1:0-88348 GCA_963739335.1 uncultured Bacteroidota bacterium | reverse complement strand
TTAGCCGTGGACTCTTGATGAGGCGAAGCTGATCCAGCGTCGGTGTAAGGTCTCGTATTTCAAACTGTGGGAAGTGCAGCCGTATCAATTGAATCAGGTTGCCCTCACGGGAAGCTCGTCCGTCGAAGAAATCACCGGCGGACTCTCCATTTGCTCGTACAGCAAGATCCCGGCTCATGGCAAAACCTTCTGCCGGACTGAACGGTGTGAACATGGTTCGCAAGGAGCCAGCCCATGCGAATCGGGCGAGATGTTCCGGCAGAAGATCAACGCCATACACGGCATCGATGCCGGAGAGCTGCTTGATCAGGCTTTCGTCCTCCGCTGAGAGCGTTTTGCCTTCGGCGCGTTCACGTCCCTCGTTGCGATGAGGCAGGTAGAGCGAGGCGCGGCGGCGTGATCCATCGAGCAGAAGATACGAATGGGGCGTTTCGATACCGCAGAGGTAATAGAATTCATTCGACTGCCGGAAACGAACGTAGCCTGCAGGACTGGGTGCTCCCTGGACGAGCGCGATGGCGGTAGGGCCGATGGCGTCGTAGATTCCGGCGCGGCGACTAGTGAATTCCTCGGGTGGAAAGTCTTTTGTGAACAGGGAAAATCCTTCCTGCGCCATTGTGGCGAAGGAAGCGACGCTGAGAAGGACGGATAGCAAGTATGTCTTTCTGAGCATGGGGGCTCTCCGCATTTGTGAAGTGGAAATAGGTTTGCTGGTCTTCTTCAATAATGGTCCGCGAAATTGGTACCTGATATCATAGAAAGGAGAAATGGAAGCGAGCAGGCTGCCGTGTTGAAACAAGGTGGCTTCGTTCTTCAACAGCAAGGCCTGACGTTTGGTTTCTCCTGCAGTCTGTCTTGGCGTCGACTGGCCCGAATGCAGCAAGCAAGCCAAAGAACTATCAGTCCTAGACCTCAGGCGGTAAGGGCGTTGCCGAAGAATGCGGAGCAGCGCTAGCTGCGCTGCACGAAGGTGAGCATCTCTTTGACCGCCCGGTCCAGGCCTGCAAACATTGCGCGAACAATGACCGCATAGCCAATGCTCAGCTCGTCGATCTCTCGAATGGCAGCGATCGGGGCCACATTCGAGTAGTTTAGCCCATGACCTGCATTGACGCCCAGGCCGAACGACTTGGCAAGCGAAGCAGCATCTTGGATGTGGGTGAGGAGCTCCTGCTGCTCGTGGGCGCTTTGTGCTTCGGCGTATTCACCGGTATGAATCTCTATCACGTCAGTACCGATTTCCTTTGCAGCTTCAATCTGCTCGCGGACCGGATTGACGAAAAGGCTTACAGAAATCTTGTGCTCATGGAAGGTCTTGATGGCTTCTTCCAAATGATGCCTGTTCGCGATGACGTCGAGCCCGTCTTCTGTAGTAAGTTCGCGTCGATGTTCAGGAACGAGCGTTACGAGATCAGGAACAACCTGGACCGCGACACGGATGATCCCATCGGTTGCTGCCATCTCGAGGTCCAGCTTGGTTGTGATGGTCCTTCGCAGGTTGTGGACATCTGCGTCCCGGATATGGCGCCGGTCCTCGCGAAGATGGCAGACAATGCCGCGAGCGCCTGCTGCCTCACAAATCCGGGCCGCGTTGACAGGATCAGGCTCTTGTCCTCCACGGGCGTTACGTAGCGTCGCGATGTGGTCAATATTAATGGCTAAGCGCATGGATGCCTCGTTCATGGGGTCGATTTCAAGGCTCAATATACAAAAATTCGCACCGTTTGGAAATCTGGACAGAATCATGGGAATCACTACGATCCGCAAGGGATCCAGGCTCCGCTCCTGGCATCAGATACGCAACTTTTCTTGAGAAAAGAGCGTAGGTTTAGATGGTTCGTCCACATTCTTCATTCTTCAAGGTGAAGCCATGAATCGACTCTCCAGACTTTTTGTCGTTCTTCTGTGTACCACTTTCATCGTGGGCACAACGACAGCCCAATCCGACAACCAAGAAACCTCATCGACCGATAAACACGAGAGTTTGAGTGAACGCATCAGTGCGATTGTTGAGGATGTCATTAGTCAGATTGAGAGAGAGTTCTCAGGTCGCACCGACGAGACAGCTATGCGGGCAGACGGACTGAAACTTGTGCGCTCAAAGAAAGCACGAGCGGACAACAACGTCGCAATTGTTGGTGAGGACAGCAGTGTCACGTATCAAGGCAACGCCGTTATCCAGAAGGGCGATACCGTGAACTCGAACGTCATCGTCAAGGCGGGTAACCTGACCGTCTACGGAAGGATCAACGGTGACATCCTCGTTGTGGGCGGCGATCTCTTTCTGCGTGACGGTGCATACGTCAAGGGAAACGTCAAAGTGATCAACGGCGAGGTCAACAAGGATGACGATGCTGTTGTCGTTGGATACATCGATAAATCGAGTTCGACGAAAGAAAAGGCGTACCGTGAGCCGGAAAAAGATTTTCGACGAACCTCTACACGACTCAATGCAAACTGGGTCAGCGAGACAACCAACCTTGATAATGTCATCTTCCGGTACAATCGGGTCGAAGGTATCTTTCTGGGGCTCGGTTCTGAAAAGCGATACTACTGGGACGGCCGACGGGAGTACAGTCTGTACGGATCAGTTGGCTATGGGTTCAGATCGCACAACTGGCGCGGCAACCTTGGACTGAGCAGGCAGTTCGCGTTCGATGACGGGCAGATCATCGAACTCGAAGTCGAGGGACACAGCCTGACCGATACCAAAGATGACTGGCTTATCGGTGTCAATGAAAACACGGCAGCAGCATTCCTCATTCATGAAGATTTTCGAGACTACTTTCGCCGGGATGGCATTGGCGCCAACATCGGCTATGCTGTGCAGCAGGACTATCTGACCGGCCAGGTCAAGGTCGGATATTTGGCAGACGAGTACAAGTCGATGGATAATCGAACGGAGTGGTCCCTGTTTGGAGGAAACAAGGTCTTTCGTCCGAATCCGGCTATTGATACAGCCAGGTTGCGAAGCATCGTCGCGAGTGCAGGCGTGAGCACCGTGACGACAACCATCTATGGTCCTGAGGGGTGGAGCGTTCTGGCGACGGCAGAGTTTGCCGATAAGAATCTTGGCGGCGATTTCGGCTTTGATCGTTATGTGGCCGACATCGGTCGGTACCAACCCTTGGGCCGATACGATAATTTCAACGTTCGTTTCCGGGTCGGCAGTGCCGATGGAAGGCTACCATTGCAGAAGACGTTTGAGATCGGCGGCCTCGGAACGCTGCAAGGTTATCCCTTTAAGGGAGAAGCGGGAAACAGAATGATCCTGATGAACGCCGAGTTCATTGTCAATGCTGACTTTCTTGGCGATCTCAGTTTCTGGCCGAGCTGGTTGATGCGGGGAATCAATCTTCTCGTGCTGACCGATGCGGGGCTTGTACGTTCGATGCCAACCACTGCTGCGTGGACGGATGGCTTTGATGGCATCAAGTTTTCGGATTTCAGACACGACGTGGGTGTCGGTATCGCATCGCGCAGTGGCGCATTCCGGCTTGCGTTTGTATGGCGCACGGACATCAGTGAACCTGCCCGCTTTATCTTCCGTTTCGCGCGACCCTTCTAAGGGTTGTCAAAATTATTGTGGAATTTCCGGAAAGGTCGAATGATGAGTTCGACCTTTTTGTTTTGCTCGCCTGGTCAGGATTTCTTCCCCCGAGAGGGTCCAGCGGAAATGAGCTCCCCGGCTCTGCCGGGATTTCCCGCAGAACAAATACCGCATGAAAAAGAGCGGAATCCGTTACCCGTGCGCTTTACGTAATTTCGCACTATCTTAACGGTGGAATAGCAAAATGCACTTTGGGGCCCGGGGATGCAGTCTCATTGATTTGGTTCCCCAACCATTCACCATTCTCAAAACAACATCGCACATTATTGATATGAACAATTCTCAGTCCGGCGCTTCAGCGGCGCGGGCCGCCATAGCTCAGGAACTTTTTGACACATATGCGTACCACCGAATGTCCGAGATTACTTCCCGGCGGTTCACACAGGCCGATATGCTTCGCTGGCTGGAGCCGTTGCGCGGCGAAAAACCTCTTCACCATGACACCCCTGGGTCGGTCAGCGGAGGGGCGGACCATCTCACTGCTCAAGCTCGGGAACGGGAAGGTAAGGGTTTTGCTCTGGTCCCAGATGCACGGCGACGAATCGACTGCGACCATGGCACTGCTGGACATTCTGAAGTTCTTTGTTCGAGAGAGCGAGCACGCTGTCACGCGAACAGTTCTGCAAAAACTGAGCCTTCTAGTCATCCCCATGCTGAATCCTGACGGCGCGGAACATTTCCAGCGCCGTACAGCACAAGCAATTGATTTGAACCGCGACGCGCTAACGCTTGGGACACCGGAGGCCCGGATCCTAAAAGAAACGCGGGACACGTACCAGCCGCACTTTGGGTTTAACCTCCACGATCAAGATCCGCGTTACACCGTGGGGAACTCGAAGAATGTGAGTGCGATTGCCCTCCTTGCGCCCGCATTTGATGAATCACGCTCGGACAACGTGGTCCGCCTGCCGGCAAAGAAGGTCGCAGCAACCATTGCATCGGTGTTGCACCAGTTTATTCCCGACAATGTCTCAAAATACGATGATACCTTCGAGCCGTGTGCCTTTGGCGACAACATCCAGAAGTGGGGCACCAGCACCGTGCTGGTGGAATCCGGCGGCTGGGCCGGTGATCGGGAAAAAATGTTCATCCGGAAGTTGAACTATGTTGCGCTTCTGACGATGATGTACTCTCTTGCGACCGAGGAGTACCAAGCCGCCGATCTCGATATCTATGAACGGCTGCCGTTCAATACTGAATTCCTCTATGACATCATTCTGCGGAACGCGTGGTTGACGGCAACCAGCAACATATCACCGGTTGTGGTTGATATTGGTATCAATCTTGATGAAGAATTCAATGCCGAACGCAAGAGCGTTGAACTCATAGGGAAAGTTGTTGATATCGGTGATCTTCGGGTGTATGGCGCCTTTCAGGAAGTTGACGTGCGCGGTGCCCTCTTCACCGGCACGGAAATCAAGATGGACGAGCAGGTTTCGCTCGAACGCATTCGCCGTTTTCTTGAGACAAACCAGGCAGTGTGACAGAAGGATCATTGCCTTGCACCGAGGAAGAGATTTTCTTATTTTTAGAGCAGAGGTATCCACAAACCGCATTAACCCGCCTGGTCAGGGATGGTTACCTGCCGGAAGTCTTCAGCGTTGGAACTCCACTTGAGGCCTTCGTGTTGACACAGCAGGTCGCCTCTGTCTCCCCGTGATGCGCAGACGGCTCACGTTTGGACGATGGGAACAGCGTAGCGATCCATGATTTCTCCGAAACATGCTGTCGTTCCTCGCAACACGAAAAAGAAGCACGCCGAATTTGAGGCTGAGGCATTGCCTCATATGGACGTGCTGTACAACTTTGCGCTTCGGACAGCCGGAAACGAAAACGACGCACGCGATCTGCTGCAGGAAACATATCTGAAGGCATATCGCTTCTGGGATAAGTACGAGAAGGGAACGAATATCCGTGCGTGGTTGTTCAGGATCATGAAGAATTCGTATATCAACCGTTACCGGAAGGAGACGAAAGAACCGGACAAGGTTGATTACGATGACATTGAGAACTTCTATAATTCGATCCGCGCCGATTTTACCGATCCAAACGACCTCCAGGAGCAGCTCTATGGGAATTTGCTCGGCGACGAGGTCACGAAGGCGCTGCAGAGTTTGCCGGATGATTTCCGGACAGTGGTCATTCTCTGCGATATTGAGGGGTTGACATACGAGGAGATTGCGGAGTTCGTCGAGTGCCCGATCGGAACGGTCCGGTCACGGCTTCACCGTGGACGCAAACTTCTGCAGGAGAAACTCCAGGATTATGCCAGGCAGCAAGGGTTTATTAAGGGCGATTAGGGAGGATAACGGAATCTGTTGTTATCCCTTTCGATGAGGTGCTTTTGTGGATTGTTATGGTGTCCAGCAACACGCCGGCGATGCAATTGACCGGTCTCTTCCGAAAAATGTAGAGTACGAGTTTCAGGCTCATCTTGCGCGCTGTGGCCCCTGCCGCAGAGAGATTGCGCTGGAGAAGCTGTCGAAGCGCATGGTTCAAGAAAATGTACCATGGATCTCGACACCCCGCAGTATTCAAGCCTTCGTTCTTGAATCGCTCCGTCAGAATTACAAAAGTAACAGGATAAACCACACCTCGTGGATGGCCGTGTTGGGTTCGTTTGGCGTTGCATTTCCTGTGTTCGTCGGCGGTCTCGTTGCTCTCGCGTTCTTTCTGCTGGTGAGCGCGCGGTCAGGATTCGTCATACCGTCAAACAGCGCACGTGGCGGCGAACGACATCATTCATCAATCCTTTCAGAACTTTGCGCTCTTGAAGGCAGGCCAGATGCAACCCGAGATGGTGTCCACCACACCTGAAAGTGTTGACGGCTTCTTTCATCGAAGCACGCTCCCATTTGGTGTGAACATCCTCAGGCTTCGTAACTGCGAATGGTACGGAGGATCGACGGCCGAGTGCAGTGGTGTGAAGCAGGCGCACCTGGTGTATAAGGTTGGAAGCGAATGGATCTATGTTTCCGAAACAAGCGATGATGATGCACTCTTCGGCAGACAGGTTTCATTGCCCCCCGCCGCGAAAAGGGGACTGATCCAATCAGGATGGTACACGGATCCGGATCATCCAAACTGCAATGTTGTGTTGTGGAAAACCAATGAGGCGGTGTGTGTTGCGGTTTCAACGATGAAGAAGGGAAGACTCCTCGCTTTGCTCACCACGCAGTAGGTTCTTCTCCCTTCCCGCGCTGTTCTCAGTCTCCTTACATGCCAACTTTGAGTCGATCCGCGAGGGCTCGCGGCAGGCCGGCTTTTCTTATTTTTGTAGCTGCGGCCTCAACCGGATATGCTATGCGCACGTTGCGATACGCCCAGGCATCGGTATCAAAGATCCCGAAGCTGAGATTGGGGTTGCCATCACGAGGCTGTCCGATGCTCCCTACGTTGACAATGAAACGCTCAGACCGCGTGATGCTTGTTGTTTTACCGTGTTCCCCAAAGATAACCGGAATGTGAGAGTGTCCAATAAAACAGATCTTTTCGCTGAATGCGCGGAAGGCTTCCCGGGTGTCAAATTCGCTGATGACGTAGTGCCATTCGCCGGGTTCAAACGGGGAAGCGTGTGCGAGCAGCACTTCTCCGCGGGCTTCAGTAGGCCCCAGGCTTCGCAGATAGGTTTTGTTCTCTTCGGTGAGCATCCCAAAGGTCCAAATTGCAGACAATTGGGCATTTAACGTGAACTGGTTTGCAACAGAGAGGTCCACCGCGGCAGCATCATGGTTGCCGAGCAGAATCGTTGAGCAGCGCGCACGCACGATATCTAAACATTCATTCGGGTTCGCACCATACCCTACTATATCTCCAAGACATACGATGTCGTCGACATGTTCAGAGTCGATAACTTCGATGGCTCGGGTGAGCGCTTCGAGGTTTGCATGGATGTCAGAGATGATTGCGAGACGCACGGGGACGTAGTTATCTTAACGCAGCGACCCGGGGATTAGGTTCCGGCAATTCACGATGATCAAGTTAGCTAAAAGTTTGACCAAATCCCAATTGAGCTATAGTGGTCTTGGCGGCACCAGCGAGGATCACCCGAAGATTTGCTGGAGATGGTGTTTCAGATGTTGCACGTAGTCGGCAAAAAGGAATTCGAGTGTGACGGGCTCTTTCTCACCGATGAAACAGAGGTTGCCGAGCTTGTCGTCGGGAATTGCTGCCGCGATGTGGAGCAGGTGAAGGTTGTAGACTTTCCAGAGCTGCACAAGATTTTCCCATGACTCTTCTTGGTACGCCTGCGTCCGTACCCACGACTCCTGGTCGTACTCAGGAAGTCTGATTTCACTGCCGAGCTGTGCCCGCACAAAGCGTTGATGGTTATTACTCGCCGAATCGATGAGGTGACCGAGGATTTCTTTCTTTGACCATTTGTCCGGTGACGGATGGACAGAGCTTTCGTGGTCGCTGATGGAAAGCAACCGCGGAGGCGCTTGCGACAGGAGCGTTCTATATTCCTTGAGAGCGTTCTGCATTCTTGCCTTTTCCTTCCAGATTGTTCTTGCTATCCACCGTGACGACGTAACGAGAATCCAGACCATGGCCAGGATTCCTATGAGCCATGCACCGATGGCTAATTCATTTCCTACCGGAGGACCGAAGACGAGCGGCCACATCGTTGATGTTCTTTCTCCAGTGACGCATTGAGGTGATACACTCGAAAGAAAAGTAGAAATAATTACAGGCGTAGTCAATGATCGGGGGAGACGGTTAAGCCACAAGAGAGAATAACCCACCGTGAGGGACGACCCGAGAAAATCGCTATTTTCTCACCACTCTCTCTACATTTGCGGTTTTCCTTTCCTGTAAAATCTGCTACATTTCGATATAGAGAACGGAAGGTGCAGCTATGTACGCTGAAATAGTTGAGGCAGAAGGTCACCTGGTCGACTCGCAGATCCTTTCAAAGATCTTCGACCGCGTGCTTGAATGCGGTGCAGAGTTCGAGGTCGTGACATTCAACCTCGGGCGCACGAACCAAGACTATTCCCATTTGCAGCTTCGTGTGACCGCCGCCACCCAAGAGGTCCTGGCCAGAACGCTGGAGGAACTCATTGAGCTTGGCTGCTATCAGGCTGTGGTTGCCGATGCTCTGGTGCGGCCGGCTGAGTCCGATCGTGTCGTACCCGACGATTTCTATTCTACCACCAACCACCGCACATTTCTTCGCTTTCATGGTTCTTGGTTAGAAGTTGCCCATCAACGCATGGATGCCGTCATCGTAGTGGAGGGAAGTCATGCTGAATGCCGCAAGCTGCGCAATGTCTGCCGTGGCGACATGATTGTGTGCGGTGTCAACGGCATCCGCATTCAACCGGAGTTCAAAGAACGCGATCGTCTTGGCTTTGCCTTTATGGCAAATGACATCTCCTCCGAGCGCCGTGCTGAAACGGCTGTCCGCAAAGTCGCCGAGATGATGCGCAAGACCAAGGCTGAAGGAGGTCGCATCGTGTTTGTCGCGGGGCCGGTCGTTATTCACACGGGTGGGGCGGCAGCGTTCTGTAAGCTAATCCGTAACGGGTATGTGGACGCGCTTCTTGCCGGCAATGCGCTTGCCGTTCATGACGCTGAGCACGCGCTGTATGGCACGTCGCTTGGGGTCGACCTGAATCATGGCGTCCCGCTTGAAGAAGGTCACAAAAACCACATGCGTGCCATCAACGCCATTAACCGCTGCGGTTCTCTTCGAAGAGCGGTCGAATCCGGAGTTCTGCGCTCGGGCGTGATGTACGAGTGCATCCAGCGCGGGGTGCCGTTCGTGCTTGCCGGTTCGATCCGTGATGATGGTCCGCTGTCCGACACGATCATGGACCTCGTCAAGGCACAAGATGCCTATGCTGAACAGCTTGCGGAGGCCAAAATGGTCCTCTGCCTCTCCTCCATGCTGCACTCGATCGGCGTCGGGAATATGTTGCCGTCGTGGGTACGGATGGTGTGCGTAGACATCAACCCGGCGGTTGTGACCAAACTGTCGGATCGCGGCTCGCAACAGACTATCGGCGTTGTGACGGACGTGGGTGCGTTTCTCAACCTCCTGGCGCAGCGATTGGGAGGGGAATGAAGAATGCAGTCAAAACAGATAGGGCGCCCGTTGCCGAGCGCCCTTTGGTCCACTACCGCGCGAACTGTCTTCTACTTCCTTGAACTGAAGTCCTAGATTCTCGGCCTAAGGCCTGAGGCTACCCACTACCATATACTTACTACTCACCTGCTTACTACTTGTTACTCATCCTCATATGCGGAACCGTGGCGCATAGAAGGGGGACCATCGGGAGAAGAAGGAATCGGTTCCGCAACAGGATGCACCAGAAGTACAGCAGGAGTTCATCGGCGGTTTTTTCTTTCAGCGCGGTGTTGGAATGTAGAGTCCAGGAAGAGTTTTAGAGGACAAAATCCATTTCGTACATCTCGTAGTGCGAACGCTTCATCCCGAGCCGCGCGTATATCTGTTTCGCGTGAGTATTGTCCTTTTCCACGTACAATCGTAGTCCGCATACATCTGTTCGCGCCTTGGCCAGCGCGTGAACGTGCTCGAATAACGATTCGAACACACCCTTCCCTCGAGCCTGTTTCTCGACATACACGCTCTGGATCCACCAGAAGGTGCCGTTGCGCCAATCACTCCATTCATAAGTGATCATAACCTGTCCAACGACGGCATCATTTGCTTCGGCGAGGAAGTAAATCCCCTTTGAGACATCCCGCAGGAGATTTTCCACACCTTTGAGTAAACGATCCTGATCAAGCGTGATGTGCTCTGTCTCGGCGGACAGCAGTGCGTTGAACCGAGCAATGACGGGTGCGTCTGCAAGGGTTGCCTGACGGATGGATGGTGGCATGGCGGACTGAAGTTGACTGTGGTAGGAAAAATGGTGTACTTGCCGTAGCCAGAATATAGAACATCGACCACCAAGAAGCAATGAAACGACCACTGCGCTGGTCGCATGCAAGGCGCTCTGCATCAGGCATTCTCTCACCGCTCTTTCCCATCTCGCGGGGGCCATATGAAACGAATCCACCTTCTCTCGCTCGTTGCGTTGGTGCTGACGTGTTGCGACTTGGTTGCCCAGCAACAGCCGCTCGAAGTTGTTGTCTCTTCACCGAAGGGTCCGACGCATACCATTGATCAAGTTCAGACCATCTTTGCTACATTCAACCAGCCGATGGTTCCCCTCAAGGAAGTGCCGCAGGATGAGGATACCGGACCCTTGGGCATTGAGCCGGCCGTCCATGGCAAATATCGGTGGATGGGAACCACAACAATCACATTCACTCCAAGGGATACGCTTCCCAAAGCGACGAGCTTCTCGGTGCGGATACCGGCAGGCACGAAATCACTGTCAGGACAATCGTTGCCAAAAGATATCGTCTGGCAGTTTGAGACACCGCGACCACTCGTTGTGAACTTTTCTCCTCATGATGGTGCCAAGTTCATCGAGCTCGACCACGCGGTTTTTATCTTCTTCAATCAAAGGGTCGATCCGCAAGCAGCGAGCAAGTTCATTACTGTGGAAGAGCGCGCCGGGGGTCAGGTTACCTATCCTCCATTCAAGGTCAGACTTGCCACGCAGGAAGAAGTGAAGCCTCATCACGGCTACCGGAGTGAGGTCACGCTTGTGTTGACTCCCGATCAGCCGTGGAAAAAGGGAGCAACGATCCTCGTCACATGCAAAGCAGGGTTGCCCGGCATTGAAGGACCCTTGGGGATGGCAGCGGATTTCAGCCACCAGTTCTCGACGTACTCGGAATTTGCGTTTGTTAGCCTGCGCAACGTTGATGGCTTTTCACCTTCGCAGTCGCTGATGATGATCTTTTCAACGCCGGTCTCCATAAAAGAGATGGCAAAGCGTCTCGTCTTAAGTCCGCCTGTGAAAGTTGACTTTGAGTCGATAGAGTACGATTACACGACGGAGGAAATCCACCTGCAGCTTCCACTGCAGCCCGAAACAGAGTATCAGGGGAGCTTCTTGCCAGGCCTTCAGGATCGTTTCGGTCAGGAGCTCAGGCCGGACACAAGGTTTCGGTTCCGTACCGGCTCATTCTTGCCATATGTTCGAATGACCACGGGACCCGGAATTCTGGAGGCCTATGAGTCACATCGCTATCCCATTCGATTGATGAACGTTGACTCCATCCTTGTGCAAATGGGGCGGCTGAGCTTCGACCGCATTGTTCCGCTGATGCAGAAGCTGACCTATGACTATTCCCAGCGGCTGGCATGGGAGGAGGGCATTCTCGATTGGACAAACACTCAGAAGGAGACCGCTGGTGAGCTCAGCCAGTCCAAGACATGGCACCTTAATCTCCCGAGGAACAACGAGGTGGAACGGCCCATTGAACTCGATCAAGTTCTTGGCAAATCTGCCCGCGGAGTTGTGCTTCTGCAGGTGGATAATCTCTTTCCGGGCGAGAGACATCGATTTCTGAAAGCGCTCGTCGAGGTAACGAACCTCGGCATCACGGCAAAGTTCTCTCCGGATAATAATCTTATCTGGGTTACAAACCTCAAGGATGCGTCGCCTGTTGTCGGTGCGACAATAGAGGTGCGGAGCGACAGCAACACTGTCCTGTGGAGCGGTACGACCGGTTCAGATGGACTTGCGAAAACCCCCGGCTGGGGCAAGTTGGGAATGGCGCAGCGTCAATCATCGGACGAGGAAGAATATTATGAATCTGGTCACCCGAGACAGTGGGTGCTGGTGAAATACAAAGACGATGTGGCCGTCACGAGCTCTGAGTGGAATAGCGGAATTGAACCGTGGGTCTTCGGTGTGCAGGCGGACTGGTCTCCCAAATTCGAGCCATTGCAGGCAAGCGTGTTCACTGATCGCGGGCTTTACAAGGCTGCTGAACAAGTTGAAATCAAGGGGATCGTGCGGGTCAAGAGGGAGGGAACATGGAGAATTCCCACGAGCACTTCACTTCGTCTCGTTGTACGGAACTCCCGCAACGACGAAATTTTGAATGCGGAGCAAAAGCTCTCGCCGTTTGGTTCCTTTGCTGTCTCACTTTCATTGAAGCCCACAGCACCGCTTGGCTACTATCCTATCACCCTTCAGGCCAAGCAAGTGAGGAAGGGTAAAGAGCAGTGGGAGGATGTCGGTTTCGCTCAATTTCGCGTCGAGGCATTTCGCCCGGCTGAATTTGAGGTAACCGCTCTCGCAGGGAGAAAGAGCTACATCGTCGGCGATACGGTCATCGGGTTCATTTCGGGTCGATATCTGTTCGGCGCACCCATGAAAGAAGACGCGATCACCTGGCGCTTCACTGCCAGTGAAACTAGCTGGAGTCCAGATGGCTTTGAGGGGTACCTTTTTGGCCCGATGAGGTGGTTCTCGCCATACTCAAGTGGTTTCGGAAGCCGTTTGCTCGCTTCGGGTCAAGGCACGCTGGATGATGGTGGCAGCATTGGGATACGCTCACATCTTCGAGTGGGGGAGATCATTGGTACGGTTTCGCTCATGATCGAGGGCGATGTTACCTCGAAATCCCGCCAGACGATCTCGGGGCGGACCGTTGTTACGGTGCACGGCGGTGAATACTATATTGGCATTTCCCCGTCGAGCACGTTTGTCCCCACCGACTCACTCTTTAGCTACAAGCTGCTTGCCGTTACGCCGGAAGGAAAAGTTCTGCCCAACATTTCCCTGACCATCAAGCTCTATCAGCGGATCTGGCGATCAGTAAGGAAAGCTGAAACGGGAGGGCGATATGTGTGGACTTCAGAAGTCGAGAATGTGCTCGCCGATTCAGCGGTTATCCAATCGGCCGCGGAGCCTTCCATACGCTCGTTTAGGACGAAACAAGCCGGCTTCTATTTTCTGGAGGTGGAGGGGAAAGACAATCGTGGAAACCAGATCGTGTCAAACGCGTACTTCTACGTGAGTGGTTCCGGCTACGTTCCATGGGAACGGACGAACGATGACAAGATCGAGCTTGTGACAAACAAACTAAACTTCTCCCCGGGTGAAACAGCAAGCCTTATTGTCAAATCACCCTACGAGGAAGCGATAGCATTGATTTCAGTTGAGCGTGAAGGGATCATTCATCACTTCACAAAGAAGCTTAGGGGGAGCGCCCCGCAAATCGATATTCCGATCCTCAAGAACTATCTCCCCAATATTTTCATCTCCGTTGTTCTTCTCCAGGGGCGTGTTGAAGCACCCGGAAAAACGCACGAATCGGATATCGGGCGACCCTCCTTCAAAATCGGATATGTCTCGTTGTCTGTCAGTCCGAAAGAGAAGCAGCTTGCGGTAGTCGTGAAGACAGACAAGAAAGAATACCGGCCGGGAGACTCGGTGCATGTCACCATGAACGTCAAGAATATCGCAGGGGACGGTGTGGCCTCCGAAGTAGCACTGAGTGTTGCCGACCTCGGCGTCTTGAATCTTCTCGCGTACCGGTTGCCGAATCCGTTTGATGAGTTCTATCGGCAGCGTGGTCTTGGCGTTGTTACGACTGAAACCCGCATTCATCTTGTGAAGCAGCGGGATTACGGAGAGAAGGGTGAAGATGAAGGCGGCGGCGGAGCGCAGGAGAAAATGCTGGCTGCAGTGGATGCGGAAGGAGTGCGAAAAGACTTCCGCGCGAGCGCTTATTGGAATCCTTCGCTCATGACCGACGCTGAAGGAAATGTCACGGTGAGCTTCAAACTTCCCGATAACCTGACATCGTTTGAAGTCATGGCGGTCGCACATTCCCGGGACGCGGAATTTGGCTACGGCGAGCACCCATTCGCCGTCAGTAAGCAGCTCCTGATGCTTCCGTCGTTACCCCGGTTTGCCCGCCTTGGTGACTCATTCGAAGGTGGCGCAGTCATTTTCAACTACTCAGATAAAGAGAAAAACGTTCGGTTGATCACAGAGGCGAAAGGAATCGGGTTCCTTGGCCAGGACACGTCGTTCCACATCTTGAAGCCGGGCCAGGCGTTTGAAGTGCGGCACAAGTTCTCCGCAGGGAAGATCGGCAAGGCTGTTTTCACCTTCCGCGCGAAGACGGACGATGACGCCGATGGTCTACAGTGGACAATTCCCATCGAGGTGCCGCGTGTTCGCGAGTCAGTAGCCTTGTATGAATCCTTGATTGATCCACAGAGGCAGGAGAAGGTTGTCATTCCAACTGACATCTACAAGGATCTGGGAAACCTCGAGTTCACACTTTCCTCGACTGCGCTCGTGGGGTTGTCTGGTGGGATGTCATACCTCTTTGAGTATCCGTATGGTTGCCTGGAGCAGCGCGCATCGTCAGTCTTACCCATCATCCTTGCCAGGGAGCTTGTCGAGGCGTTCAAGTTTGAGGTATTCAAGGAAAAAGACTACCGGCAGGTTGTGACGAAGATATTAGATGACTTTCCCGCCTTCCAGCGCGAGAACGGCGGATTCAGCTACTGGAAGAATGTCCATTGGACGTATGCGTACGTTTCAGCATATGCGATGTATACGGCGGTTCAAGCACAGCGCCACGGATATGTTGTTGACAAGAGAATGATGGATCAGGGGTTTGCGTATCTCAAACGCGTCTTGCGCGGCGAGGAGCGCTCCTGGTATGATACACCCTGGATAAGCAGCTGCACTGAGGCCTTGATCCTCTATACGCTTGCGCTGGCTGGTCAGCCAGACTACGGGTATATGGAGAAGCTCTATCAGGGTGAAAAGAAATCACCGAATGAGAACGTTCGTCTTCCACTTTTTGCGAAGGCCTACCTTCTGAAGGCACTCTCCCTCGCTCATGGAAATCAGGCAATGATCCAAGATCTGGCTCGTGACCTTCTCAATCAAGCCAAGGTTGCACCAACGTCTGCACATTTTGAGGAGCGGAATCCGTACGGCCTTGAATGGATTTTCCACTCGAATGCCAGGACAACAGCGCTCGTCATGCAAGCATTGGTCGAGACGCAACCCGAGCAGCCACTGATTTCGAAGGTCGTTCGGTGGCTGCTGGACGAGCAGAAAGCCGGCCATTGGCGAACGACGCAGGAGAACGTCTATGTTGTGGATGCGCTTGCGACGTACTTCAAAGCTTACGAGCGTGACGAACCCAATTTTCGAGCCGGTGTCCGCCTTGCAGGCGGCGAGCTGATGAAAGAACTTTTTCAGGGTCGGTCATTCCGCACGGCAACAAAGGACCTGGCAATGGGAGAGCTCATGCTGGGTGCCCAGTATCCAATCGATATCACAAAAGATGGTCGCGGCAGGCTCTATTATGCAATTCGTATGAATTATTACCCTAGGGCTGAGAGCGTAGCCAAAGATGAGGGTCTGTCGGTCCTGAAGGCCATCGAGACAGTCAAAGAGCCGCAGGCAAGCAAGGGCACATTCAAAGCAGGAACGGTGGTGAAAATCACGCTTTCCATCATTACTAACCAAGCGCGCAATTTCATTGTGGTGGAAGATCCTGTACCTGCGGGATTTGAGATTGTTGACTTTTCCCTTCAAACGGCCGGGAGAAACCTGACGGTCTCTCAAGAACGTCGAAGCGAAGATGAGTGGTGGTATGAGAATCCATTCAATCATACAGAAATGCGTGATGACCGTGCACTTCTGTTTGCGGACTATCTGCCGGCGGGCGTGCACACCTTCACGTATCTGGCACGAGTGACATCGTTTGGCACATTCAGTATGCCATCGACGCGGGCAGAAGGGATGTACGAGCCGGAGGTTTTTGGACAAACGTCGTCGCAGGTGATCACTGTCCGCTGAGAGAAATGTCCAACCTGCAACTGCTGAACGGTGGTCGGGCAGTATAATGGACTGAAGATTTAAGATACAGGAATACAGGTGGTCGATTGATGAGACGATTTCGAATGAGACATGGGATTCTCGGTGTTCTTCTTGGCTTGTCGTTGATCGCCCTCAGTTCACTGTTTATTCCACTTCCGCGGGAGCGCTTTCAGAAACAGACAATCCAGTCACTGCGGGTGGTGGATCGGCGTGGTGTGCTGCTGAGGGAGTTCTTGAACGATGAGCAGGGACGGGGAGCGTGGAAATCCTTGGATGAATTGTCACCGGCTTTTCTTCAGGCAACGATTGCCGTCGAGGACAAGCGTTTTCTGTATCATCCAGGTGTCGATCCGATCGCTCTTGTTCGTGCACTCAGCGGTAACATCAGGGCTGGAGCTCTTCGGTCGGGCGGGTCCACACTGACGCAACAGGTCATCCGCAACGTTTATCATCACCCGCGCACGCTGTTCGGCAAGCTGGTGGAGATGTGGTACGCCCTGCGGCTTGAACGAATGATGAGTAAGCGGGAAATTCTTGAGCAGTATGTAAACCGTGCTCCTTATGGAAACCAGTTGTTTGGCGTTGAGGCGGCGTCCCGGTGGTACTTCGGGAAGCCCGCACGCGATCTCTCGTTGGCCGAGGCAGCGCTGGTCGTGGGGCTTCCGAATGCACCCTCTGTTTTGAACCCGTATGTGAACCTCGAAGAAGCCACAGCTCGCAGCCGCCTTGTGCTCAGACGGATGCTGGAAAAAGAAATGATCTCTGCTGCCGAGTATGCACGAGCGCTTGAACAACCTCTGCGTATGCTTCCTCCGCAGGCAAATTTCCGAGCACCTCATTTTGTGGAAATGCTCGCGCGCGACCTCCGCGCAAATCCTGAAATTGTTTCTGCGCAAACCACACTTGACTATGCCCTGCAGTCGGAGATTCAGTGGCTTATCAAGGGCCACCTGGCAACACTCGCGAAGAAAAATGTCACCAATGCTGCAGTTGTTGTGTTGGAGAATGACACACGAAGTGTGCGTGCGCTCGTGGGATCGATGGACTTTTTTGATGACAGCCACCAGGGACAGGTCAACGGTGCCCTGGCGCTGAGGCAGCCGGGTTCTTCCATCAAGCCGTTCACCTACGGTGTAGCACTCGAGGCAGGATTCTCCCCGGCTGAAATTCTAGCCGATGTTCCAACGCAGATCCCCGACCTTCACGGTGACTACATCCCTCAGAATTACGACCGGCGCTACCATGGCCCGGTGCGCCTTCGAACTGCGCTTGCCTGTTCGTACAATGTTCCTGCGGTTCGCGTCGCACAGCAGATCGGCATCGAGGCGCTCCTTGAGCGGCTCCATCGGGCGGGATTTGAGTCGCTTGCGCAACCCGCTTCGTTCTATGGTTACGGGCTGACACTGGGCAACGGAGAGATAACACTCCTCGAACTAACAAATGCGTATGCCTCATTGGCGAACCAAGGCAGGTGGATGCCTGTCCGACTGTTGGAATCAGTCCAGCACCCGAGCGGCGTGCAACCCCTGGATGAACCATTCACTGCAAACCTGCAACAGGCACGAGTGGTTTTTGACGAGCGCGTTGCCTACGTACTCACAGACATCCTGAGCGACCCGGTGGCACGGAAGCCGGCGTTTGGGAACGCGTTTCACTTTCCGTTTCGCTGTGCCGTGAAGACGGGTACGACGAAAGACTATCGGGACAACTGGACGGTTGGCTACACCGCAGAGTACGCTGTCGGTGTCTGGGTCGGCAATTTCAACGGAATGCCCATGCGAGGAGTCTCGGGAATCACCGGCGCGGGTCAGATCTTCTCTGACATTATAATGCTGTTACATCGAAACAACCCGCCACGAGATTTCTCTGTTCCCGTGGGTCTGCAGAAGCTCGAAGTGTGCCCTCGGTCCGGAATGCTGCCTACACGTGCGTGCGGGAAATCGATCATCGAGTGGTTTCAAAAAGGGAAAGAACCGGTACAACGCTGTAGCGTCCACCAGACATTTGAGGTGACAACAGAAAACGGAGGGCGAGCTATACGAGTGTATGAGGTGTTCAGGCCAGAGTTCAGTGCTTGGACCGAGGAAGAACGGCTTCCCCCGGTGCCGGCCAATGCCACGCCGGTCCGGACAGACGATCCAGCGGGAAACCGTTCGCAACCGATGATACTCTACCCGAATGACGGCGATCAATTCAAGCTTGACCCGATCCTGCGACCGGAATATCAGAGTGTGAAAATCGTGGGCGTTGCTCCCGAAAAGAGCACAGGTATCTCTGTTCGTGTCGACAACGATGTGCTAGACTTCAAACCCGCTGGTGTTTGGTGGTCGCTGAAACGTGGAAGACATACACTCCGACTTGAAGCGATTGTCGGGGATACGAAACGGATCAGTAGACCTGTTGCTATCGAAGTCAACTAGTGCGGTTTCCAAATAGTAATATTGTGTTTCAGATTCGATTTCATCAAATGGAAACCGGCACTGTGCCTTCCTGAATACCAGCCCGCTATGCGGTCTGGCGGGCAATATCTATTAATAGAAGTGGCACTAGCTCCATCCATCAAGACCAGGAAAGCGCCAACCCGATGTGATTGCCGCAGAGATTAACACGGAGCGCATCGCCCGGCCACCAAGTTCCTACCACCCCATCCGCTCGCGCAGGGATATGATGTGAGCGATGTGATGCCTTCCGTGCCATGCGTAGAGCTGCAGAACCCGATCAAGGCTCATCGCTCCATTCTCAGGATGGATCACTGTTCTCGCAAAGTCCTCAGCGCTGAGTGAACGAAGAAATGCCACCCATCGTTGGTGAAGAGATTCCAAAAGCGCGAGCGAGGGCTCGATGGCCAGTGATTTTCCATCAACTAGCTCGGCCCACAAGTTCTCTCTGTACGGTTTCACGGTCGGTTGCTGTTCCGTCACTCCGAGCTTGAAGCGGATGTAAGCGTTCATATGGCTGTCCGGCACATGGTGGACAACCTGGCGCACCGTCCATCCGCCGGGACGATAGGGGGTGTCGAGCTGCTCGTTGGTCAAATTTCGCACTGCTTCGCGTAGATTGGCCGGCGTTTCAGTGATCTGCCGTATCAACATGATGCGCTCCGGGTCTGTGAGTTCCTGCTGTGGCGAGAATTTGCCAATGGGATAGCGTAGGTCCGTCATATGGGATCTCCTCTGGGTTGTTTCGTCAAAATGTTGGACTTGACTACTGATTCATCTTTGCGTAGACAAATCCGATGCACACAAGCTGGATGAGCGAGCTGAGAAGCCAGGTCAATGCGATCGCGAGCGAGATCGGAAAAGTGCTGTAGCTCATCAGAATGCCAGGAATGATTGAGACGATCCAGACTGCGCGCCCAAAACGACTTCCCCGCATCCACAGCGTTCCTTCTGCGATAACGCCTTTTGTCTTGTCCCACACCCAGCTTAGTCCAATTCCTAATAGGAACGGGTACAGGAAATAGAGATACATGATCGGGTCTGACCATGACCGGAAAAGGTTGGCATTCTCGTACTCTTTTGACAGCGATGGCAGAGCCAGGGTTGTCAGCAGACCGACGGCCACTCCCACGACTAGCATAACAAGACCGGCAACCAAGCCGGTAATTGCGATTTTTTTCATGGCTGTACCTCCCTCTTGATTGTACCTATTTTGATTTGACCGGCATCAACCTCACGCCTGGATCACTTGCGACGGTGTGATGAGCATCCAGCGGCGCGGCGCAACGATGAATACCTTCCCATTGGTCGCACCTGCGGCGCTTCCGACATGTCTATCGCTCAATCAGGCGAAGCGAAACCACTGAATCTGGCCATGCGACGCTGACAAAATGAACAGGAAAACGCCGGAACACAAAATCCAAGTAAGAAGCTTCATGTCGGGAGTACTCAGCCCTCGTCTTGACTTGCTACAATGGCGTCGACTTCAATCTCGACAAGCATGTCGGGGTCGACAAGGGCAGAGACGGCAAGCATTGTCGATGCTGGCCGGATGTCCTGGAAAAACTCACTGTGCGCCTTTCCGACGGCCTGCCAATCTGCGATGTTGGTTAGAAAGGTTCTTGTGCGGACGACGTCCTTCATGCTTGCCGCCGCCTTCTGGAGCGCCGTTTCGATAATCTTTAGCGCTTGCACGGCTTGCACATAGGCATCTCCTTTGGCGAGGACTTTCCCGTCAGGGCAAACGCCGGTTGTGCCGGCAACGTGAACGGTGGGGCCGACGCGGACAGCGCGTGAATAGCCGACGATGGGCTCCCATGGTGCTCCGCTCGAAATGTTCTGACGTGGCATGATATGTTTTCCGAATGAAGTGGTCTCATGAAGGCCGCGAGGTTTGTCAAGTCCGGGTTCTTCTTACCACAAAGACTACAAAGACAGCAAAGAATAGTCTTGTTACGATCAAACCCCTCTGTGACCTTTGAGTTCTCTGAGGTTCTCTCGTTTCACGACGGGCCAGGCGGGCTTAGGGTCTCGTGCTATTGCCCTCTTGCTTTGCTTTTTCTCAGTTGCATCCTGATCACCTCGACGACACTCGGTATGCCTGGAATCAGGAGGAGGGCGATGATAACCAGGCTGAAATTGTTCTTGATGAACGGAACGCTCCCGAAAAAATATCCAGCCAGAACAATCACGAGAACCCAGAGAGCGCCTCCAACTACATTAAAGAGGATGAACCGCCGGTACGTCATGCTTCCAATACCTGCCACGAACGGGGCAAACGTGCGGATGATCGGCACAAAGCGCGCGATGATAATCGTCTTGCCGCCATGCTTTTCATAAAACTGATGCGTTCGCACAAGGTATTCCTTGCTCAGGAAGCGGTTGTTCTCCAGGTAAAAAACCTTTGGGCCGACATAGTCGCCGACCCAGTAATTCACGGTGTCGCCCAGAACCGCCGCAGCGATCAGCAGCACAATCGATGTCGGCAGATCGAGTGCATTGATCGCCGCAAGCGAGCCAACCGCAAAGAGCAATGAGTCACCCGGCAGGAACGGCGTCACCACGAGGCCCGTCTCGCAGAAGATGATGACAAACAGAATGGCGTACACCCATGCTCCATACGTGCTGCACAGATTGAACAGGTGCTGATCAAGGTGAAGAACGATTTCGACGAGATCCGGAAGGAAACCCATGAAGCTCTCCTGAGTGAACGGTCAATTGCCGCGCGTGTCACTCGCGCGCTAGAACAATGAAGGATATCATTTATAACCTGCTTTTTCAAGGTCTGCCACCGAGCCGAATGGATGCGGTGGCTTCAAATAGCCGGCAAGGAATTTGTAGATCTTGAGCCTGATCTCCCGGGCCTTCTTGGTGTCGATGCGGTCAAAGCTGTGTCCGCCGGGGATATCCTTGAAGATTTCGTACTCGAACTTCTTCCCTGCCGCCTTCAAGGCTTCGATCAGATGCTCGACCTCGAGCACATTGACATCATCATCGTTCGTGTTGGTGTGGATGAGAAGTGGCGTGCGCAACTTCTGAACGTGGTTTACGGGTGACCGGCGACGATATTCCTGCACATCTTCATTCGCAGTCTTGCCGATATGATATGGCGCAGAGAATTGCTGTCGATATTCATCGTCGTAGTACCCCATTCGCTGGACGAGATCGCTCACGGGGACACCTGCAAACGCCACTTTGTAATCGTCGGGATGCTCGAACACATCCATCAGAGAGATTAAGCCACCGTGGCTCCAACCGATGATGCCGACCCGATCAGCGTCGATGAAATCGTAATTCTCCACCATGTGGTCACGGGCTGCATGGTTGTCCTCGATTTCCAACCCACCATAGTCGATTTGCTCATAGAACGCTTTGCCGTACCCCGTGCTGCCACGATACTCTGGCGCGACGACAATGTATCCCTGAGTCATCAACTCACGGATGATGTGTGTGTGATATGTGGTGAAGTCGGCGTGCACGCCGCCGTGTGGAAGTACCAGCAGCGGATACTTCTTGCTCCGGTCGATCTTCTGCGGTATGAAGATGTACGACCAAAACTTGACGGGGTTCTTTGCCCCCATCGCGGTCGGGTTCTTTGCCTTTGCCGGCGGAGAGCCGACGATGTACACCTTATCGATCGTCGCAACATCGCCAACTTTGTCATACCAAAGTACATCGTCGATCGACTTTGCGAGCTGATCCATTCGATGATTCAGAGCCTCGAACTTCTTTTCAATTAGTTGCTTCTCATCGGGTTGCTTCTCCTGGCCTGCGGCCGGAGCCGCTGCGAAGGGCAAGCAGACCAAAAGGAGAAACACCTGAGCTATCCAGGATACATTCTTCATTTTCATTGCTGTTCCCTCCATGAGGCGGATTCCTATGGAAGCGGTCAGTTACTTTCTTACTCCGAGTTCATTCAAAATGTGATCTGCCCCGCCGACCTTTTCGGTAACCCAGAGCACGTACCGGATATCCACAGCGATCGAGCGACTGTATGATTCACTCCACGCATAGTCGTTAATCGTTGCTTCGTATGCACGGTCAAAGTTTACCCCAACGAGTTCTCCGCGAGCATCCAGCACCGGACTGCCGGAGTTGCCGCCTGATGTGTCCATATCATAAAGGATGGCAACGGGCACATCCTTCAGCTTTGCATTCCTGTAACGCCCAAAGTCTTTTGCTTTGTAGAGGTCGAGAACCTTCTGTGGTGTGGCATACGGATCTTTGCCCGTCGTCTTCTCGATGACTCCGGTAAGCGTCGTAATTGGTTTGTAATAGGTTGCATCGACTGGAGAAAAGCCTTTGATGTGACCGAACGTGAACCGGAGCGTGCTGTTTGCGTCGGGGATGAAATTCGTCTTCTGGTACTGCTGTTTGACGTCGACAAGCAATGCCGAGAGTTTTGACAGGGCCCCTTCGCGCTGCTGCCGCGTTTCGCGAAGCTTTTGGTACATCGGATACAATATCCTTGCTCCCCGGATGAACAGATCGTCCATCTGCTCTAATTCTTCCGGCTGTTTTCCAAAGGACGAGACGACGATGTTCTCATCGGCAAGCTGCGACTGAGCAAATGCCTGGTCGATCATCTGGTCGATTTCTTGTTCGCTCCGGCCCTTGAACTGACTATCGACGGCCTCGATGCGTTGATTTTCCGGCAGGGCGAGCGCCTGCATCAGAATATGCTTCAGGAATGCCTTGTCCGCCGGTTCATAGTAGTTCCTCAGTCCTTGACGCAGAGCCTGTTTTGTATTTGCCAGATTGCGTTCCATATATGGCGGGAGGCGCTCAAGATCGGGTTTTTGTATCTCGAGGGATGACTCGTAGATGGTGAACGCGTAGCCAAGGAGCGTAGAGCTTGAACGGAGGTAGTCAAGAACAAGCTCTGATGCGGCGTGGTCTGACATATTTTTGTAGACGTTTGCGATGTCTTCAAGGAGAGTTCCATACAAAGCCTTTCGTTGCGGATCGGCATCGATGTACTGTTGAAGAAGTTTCTCCTCCTCTCTCTTCGCGTCGACGAGGTGGAGACGTTTCATGCCGAGTAGCTTGCCCCGGTAGTTCTTCATCGTGTTTGCCAACCCTTTGATGCGCGCATCGTGCTTCAGGGCGATCGCGCGATTGTTCTTTCCCATTGCTTCCATCGTGGCGATCTGCCAGTCGTACAGGTCCGCGACATACGGCATGCGGTAGTTCTCCTCGTAGGCGAGGTAGTGGGAGGTCCTGTGGCGGAAGGTGCGGCCCGGATAACCGAGAATGAACGTGAAATCCCCCTCATCAACTCCGGCCGGATTGACCTTGAGAAATTTCTTCGGATGGTAGGGAACATTGTTCGGTGAATATTCTGCAGGCGAGCCATCTGGCGTAGCGTAGGCGCGCAGGAAGGAGAAGTCCCCGGTGTGCCGCGGCCAGACCCAGTTGTCGTTCTCGCCGCCAAACTCGCCAATGGAGCGGGGCGGTACGTACACAAGCCGGATGTCGCGAAGAACCGTGGATAGGAACAACACATATACTTTGCCGGTGAACATTTCAGAGACCTCAGCGCGTTTGCCGGGATATTTCTTTTCGGTCTCGGCAACGATCTCCCTGATCTTCTTGTCTATTGCTTTTGTGCGCTCGGCGAGGTCCACCTTGTAACTGATGGCGCTGAGGACTTCCTTCGAGACATCGCGGTACGATTCCAGAATTCGGGCAACGATGCCCCGGGCCTGGATCTCATCTTTCCGGGTTGGGGCATGGAATCCATTCGTGACGTAGTCGTTTTCCGTTGTGCTTGCGGCCTGGATGGCAGCGAAGGAACAATGATGATTCGTCAGGATGAGACCGTTAGCTGAGACAAAGGATCCGGTACACCCACTCAGCTGCACGACGGCGTCAATGAGTCCAACGCCGTTGGGATTGTAGATGGCTTTGGGGTCAATCTTGAGCCCTTTTGCCTTCAGATTAAGCCTATGGATCTCGCTGATAGGATACATCCCTTCGTCAGCGATAGCAAGTTGAAAAAAGAAAATGGCAGAAAAGAGAAGAAGACGTTTTGCCATGGTGACCGCCTCCGTTGAATAAGATAGGTGAGAATGAAGTTTATTTAAATTTTGGCGAAAAGCCAATGGAAGAAAGAAACGTAAAACGTGAGACGGAAAACAGAAAGGCAAGACCAGAAACGTTAGACAAGCGCCAGCAGATCAATCACCAATTTCCGCCGGAGGCGGATGCACCTATGGCGCAAACCACTCACTCATTAACTAATGACTAGAAACTGTCTCCTACACCCTCTTCACAAACACCCTCGCGTCTCCAAATTTCATGTTGATCTGATATTTCCTGGATGCAGCGCCTCCTTCGGCAGGAGCCAACGGGTGAGGAAGGCGAAGCGTGCGCTCTCCATCACTGGATGCGAGGATGACCGCGGCGTCACGAGTTGCGCGGACGCAATCAGGCAGGGTGGTCCACAATCGTACGCCTGCAATGGCGGCGAGCCAACGCAAGATCTCAACAGGAAGCGGGTGCGCTCCCGACGAAAACGGACTCAAATCCATTATGCATCTTCCGCGCAAAAGCGACTTCCTCAGAATCTGTCCATTGTCCCAGGACTTGGTCTTCACGGTGACGGTAGGTTTTTGTAAGCCCCGCGAAGGTCTTGAGCCCTCGCGGGACCTCTGTGTGCTACAGGCCTTCCTGTGCCAGCACGTATGAGAGAATTGCCATCGCGGCGGCGCCAAGTGCAAGCTCACGCTCGTTGACAGCACCCAGGTTGTCATTTTCCGAATGATGGACGTCGAAGTAGCGGTGCGTGTCGACGCTCAATGCGATCATCGGCACACCCTTCTGTCCGAGCGGGCTGATGTCTGCAGCTCCACCACCGAGTTCGATGCGATCGGCACCAAAGGATCTCAGCAAAGGAGCCCAGGGTGAGATTTTTCTGTATGCGAGAGTGTCGTTGATGCCGAATCCGCGCGGATTGAATCCACCCTCGTCTGACTCAATAGCAGCGATCTGTTTCTCACCGGGTCGATCTTTTGCCGCATAGCCGATTCCGCCTCGAAGGCCATTCTCTTCGTTCATGAACATGACAGCTCGAATGGTCCGTTTGGGCTTTAACCCGAGCTTCTTGAGTATCCGCAGTGCCTCAATGGATTGAACGCAACCCGCGCCATCGTCCTGAGCACCCTGGCCGATATCCCAGCTATCAAGATGTCCGCCGATGACGATGACTTCGTTGGGTTTTTCTGTTCCTTTCAATTCGCCGACGACATTGGCTGACTCGACGTCCGGTAGCGTCTGCGCGGAGAGCTTCAATTGAATACGGATAGAAGGCTCCTCGGTGAGCGATTTGCTCAAGAAGTTGGCGCCGCGTGTACTGATAGCTGCAGCAGGTAATTTCCTGACTGTGTCAACATACCCCATCGCTCCGGTATGTGGCGAATCGTCCACGCGCGTTGTCATCGAACGCACGAGGGCTGCAACACCGCCGTACCTCGCAGCCAGAATGGCACCGCCGCCACGTTGATCTACGGCTCCACTGTATGCAGCAAACGTGTTGATGAGTGTCCGATCCATCGGCCGATTGAAGAACACGATTTTCCCCCTTGCCTTGACTCCAAGCTTGCGGAGTTCATCGAATGATTTCACCTCGATGACCTCGGCTGTAATTCCTTCAGCTGGAGTTCCTATCGTTCCCCCCAAAGCGGTGACATTGAGCTTCTCCCTCTCCCCAGAGGGATGCAGCAGATATGCTTCCTCGACGGGTCCGCGTACCCAGTGCGGGACCATCACTGGCTCGAGATGTACGTTGTCGAAGCCGTACTTCTCCATGATGTTCTTCGCCCACGCTACGGCATCTGCCGCCTGAGGCGATCCGCTGATGCGATGACCGATGCTCACGCAGAGTTGATACAGCAGGTCATAGGAATTATTGGAGCCAAGCGCCTCTCGGACAATATCGTTTGCAGTGGCATTGTAGCGTTTCACGACTGGCGACTGTGCCACAAGGATCGACGCGAAAAAGACTGTAAAGAAAAGGATGAAGAAGCATCTCTGTTTACGCATGGGGTCTGGTTCTCCGGATGTGAACGATAGCTGAATTCTAGGACTGGCTCAGCTGCTGAATGTGATCGGACTCGTAAATATTGACACCGGTACGCCGTTGTTTTGCCACGGCGACCATTGCTTTGGCAACCGCCTGTGCATGGATGGCGCGGTATTTCCGTATGCTGCTGACTAACATGAAAGAGAGTGACTTCATCAAAGCAATGCCGATTTTTTCTCCAGGCCGGGATTCCTTTCGTTCACCGAGAAGGAACGATGGCCGGAAAATATGCACGGCATCGAAGGGGAGTTTTGCCACCGCTTGCTCAACTTCGCCTTTGACCCGGTTATAGAAGATGCGGGAATTCACATTTGCCCCGAGGGCGGAAACCGTCAAGCACTGTTTTGCACCGTTCTCGAAGGCAAGTGCCGCCGTCTGTACAACGTACACGAAATCAACCCTGCGAAAAGCTTCCTGTGAGCCTGCGATGCTGATTGTGGTTCCCAGGCAGCAAAACACATCATCGCCTCGAATAGCGTCCCTGGAAAGGTCGAGTTGATCAAAATTGATGATGCACGCTCGGAGCTTTGGGTGTTGAATAGCAAGCGGCTTCCGTGCTAGAACAGTGACACTGCCGTATGCATCATCACCGAGGAGAAGCTGGAGAAGGTGTCCGCCCACGAGACCCGTGGCGCCGACGACAAGTGCTGATCGTGTGTCCACTGTTAATGTGAGAGCGTGAAAGAACCGTTACAGGGTTGATAATACTAATGAATTTTGCGTTGCCGGTCAACCAAGATGAGAACAAACTTGCGGGAGAGCAGGCGATGTGGTACATTTTCCCTAGTAGCTGACCCCGACCAAGCTGCACCGCACGTCCGATGAGGCATTGCCCATGACGAAGAAACTAACGCTTCACTTGATGAACGAGGCGTTCACGATCAACAAGCTTCCCCAATTTGCTGAGATCCCTTCGATTCTTTCCAAAGGGGAGATGTGCTTCATTTTCCGTACTGACGACGAGCTCACCATTGTCTGTCCGGACTACATGGCGCCGAACAATGTTCAACAGGAGTTCGGCTGGCGCTGTCTCAGAGTAGGGGGGGATATGAAGCTTCGGGAAGTTGGCGTGCTTGCATCGATCGCCGGGCCTCTCGCTGAAGCAAACGTTCCGCTCTTTGCGGTCAGCACATTCAACACGGACTACGTATTTGTCATGGAAGAGCATCTCGTAACCGCCGTACAGGCGCTGCAGAAGGCGGGACACGAGTTCGTCCACAAAGAAGAATAGCTCTCCTAGCTCGCCGGCGAGGTCGTGGTAGCATCTTTCGGCGTTGCCTTCTCCATTCTTTTCTCCAGCACACCCGCTACATCTGTCAATCCCAATCCCTGCGCCTGGAGCAATACCAGGAGGTGGTACAACAAGTCCGCAGATTCTTCCTTCAGCGATTCGCGCTTGCCCTGAATAGCGGCGACGACGGCCTCCACGGCTTCCTCTCCGACTTTCTGCGCGATGCGTGCAGTGCCCTGCTGGAAAAGTGTTGCCGTGTAGGATTCCTGCGGCATGTGGAGGTGCCGTTCCCGGATGATGTTCTCCAGTCGTGCGAAGACTGAATCGGGATTGGAATCCTTTGTGTCACCGAAGCATGTGTATGATCCTGTATGACACACGGGCCCTGTCGGATGTGCGTTCACGAGTAACGCGTCGCCATCACAGTCGACCTCGACGGAAACGACCCCCAGGAAGTTTCCCGAAGACTCCCCCTTCTGCCAGAGTCGCTTTTTGGTTCTACTCCAAAACGTGACTCTCTGTTCGAGTAATGTTCTTTCCAAAGCCTCGCGATTCATAAACCCCACCATCAAGACCTGATGGGTTGTTGCGTCCTGAATGACCGCGGGAACTAAGCCGTTCAGTTTTTCAAAGTTGAGCCTGTCAATCATAACCGGACTGGAATGTTGTTATTCTGCAGGTACTTTTTGATATCGAGTAATGAAATCTCCTGATAGTGGAAGACACTCGCCGCAAGAATGGCGTCGGCCTTGCCAGCGGTGATGGCATCTCTGATGTGCTCAAGCGTCCCGGCACCTCCGGAAGCGATAAGCGGAGCACTGGTGCTAAGTGCAATAGTACGCAGGAGATCGAGGTCGTATCCTTCTTTCGTACCATCCGTGTCCATGGAAGTAACCAGAAGCTCGCCCACCCCGCGACGAACTGCCTCCTGAGCCCAAGCAACGGCATCAACACCGGTCTCTTCCGATCCGCCTTTGATCCAGACGCTCCAGCTGCTCCCCGTTCGCTTGGCATCAATCGCTGCGACAATCGATTGTGAGCCGACAGCCGTTGCCGCCTCGAGGAGAAAATCGGGGCGTTGTACAATCGCGGTGTTGAGTGAGACCTTATCAGCACCTGCATCGAGAGCTCGCATGATGTCTTCGACCGTGCTGACGCCGCCTCCGACGGTAAAGGGGATTTGAATCGCCTTCGCAACCCGCTCGACGACGGCAAGGAATGTCTTTCGTCCCTCGCGCGAGGCACTGATGTCAAGAAGAACCAGCTCATCGGCTCCTTCGTCGGAATATCGGGCAGCGAGATCCACAGGATCACCGGCATCGCGTAGATCAACGAATTTGGTGCCTTTGACCGTTCGGCCGTCCTTGACATCGAGACACGGGATGATTCGTTTTGTCAGCATGCGGTTCTCAGTGTCCTGAATAACGAGCGAGATCTTCGGTCTTCATGCGCCCCTCGTACAGTGCCTTTCCTACCACAACACCTGCACACCCGGCTGCATGGAGATCTTCAAGATCTTCCATCCGGGAAACTCCGCCGGATGCAATGAACCGGAGGGAAGGAAATTCGATATGAAGCTGTCTGTACAGCTCGACATTTGGGCCGGCTAGCATGCCGTCGCGGTCAATATCGGTGCAGAGAAAATGAAGTGCACCGGATCGCGCCATAGTCTCAATAAGCGTCGACGGAGTGAGATTGGCGCGCTCGAGCCAACCTTTGTGTGCTACAGCGCCACCGCGAATATCAACAGCGATTACAAAACGCTCGCTCCGAAACTCTACCATCCACTCTTGGACAACATGCGGCGATTTGACAGCGAGACTGCCGATGACCACACGGGCTGCACCTGCTGCCAAGAGCCGCGTCATATCGTCTCGGGTTCGGATCCCTCCCCCGACCTGAACCTGAATTCCATCCAGATTGAGAATCTTTGAAAGAGCGCTCCAATTGACGACCTGTCCCTTCTTTGCCCCTTCAAGGTCAACGACGTGGAAAGATGATAGCCCTGCATCGCGGAATGATCTGGCGATATCCAATGGTGAATCGTAATACACATTCTGGTCGGCAAAATCCCCCTGCCGCAGGCGGACACACTTTCCTTCATAGATGTCGATGGCAGGATAGATCAGCATAGTTCCACAAAGTTCTTTAATACTTGAAGACCAGCGCCACCGGATTTTTCGGCATGGAATTGAACTCCATAATAATTGTCCTGCTGAACAGCAGCGGAAAAGATCTCGCCGTACTGTGTTGTACCGATGGTGTTCGGGACAACCGGCGCACGAAACGAATGGACGAAGTAAAAGAATTCACCGTCACGAATTTGCCGAAACAGAGGACTCTGTGTCTTGATGGAAACACGATTCCATCCCATATGAGGAACCTTCATCTTAGCGTCATCAAATTGCGCTACACGGCCGGGGATGATGCCAAGGCAGGCGGTATCGCGTTCATCGGAGTGCTCGAACAAAATCTGCATGCCGATGCAGATGCCGAGAAAAGGAACCTCGACCGACCGCAACCATTGCAAAAGTCCAATCTGGTCAAGGGATTCCATCGCGCTGCGCGCTTCGCCAACTCCCGGCAAAATGAGCTTCTGTGCCCGCTTTAGTTCGTCGATGTTGCGTGAGACAAAGAACTGTTGACCGAGACGCTCCAGAGCGTTTCCCACTGATCGGATGTTCCCTGCTCCATAGTCAATGATGCCAATCATAGAGCCCCCTTCGTCGATGGAAGAGAGCCGCCTGACCGCTGGTCCAGCGCTACGGCCTGTTTCAGGGCCCGAGCCACAGACTTGAAGATCGCTTCAATCTTGTGGTGATCGTTCCGGCCTTGCACCGTGATGTGGAGATTTGCATGGAGGCCGTCGGCGAACGCGCGGAAGAAGTCCTCGACAAGCTCCGTGGGGAATTCACCAACTTTTTCTCGCTCAAAGTTTCCATTGAAAACAAAATAGGGGCGCCCGCTCAAATCGAGGGCCACCTGGGCAACAGACTCATCCATTGGCAGCAGGAATCCGTACCGTTCAATGCCCCGTTTGTCGCCGAGAGCTTGGCGAATTGCGTCACCGAGCGCCAGACCGGTATCTTCAACGGTATGGTGCTCATCGGCGTGGACATCTCCTTTTGTATAGAGCTTCAGGTCGATCAGCGAGTGTTTGGATAATTGTGCAAGCATGTGGTCGAAGAACCCGATCCCGGTGCTAATGGTATGGGAACCCGTTCCGTCGAGCACAACATCGATCGAGATCGAGGTCTCGGCGGTTGTTCGGTCGATGTGCGCTGAGCGGATACTGCGAAGGATGTACTCACACGCGTCCAGGAACGTGCCGCCAACAAAATCTGCGTTGCTCTGTTTGGAAAACGATAGCCGGATTGTTTTACAGCCGAGGTTCTTTCCAAACTGGACGTCGGTTTCCCGATCGCCGATTGCGAAGGAGCAAGAAAGATCAATGCTATGATTCTTGAAGAATTCATCGACGAGGCCGGTCTTTGGTTTTCGGCAGCCGCACTGGTCTGACGGCGTATGTGGGCAGATGAAGATGTTCGAAAATCTTATGCCCTCTCCTTCAAGAATACGCAGAAGTTTGCTTTGTACTTTCTCAAAGGAAGCTTTTGGATACCGGTTCGTTCCCAACGAGTCTTGATTGGAGACCATGATCAGTTCGAATCCGCGATCACGGAGCAGGCTGAGCCCCTTGATGACACCCGGAATGAGCTCGAGCTTTTCAAGCGAATCGATCTGCTCGTCAGGTGGTTCAATAATGATTGTCCCATCGCGGTCGAAAAAGACAGCGTTCATATCACAAGTTCCTTCAGTGCGGTCAACAGAAGATTGTTTTGCTCGGGCGTCCCGACGGAGATGCGGAGACAGTTGTCCAGCTTTGGCTCGGAGCTGCGGTCGCGGACAATGACACCTCTCTGCGCAAGCTGCTGATAGATTCGTCGTGCCTCTGTGCACCGGACGGTTAAAAAATTAGCGTCGGACGGAAAGATTTTCTTCACAACCGAAAACCGGGTGAGTTCTTTGACAAGCCTTGCGCGCTCGGCAATAGTGGATGTCACACTCTTGCGCACATGGTCCGGGCGGTCGAGTGCTTTCATAGCCTCCGTGCTTGTCAATATGTTGATGTTGTAAGGCGCTTTAACCTTCATGAGGTAAGCAACGATCTTGGGATCTGCAATGGCATAGCCAAGGCGGATTGCGGCAAGTCCCCATGCTTTTGACAATGTTCGCAGAACGACGAGATTAGGATAGCGGCCGATATCGGCTATCAACGAGTCCGATTGTGCGAAATCGATATAGGCCTCATCGATAATTACAATGGACGAAGTAGCTGCACAAAGCTCAAGAATATCTTCCCTTCGAAGGAGATTGCCTGTGGGGTTGTTCGGCGAGCAGCAGAAAACGATCTTCGTACTCTTGTCTGTACGTCGTTTGACCGCGTCAAGGTCGATCTGAAAGTCATCTGTCAGGAGACAGGAATTTACCGTGACGTTGTTAACATCTGCAGCGACCCGGTACATCCCATAGGTTGGTTCAAGGATGAGAACGGAATCCTGTTGCGGCTCGCAGAAGATCCGGATCAGGAGGTCGATGACTTCATCAGAGCCCACGCCCGCGAAAAGATTCTCGGTCTGAACTGCGTGGAGCAGAGCAAGCTTCGAGCGCAACGCATGCTGAAACGGATCGGGATAACGGTTGAGCTGTACTCCGTCAAGTGTGACGGCGCTCCCGAACGCGTTTTCGTTCGCGTCGAGCAAAATGCCGGTCAGATAGTCCTGACGCGCACTCCGGTACGGCTTCAGCTTACGGATATTCGGTCGTATAAGTGCTTCGACATCCATGGCGATGTTGCTAACTTTTCGTTGAGGCGGAGTGAGACTGCACGCGTGTGACCTTCGAGGCCCTCAGTCCCTGCAAGCGTTGTGAGTGCGGGTTCAAGCCGCTTCAGACCCTCTCGCGAGATAGACTGAAATGTCATTGATTTCTGGAAACTCTCAACGGACACACCGCTGGACCAGCGCGCCGTGCCGCCGGTAGGGAGCGTATGATTGGTGCCTGAAGCATAATCGCCCGCCGTTACGGGTGCATAGGACCCGAGGAAAACGGAGCCGGCGTGTCGAATCCGTGGAAGAATGCTTTCCGGATCTCGAATGTTGATGATCAAATGCTCGGGTGCGTAGGCATTCGAAAAGTCTACTGCCTCATTAAGTGGCCCAACGATGAGCGCGAAGCTGGCTTGTAGTGCTCGCGAAGCAATGGCTTTGCGCGGAAGCTGCTCCAATTGCCTTTTGACATCGCTCAATACTGATTGCGCGAGCGCTACGCTGGTGCTGACCAACACCACCTGCGATTGTGGGTCATGCTCTGCTTGAGACAACAGGTCAGCCGCAACAATGCTTGACTGGGCGTTATCATCGGCAATGATGAGCAGTTCTGAGGGGCCGGCGAGCAGGTCAATCGCTGCGCCGTTCGGATCGGATGAGACAAAACGCTTTGCCTGGGTGACATACTGGTTGCCTGGACCGAATATCTTGTCCACCTTCGGCACCGATGGTGTTCCGTATGCCATTGCCGCGATGGCCTGGGCGCCTCCAATTTTATAGACCTCCTCAATCCCGATCTGTGATGTGGCGACCAAGACGGATGCGTCGACGCTTCCATTGGACTTCGGAGGTGAGCACAAGACGATGCGTGGGCATCCGGCAAGAAGGGCCGGGATGCCGAGCATGAGGACGGTCGAAGGGAGCGGAGCTGAACCAAAGGGAACATAAAGTCCAACAGTCTCAAGCGCTCGCTGCTCGCGCCAGCAGACGACGCCGGGCTCCGTGTCGATCCTTGTTTCCTTTTGCAGTGCTGCGCCGTGGAACGTGCGGATATTGCGCGCCGCTTGTTTGAGAGCGGCAAGAAAGTCAGGAGACACGCTTTTGCGAGCTATTTCCACCTCTGCCGGCGAGACCCTTAACCTACTGACCGCTGCCGCGTCAAATCGTTGGCTGTATTCCCGAATTGCTTCATCTCCGCGCTGTTTGACGTCCATGCAAAGGGCCTCGACGGAATCCCTCACAGACCTGTCCTCAGTCCATGGCCGAACACAGAGTTGACTGCGCTGTTCAGCTGTCAGTTGATTGGATTGAAAGAGCCTCATCTGATGATAGTCTCGATTGGTACGACAATGATATCGCTTGCACCGGCTTTCTTGAGCCTCTCCATGACGTCCCAGAAAACATTTTCGGGTACCACCGAGTGCAATGCAACCATCCCCTCCTCGGCGAGCGGGACGACCGTGGGGCTTTTGAGGCTGGGGATGATTCGTTTCAGCCGGGGCACTGCCGATGTGGGCGCATTCATCATCATATAACGTTTTCCGCGTGCCTGGAGGCTTCCCGAGATGCGAATGGCAAGACGTTCGACGAGCAACTTCTTCTTCGGATTCTTCAGTGTCTGCCGATTGGCGATCAACACGGCCTCCGATGCCAGGTACTGCGTGAAGAGGTCGCAGCCCGTTGACGCGTGCGGTTGTCCCCGTGGAGATGATGTCACAAATTGCGTCGGCAACATCAAGCGTCGGCGCGAGCTCAACTGCACCGCTCAACTCAACGACCTCTGCTTTGAGTCCCTCGGATCGTAGGAACTGTCGGAGTGTTGCCGGATATGTGGTGGCGATGCGCTTCCGGCTCAGCTGCTTCAACGACCGGATTGGCGAACGCTGCGGCACACTAATGGTGAGACGGCAGTGGCCATAGCCTAGTTCTGCAATAGTCTCCACTTGTGCACGTTTTTCGTGCACGATGTTTTCTCCCACGATTCCCAGGTCTGCAACGGCATCCTGAACATACTCGGGAATGTCGTCGTCGCGGAGGGCAAGAACGTCAAGGTCAAAATTCCGGCATGGGGAGTATAGGCTCAGCTTCTGGAATTCAAATTCAAGTCCGCATGCGCGAAGCAGTGAAACAGAATCTTCGGTCAAGCGGCCGCTTTTTTGGATGGCGATTTTCAGTCGTCCATTATTGGCTATCATACTTTACCTTGATAAAGTGCTTGGTGCAAAAAAAATCAGCGGGAATTCTTGAAGGCCTCAAGGCGTCGGAGCATCATCGTGTAGCCGCCCTTGCCCTGCTTGAGCCACTTGTGCACACGTGCGATGGTGCGGGAGCTCAGGCCGGTTTCCTTCTCGATGGTTGTATAGGGCACGCCCTGCGAGAGCATGCGGGCGACCTTCCATCGTTCAGCAAACTCGCGGATTTCTGTTTCGGTGAGAAGATCGCGGAAGAACCGGCGACATTCCTCAAGGCTCTCCAGCTTCGTAATGACAGCGTAGAGCTCATCAATATCTCGTTGTTTCACGTGTTTCATGCTTTACTCAGGTAAAGTATACGAAGAGCTTGCCGAATATGCAAGCCCTTTTTGCAGGAAAATTCACTTGTCAATCAGGCCCATTTTCTCTACATTTTTCATGGCTATGGTTAGGTTTCGAGACATTGAAAACGCCTATGAGGTTGTGCGGCCGGTGGTGCATAAGACGCCGTTGCTTGGATCGCGAACGCTGAACGAGCGGGTAAAAAACGAGGTCGTGTTGAAGGCGGAAAGCCTTCAGAGGGCCGGAGCGTTCAAGATCCGTGGGGCATACAACAAGATTGCGTCCCTGACAACAGAGGAGCGGGCGCGGGGCGTCGTTGCTCACTCTTCCGGCAACCACGCGCAAGGTGTTGCACTGGCAGCAAAGCTGCTGGGAACAAAAGCAGTTGTTGTGATGCCGAAGACCTCTCCACGTAACAAGGTGGCGGGCACGAAAGGCTACGGTGCAGAGGTTATATTCTGTGAGGATTCATCTGACGACCGCGAGCGGGTTGCGAAACAGCTGCAGGAGCAGCATCAATATGTTCTCGTTCCGCCGTTTGATGACGACAAGATCATTGCTGGGCAGGGCACCGCGACGATCGAGATCGCACAGGATGTTCGGGAACTGGATACCTCTTTGTCCCGGTGGGCGGAGGAGGTCTTATTGCCGGAAGCGCAGTTGCAGCCAAAGTGCTGTTTCCGAAGATCAAGGTCATTGGTGTCGAAACCGAACCGGCGAACGATGGCTGTCAGTCGTTCCGGAAACGAGAGATCGTGCGTATCAACCCACCCAATACGATAGCCGATGGAATGCGCACGCAGGCGGTCGGCAAAAGAAATTTCGAGATCATCCTGAACTATGTTGACGATATGATCACCGTCACGGATGCTCAGGTGATCGAGATGATGCGGTTCTTTTTCGAGCGGATGAAGATTGTCGTAGAGCCGACAGGAGCTGTGGCACCGGCAGCAGTGTTTCATAATGTCCTGGGCCTTTCGGGAAAGAAAATCTGTGCCATCATCAGCGGCGGCAATGTCGACCCAACCCTCCTGAAGAAGATCCTCTAGCGCCACCACGAGTTCCGCTTGTGGGATCAGACTTGCCGCTCAGGAGATTCCTTTTTATTATTGGTGTCGCCAATTTCGGAATCAGTCATCCATCATACATGAAAATCTGATAGTCTATGAAACTTGTCGCTTGCATCAATCACGTACCCGACACCGCGACGAAGATCAGCATTGCGGGGGACGGAAAAACCATCGACAAGACGGGTGTCACCTACGTCATCAACCCGTACGATGAGTTCGCCATCGAAGAGTGTCTTCGGCTCAAGGAGAAGAACGGCGGCGATGTCACCGCCATCTCTCTCGGCGGAGATGCACACAAAGAAACGTTGCGCAAAGCGCTGGCCATGGGTGTGGACAAAGCCGTATTGCTGAAGGAGGACGGTGTGCGCGATTCCTTTGGCGTAGCCCGTGCTCTCGCAGACTACCTGAAGGAGCTTTCACCCGATGTCGTGTTCTTCGGGAAGCAATCAGTCGATTACGATGACGGTGCTGTGGGTGTGATGGTGGCGGAGATGCTTGGCCTGCCGTCTGTTTCTGTGGTCGTGAAGCTCGAAATTGCCAAGGGTAAGGCAACGGCTGAAAGAGAAATCGAAGGCGGACGAGAGGTCGTTGAGACATCGCTTCCAGCGGTGTTTACGGCTCAAAAGGGACTCAATGAGCCGCGCTATCCTACGCTGAAAGGAATCATGGCATCGAAGAGCAAGCCGATCGAAGAGCGTCCGGCATCCGGTGTACAGGTGAAGACAGAACTCACACAGATGCAGAGGCCGCCGGCGAAGCCAGCCGGGAGAATTGTCGGTTCAGACGCAAGCGCAGTTCCTGAGTTGGTTCGGCTGCTCCACGAGGAAGCAAAGGTTATATGATAGAATACGGTTCCCAGAAACCATCCATATCTTTTCACGATCGATCATGAAAATCCTTGTCTTTGCTGAACAACGAGAGGACAAATTCAAGAAACCAGCTTACGAGGCAGTAAAAGCCGCGCGGATAATTGCCGATCAGACCAACGGCGAAGTTGTGGCACTGGTCCTCGGCGGAAGCGTGCGATCGATTGCCCCGACCCTCGGCGGCTATGGTGCACACAACGTGCTCGTTGCTGAGGACCCGCGGCTTGCTCTCTATGCATCGAGCGCGTACGCGAGAATCGTGGCTGAGGTCGCGCAGTCGCAGCAGGCAACGGTCCTGATCTTTTCGGCAACTGCGCTGGGGAAAGACCTCGCGGCGAGGGTTGCGGTGAAGCTGGATGCCGGATTGGCTGCGGACTGCACAGCACTGAATGTGGATGGTGGAGAGATCGTTGCAACGAGGCCAGTGTACGCAGGCAAGGCGCTCACGCGCCTGAAAGTTACTTCCGCTGTGAAAGTCTTTACGCTTCGTCCAAACGTGTTCACGGCCGGTGAGCAAAGCAGTGCAACTGCGCCGGTTGAAGTGATTTCGCCGAATCTGACGGAGCAGGATTTCTCATGTGTGGTAAAAGAGCTGAAACAGGCATCGGGCAAGCTCGATGTCGCAGAAGCAGATATTATTGTGACCGGTGGTCGGGGTCTCAAGGGCCCGGAGAACTTTGCGATGATCGAGCAGTTGGCAGAGGCTCTTGGTGCGGCGGTCGGAGCTTCGCGCGCAGTGGTTGATGCAGGCTGGCGACCTCACGATGAGCAGGTAGGACAAACCGGCAAAACGGTCTCCCCCTCGCTCTACATTGCTGTTGCTGTCTCTGGTGCCATCCAGCATCTTGCGGGAATGTCATCTTCAAAGTATATTGTAGCTGTCAACAAAGACAAAGATGCGTCGATCTTCCAAGTTGCTACGTACGGCATCGTTGCTGATGCATTCGAGATCGTGCCTGCCCTGACGGCAGAGGTGAAGAAACTGCTCGGCAAGAGTTCATGATGTGACTGAGTTAAAGGAGATGTTTCGGTGGAGAGGATTCAGGTCGATATACTGGGACTTTCAACGAGCCCGTCGAGCGGAGGCGCGTACGCCCTCATCCTGAAGGAAGTCAATGGGCAGCGGCGGCTGCCCATTATCATCGGAGCCTTCGAAGCTCAATCCATTGCACTCGAGATGGAAGGGATCAAACCTCCCCGCCCGTTGACACATGACCTGCTGAAGAACGTCATGGATTCACTGGGCGCCAGTCTGAACGACGTCTTCATCAATGAGCTGAAAGATGGCACCTTCTACGCGAAGCTCAGTCTCGACTCGCAGGAAGTCGATTCCCGGCCCAGTGACGCCATTGCGCTAGCGGTTCGCTACGGCGTTCCGATTTACGTAGCGGACAAAGTCATGGATGAAGCCGGATTTGTGCCGGAGGGTGACGAAGCCGAAAAGCCTGCCGCCACGGCATCCGCTGAGCCCGAGCAAGAACCCGAGAAGCCGAAGATCAAGCTCTCGCGACTTGAGCAACTGCAGCAGCAACTTCTTGAGGCGGTGGCGAAAGAGGAGTACGAGAAAGCGGCAAAGCTCCGCGATGAGATTCAGAAACTCGATGCCCGCAACTCCTAGCACCGCGAAGGACAATTCACCGACGCGCAGCCGGGCGCGGTCACGCAACGTAATCACACAATACCCACCATTTTCCCATCACAAGGGAGGTTCCCCACTGTGAAAACTACCATTCAACGCGAACGGGTTCTGTTTATCCTGTTCGCACTGTCCATCCTGTGGGCATTCCAGGCCAGTGCTATGGTGCCAGACTCATCTCGAGTTGATCAGCTGATTGCCCAGGGGAATTACTATGCAGAGAAATCGTTCGAGAATCAAAAAGCGCTGGAGAGTTATCAGGCGGCGCTTGCGCTAGAGACCAACAACTATGAGGCGCTGTGGCGTATCAGCCGCTCGTATACTGATATTGGCGAGCACCAGCCGGCGACGACAGACGAGGAGAAAGCCGCTCAACTCAAGACGTACGAGAAAGCCCTCGAGTTTGCGATCAAAGCGGTTGCCGTTAATGCCAACGGATCCATGGGCTACGCTCGGCGGGCAATCGCCAACGGCCGCATTGCATTGTTCAAGGGGATCTGGGAATCACTCGATCTGGTGAAGCAGACGAAGGCCGATTGCGAAAAGGCAATTGCCCTAGACACGACCAACGCAGCAGCCTACTATGTGTTGGGTCGGACGCATTTGAAGGTGACTGAAAAGCCGAAGATCATACGATGGCCGCTCGGTCTCAGTTGGGCGAACCTTGATGAGTCCGTCAAGAACTTCGAAAAGTCAATTGCGTTACGGCCGGAATTCATCATGTATCGTCTCGACTGCGCGCGTGCATATGTTGAGCTGGACGAATATGACAAGGCCCGCGTCCATCTCACCACAATTTCCACGCTGCCGACGATGGATGAGGATGACGGTCAGTTCCGAAAAGAAGCCCAGGAACTGCTCGACAAGATCAAAGGAAAGTAAGGCGGTTCTGCCTCCACTATACAAAAGCCCGGGCTTTCTTGCGAGAGCCTGGACTTCGTTTTTTCTGCACCACGGGATGACCGTCACCTAACCTGAGATTGAACTCTGCGAGGTGACGGTCATCGAAATGAGCCAGCTCCCAAGCCCCCCGCCACTTACATTATCACCGCTCCGGGTGGTGCGCTTCCGTTGGACGATCGAGGGGAATGACAGCGGGCTGGATTTGAGTATCTGGAAACCTTCGATGCTGCAAGGTAACAAGAAGGGACACCAGCATCAGGAAGCCCGCAAGAAAGAATGGATAACCGTCATGAATTTCGAACAGCGCGCCTCCGATGATTGGCCCGACAACCATCGAAGCGGCCATCAACGATGTGAGGATACCGAGCGCCTCCCCCTTCATTAGAGGATCCACGTGGCCCGTTACCTCGCTTGTGATCACAACGCGCTGCACCGATTGAGCTGTCGCGAACAACGGGAGCGCCATATAGAAAAGAGCGAGGATGTCTGAACCAAGAAACACAAAGCTCGCGCCCAGCATAATGGTCATGATGATTTCAAGCTGAGCTTCCGTGAAATACTTTAGCCAGACGCGCCGCAGAAGCAGGGTTTGGTTGAGAGCGGCAAGGATACCGGTGGATGTAAAGATCAAGCCGGTGCTGAATGAATCGAAGTTGTAAGCACTCTTGCCGTACAGCGCGAAGATCGACTGGGCTGCAGAAATAGACAAGGCAAAGAACAGCCAGCTTGAGAAGTACGGCCGGAGCTTCTTGTTGACAGCTGCACGAGCAAGGGGGGCAAGGGGATTGAAGGATATCGCAGCATGCGGGTCCCGTCGATGGTGTGTTTCCGGCAGGAAGAAGTACGCCAGCGTTGCGTTGAGCGTTGCGAGAATCCCCGCGCACCAAAACGGGAATGAGTGAGAAACCGTGCTGAGCAGCCCGCCGATGAGGGGTCCGACCATGAATCCAACGCCAAATGCCGCACCGATGAGTCCAAGGTTTGCAGAGCGCTCCTTTTCATCTCGTGCAAGATCGATGAGGCAACCCTGTGCGACCGTGAAATTGCCGGCAGCCGCGCCATCGATGATCCTGCCCAGGAACAGGAGCGGAATGCTGGTGCCCCCCGCAAATACAAACCATCCGATAGCGGTGCTGGTGATGGATGTGATGAGAACAGGGCGGCGGCCGATCTTGTCCGATAGTGCTCCGAGAAAGGGACTGCTGAGAAACGCGAAGAACGCAAATGAAGCAAAGAGCAGCGTGATGACGAACGGCGACGCGCCGAACGATCCGACATAAAACGGAAGAATGGGAATGACAATCCCAAACCCGATGACGTCGACAAAAACAGTAAAAAGAACTACAAGTTTTTCTCGTTGCATACTACTGTAACAGCGAATAAGGTAGGAAAGATTCCTTTACTGTCATCGCACCCCTCTATGCTCGTTGCGTTTCGCGGTTCCTTTGTTCAGATAGCGCTAGAGACAAATCTTTCCGAGAATGGCCGGTCGATGTGCGCCGGTTGCGCGCGGTACATTTGCCGGATTCTCTGCAATCGTCTCGTTTGCAAGCACGGCGAAGCAGACTGCTTCTTTGGCATCAGATGATAGACCAAGGGACTCGATCCTCTTTACAGGAACCGGCCGGAAGTAATCCTGAAGGGCCTCCATCATCGCGCGATTGTGTGACCCGCCGCCACTGACTAGGACTTCGTCTGGCTTCATCGTTGGAGCGATGAATCGGTTGTATTGGTCAAAGGCCGAAAAGGGGGTCAACTCTGTGGCCGTAGCAACAATGTCCTCTCGCCTTGCCCTCTTTGCCGCGCGCAGCAATTGGGGCAGAAACGCAGCTCCGAACCCCTCTCGACCAGTGGATTTCGGGGGCCGTTTCTTGAAATACGGATGGGAAATAAGATGCAGCAGGAGGCCCGGGAGAATGTCTCCTCGTAGCGCTCTCTGTCCGCCGGTATCATATCGTTTCTTATACCAACGTGCCACCAGTGAATCGATGATCATGTTTCCGGGGCCGGTGTCGAAGGCGAGCACATTGTTGACCGAACAATTTTTCGGCAGGGCGGTAACATTTGCGATCCCCCCGATGTTGAGAAATAGGCGGTTCTTAGTCGTAGATCGAAAGAGAAGGAAATCGAAATACGGTACAAGTGGTGCGCCTTCTCCCCCGACGGCCATGTCGGCCATGCGGAAATCACCCACGGTGGGAATTCCCGTGAGTTGCGCAATGGTTGAGGGGTCTCCGATCTGGAGGGTCGAACGAACCACCTTGCCAAAGATCTTTTTCGGAACTGGAAGGTGGTGAATGGTCTGGCCATGCGAACCTATGAGATCGATCGTGGAGAGTCCGACGCCTGCTTGACGTGCGATCTTCTTCACGGCGTCGGCAAAAAAATGTGCTACGAGCACATTGAGTTCGCACAGAAGATCTACGGTGCCGGTGCCTGGCAGGGAGTTGCTCAGGAGAAGTTCGCGGAATGCTTCTGGGTACTTATAGGTTCTGAACGCTATTTGCCTGAAGTGGGTCGAGAGTCCGCTCCCGGTTATCTGGACGAGAGCTGCATCGACTCCGTCTACGGACGTGCCAGAGATCAAACCGACAACAAGTTTCCTGTTCTTTTTCTGTAAGGATGCCAAACGAGACATGATAGAATGAACCGAACCCGGGTTTGATTTCTGAACGATGATTTTGCTACCTTAGCTTCAAACACTCACCCTCGCAAAAATTCAATCGCTGATCCAATGAAACAATTACCAAACCGCTCAATTCTCCTTGGCGCTCACATGTCGATCGCAGGCGGCGTGCACACCGCCGTTGAGAGAGCGGTGTCTATTGGATGTACGACGATGCAAATGTTCGTGAAGAACAACACTCAATGGCGCGGTAAGGTGCTGACACCCGAGGACATTTCAACCTACAAAAAGCTCCTGCAGAAATCAAGCATATGGCCCGTCGTTGTTCATGACACCTATCTCATCAATCTGTGTGCAATGGACAAAGTAGTATTGAAGAAGTCTCGTGCTGCTCTGAAAGACGAGCTCGACAGGTGTGAGAAGCTGGGAGTCGAATATCTGAATTTTCAGCCGGGGTCACATATGGGTGCAGGTGAGCGGGATGGGATCAAGCGAATAGCAGAGTCGCTAAATTCTATCCATGAGCAAACGAAAAACTATCGCGTCAAGAGTGTTCTTGAAACGACGGCGGGTCAGGGAACAGCCGTTGGCTATCGGTTCGAGCAGCTGCGGGAGATCATTGATCTGGTGGAGGAACGGGAGCGCATGGCAGTCTGTGTCGACACATGCCACATCTTCGCGGCGGGGTATGACATCGTTACGGAGCACGGGTATCAGAAAACGTTTGAAGAGTTCGACGCAATCATCGGGCTTGATCGGCTCGTGGCTTTCCATGTCAACGACGCAAAGCGCGAAAGGAGTTCGCGCGTCGATCGTCATGAACATATTGGAAAGGGGAAGATCGGAAAGCCGGGATTTCGTTTGCTGATGAACGATGAGCGTTTTCGGAATATTCCGAAGATACTGGAAACGCCAAAGGGGCCGGAAATGAAAGAGGATGTCAAGAATATGAGGTTGTTGAGACGGCTGGTCGAAAGAGAAGCAAGTGAGACAGAAGAAGTAGGAGGGAAGATGGACGATGGAAGACGGAAGAGGTGAGAAGGGGATAACGACGAAGTTCGAAGAACGAATGAAGAACGCACGAGCATTCAGATCCTGAACTTTGAACTCGCAATGACAGATTCTGGATTCTGAACTCTACATTCGCAACCTGTTAATCCCCACACCCCGTCTCGCAGTTGCAGATAATTTGTCCGCAGCACGGGCAATGCTCAAGGTTATTGACCTCTCGGATGCACTGGCAGCAGTATTCTTCTTCCGGCTCAACCTCTACGCCGCACAGCGCGCAGTGGTTGATGACGAGCATATCCATAGGTAGTTTCCTCCCTTACGCGCAAAATGTATGAGTGCAATGTGTAAGATGCAAGGTCGCCTAGACAAGGAGGAAACGGCGACACACTCCTCGGCGAGTGAAGAAATGCCCGGACCCACTTTCCATGGGCGAATGTCACCGGGACTGATGGAAGCAAAGGATGGCTTCTCATTTTTGGCCCAGTCATGACAAAAATAGCCTAGGTTTCAATACATGTGAAGCATTTTGGCGAATTCTGAAGCTTCTCCTAAGACAAAGCAGGTTGGCTCATTCGAATTTCGCGAAACTTTCTCAGATTTAACCTGTCTAACCTCATGACTTTGTCAAGGTACCAGCCAGTATTCAGGGTGATTTTCATATCAGGAAAAACGCAAACGGGGCCCTCGGCCTCATTTTTATGTATCGATAACGGCAATAGTATAGTATAGAGCTATTCAAGGATCATTTCAGAGGGACATGCAATGAAAAAGAAACTCTATGTTGGCGGAGCGATCATCGTTGTGCTTGCGGTGTCGGTTTTCTTCCTGTTTGCCAAGCGCGACTCCCGCAAATACGACTTCAGGTTTGACAAGGTAACACAAGGTGATCTCATGGTCTACGTCACGGCGACGGGCACAATCAATGCGGTCATTAGTGTCGATGTTGGCACGCAGGTTTCAGGCATTGTTGCCAAGCTGTACGCCGACTTCAACTCTGTTGTCAAGGAAGGTCAGGTTATTGCTCAAATTGATTCGACGTTTCTTGTTCAAGCTGTAAAGGATGCAGAGGCAAGTCTTGAGCGGTCAAGGGCACAATATGCTGACAGCAAAAGGAATCTCGATCGAACCACAGAATTGTACAAAAAAGGTCTCGAGTCAGAACTGAACTTTTCCGCAGCGACGACGACCTTTGAATCCAACAAAGCTGGGCTCAAGCAAGCCGAAGCGGCGCTCGATCGGGCAAAGATCAATTTGGCCTATGCCACCATCTATGCCCCCATCGACGGAGTGGTCATTGACCGGAAAGTAAACATAGGTCAAACGGTGGCTGCAAGTTTTTCTTCACCGACATTGTTTACCATTGCCAACGACCTGCACAGAATGCAGGTCCAAACGACAGTCGATGAATCTGATGTTGGCAGAATGAGCATCGGTCAGCAAGCAACCTTCACAGTCGACGCATATCCCGAAGATAAATTCACGGGGACGGTGTCACAAATCAGGCTCGCGCCACAGTCCATCCAGAATGTTGTCAACTACATTGTCATCATCGATGTTCTCAACGACCAGCTGAAACTCATGCCGGGAATGACCGCGAATGTCAAGATACTCGTTGCTAGCTCAACGGATGTTTTGAAAGTCGCGAACATGGCGCTTCGCTTCCAGCCTCCACAGGATCTTATTGACACAACAGGTTCTGGCGGAATGCGCGGTGGGCTTTTGGGACGTGGCGAGGCAGGCGGTGACAGCACACGGGTCGGTCGGAACTTCGCGGCGATGGGAGACAGCGCGTCCCGTAGCGGGTTCGGTCAGGGTATGCCGAGGGGCGGCTTCGGACAAGGAGGAGGCATGGAACGCTTCCAGGCAATCCGGGATTCCATACAGAAAGCACACAAGGGCCAGTTGAGCGATGATGAGCTGCGTCAGGAGATGCGGAAAGTATTTGCCGGCAGGATGTCCCGAGGAGGGACGGAGTCGTCGAGGACTCCCATTGTTGCACCTGCACCAAAGGCGGCGAATAAGTTCGGCATCACGTCACGCTTCCCTGAGTACCAAAAGAGTGCCTACAATCCGTCTCATCAGTCTGGAAGAGGCAGAGTATGGATCCTCAAACCGAACGGTCAACTGGAGGCGATTTCTGTGAGGACCGGTTTGAACGACGGAAGATACACAGAGGTAACCTCTATGAGGCTGAAGCCCGGGGATCAGCTCGTCCTTGGTGCTTCGTCGGGTGATACCTCCACCGAACAAACACGGAGTCCACTCTCTGGTCAGCAGCAACGTGGGCCGGGAGGAGGCGGCTTCCGATGACCCACGAGTTAGCAACGTCACAAGCCAGTACCGACGGAGTGCTTATCCAGATCGATCACCTTACCAAAGTCTATCACCTGGGTGAGGTTGACGTGCATGCCCTCCGGGGAGTCTCGATCCACGTCTCCAAAGGTGAGTTTGTCGCAATTATGGGGGCGTCAGGTTCCGGTAAATCGACCTTCATGAACATCCTCGGGTGCCTGGACAAACCGACGAAAGGAATGTACATCCTTGAAGGTATCGATGTCGGCAAGCTGTCAAGAGATGAACTGGCGGCAATACGGAACAAGAAAATTGGATTTGTCTTCCAGGGGTTTAACCTCTTGTCGCGGACATCCGCCCTTGAAAATGTTGAGCTTCCGTTGTTCTACTGCTCGATCTCGAACAAACTCCGAAAGGCAAAAGCTATCGATGCTATTGAGAGGGTTGGACTTGGCGACAGGGTTCACCATTACCCCAACCAGCTCTCCGGCGGTCAACAGCAACGTGTCGCGATTGCCCGATCGCTGGTGAATGATCCGAGCATCATTCTTGCTGATGAGCCGACGGGCAATCTGGATAGTCGGACGAGCGTCGAAGTGATGGGAATCTTTCAAGAACTGAACAACAACGGCATAACAATTATTCTCGTGACACACGAACCGGATATCGCAAAGTTTGCAAAGCGGCATATCGTGTTTCGAGATGGGAAGATCAGGTCAGACAAGATCAACTCTAATCCTAGCGTCGCGTCGGAGGTAATCAAGGACCTACCCGTTATTGATGATGAGGAGGAAGCCGCATGAAGATCTTGAACATTTTGGTTTCAGCCTTCAGGGCCCTGCAGCGTAACAAGATGAGGTCGTTTCTCACGATGCTGGGAATTATCATCGGTGTTGGGGCAGTCATTGCAATGCTTGCTATTGGTCAAGGGGCCGAGTATTCGATCAAGGAGAACATTGCGGCTCTCGGGACAAACGTGCTTATGGTTTTTCCTGGCGCTCAGCAACAAGCCGGGGTGAGAACGGCAGCAGGATCGGCGGTGACGTTGACGGAGGATGATGCGAACGCGATTGCAAGGGAGTGTCCGGCCGTGCGATACCTATCGCCAGGTTCAGGCGCGGGCGGTCAGATTATCGCGGGGAATTTGAACTGGAATACAGGCATCCAGGGTGTGGGTGCTGATTATCTTGAAATACGTCAGTGGTCTGTCGAGTACGGAGAGTTTTTTACCGACCAGGATATCAAAGCAGCGGCAAAAGTCTGCATCCTGGGAAGAACTGTCGCGGATAACCTCTTCCCGGAGTCAAGTCCGGTGGAGCAAACGATCCGGATACGCAACGTTCCCTTTAAAGTCGCTGGTGTGCTGACGAAAAAAGGACAGAACGCCTCGGGGCAGGATCAGGATGATCTCATCCTCGCGCCGTACACTACCGTGATCCGAAGACTCTCCCACTGGCCTAATTTGCGGTCGATTCTCATTTCGGCCACGAGTGCGAACGATATTAGCATAGCCCAACAACAGGTTACAGAGGTTTTGCGCATGCGGCACAAGATTCAGCCGTATGATGCAGACGATTTCACCATTCGCAACCAGACTGACTTGGCTGCAACTGCGACGGCTACAACAGAGGTTTTGACGATTCTCCTTGCAAGCATTGCCTCGGTGTCGTTGCTAGTCGGTGGTATCGGGATCATGAACATCATGCTTGTATCTGTCACGGAGAGAACTCGCGAGATCGGTATCCGCATGTCAATCGGTGCGCGCGCCAGAGACATTCTGACTCAGTTCCTCATCGAGGCGCTCGTGCTCAGTCTCATAGGCGGCATTGTGGGAATCATTCTTGGAACAACGGGTTCATCGCTGATCTCAAAACTGGCGAAGTGGCCAACGATCGTCACGCCATTTTCGATCTTCCTGTCGTTCGGCTTCTCTATTGCGATAGGGATATTTTTCGGGTTTTATCCAGCGCGGAAAGCGGCACTTCTCAATCCTATCGACGCGTTACGATACGAATAGGGACGCACTCGACCAGCATTCGATTTGGTGAATGAGGTCAGCTGAGTCGCCGCGCGGCCCCGGTCTTTAAGCTGTATCGCTGTATTCCCCCTCTCACTTGGCAACGGCGGATGTGTCTCAAGCTATTGCATCCGCCGTGCGCCCCTTTCTCGTGACATACAACAAAGTACTTGCGAGAAACCTTCTTCGATTGACCCCGCAGTGAAGATTTTGCTCCGGAGGCAGATCTAAGTCCGTCCATAGACCGAAAGGAATCGAGAGCCAGGTCGGGCCTGCAGGTATGGACGAAACCGAAGGTTTTAATTATAGGCAATGCGTGCTTGACATCAGATGGGGGCTGTCGTACATTTGGCTTGGAGGCATTCCCATGGAAGAGCTGAAAACGCTGAAGGAACTCCTGGCGCGCCATACGCGTGTCGGCGAACTGTTCAACAGGATGCCAGACGATTGGGTTCTTTGTTACTCTTGCGGCCATCGCTGCAAGATCCCGCCGGGCAGAGATGGCATCTGCAAGATCCGCTTCAATCAAGGAGGAAAGCTCTATGTTCCGTGGGGATACGCTGCCGGTGTCGCGCTCGATCCAATCGAAAAGAAACCCTTCTTTCACGCCTACCCTGGAGCCAAGGCCCTCAGTTTTGGCATGCTTGGTTGCGATTATCACTGCGCGTATTGCCAGAACTGGATTACTTCGCAAGCGCTTCGGGATCCGGAGGCAGTGTCGGGTATCGATTTCATAACACCGGAGGCGTTCGTTGACACGGCACTGCGGTCGAAGGCCAGGGTTGTCACGAGCACGTACAACGAGCCCCTCATTACGAGTGAGTGGGCTGTAGAAATCTTCAAGCTTGCAAAACGGGTCGGATTGGTGACGTCGTATGTCTCGAACGGCAATGGCACGCCTGAAGTCCTGGAATACCTCCGCCCATGGGTCGATCTCTTCAAGGTTGACCTCAAAGGCTTCCGACAGAATTCATACTCGCAGCTTGGTGGTGTACTGCAAAACGTGCTCAACACCATTCAGACGCTGCATCAAAAAGGGTTCTGGGTCGAGGTTGTCACGCTTGTGGTGCCAGGGTTCAATGATTCCGAAGCAGAGCTGACCGACATCGCGAAGTTTCTTGTTTCGGTTTCACCGGATATTCCATGGCATGTCACTGCCTTCCACCAGGACTATCGAATGACGGATCCGGGGAACACATCGGTGAGCATGCTCCTCCGGGCGCGTGAAATCGGGCTTGCCTCAGGACTCCACTATGTCTACTCCGGCAATCGGCCGGGCGAAGTAGGCGAGACGGAGAACACCTTCTGCCCTTCTTGCCATACCACGCTTATCGAGCGGTACGGCTTCCGCGTTCTCAGTAACAAGATCAAAAAGGGAAGCTGCTTTCAATGCGGGACGAAAATTGCTGGGAGGTGGGAATGAGCTGGGTGTATTGAAACCACAAAGGTACTGTGTTAAAAGTCAAGGGTATCAGAGTTAAGATGTTGGGATCAATCGTATGTTCTTTGCCAGAGGGTTTCGATAGTTTGGGTCGTACGGGACGTTCTTTTTCCACAGTGTATAGATCAAGCATAAGATTTTACGGGCAACAGCCAAGACGGCCACCATTTTGTTAGCTTTGGTGCGGACGAGGCGCAGATAGAATGCCCTCAACGGTGGATTGCATCGACATGCGGCCAAGGCTGGCATAAAGACAGCATGCCGAAGATGTTTGTTGCCTTTCTTGGAGATGGCGGGTTTGCCTTGTCGCTTTCCGGACTGCTTGATGACAACATCGAGGCCAGCATAGCTACTGATTTGCTTGGTGCTCGTGATCAGAGCGAAGCCGTTTGTTTCAGCCACGGTGGAGACGACGGTCATGAAACCAATACCTTTGGCTCTGGTGATATTGCTAATCCTGTTGTTGAGATCGTCATCGCTCTCTACGAGAGAGCGGATCTGTTGTTCGATGCTTTTGAGTTGTTTCTCGAAGAGCCTCAGCTGCGCTCGTAGTCGTCTGAGAGTCTCCTGTGATGGCTCGTAGCTGTGGCCTTTGGCATGGAGTTGGTTCTTGACTTGGGTTGCCATGTGTTGCACGGTCTGATACTCCCTGGTGAGCGCCTTTAAGCTTCGCATTTGCGCAGAAGGAGGCTGCCAAGCGTTGAGAGGGCGTTCGAGACCAAACTGGCAGATACTGCGTGCATCAAGGCCGTCCGTTTTGGATTTGTTGTCCAATGATTTAGCGAAGTTCTTGATTTTGTTAGGAAGCAGAACGACGATCTGTTGTTGACGCTCCGCAAGGAAGTAGGCTAGTTGCTCATAGTAGACACCTGTGGCTTCCATGACGAACCACACGGGGGCCTCGTTCGAGACGAGCTGCTTCTTTGACCAGGCAAGGAGTCGAAGATAGCCTCTTCGGGCATTCGGGAAGGAAGCAGCGGCCAAGAAACGCTCTTCTTGCCGATCCGTAATGGTACCAAAACGGATTTCGAAGCTGTCTTTCGAAACGTCGATGCCGAATACCTGTTTGATGACACTCATGGGTCAAGTTCCTCCAAGCATTGTGGACATTGAGAGTGATCCTATTGGCAAAAGGCTTCCCCTCGTCTTTTCTCGTAGTCTTATACGGGATAGCTTTGCTTCCCTAAGGACCGTTCAGACTCCAGGAGGCCAACGGAAATGGGGAGTGGCTCTTTGTGACGGTCTCGTCCAAGACGGACCTAGGCACAAATCTCTCTCCCATTTCCGGAGCCAATAAGCATAACTAAAATACACTTCCATCGTTCTCATGCAACTTTATAATAACATACGAGGCACCAAGGGATACCAAGAGTGGTCATGTAAATGTCTTCCAAAACGTTGAAGGCCGCGTTGACAATTGTTTGCTGTCGTCTCTGTCTGGGGGCAAGTTCTTCAAAATCCTTTGTTTTTCTTCGTGACTTTGTGGTTTGATCTTCATGGAGGGTATCAACAATGGAAACAATACTCAACGACAAGGAAAAACAATTTGTCTACCAACTGCAGCTTTGGATTCGTACGCGCAAAGGAATAACCTCCCTTGTCTTCACTCTCTTCCTGGTATGCGGAGGCCTCATCATTCTCACCACTGCTGTTTTGACGCTTGCACATCTCAGTGACCAAACAGCCTTCTGGGTGACAGTTCCTGGCTTTCCGGTTGGAATTCTTTTCATTGCCCTCTACATCGTCGGAGATCGTTGGGTGAAGGAGCGAAGCCTTATTGCTTCGGTGCTCAAGAAGGCCGGACTGAACTCGGAAGAAAACTGAACCGCGAAGCGGTCAACGACAAGGGCTTTCGTGGTGACTTGCATGGGCTTCGAACGAATACTGGAAAAAGAGCGCAAACCAACTGAGAAAGAAATATCTCGACATCTGGGAAAATCCGCCAAGGGACTTTGGGTCGAACTTGTCTCCTTCCTGGAAGAGAACTACAGTTTCTCGCCGGAGCTTGTTTTTGGTGGGGCGAAATACGGTTGGGGAATCAGATATCGCAAGAGCGGGAAGACCCTCTGCACGTTGCTGCCAGAAGCAGGATCCTTCACGACTCTCGTTGTGCTCGGCAAGAAGGAAGTCGAAGAGGTAGAAAAGAACGAAGCACAGTTTGGTGAGCACGTCTTGAAGGTGTTCAAGGAAGCCAGGCAGTTTCATGATGGTCGGTGGCTCTGGATCAGAATCCTGAAGAGGTCTGACATCTGCGATGTCGAGCGCCTTCTGTCTATCAAGAAGAGACCAACAAGGACAGAAAACAAACCATCCAATGCTTCACACAATAGACTATGACGCGGTTGCCGATCTCTACGATCACTACGTCAAAGCCGACTTTGATCTCTCTTTCTTTTTGAAGGAAGCAAGGAATACCAAGGGAAAAGTCCTAGAACTTGCGTGCGGTACCGGACGAGTCTCCCTGCCCCTGCTTCAAGCCGGCGTTGATCTCACCTGCGTTGACTATTCTGAGGAAATGCTCGCCGGTTTCAGGCAAAAGCTGGAAAGGCATCATCTGACGTGCAGCGTGATCAACATGGATATGTCAAACCTCTCACTGCCGAATTGCTATGACCTAATTTTCATACCATTCCACTCATTCTCGGAGATCCTGGACAGCACCAAGCGAGCAAAGACCCTGAGGGGCATCCATGGTTGCCTCACGGCATCTGGCCGTTTCATATGCACGCTGCAAAATCCAACTGTGCGCACGAAATCCATGGATGGCACGCTGAAAAAACTGGGGCGGTTTCCAACCGAGACCGGCGGTGCTCTGGTTGTTTCTTCTCTTTTGAACTATGAAGTCTCTTCTCAGACAGCGCACGGCATCCAACTCTACGAACTCTACGACAAACAAGAGGCACTGGTCGAAAAAAAGCAGCTCGATGTCAGATTTCACCTCTTCACGAAGGACGAGTTTGAGAATTTGAGCCTTTCAACAGGCTTCCGGGTGGTCGAGCTCTATGGCGAGTACGACCACTCGCCGTTTGATGAGGCTACGAGTCCATTCATGATTTGGGTACTTCAAAGATCAGCAGCGTCCTCCTGAACGACACAGCAATCCGTACCGGCGGTAACAATGGCACTGTCAGCCAGAATAATTGCTTCCACCAAGTCGAATGGGCAGCGAGGCCTGTTCTCGACAGCGGTCCTTGCTCCAGAAGAAGTCTTGCTCACCTATGATGGGCCGGTGTTGGATCACCCAACGAGGCTTTCGATTCAAATCGATGATAACAAGCACATCGAAGGCACCGGCGATTCGAATGCATTTCTGAACCACAGCTGCGAGCCCAATGCCTATGTCGACTGGAAGGATCTCTGCCTCCGTGCAAAAAGGAAGATTGCTGCGGGCGAAGAGATTACATGCAGCTATTTCACGACCGATTACGATCTTCAGGAGAAGTTCGTCTGTACCTGCGGCTCCCGGACGTGCAAGGGAGAAATAAAGGGATTCAAGTATCTGACCAAAGAGGAGCAGCGAGAACTTGAGCCCTGGTTGCTGCCGTTTCTGAGGCGAAAGCTGTAGCAAGTAACTGACCCGCAACCTTGCCCGAGACCACGACAGCGTGAACGACTGGGCAACCGCTCAGGCCATCAATACGGAACCCCATGATGAATCGAAGAACATTCATAAGGACAACAGGCTTTTCCATAGGCGCACTTATTATCAGACCTGCCATCAAAGTTCTGTCGAACAGTTCCGTCAATCAGGATGTCATCAGTTTTCCGGATGAAGTGACCGTAATCTCTGATAAGGGCTCTTTCACTCTGACGAGTTCTGACAAGAGCGTGTGGAAAGCGAATGACATGATGGTCAAGCTGTCAGAGACGAGGAACGCAGTGGCAGTTGATGTGCAATCTCCAGTGGAGAAATTGAAGTCTGTGGTATTGAAATGGAAAACGCAGAAGGCGGCTTCAGTGCGTTGTCTGGGAGATCACTGGGAGCGTTCCTATGGCGACCTCCGCTGGCAGATTCTTGATGAGGAAAGAATCATGCCGTGGTATTTCATGGAGTACGACGGAAGAGTCACAAACGGCTTTGGAGTCAGAACAGGCTGCAGGTCCATGTGTTTCTGGCAGATCGGTGCTGAGAGTGTGAGACTGACACTTGATATCAGGTCTGGTGGGAACGGTGTCCGGTTAGGCGACAGAGCCCTTCGTGCCGCGGAGATCGTTGTACAAAAAGGAATGGAGGGAGACTCTCCATTCGTCTCGACAAGAAAATTCTGCCAGGCAATGTGCGAATCCCCGCGCCTTCCAAAGAAGCCGGTCTATGGCATTAACGATTGGTATTTCGCGTACGGCAACAATTCCGACGATCTCATTATCCAACACACCTCACTGATGGCAGAGTTGGCTGCAGGCAATTCGAATAAACCCTTTTCCGTGATCGATGCAGGCTGGGCAAAGCTCTCGCCAAAGCGATTGGATGACATATGTTGGGGGGATGATTTCACCGCGTGCAATTCCAAGTTCACCGACATGGCGGAGCTGGCCGATAGGATCAAAACGCTTAGTATGCGCCCGGGTATTTGGGTACGACCGTTGAGCGCAAGCGTCAATGATAGCCAGAGCAGGCTCTTGCCCAGGATTCCCGGCAGGAACGATCCAACTGCTCCGTTTCTCGATCCGACAATTCCAGAGAATATTAAAAAGATCAAGAACATCTTCGTCGTGTGTAAAACATGGGGATACGAATTGATCAAACATGATTTCACGACATTTGATCTGTTGGGGAAATGGGGATTCCAGATGTTTGAATCCAGGGATATCACGTCCGGCGACTGGCGCTTCTATGATGACACGTTGACCAACGCGGAGATTATCTTGAATCTCTACAGCGCGATTCGAGAAGCGTCTGGCGAAACGTATCTCCTCGGCTGCAATACGGTGAGCCACTTGTCTGCCGGACTCTTTGAACTCCAGCGGATAGGCGATGATACCAGCGGCCAGGAATGGGAGCGGACCAGAAAGATGGGCGTGAATACGCTTGGCTTCAGGATGCCGCACCATGGCATGTTCTATGCCGCTGACGGTGATTGTGTTGGCCTGACAACAAAAGTCCCGTGGGAGAAAAACAAGCAGTGGATGCAGCTGGTTGCAGAAAGCGGCACGCCGCTGTTTATATCAGCCCAAAAGGAAGCGGTCGGAGAGGCGCAAAAGGCATTCATCACGCAATGTTTCAAAACAGCCTCCCAACTAACACCACCAGGCGAACCGCTAGACTGGCTTGAGAATCAATTTCCATCCAGGTGGCGATTGATGGGAAAGGTTGTTGAATTCGATTGGAGTTGAAAACTTCGTTCAAGGTACGTACACTTCTTATTCCGCGAAGGGCTGAAGGCTCTTCACTTCAAGGGGCCGTCGAAGCAAGACTCAAGGCACTACATCCGTGTTCAATTTTCGGTGGAAGATGTTTCGCGTTCCCAGTATCATTCTCCCATAGACCGTTTAAGTATTCCTGGAGAAGAACCATGTTCAAGCTGCCTTCGCAGACGGAAATGGTGCGTGCCTACAGGCAACGCGATGCCTCATACGATGGAATTTTCTTCCTCGCTGTGCGTACAACGGGAATCTTCTGTCGTCCATCCTGTCCAGCACGCAAGCCGCATCCGTCGAATGTCGAGTATTTCCCCTCTGCACGTGAAGCCATCTTCGCGGGTTATCGCCCATGCAAGCGTTGCCGCCCCCTGGAGACCAATGGAACGCCACCCGAGTGGGTGAGAACACTTCTCTCCACGGTCGAAAGAGACCCCTCCGTAAGGTATTCTGATGCGTACGTGCGGTCCATTGGCATTGGGCCGGCACGTGCGAGACGGTTCTTTCTAAGAAACTATGGGATGACCTTTCAGGCCTATTGTCGCGGGAGACGATTGGGAAAGTCGTTTGAACAGATCCGGCGCGGCATGGATCTCGATGATGTCGCGCTTGGTCACGGGTACAGCTCGCACAGCGGATTCCGCGAAGCGTTCGCGAAAACATTCGGTGCCGCGCCTGGAAAGAGCAGAAAAGCCACTTGTGTTCTCACCTCATGGGTAGAAAGTCCGTTTGGTCCGCTTCTGACCGCCGCAACCTCTGAGGGGATCTGTCTGTTGGAGTTCACCGACCGCCGCCGACTCGATCATCAATTCTCGCGATTGCGGAAGTACTTTCAGTGCGCAATCATTCCGGGAGAAAACAAGCACATCACGCAACTGAAAACTGAGCTCAAAGAGTATTTCGCGGCAAGGAGGGAGAAGTTTTCTGTAAAGCTCCTGTACCCCGGCACCCCGTTCGAGCAGAAGGTCTGGAACGTTCTGCTGAAGATACCGTATGGTTCGACTATATCATATGAGGAGATTGCTAAGATGATTGGTTCGCCGAAATCGAGCCGCGCGGTGGGCAGGGCAAATGGGTTTAATCGTATTTCCATCGTGATTCCCTGTCACCGCGTGATCAACAAGAACGGTGAGCTCGGTGGGTATGGTGGCGGACTGTGGAGAAAGAAGATGTTGCTCGCCCTGGAGCAGAACCTGTACACCTCTGACAACCTCTATCGGGGATTGAACCCATGAAACGAACTATCCTGTTCCTCGTTTTTTTGATGCCCTCTCAGGGACTCATATCACAGATTCACTATCCATTCGGCGTACCGGTGAACGACAATGATATCGCTGCCTATTGGTACAACGTGCCGAAGGATTCGCTGACGCTGAAGGTCATGAAGCAAACGCTTCAGTTCCAATCCACGCTCGAGATTTACGGCCTCGTGCCCAGTGACTCGTTCGTGGTCTCTGCTGCCACGTTCTTCCGGAACGGGAGACAGGGTCCATCAAGGGACTTTCTCGTGAAGAAAGGTGGGACGGACGCATCATTTCAGATTCAACGGAAGGGAAAGTTCTTCAAGCTGATGCTCCCTGTCGAGTACCAGCCGGAGCCGCCGACGAAGATCATTATCACGATTAACGCAGGAGCACTGAAGCGGACGAAGGAGATCGTTTGCCGCTACCACACGCTCTCCGGCAGAATCACGGATTTTGAAGGGAAGCCGTTCAGAGCAGCGGTTCTCGTTCGTCCGGATGATTTCGACTCCGGCAACGGTGTATGGAGTGACGCTTCGGGCAACTACAGCATACTGTTGCCGGAGCGAATCTACAGCAATATCATCGCCGATGACGAAAGCTACGGCATCCGCACGGCAGAGGCGTGGGGGTGGCACATCATTGTAGACGCCGATCAAAGGCTCGATTTCAAGGTAGGGACTGCCGAAGTGTATAACCTGAACGTCTGGCCGAATAACGGTGGGGCGAAAACCTATTTTCTGTCATTCCGGCCGATGTCTGTGTTTTTCTATCGAAACATGCCTCAGAGCTCGCCCGTCACGGTTGACGGAAAAGCGTACGACCTCATCGACGTTGGACCACACCTGAAGCCAGGAGAGATTATCGTCAGGTTTAACGGGAAAGAAGCTGCGATCGTCTCTCTGCAGAAGTACTATGAATGGATTTCCGGGAAGATGATGCCCGCCTATCTTCTGCAGGTGAGCCGGGAAGGACTGGAGAACGTAGGTAAACAGACCGTGACGGTTGAGTATCGAAGCGAGGGAGAAGTGCGAGGTGAAAAGGTTGTTCACAGCAGCATGGGTGTTTTCCAATTCTACGTCAATTTCACCGGGCTATCATTCTACTAGAACCTGTCTCATAACCGATGTCACTCCCGAATGTTTCTATCGGGAGTCCAGATTGCGCTGACTGGATTCCCGCTTAAGACGTGCGGGAATGACAGCTATTCTCGTGGAAGGATTTTTGACATGGCTTCTGAAAGAATCCCCGGATGAAAGCAATGCTTCTAGATAAGCTTTGCAGGCTTGAAAAGAACCGGCAACCGCTGCGCTTTGCCGAGTTGGCAGATCCCGTGCCAGGCAAGCATGAGCTACTGGTTCGAATCTCGGCGTGCGGTGTCTGTCATACAGAGCTGGATGAGATCGAAGGGCGAACACCGCCGCCACGCTTTCCGATTGTGCCTGGGCATCAAGTCATTGGCAAGGTTGTGTCAACAGGAACGGGCGTCAAACGGTTTCAAACCCGTGACCGTGTCGGAGTCGCTTGGATCTTCTCGGCTTGCGGGACATGTAAGCACTGTCGGGCGGGAAACGAAAACTTGTGTGCGAACTTCAAAGCAACAGGCAGAGATGCAAACGGCGGTTATGCCGAATTGATGACCGTTCATGAAGATTTCGCTTATGCGATCCCCGGAGTCTTCTCCGACGCAGAAGCGGCCCCACTGCTCTGCGCGGGCGCGATCGGTTACCGGTCATTACGACTCGCGGGCATCGTCAGTGGGCAGCGTCTGGGCTTGACCGGGTTTGGAGCTTCCGCTCACCTGGTGCTGAAGATGGTCCGGCATCGATTTCCACGGGTGAACATCTACGTCTTCGCGCGGAATGAACAAGAGCGGGCATTTGCCAGAGAGCTTGGTGCTGTGTGGGCCGGCGACACCACAGACTTGCCACCACAGAAGCTCGATGCAATCATCGACACGACGCCGGCGTGGAGTCCGGTCGTTGAAGCACTGAAAAACCTCGAGCCAGGTGGTCGACTGGTGATTAATGCGATCCGAAAAGAAGAAGAAGACAAGGACGCGCTGCTGGCCCTCAGCTATCCCGATCATCTCTGGCTTGAGAAAGAAATCAAAAGCGTGGCAAACGTTGCACGAAAAGATGTCAGCGAGTTCTTACAGCTGGCGGCTGAAATGCGCATCAAGCCTGAGGTGCAGGAATTCGCACTGAAAGATGCGAACCAGGCATTGATGGAGCTGAAGGCGGCGAAGATACGCGGCGCAAAAGTCCTCCGGATCTAAAAACTCCGCTTCCTGATCAATCCCCCCTTCCCCGCGAACACTCACTGCTGTTCAAACTCCGTGATTCTTTGCAGAGAAAAGAGTATTTTTCCCTACACATGAATCCACCCCCTTCAAGTTCTCCGGCGCTCCATCACTCACGTTTTGCCATCGTCATGGGGATCTTTCTGGCAGCGGGTTGTTCCGCACCGCCCAGGACTACGGTGCCTTCCACTGCGAAGCTGTCGCCCAAGCTTGCCATCACGGTCAAGGTAGCGAGCATTGATCTGTTCAATCTCGGCAGGCGCATCGAGAAGAAGGACATCGAGCGATTTGCAGCAGTGCTCAAAAAGGAGCAAATCGAAGTTCTTGCAGTGCAGGGTATAGCGCGATATCCAAACGTGAAGACACGCGTCGATTTTGTCCATGAGCTTGCCGCTCAAACCGACATGCGTCCTGCATTCAGTGAGGCAATCGATATGGGAGGACGGCAGCAGGGTAATGCGGTTTTTAGCGTCTATCCCATTCGGTCCAACCAAACGAAGGCGTACGACGTGCCATCGGCATTTTCTGAATCTGCGCTCTGGGTTGCGATCGACGCTGGTGCACGAGATATGGTTGTTGTGAGTACGCGCCTGCCGGGGAGAGCGTCAGATGATGATCTCACCACATGCGTTCGGACGATTGCTGGACTTCAAACGACGGCTGACATGCCGTTCATCGTGTCGGGCAATCTCCCCGCCCCCAAGAAGGTACGCGAGAGCGAGATGTTCACCGACGTTCAGTCCTCACTGCCGGCAGAAGCAGCAAAGGACCTGACTACTCATGTGTGGTATGCGCAAGGGAATTTGTTCAAGCTCCTGAATGCGCGCGTCGTGAAGACGGAGGTCGGCACGATGACTGTGGCAGAGTTCGGTTTGTATCAACCAGTTCTTTCTCAGTGAGGTGTCCAATGTTGAACTTCTCAGTAACGTTGCTTGAAATTGTGGTTCGGACGGCCATTATCTACCTCGTCATCTTGATCGGCATACGGCTGACCGGCAAGCGGGAAGTGGGGCAAATGACCCCGTTCGATCTTGCATTGCTGCTTTTGATTTCCAATGCCGTGCAGAATGCTATGACCGGCCCCGACACTTCGGTGACAGGAGGAATTGTAGCGGCGAGTACGCTGTTGTTGTTGAATGCAGGGGTTACGCAGATTGTCTGGCGGAACAGGAAGGCACGCAAGCTTATTGAAGGGACACCGACGCTCCTCATCCGTCACGGAAAGATGCTTGAGGAAAACCTGGCCAAAGAGAAGGTCACGGCGGATTCCTTGACCCAAGCGCTACGTGAGCATGGCATCGCGACCATCACTGATGTAAGCATCGCCGTGCTGGAAATCGATGGTTCTATCAGCGTGCTAAAAAATGATGAAGTTCCGCCGGCTGATCATCCCCATCGTCATATGCGGTTTCTGTCGAGAAAGAACGCTTGATTCAATTCTACTCAAATAGCACACGATGACAGAGTGCCCCTGCAGTTAGTACGCTCAGAGGGCTTTTCCACATTCAAACACTATGAGGAAAGTGAAATGAAGCCTCGTTCGATCAAGCTATCTGTTTCCATCACAGCGAAACCTGGGGATGTTTTTGTTGCTCTCACAGACGCGAAGAAGATTGCGCAATGGAGCGGCCAGAAGGGAAAAGTCGCGTCAAAGGTTGGCGGCAAGTTTGAAATGTTTGACGGCTGGGTCAAAGGAACGGTGCTTGAGTTCAAGCCGGGTAAATCACTCGCGTACACATGGGTTCCTGATGATTGGCCGGAGGGGGCCGAGGAATCGGTTGTGAAGTACACCCTCGTGCCCGTGAAAGGTGGAACGAAGGTGGTGCTGGAGCATTCGCATTTTCCGAACGAGGACCAGAAGAAAAGCCACACGGGAGGATGGAAAGAGTTTGTTTTCGATCCGCTGAAGGACCATTTCTCCAAGTAGTACTTATGAAAGGCTTGTAACAGCCATGAATCGATCAGCTGTCTTTTGGATACTGGCAGCCGTCATTATGATTGTTTCTGCAGTGTATCAACGAGTAACAGGACCGACGTACCCTGTGTCGGGGCAAGCACAGCTCAGCGGCAAAACAATTCGCTATAAATTCGATCGCAGTCACCCGGGTTCTGCCAATGCACCCGTAGAGGTCAAGACGGATGATCAGGCTATTACCGGTGTGTTATCCTGGAAGCGATACAAGACCGGCGATGTGTGGACAAACGTTCCGATGAATTTCGCCGGCGGCGTGCTGAAAGCAGAGCTTCCGCATCAGCCGGTGGCGGGGAAATTGGTGTACCGGGTCGAGCTACAGCTGGGGGATCAGCGTGTGAGCCTCCCGGGGCCGGATCCAATTGTGATACGATTTCGTGGCGATGTGCCGATATGGATATTGATTCCGCACTTGGTTGCCATGTTTGGGGCGATGCTTTTCTCAGCGCGGGCGGGACTGGAGTACTTCAGCAAAGAACCAAAGTTCAAGAACCTCACGTACTGGACGCTCGGATTTCTCTTTGTTGGCGGATTCATCCTGGGTCCGTTGATGCAGTACTACTCATTCAATGCGTGGTGGACCGGCTGGCCGATTGGCACCGATCTCACAGACAATAAGACTGCTGTGGCATTCATTGCCTGGCTTGTTGCTGCTATCGCCTTGAACAAAGCAAAGAATCCAAAACGCTGGGCGCTTGCCGCGTCGATCATCATGCTCGTCGTCTATCTCATCCCACACAGTGTGCTCGGTTCGGAGCTCAACTATAGAGAACTCGACAAGCAGGGCAACAACATTAAAGTGACGCGCTAGCAGGATGTAACAGGCTTTCATCTTCGACATCCTAAACTGAAAGAATGGTGGATTTTGAACCACCACACCAGGAAGGTGAAGAGGGAGGGCATCAAGAGGATCATTCTTTCATAATCAATTTCTTTGCGTTTGTGGTGACTTGGTGGTCAATGAAAGCTTACACGAGGAGGATTCATGCCGGGCAAAACAACCTTTGGAAAAATCAGCGACGAGAAGGTGAAGGAAAAGACCGGAAAGAGCTGGAAGCAGTGGTTCAGGATTCTCGACGCTCTTGACGTCAAGACCAACGGTCATAGGTTCCCTTCCATGACGTTGTTTCACAAGCACAGATTGTCGCCCTGGTGGTCTCAGGCGGTAACGATCCGGTACGAATGGGAATGCGGACTGCGGACCGTGAAGAACCAACGTGAGGTCATGCCGGAGCATTCACTTTTCAAAAGCCCACCGAAGGTTCAAACAAAAAGGAAACAATGACGTTATCGGGAAGGAGGCACCCTATGAGTCGATTTGTTATAATCACCCTGACCTTTCTCGCGCTCCTTTTCTCACTCCTGGGGGCCCAAGATCGATCCACGTTCACTGTTGGTACTGCCACTGCGGCCCGCGGTCAGAAAGCGACAGGTGTGATTGAAGTCCCGCCGGGAATCGATACCGCGACCAGTATCGCTGTCGCGGTGGTCCACGGTGCGCGTCCCGGACCTGTGCTGGCGCTTGTTGCGGGAGCCCATGGCACGGAGTACGCATCGATCATCGCTCTCGAAAAGATGATCGCCTTGTTGAATCCCGCGGAGATCTCGGGCACGGTCATCATTGTGCCATTGGTCAACGTTCAGTCGTTTGAGCGAAAAGTCCCCCACGTCAATCCGATCGACGGCAAAAGCATGAACCGGATGTATCCCGGCAAGATGGATGGAACTCAAACCGATCGGGCATCCTTCATAATCACGAAACAGGTTGTTGAGCAATGTGATCATCTGATTGATCTCCACGGCGGCGACATCGATGAGAGCCTGCGGCCGTACAGCTACTGGACGAAGACAGGAAATGAAAAGCAAGATCAGATTTCGCGTGAGATGGTACTTGCTTTTGGGTTGGATCATATCATCATCTCTGCTGACAGGCCCAAGGATTCGAATGCCTCACGGTATCTAGAAAATACAGCCACAACCCGGGGTAAGCCATCCATCACCGTTGAAGCCGGGCATGCGGGAACGGTCGAGCCTGATGATGTTGCGGCGCTCGTCAATGGCTGCTTGAATGTCATGCGATACCTGAAAATGCTTCCTGGTCATGCTGCTTTGATTGATCATCCGGTTTGGATTGAGAGCATAGCGTCCATAACGAGCGAACAAACCGGGATCTTCTACCCCCTCGTCCGGAGAGGAACGTACGTGGAAAAGGGAATGAAGGTAGGGTACGTGACAGACTTTGTCGGGAGGACCGTCTATGAGGGGGTGTCACCCACAGCAGGCGTGGTGTTGTATGTTTGCGCTGTCCCGTCAATGAAAAAGGGGGACACGATCGCTAACATTGGCGCTGTCGCTAAGACGGAGATGACCAAGTAGGTGATTAGCCTTATGATGAAGTGCTAGCTGTCGGATCTGGTCATTGGTTCTGCACGAGATGATGAAACCTCGAACAATAATCATTGCATTTGTTATCTCAGAGGTGTTTGCGCTGGGCGGCTGCAACTCGTACGTCCAGCGCATGGTCGTACAATCGTTCGGGAGGATGGGTCAACCGATTCCACCTCCGCCGCGGATGATTACAACGCCGATTCTTCAGAACCCAAACCTCGCTGTTGCGTGGGTTGGACACGCAACGGTCTTGTTTCAGATCCACGACAAAATCTTCATGACCGATCCCCTCCTTACGAGTACAATAGGCATGTTCGTGAAGAGGTATGTGCAGCCCGGGCTCGATCCGGCTCTGCTTTCGAGGCTCGACTTCACTCTGATCTCGCACATTCATTTTGATCACTTGAGTTACGGCAGCCTGGATATGCTGCCCAAGAATGGCACCCTTGCTATTCCCCTGGGTGCCGCGGAATACACTCCTGACCTCGGTTTCAAAGATGTTGAGGAAATGAAACCATGGGATGTGATCGAGAGGGACGGCGTGCGGATTACTGCCGTGCCGGTTCAACATTTCACCGGACGATATGGCTTCGACGGTGATTGGTTAGGAAATAGCGGTTACACTGGATATGTCATCGAATACGGGGGGTATGCTGTCTTCTTCGCGGGCGATACCGGATATAACCCCGAGCTTTTCAAGGAAATTGGCCATCGATTCAAGATCGATCTCGCGCTCATACCCATCGCTCCCGGCGGTGCTGGTGGGTTGGGCTCGCGCATTCACGCGAACCCGCGTGGAGCGCTGGAGATCTTCAAAGATGTCGGCGCAAAGTATATGATGCCGATGCATTACGCCACGATGTTCTATGGATCGGATGTGAACCCCAAGGAACCTATCGATCGGCTTCGTGACATCGCGGCGACGGAGGGCGTTTCGGATAAGATCATCGGACTGGAGATTGGCGAGCAGCGTGTCCTGTTTTGAAATCGCGCAGCGCCTCAATTCCCCGAAATGGCCAGATTCAATGGCAAAGCCCGCCGATCATTGATTCGACGGGCTTTGTTTTTCAACCGACACCAATGAGGGTGAGAACGGGAAAGGAAACACATCTAGCCGCCGGAAGAAGTCTGTGCCCATTCCCATCCGAGGAGCGCCTTCTTCCGCTCCATTCCCCAGTGGTAATTCCCGATGACGCCCGCCTGCTTAATAACCCTGTGGCAAGGAACGATGTAAGCGATGGGGTTTCTTGCAACCGCGTTGCCGACGGCACGAGATGCCGTGGGTTTTCCGATTGCGCGGGCAAGGTCTTCGTATGAGATAACGCTTCCTTCCGGAATCTTCAACAGCGCCTCCCACACCTTGATCTGGAAATTGGTGCCCTTCACAAGGAGCTGAACCGGCTTGCGTTGCCTCTCCTTCGATTTGCAGAAGAGGCGATGGACAAATGGTTGTGTTGTTCCGGGAGCTTCCAGCAAAGCTGCACCCTTCCATCGTTCTCTCAGTTCCTTCAGGACATGTCTTCGCTTCCCGCCCGGGACAAATGAAAGCCCGCAGATCCCCGGCCTGTGACGGCCAGCAGGCACTCGCCGAACGGGGTCGGATGAAACCCGTAATGGATCATTAATCCTCCACCATCGCTTTTGAACTCTCCTGGTGTCATTGCCTCGATCGCGACGAACAAGTCGTGCAGACGGCCGGGGCCTGAAAGGCCCGATTCGTATGTTGCATCGAGAACCGACCGTGATTCTTTGAGAATACGCTTCGCGTGTTCGAGCGTGAGGTATTGGAGGAATTTCTTTGGGCTTATTCCCGCCCATCGAGTGAACAGGCGTTGAAAGTGGTACTCGCTCAGGTGCACACTGCGTGCGACTTCCCGAAGGTCGGGCTGCTGTGTGTGGTTCGATTGGAGGAACGAGATCGCTTGTTCTACACGCTGATAATCAAATGATTCTTGTTTCAGGTCCTTCTGACTCATGAGTTTATCCTCTCCTATCGTGGCACTTCAAGGATAGGGGATTGTCGCGAGAACCTCCACCCGATTCTTGCTGAAAACGCTAGTCCGGCGCAGTTTGGATGGTTGAGCCCCGATTAACAATCCATACCCCAAGCAAAATCAATGCTCCCCCCACGCCTGCAGCGACAAACAAAGGCTCCTGGAGGAGCACAGCAGCCACGATGACAGCCACGAGGGGCTCAATGTAAAGAAGCGATCCCACGTGCGATGCACTGAGCTCCTTCAGAGCATCGTACCAAGAAATGTAGGCGAGACCTGAGCACAGCACGCCAAGAAAGAGCACGCTCAACCATCCGCTGGATGAAAGGCGGGCAAGCTCGCCGGAATGGCCTGACCCCACGAGCCAGAAGCAAGTGAAAAGCCAACCGGACGACATAACATAGAACATCATTTGTGTAGCCGGATGAACCTTGAGGGCCTTGCGGGATAGGACTGAAAATACTGCCCAATTTAATGCGCTGATCAAGACAAGGATATCTCCCACTGAGCCAATGCGACCGTCTAGAATTGATTGGATATTGCCATGTGTAACGACAAGCATCACTCCCACAGCAGCGAGACCAATGCCACCAATGCGAGTCCATCCAAGCCGTTCATGAAGAAAGACGTGGCCGAGTATCGCAATGAAAATCGGAATGGTCGTAATGATCCAGGCTGTCGTTGTGGCTCGGGCGGTGACCAGCCCGGTCACCTGAAGCCATTGGTGAAATGTGATGCCGAGGAATCCCAGCAGGCAGAAATAACCAAGTTCTCGTTTCGCCGGCAGGGCTAGCTCTTTGCGCGCCACAACAAATGCACCAAGAATGAGGACACCGATTCCGAAGCGCAGCCAGATAACCAAGACCGGCGAGACTTCGCGCAGAATCAACTTCGTAGCAATAAACGATGCTCCCCACACAACGACGGCAAAGGTGGCCTTCGCGAGTGCTATGGAGCGGAGGTGTTGAGAAGTCATTGTCTGCAATCCAAAGTCGGGCGACTATTCCGTTTGGGCACAGTCCTCAGGTGGGTCAGGCTGTTCGAGCTTGATGCTTGCGTGGTTTGAACAGGCCGGCTGCTTTCGAGCCAAGAAGGCCGGCCTGCACAGAGCGCTGATCGGCAAGTGAGAGGTTGCGGATCATCTTGGATGTCAGCGGTTTGAATTTCCGGATTTCATCGAGCCTCTCAGCGATTGCATCAAGACTCTCATCGTTTATTTCCCACTGAAGCTTATCGAATTCTTTCAGATTGAGCGGGCGCGTGTATGCACGCATAGTCTTCTCGCCGATTGAATTGAAAAACACCTCAAAATACGAAATGATCAGCTCACGCACGGTGCGATGGATGGGCTCACGGAAGCGAAGGCCTGTGTAGTTTGACTTGGCGGCGGCTCCCCAGTATCCGTCCACCCGGTAGAGGGCAAGGATGTGGTCATCGTCGTTGTTGTTGGGTATGATATCGAGGATGAGCGGGGGATGGCCGATGCGCTGGAGCAATGCAGCTGCAAAGATGGCACCGTCGAAGCAGTGACCCTTCCGATCACGCAAGACTGTCAATGGACACCGATACCTCGTCTCTTCACTGTAGTCTATGGCGTCGAGAAACGCTTGGATCTTCGGCGGACTCGTAAGGCTGGAGAGCAGACGCGACTCTTTTCTCGTGAGGGCAGCCTCGAGAGAATCAATCATGCGGTTCAGTCGTCTCCCTGCGATTCAGGAATTACTTCATCAAAATGAGTTTTCTCGTTTCGCTGAATTCCCCGGCGCGAAGTTGGTAAAAGTAAACCCCGCTCGACAGGGCCGATGCGTTCCACCGAACAGTATAGCTTCCCGGATGACGCCACTCGTTTACAAGTGTTCCGACCTCTTCTCCGAGAACATTGAACACCTTCAGAGTCACCAATTCTCCGCCGGAGGCGGATCCGCCTTTGGCGGAGAAATTCCCAATTTGAAATTCGATATTGGTTGTTGGATTGAATGGGTTCGGATAGTTCTGCGCGAGCTCAAACTTCAACGGTCCCACAGCTCGGTTGTCATCAACGCTCACGAGCTTTCTGATCGCTATCCACTTCGCCTTCGCAGCGTCCGCATTCTGCTGAAGGTTTGCCAGAGAGCTGTCGCCAGCGACGAGAGCAAAGGCAACACTTTGCGTTGAGGACGGCCCGATGGTGAAAGGTCCTGATGAAATGACGTGGTGAATATCGGTCGGACCAGCATCAGTCTGAGTGAACCCGCCGCTGATCCAATCCCACTTTGCCGACCTTGTGAGAACGATCGATCCATCATTGACGAGCGAACGAAAAGACGATGCACTGTCGAGTGCACGTATGCCGAGGTACGCGCGCAGGCCACCCGCCTGGCCGGAGTAAGCGTAGCCGAGGCTTCTCGTTGCGTCGTATCGCGAATAATTCTGATAGACTTCGGAATTACTACTACCGACGTCCCAATCCAAAAAGATCCCCGCATACAGATTGGATACCGTACCAACCCCGTTGTTTTTGATCTCATAGTGGAGAATAATGTATTTTGAATCGGCAAAATCCGAGAATGCGTACGAGTGCATCTTGACTCGCAGGCCGATTTGTTGCGGGGCAGTGCTATCACTGAATGTTGTGGAGCCGTCCTCATCCGATACGTTTCCGGGTGTCTGAAGGGTAAAGAAATTTCGGGAGCTGAAGTCGGCATCCTGAATCCCTGTTTCATTTCGCACAACGTCCACCACCCGCGTGGAGGATGTGCCGATGATCAAGCCTCCTTCGAACAAGTAATTGACGCCGTTGAAAACAAAACCGACGCCGAGGTTATTAGTCGGATAATCGTAGTACCCAAGCCGACCATCATTTGTCAATGTCAGCGCAATTGAGTTGACGTTCTGTGTCGCATATGTGGGGTTCACAAGGAACGAGATAAACTGAACATCGCTGAATGTTCCATCGGTGAACGTCAGCTGCAAGCGTGCGGTGTAGCTTTGAGGAACGCCGGGCTGCACATAGACGCGAAACGGCGCTGAATTATTGCTGACGGTGTCAAAGGTGCCGACTGATGGGAGGGAAAATCCCCCCTGGATAACGGTGATGTACTGTGGATTGGTGCTCGTCAGTTGTATAGTCGCTCCCGATGACGTTGGAGCAAGGATATTCTTATAGGAACAAATAACATTCAGTGTGTCTGCGGGCTTGGCAACGCCATTTTCGCCTGAAGCACCGCTGACCGCGAATGACTGCAAACGCATGGATCGCAAGTTTGTCGCTGTAACTGCCTGGAGAGCGTTTATTCGTCCCCGGCCCAGACGCCCGGCATAGCCCCGATTCAATGCGTCGATATTGTCGCACGTGACCCGCACTTGCTCACCGGCCTGAAGGCTGGTGTACGCCGGAACCTTTGTTTTCACAAGCGCGACAAGCCCTGCAGCAAGTGGGCTGGCCATCGATGTGCCGCTCCACTGAGCGTAGGCACTTGGGAACAATGTACTATAGATCGAGACGCCCGGCGCGCAAACATCAATATTGTCTCCGTAGTTGGAAAAAGTAGCTTTGCGATCATTTTGGTCGGTTGCAGCCACGCTTAAGACGTTCCGATACGATGCTGGTGAGAAGAACGCGTCTGATCCCTCGTTGCCGGCAGCAGCCACAATAAGAGATCCATGCTGTGTCGCGAAGTCGATGATATCCTGTTCGGCTTGCGAGCCGCCGTCTCCTCCCCAGCTGCAGTTGATGATGTTTGCCCCCATCCTGGCTGCATAATAAATCCCCTGGTAGCCTGCGAGGATGTAGGAAGAGCCATCGCTGGCGCGAGTGTCGTTGTCAGCCGAAACTTTCACTGGCAAAATTCTGCACCTCGGTGCAATGGAAGCAACACCAATGCGGTTGTTTGTGACCGCGGCGACGATTCCGGCGACGTGAGTGCCGTGAGCGTTGTTGGTGCCGCCCGGGCTTGGATCGTTGTCCCCTTTCGTTGTGCCCGGATTATACGTCGCGTAGTCGGCCCCCACAAAATCCCATCCGTGCCAGTCATCAACGTAGCCATCGCCGTCATCGTCAATGCCGTTGGACCGCTTGTCGTGGCCAAAGGAATCGAGTCCAGTCTCGCCCGGATTGACCCAGATGTTTGCCTGGAGATCAGGATGCGTCCACTCTACGCCACTGTCGACAATAGCAACCACGACGGTTGAATCTCCTTGTGTAATATCCCACGCAGCCGGCGCATTGACCTGCTGCAATGCCCACTGAAGGTAGAACAATGAATCGTTTGGTGTGGATTTGTGTTCAGCGAGAGGGTAGATGAACCATGGTTCGGCGTACTGTACCTCAGGCAACCTGGAAAGCTCTTCTGCGAGGGCAAATGGTTCGTTCGGAGACGAGTAAGAAGCAACGTAGAGCAATGAAAGATCAACATCGCCGGGTTTTTGGGCAAGGGGCGTGGTCGGAAAGAGCTGAGCTGTGGTCACACCCACAACGTGCGAGAGGACGCGGTCGATAGACGCAATCCCAAAAGCGGACTTCGACAGTGATGTCGAAGTTTGCGGCATCAGCTTGACGATGACGCAGCCGGGGAGGTACTGGCTGTTCGTCCTGTTCTTGAGCACGACACCCGGTACACCATCGAGCGGCAAACGCTTGGTGATCTGGGGTCCTTGTTTTACCCCACCAAAAGCAGCATAGGATATGACAAGCAAAACAATCGCCGTCTTTATTGTCTGTCGCATGATCCTCCTACAAAATGGCTTCTTCATTCTTCACGACATCAACATTACGCCAGATGTTTCAGTGCCCTGACCACCGTTGTAACGCACGGATTGCACATGCGATCCCGAATGTTCTTTTTCTAACTGAATTGTGAGGGTGTTCTCGGGCAGCCCTTCAAAATAAATGTAGCGACAAAGGGAAAGGGAAGCAAGACAGAAGGTTTCACGAAGTGCTTCTAATCACTTGCCTGACCTGTACTTGGAGTCGTGAATGGTTGTGAGCCAGGGAAGGAACTTATTCTCAGCCCGCGCAGTTGAGAGGGTAATTCGGTTGTCCTGGGCTCGCGTGATGGCAGACCATCACCAGCTTTGCCCCCTTCCTCGCTGCACGGTCACCGAATCGGCCAAAATCACAACCCTATCACTTCACTAAGGAAAGGAAAACCATCATGTTTGCCAGAATATTGTTGGCAACGCTTGTGGTTGCTCTCGCGGTTTCATTCTCCTCTGTCGCTTCTGCTCAGGGAATGCAAAAAGGAGCAAAGAAGGAGACGATGACACTTAAGTCGGTTACCTGTGATCCACAGTGCGGTTTTATGGTGCAAAGCCATGACGAAAATGAATTGACGGATATCGTTATCGCTCACGCGAAGAAAGCGCACAACATGGATATCACGGCTGCCGATGTGAAGGCAAAGATGAAGATGGTTTCAGCGAAGTCAACGAAGAAGCCAAAGACGTAATCGAGCTGAGCAGAAGAGCTCGTTTCCGCGCAAAAGCCTCGGCGACTGTGCCGAGGCTTCTGTGTTTTGGGGCTTCCCGACCCGACCGCGGCTTGTTCGCTACGGTTTGAACGGAGAGCCGAGGTAGTGTCTCAGGCGCTTGGCCAGATGATCGCCGTCGACGGGTTTAACAATGAACTCGTTTGCACCGCACGCCCTTGCGTCAGCAGAATCTGTGTCGCTGTGCAGCGCCGTCACGATAATGACCGGAAGTTTCTTTGTCTTCTCGTTGGCGCGGACGCGGCGGCAAGTCTCAAACCCGTTCATTCCGGGCATCATCAGGTCGAGGAGAACGAGATCGGGAATCTCGTGCTGGATCTTGTCGAGTGCTTCCTGGCCATTTGATGCAACATCAAAATCGTATCCGGCGTTGGTGACATGGCGGTGAAGCACCGTGACCATAATGGACTCATCATCAACGATCAAAACCTGCTTGCGTCGTTCGGTGACCATCGAAACCTCATGTGGTAGTAGTGGATAACCGTCATGAAGCTATGAAAGAGGAGCAAGAATTACAAGGGCAGCCGGGATGCCCGTGCTGCAGACCACAATCCAGCTCGTGTGTCTGGCCTTTTTGCTGTAAATAGTGCACCCAGCCGCACGATCTTCAATCATTTGGAAACTATCAATATTTGCAGTATGTTGAATATAGGAATCGTGGACGAGACGCCGAAAAGGGAATTCGATCCCATTCGATCAAGCCTGTAAGAACGAATCGTGTGTTCACACGGCGGCCTGCCGTCCGATAATGAGACCTAAACAGATTACTGTCTGCCTACCACTGTCGCCTTCCTCCGACGATCTGCATCGTCGCAAGGGTCGCCGGCGCGGCCGGCACAACCTATCATGTTCTTTCATTACACAGCGAGGTGCACATGAAACTCTACGTCGGCAACTTGTCCCGCGATGTCACTGAAGATGACCTGCGGCAGGCGTTCCAGCCGTTTGGAACACTTGATTCAGTGGCCATTATTAAGGACCGTTCGAACAATGTGTCCAAAGGATTTGGATTCATTGAGATGCCCGTGAAAGCCGAAGCGGAAGCTGCCATTGCGGCCCTTCACGGCAAGGAGTTCAAAGGGCGGTCTATGGACGTCAACGAGGCACGGCCTCGCCCAGAGCGACCTTCTCGTGGGGGATTTGGCGGAGGCGGTCGGCATGGTGGTGGTGGCCGGCGCTGGTAAAGACGGAGTTTCCTATCTCTCTGTAAAGAAACGCCTTCGTGCTCATTCTTCAATAAAAAACCCTGCCTTGTGAGCAGGGTTTTTTATTACGGGTACGATGTGCTGATTAGACAACGGAGACATTCGACGCCTGAAGCCCTTTGGGGCCTTTCTCGACTTCGAACTCAACCGCATCGCCTTCGTTCAGGCTCTTGTAGCCGTCTGCCTGTGATCGCCTTGAAGTGGACGAATACATCTTCGCCACCCGCACGTGAAATGAAGCCGAAACCTTTTGCTGCGTTGAACCATTTGACTGTTCCTTTTTCCATGGAACACGTCCTTTCTTGTATTGATAACAACCCGACTCAACCGTCGGGCAAGGTGTACGCCGAACATACGGACTTGAAAACCACTCATCGCTCCTCGAGTGTTAACTCGAGAGCCTCATCTGATTAACGGCGTTTCGACCTTGGAAGGTGTTCGTGCGGTTCGTCAGCGGTTTCGCTTTTCAGGATTCCACGCTGTTAAGCGGAATTCTGGACAGCGAGAGGTTCTGGAGACGTGCTCACCCTGCACCAGAAGTGCCGAACGAGCTCTCCCAAAAGAGAATAGACGGTGTACTGTTATTTGACATTACAATGTAGGCATAATCCTCTTCAGTTCCTACTGGAACAAAGATTTGTACGCCAAGGCCCTTCGTGACCCCTGTAACTGTATGGTGAGCAGCACCTTTCAGCAGCAAAGGCACAGAAACAAAACAGAAATTATCAATAGCACCTCGCGAGTCTTGGTTCTGTATCTTTTGTCGATTATATTTCTACGCATGGTGTTCGTTCAAGTCTGGTGCCCCGATTGCCCAAGGTTATGAACAAAGCAGGAGCATCCATCATATCGAAGCTTAATCCCGCCGTGCCGCGGCACTATCTTTTCGGCATTGCCGGAATACTCTGGACCGTTGCCGGCCTGCTGTTGTGTGTGCGTGCGACCATTTGGCTTGAGGTCTTCTCATTCAGCACACAGGTTATTCTGGGGTCCGTAAGCGTTGCGCTTGCAGCGGCTGGATATCTTCTCATGTTCTTTAAGATTGTCCAGAAAAACATTGATCGTATTGGCCAGCTGCCGGAACGTGTGTGCCTGTTTGCGTTCACTGCATGGCGCGGGTACTTCATCATTGTTTTCATGGTGACAATCGGCATCACGCTTCGCAATACCTCAATCCCAAAGTACTACCTTGCTGTTCCTTACATCGCCATGGGCGGTATTCTCTTGATCGGAAGCTTCAGTTTTTACCGGCGTTTTGCCGCTGCTCGTGCCGGGTGAGCGCCGTCCTTGTCCGGCGTTTGGTTGTCGTTGATGTTGAGAGGAATCTATATCTCTTTTCATTGCCGCCGGGTTTCCCTTTCATTTTGGCTGTGCACGCAGAAAGTGTTCTCCCCGTCTTCTTATAAGTCTTCTCAAAAAGATACAGCCAGCGCACCATGAAGTCTCCCAAAGTCTCTCTTGTCATCTTGCTGCTTGCCCCCTTTTTCCTCTCGGGTTGCGGCATTCTGCGCACGGTGGGGATCTATCGACCAACCGCGGCGGAGAAGATGGCAGAGTTCAAACTCGATGTCACTGCGAAGAAATTCTCCTTTGAGCTCCCTCCGCGAACGCGCGTGGATACAATTAAGGCCGATTCAGCAAAAAGGGTTGTGGAGATAGAGTTCAATGACGCGCTTTCGTATGTGCCGTATCGTACGGAGAATGTGAAAGAAATCTACCGTCAGGTACAGCTATACTTCGCAGACTACTTCGAAGGGTATAGCTTCTCCGTGCGCTCGCTGAAACAGCCGATCGAACAGCTTGTGCCCAATTACTTCCGCGCCGACACCTCACTGTATGATCGGTCGAGAATGCCTCTTGCTCAAAAGGAGAGGCCGCATCCCGTCGTGCAAAACATCAGCAAACCCTTCGTCCCAAGCAAGGGACTCTTCAACCGGAACATCGGTCTCTGGCACAGTCACGGTTGGTACTACAACCGGGATCTCGACCGCTGGGAGTGGCAGCGGCCGCGTGTCTTTATGATGGTGGAAGATCTTATCCCGACATCGTTCACACTCCCCTATTTGATCCCGATGCTGGAGCTCGCGGGCGCCAACGTGTTTGTGCCCCGGGAGCGTGATTTCCAGACGAACGAAGTCGTCGTGGACAACGATAACCCATCAACGGGCTACTCGGAGGTTGTGTGCCAGGGAGAACAGTGGACGAGCGGTGCGGGAGAGGGCTTTGCGATTGGTGTGCCTCCCTACGGACCGGGTGTCAATCCCTTCAAACAAGGAACGTTTCGTGTTGTTCACTCGGATACAGTCGCGACAGCGGGGGCCGTCTGGGTGCCACCAATTCCGGAAGCTGGCGAATATGCCGTCTACATTTCCTATAGCTCATCCGACAGCAGTGTTACCGATGCCCAATATGTCGTTCATCACCTTGGTGGACGGACAGAGTTCGTCGTCAATCAACAGATTGGCGGCGGGGCGTGGATCTATTTGGGGAGGCTTAAGTTTGCTGCGGGGAAGAATCGGGAAGCAGGAAGCATTGTGCTCACGAACAGCAGCCACGATCGTGGCAGAGTTGTGACGGCAGATGCGGTCCGATTTGGAGGAGGGATGGGCATTATTGCGAGGAACGGCAAAGCCAGCGGCCGGCCGAAGTATGTTGAGGGAAGCCGATACTACTTACAGTATGCCGGTATGCCGGATACACTCGTCTACGACTTTGCCGGTGATCGGGATGACTATCGGGACGATTATCAGAGTCGTCCGGAGTATCTCAATTTCCTTATGGGAGCCCCGTACCGGTCCAAACAGAAAGCGCGATGAAAAAGGCCTTGGTATCCCTATTGACATTTCGATGGCCCTACATACGGACGCTGGTATTACCAGCCACGATACAGCCATAGGAACGCTTTCCATCTACAGCGTTTCAGACCAGAAACGATTGCCCATCTTCCCCGACAGCGTTTCTCGCTTCGCGAACCGAGACCTTGCCGACCTTGTCCAGACTCAGGTAGTGAACGATGTCCGTGCAAAGTATGATCCGATCTGGCAGCGCCGCCAGTTGCTTAACTCAACGAACTACGCTGAGGCAGTTCGGCCCAACATGCCTTCGCTTTTGCTGGAGCTACTTTCCCATCAGAACTATCTCGACATGAAATTCGTTCTGGAGCCCCGGTTCCGGTTCGATGTTGCACGTGCCATCTACAAAGGGATGCTTCGCTTCATCGCCACGGAACATGGCGCGCCGTATGTCGTTCAGCCGCTCCCCGTCACTCACTTCACCGCCGAGCTCATTGGAAATGGCAGCGCGGTTCTTCGATGGAAACCCCAGATCGATCCGCTTGAGCCCAGTGCGACGCCATCCCGCTATCTTGTTTACACAAGGGAGGATGATGGAGGATTCGATAACGGCTTAGTTGCTGACTCCGCGGGCACGGTTGTCAAGAGCCTGAGGACGGGGGTCATCTACAGTTTCAAGGTTACGGCGATCAACGACGGGGGCGAGAGTTTTCCATCTGAGATTCTCGCGGTTTATCGGCAATCCAGCACTGCTAAACCAGTATTGATTGTCAACGGCTTCCACAGAATTTCGGGTCCGGGCATTGTCGATGCAGGCGAGTATCAGGGATTTCTCCCTGAGCTGGATCGCGGTGTGCCCGACCGATACGAGTTGGGGTTCACAGGAGAGCAGTACGACTTTGACCGGTCGTCTCTTTTCCGTTCCAATGATGGTCCGGGTCATGGTGCGAGCTTTGCAGAGAATGAAGGGAGAGTTATCGCTGGCAACTCATTTGATTATCCGTTCGTTCACGGTTCTGCGATCAGGGCCTGCGGGCTCTCGTTCTGTTCTGCGAGCAGCGAGGCAGTGATCGATTCCATGATTAGCTTCAACGATTATCAGGTTGTCGACCTTATCCTTGGCAAGGAAAAGGAGACACACCGGCCGAAAGCAACCGTTGATTCGCTGAACAATGTGCAGTTCAAGACCTTTCCGCCACGGCTGCAGACAATGATTCAGCAATACTGCGAGCGCGGTGGGAATCTCCTTGTCTCCGGGGCATATGTCGGTGCGGATTTGTTTGCGCATCCAGTGCAGGACAGCGCAAGCATCAGATTTGCATGGAGGGTGTTACGTTTCGACTGGGCAACGGGACATGCCTCGCGCTCAGGGAGAGTCTATTCGACAAACGCATCCTTCCTGCCGAAAGGCAGAGAGTTCTCCTTCAACGCCGAGCTTAACCGTGATTTCTACGTCGTCGAATCGCCGGATGCGATCACACCGCATGGCGGCAGTGAACAGATCTTGCGCTATTCAGAGAACCAGTTTGGTGCAGCCATTGCCTATCGAAAGGACTACGGGCTCGTTGTTATGGGATTTCCGTTCGAGACTATCCTTGATGCCGACGTTCGTACAGAATTGATGAGGGGGGCACTCAAATATCTGAAGATATTGGCTGAGTGATTCTCGTGGCTTTTTGTCGGCGTTCTTCAGCTTGTCGGCGAGTTGAAAGGAACAGAGAAATCCAATGAAGTCATCGTCATCGACGGCAGTGTGACTCCCACCTCGCTTGGTGTCAACCCCCAGGTAACAATTCTCGCGATCGCTGAGAAAAATGCGGAGTGGATTGCTCAACACTTTGAGGGCCTAAACTCTCCGTGATTTGGGCTTGCAGCAGCGGTCTTGACTGTTGGCGTCTTCTTTCTTACGATTGTTGTGTGGAAAAGAGGCTCCTGGAGCCCTGGGCGTCGCCTGCATAGCAGGCTTGTGCTGCTTGCTTCACTGAGCTTTGTGTGGTGGATGAACGTCTGGAACCTGCTGGGGTTCCGGTTCTGAAGATATCGGTTTTGCGCAGGTGATCATGCTCTAACGCTTCCATCCCTGGACAACTCACTGAAAGGGAATTCTCATGAGAACAACGATACGACGAGCGATTCAACTTTTGGCTCTTGTGATTCTGATTGTGGCTGCTGGCTCTGCACAGGGTCTTCATTGGAAGACCACAACGACGGCCATGGGCAAGGAGATGCTGAATGAGGTATTCTTAATGCCGAAGATGGTCAAGGTGGTTTCGGAAGATGGCGAGGTGGTCATTCTTCGCCTCGACAAAAAGGTGATCTACACGGTGAATGCGAAGGAGAAACAATATTCTGAGATGACGTTCGATGAATTTGACCGTTTGATGGATAAGATGGCCAGCAAAACGAAGGCAGCCAATGAACAAATGAAGGACAGGCTCAAGAATTTGCCGGAGGCCCAGCGGAAAATGATGGAGCAAATGATGGGCGGTGCGGGCAAGGAGGCACCAGCGACCACAAAGGATACTGGTGAGCGGAAAACGATCGCCGGATACAACTGCACAAAGTATATCATCATGCAGGGTGACAAGGAGTTGGTGACCGTCTGGGCGACGCAGGACATTAAGGAATTCGCCGGGATGCGAAAAGACTTCGAAGAGTTCTCGAAGCGCATGATGGGAAGGAATCCCGCGATGGGAGCTGCGGCTGGGGAGCTTATGAAGCTGCAGGGTTTTGCAATGGAGACCGACTATGGAACAACAATGACCCAAGTCGTGACCGGCATGGAGAAGCGGTCAACGCTGGCTTCGGAGTATGAGGTCCCCTCGGGGTACACGAAGGTGCAGTCCAAGTGGCAGGAACAGCTCGAGAAAGCAGGCGGGAAAGAAGTCAAGAAAGAGGAGTGACGTTGTTTTGAGGCGCGTAGCTCGCCCCAAGTGGTCAATTATTGCAGCGATCAGGTGAAGATGACCTGAATTCAAAAACCCGCAGATATACCTGTTCCTTGCATGTCTGCGGGTTTTTCATTTTGGTGATGCAGAGGAGATGCACCTGTCATAGCCCTGAAAGGAGGTTGCTATGATCCTGAAAAAGTTGGTTGAGTTTCTCGATAGTCATCAAGTCAAGTACGTGAACATCACGCACTCGACGGCATTCACGGCTCAAGACGTTGCCCAGTCCGCTCATATTCCGGGAAAGGAGATGGCGAAAACGGTCATCGTCTGGATGGACGGCGCCATGGCGATGGCTGTGCTCCCGGCGTCGTCCATGGTTGACTTCAACAAGCTGAGGGAGATCAGCGGCGCAAAAAGTATTGAGCTGGCGAGTGAGTCGGAATTCAAAGATCGCTTTCCCGAATGTGAAGTGGGGGCGATGCCCCCTGTAGGTGGCCTCTTCAACATGAAGGTCTTTGCTGACAAGATGCTGGCAGAGGATCGCGAGATCGCATTCAATGCCGGCTCGCATCACGAGTTGATCCGCATGCCATATGCAGAGTATGAGCAGCTTGTGAAGCCGACCCTTGGGTCCTTCGCAATTCAGAAGAAGTAGTCTCCGCGCCGGACAAGGACCCTCTTCGTTTGATGCGAGAGGAGAAAGAAAGGAACTGCCTATGCGCAAGATTCGCGTATCCCTATTGCTTTGGTTTACGATCATTCTCTGGATAAGTCACTCAGAGGCTCAGCAGCAACCTACAGTGTTGATCGCGTATTACAGTCAAGATGGGCACACTCGTGCAATGGCGGAGGCGGTGGCTCAAGGGGCACGATCTGTGGCAAATCTCAAGGTGCAGCTAATGAAAATGGGTGAAGTAACGAAGGAAGATTTGCTGGCTGCGGATGCGCTCATTGTCGGGAGCCCCGTTCACAATGCCAATGTCGCCCCGGATGTCGCACGGTTCATGAACTCCTGGCCATTTGAAGGCGCGCCGATGCGTGACAAGATTGGAGCGGCTTTTGTCACCGCCGGCGGCATCTCGGCTGGCGAAGAGCTGACACAAATGAACATTCTGCATTCAATGTTGATTTACGGAATGATCGTTGTCGGGGGCAATGACTGGACTTCCGCGTTCGGAGCTTCAGCGATTACAGTAGAGAAGCCCTTTGATCAGGGGCAAGGAGAAAGGAAAGTTGCGGATCAGTTTCTCAAGAAGGGCGAGGCGCTGGGAAAGCGTGTTGCAGAGCTGACGGTCAGGTGGAAACGAAGCCACTAGCGTAGGTTGCCAGGATCGACATCAGGGTCATGGTGATTCTCATGTCATGGTAACGATATGTGATTTGACGAAAGGAACCACAATGAAAGCAAAGAAAACGCCAAAAGTGAAGCTCAACATCACGTGGTTTGGTCATTCAGCGTTTTTGCTGCAAACGCCGGGCGGTAAGTCCGTGCTTATCGACCCGTGGCTGGAGAATCCGAAAGCACCCCGGGAGCAAGGGAAATTGCGCGGGTCGATGTGATTCTTGTGACGCATGGGCATTCTGACCATGTTGGCAACACGATCGAGCTCGCTCAGCGCACAAACGCAACAGTGATTTCCATCCACGAGATCTCACTCTATTTTCAGAAAAACGGCCTTCCCGGGGCGAAAGGGATAAACAAAGGGGGAACGATGAATGTCGACGGTTTCAACGTAACCATGGTCGATGCGAAGCATAGCTCAGACCTTGATGTCGGTGGAGTCATTGTTCCCGGCGGAGAACCTGCGGGGTTCGTTGTGGAATTCGAGAACGGTGTGAGGGTGTACCATGCCGGTGACACGGCAGTCTTCGGCGATATGAAGATCATTCGCGATCTCTACAAGCCACAGGTGGCATTGCTCCCCATTGGTGGACTGTCCACGATGGATCCGCGCGAGGCAGCATATGCCTGCAAACTGCTCAGACCTGGACTTGTCGTTGGCATGCATTACGGCACGTTCCCTATTCTTGCCGGTACTCCAACGGAACTGAAGAAGCATCTCCCAGCATCTATGAAAAAAGCTGTCAGGGAACTTGTTCCTGGCCAACCATTCTCATTTGCATAGATCGCAGCAAACGCCCCCGTGAATTCGGCCGGGAGCAAGCAGCATTGCCCCCGCTTCTTTCTTCCTCCGATGGTGCAGCTCTCCACGCTCATTATGTGCGGCGGCTGCTCCTCAATCTCAAAATGAGAAGAGACCGCGGGGGCTTGAAGATACCGATACATTCTCGTCCGTCGACCTGTAAATCTCACGTTATTCCCGCAGTGCTCGACAATTCTTTCCTTGCACTTCCACCGACGAACGAGTATCATGCTATTCAAGGTCGAGCGAAGATACTCTTTTGCGCACAAGGGATGTTATGACTGAACAGCCGAATGTTGCGTACGGTGTTGAAGGTGTCAAGAAGTACTTTTCCATCGGTGATACAATTGCTCGGATGGGAGAGCCGGCGGATGGCTGGTATATTCTCCTCACTGGCAAAGTTGGCGTTTTTAAGAAAGACTTTACGGTTGCAGAGATTGACCAGCGTGGGACGGTATTCGGCGAGCTGGGGTGCATCTTGAATCGGCCGCGGACGGCAACACTTCAAGCGCTGGAGCCAACCTCGGTATTGTTTGTCCAGATGAGCATTGATGAAGTTGTACAAAAGTATCCGGATTTTGCAAAAAGAATTCTGATCGATCTTGCTGAGCGGCTCACGAAGACGACAGAATCATGGTGGGCAGTCGCAGCAGAGCCTGTAGAACGATAATCCTTTCCCCGGCAAAACCCCCAACCCCCCTCACCCTGAGCCCGGCGATCGGGCAACCTGCAGTGCTATGAACAAATCATTGAAAGTCTTAGAAGAGGAAATTCAGGATCTTCTGCGTCACGCCGGAGCGGGTGCAACATTTCCACCGAATTGTTTTCTGGCGATGAAGGGGGAGTTCGTTCAATACGAATCGCGTGAGTCGTTGACGGCGTCATTTCCTGTCCTGGAAGAAAACCTCAATCCTCTGCGGACGATGCAGGGCGGATTCCTTGCCGCCGCGTTTGACAACGTCTTCGGGCCGCTCAGCTATGTTGCTGCTCGGAATCCCTGTGTGACAATCAACCTGAATACGGAGTTCATCCGTCCCGTCGAGGTTGGGGATCGACTGACGATAACTGCAAAAGTCGTCTCGCGGGGTATGCAGATTCTTTATATGACCGGCGAGGCAGTCAACTCAAAGAACAAATTGGTCGCCATCGGTACTGCGACGGCGACGGTGGCAAGAGCTGTACCCCCATCGGCATCCTGAACGCATGGCGGCCACGACCTCCGATGATCGAAAAGCTGTCCTTGTGGCTTCAACCGCCGCTTCATTTTTGACGCCGCTCATGGCGTCATCCGTCAGCATCGCCCTCCCCTCGATTGGCCGCGAATTCTCGATGGACGCTGTACCCCTAAGCTGGGTCGTGACGGCAGCCGTCCTCGCGGCAGCAATATTCCTTGTTCCCTTCGGGAGACTGGCCGACATTTATGGTCGGAGGAAGATCTTCATTTACGGCATCAGCACCTTCACCGGGTTTTCATTTCTCAGCGGCATTGCTCCATCGGGATCGATTCTGATCGTTACGCGCGCATTCCAGGGGTCGGGAGCTGCAATGATCTTTGGGACAGGCGTTGCCATTCTCACTTCAGCATATCCTCCAGTCGACCGTGGGCGAGTGCTCGGTATCAACGTCGCCGCAAGCTACGTTGGGCTTTCGCTTGGACCATTTATAGGGGGATTTCTCACACAACATCTCGGCTGGCGAAGTACTTTCTTTCTGAACGCTCTCCTTGGCATTTGCATTGTCGTGTTGGCTCTGTCGCGATTGAAGAGCGAGTGGGTAGAAGCTCACGGCGAGAAGTTCGATATACCTGGATCACTCCTCTACACGGTGTCCCTCACTCTCATCATGATTGGTTTCTCGAAGCTCCCGGGAGTTACAGGAATGTGGGCTTTCGCGATGGGAATGGCGGGACTTGCAGCCTTCGTGGCTTGGGAGCGAAAGGCCCCGAAGCCGCTTCTTGATGTTGCCCTGTTTGCTCGAAATCCGGCTTTTGCTTTCTCCAATGTGGCGACGCTCATCAATTACAGCGCAACGTTCGCACTGACCTTTTTGCTGAGCCTCTATCTGCAGTACATCAAAGCGCTGGATCCCCAGACAGCAGGAGCCATTCTTGTTGCCCAGCCGATCATGATGGCACTCTTTTCTCCCATTGCAGGACGACTCTCTGATTCGATCGAGCCGCGCATCGTGGCTTCGGTCGGTATGAGTATTATTTGTGTCGGGCTTGCGTTGCTTGCCTTCGTCGGTCGGGAGACGTCCATTGCCTTGGTGATACTCTATCTTCTGTTGCTGGGCTTCGGGTTTGCGCTCTTTTCATCTCCGAACACAAACGCTGTTATGAGTTCAGTTGAACAACGCTTGTACGGTGTTGCCTCGGCAACACTTGGAACCATGCGTCTGACGGGCCAAATGCTCAGCATGGGAATCGTGCTTCTCATTTTTGCCGTGGTGATGGGAGATACCCACATCACGCCGGAGCATTTTCCGAAGTTTCTTCAAAGCATGCAGATTGCGTTCATGATCTTCTCTGCCCTGTGTGTCCTCGGCGTCTTTGCTTCCCTTGCTCGCCCAAAAGTCCGGTAAGGAAAAAGAAACGCTGATTCCGCCATTGCAGAACATTCAGAGGGAACAATGAAAACGTTCGTCCGCTTTCAAATCCTCGTTCTGTGCGTTACGCTATATGGCGCCCTGTCCCCGGCACAGTACGCCAAAGTCTCGAGTGGCTCAAGAGTCATGATTTCTGCTCACCCCCTTGCGGCAAAGGCCGGCCTGGATGTCTACAAGAAAGGGGGGAATGTTGTTGATGTGGCCGTTGCCGTGGCGTATGCACTCGGTGTGGTTGAGCCGCACGGCTCCGGCATTGGCGGAGAGGGCATGATGCTGATCTATGATGCGAAGGAGAAAAAATCGACCATCATCGATTTCAAGGCGATCTCACCGCAGGGAGTAACATATCGCACGCTTGATCTCAACAAGACATCGGATTGGGCCAGGTCGGCAAAAGGCGCCTCGGTGCCAGGTGCAGTTGCCGGACTGGAATTCACTCGCGAGAAGTTTGGGAAACTCGATCGCAAGACCGTTCTCCAGCCCGCAATCGACTACGCCATGAAGGGATTCGAGGTTGACAGTACCCTGGCGTTGAATCTGGAGTCGTACCGGAAGATGCTTGAAAAAGATCCTTATGCCCGATCCATCTACTATCCGAACGGACACATTCCAACAGTTGGTGCGGTTCTCAAGAATCCTGACTATGGCAAAACCCTCATGGCGATCACGGCAGCTGGAACGGACGCTTTCTACAGAGGAGCCATAGCCGACATGATCGCAAAGGACATGCAAAACCGAGACGGATTCATCTCAAAAGATGATCTTCTCGCGTACAAACCGATCGCTCGCGAAGCACTGACGGGGGAATATCGAGGTTACACCATCGTTACCACTCCGCCGCCGTGTGGCGGCATGCTGTTGATCGAAGCGCTCAACATTCTGAAACATTTTGATCTGAAGGAGTGCCGCAAGAACAACGACTACAGCTTGCATGTGTTCGCGGAAACTTTCAAACTTGTGTTCAAGGATGAAAGAACCCACAATGGTGATCCGGCATTCAGTGCGATTCCTGTGAGCGCCGTAACATCCGATGAGTTCGCCTTCCAACGGTTCCGCCAAATTGACCTGGCGCATTCCCGACATCCACAGCAGATCGAGGCAGGGCGCATCGATGACAAGAATACGACGCAACTCTGCGTAATGGATATTGACGGGAACACCGTTTCGTTGACCATCACCTTGAGCAGCTTATTTGGAACAGGCCAGACAGTTGAAGGGGCGGGATTTATGCTGAACAACGAGATGCAGAATTTCAACGTCGATCCGAAACATCCCAATAGTCTTCAACCGCGCAAACGAGTCGTCACGAGCCTGGTGCCGACGATTATCATGCAGAACGGGCGACCCCTGTATGTTCTCGGGACGCCGGGTGGGGACTTGATCATTTCGACAATTGCACAGGTGATCGTCAATCTGCTCGACTTCAATATGTCTTTGCGGGAAGCGATCTATGCGCCGCGTATGTTCAGCATCTTCACACAGCAGGAGCTTGAGATCGAGAACCGCTTCCCGGAGAAGAGTTATCAAATGCTCGAATCGCTCGGGCACGATGTCAAGCAGCATGGAGCATTTCGCGCCTACTTTGGCTCAGTACAATCGATTATGTTTGATGCCCAGGCGAATAAGCTCGTTGGATGCAGTGACCCACGTCGCAGTGGAGCAGCCGTGGGGGAATAGGGCAAGCCCTGCGGTAGGGAACAAAACGCATTCATCTCCGTTTACTCTCTGTCAAATCGCCGAAGGCTCCGCCTCTCATGCCCCCACAATCGCACCGGGCATCGAGGCAAAGGAATCGTTGACACACAAGTTCAATCCACCATCGACATCACCAACCCGGAGGAGGTTCCATGAATCGTAAGGTACTCGTCAGGTATCTCGTTCTCTCTTGTTTCCTCGTTGCGCTTGCGGTTCTTGCCTCAGCGCAGCAAAAGAAGAGAATGACCTTTGAGCAGCTCTATCAGAATGCCGAGCCGCAACTGTTTGTGCCCCTTCCTGACATTACTGGCTGGGAAGACGACAGCCATTATCTGGAGATGAGACGGAAGGAGGGAGATCCACAAACAAAGTGGTATCTGGTGGATGCAAAAACCGGAAAGGAGAAGGAAACTCAGCCCAAAACCCCGGATCTTAATCAGTTCAAAGATACGGTTGGCTCCGGCGTCAATGTGAATTTCCCGGCGTCATCAAACGAGGCGCGCACAAAGCACATCTACTTGAAAGAGAATGACCTCTACCTCCTCAATACCGAGACAAAGGAGTTCAAGCGGCTGACGCAAAGCCCGTCAGAAGAGAAGAACCCGACGATCTCTCCCGATGGCAACTACGTTGCCTTCACGCGCGATAATAACCTGTTCGCCATCGACCTCGCCACTGGCAAAGAGATTCAGTACACGACCGATGGCGCGAAATTCATCTATAACGGTTATGCATCGTGGGTATATATGGAGGAGATTTTGGGCCGCGGCACACGGTACAAGGCATACTGGTGGTCCCCGGACAGCAAGAAGCTCGCGTTCATGCGCTTCGATGATTCCAAGGTGCCGATGTTTCCTCTCTACAATTCCGAGGGGACGCATGGCTTCCTTGAGCAGACTCCCTACCCCAAGCCGGGCGATCCGAATCCGGAGGTGCGCGTGGGCGTTGTTCCGGTCACCGGCGGCACTTTCGTCTGGGCGGATTTCAATGAGAAGGATGATCAGTACTTCGGAACGCCATTCTGGACTCCCGACAACAAAGAGTTATGGGTGCAGTGGATGAATCGGGGACAGGATGACCTGAAGATCTACGGTGTTGATCTGCAGACGGGCAGGAAGCGCGAAGTCTATGCAGAACACCAAAACTCATGGGTTGAATGGTTTGGGCACATTGACTTCCTGAAAAACAACAAGGGATTCATCGTCAAGACTGACAAAGATGGTTGGTCTCATCTTTATCTTTATGGGATGGATGGGAAGCTCAAGAACCGCATCACCGAGGGAAAGTGGCAGGTTACCAGCGTCGTTCTGGTTGATGAAGAAGAGAACCTGATCTATTTCACCGCGAGGAAAGAAGCATCGACGCGGACCGATTTCTACAGGATCAAGTTGAATGGTAAGAACCTCACGCGCCTGACGTTTAGCGACTACACGCACAGCGTGCAACTCTCCCCGAAGGGCAGCTACTTCATCACGACATATTCGAACGTTGCAACCCCGACGAAAATGGCCATCTGCAACGAAGACGGCAAGATCCTTCGTGAACTGGGCGACATCAGGGGCAAGGAGTTCGGCAACTATGAGCTGGCCAAGACTGAACTTGTGAGATTCAAGACTCCTGACGGTTATGATCTTCCCGTGACCATCACCTTGCCGTTGGATCTCGATCCGAACAAGAAATATCCTATCCTCATCAGCATTTATGGTGGACCCAACTCCGGCACGGTGTCCGACGGCTGGAAGGGAACCGGCGCTGAATGGTGGGCACAGGAAGGGATGATTCAAGTTTCCGTCGATCACCGCGGGTCCGGACATTTCGGGAAAGAAGGTGTGGCCCTCATGCACCGGAACCTCGGCAAGTGGGAAATGAATGACTACATCGAATGCGTCAAGTGGCTCCGAACCAAACCGTATGTCGATTCAACGAAAGTGTGCATCACGGGGAGCAGCTATGGAGGATATGTCACCTGTATGGCGCTGACGTACGGTGCTGGCTATTTCACGCACGGCATTGCAGGCTCCTCTCCGACCGATTGGCATCTGTACGATACTCACTATACCGAGCGGTTTATGGATTCGCCGGCTGAAAATCCCGAAGGATACAAAAACAGCTCAGTCATGGAGTATGCCAGCCGCTACAAAGGAATGCTTCGCATTGTGCATGGCACGATGGATGACAACGTCCATATGCAGAACAGCATCCAGTTCGTCGATAAGCTGGAGGATCTTGGCAAGCACTTCGAGTTTATGCTCTATCCGGGTGGAAGACATGGATGGGGGGGGGCAAAGGGTGTGCATTCGCGTGTTGAGGCGGCTCGCTTTTACTATCAGTATTTGCTGCAGAAGCCGCTCCCCGAAGAGCTCTATGCAAAGCTTTACCAGATGAGCTCATTCGGTAGGCCCGGCGGTAGACGTCCACGATAATGCTCGTTGAATCAGAACTTGCTGGCCGCAGGATGTCGTTGATTCTGCGGCCAACGTGTTTTTGGAGGGATGGATCTAATTGCCATTGTGAATGACTAACGGATAATGAAGAACGGTTGGCAACCCTCAATTGAGCGTTAACAATTCACAATTAATCTTTGTGCCCATTGCAATCCTTTTGGGTCTACTTTCTAGTGTCCCATCGTTAGTTTTCTCACAATCACATGGACAATCGATTGATTCCGTCGTACATTGGAATCACTATGAACTCATCCGAGCTCTCCATCATTGCGTCCCGCGCCCGAAGGATTGTTGAGATCCTGGCGGAGAAGTATCCTTCTCGGAGCGGGCTAAATCCCAACACCCTGCAGAAAGCAGCTGCGTTCATCGAGCAGGAGATGTGCGCGCTTGGTTACGATGTAGAGTCGCAAACGTACGAAGGTGATGGAATGCAGGTTCGCAACCTGATCGTTGAGAAAAAAGGAAGCGATCCTCAAAAGCCCTGCGTCGTTCTTGGCGCGCACTACGACACGGTGCTCGATACACCCGGTGCAGATGATAACGCGACCGGTGTGGCTGGACTGCTGGAGCTTCTCCGACTTCTGAGGGATTATCCGAATAAGCGCACGGTCAGTTTTGTTGCGTTCCCGCACGAAGAGCCCCCCTACTTCTACACACATCTCATGGGAAGCAGACAATACGCGAAGAAAATAAAGCACGCGGGGGAAGATGTCATGGTGATGCTGGCGTTGGAGATGCTTGGTTACGCCGGGGAGAGGTATCCACAATTGTATCCCGCGCCGCTGATGCGTTTCCTCGTTCATTACCCCAAGTATGGAAACTTCATTGGCCTCGTTGGCAATCTCAAAAGTCTTCGGATGATGGCTGTCGTACGGAGTGCGATGAGACGACGAGGCACGGTCGGTGTAGAGAGCCTGAGCGCCCCTAGTTTCATCCCTCCGCTGTTTCTTTCCGATCACTCCTCATTCTGGAAATATGGCTTCCCGGCCTTGATGGTCACTGATACCGCGTTTCTCCGCAACCCCTACTACCACAAGGAAACCGACACAGCTGATACCCTGAATTACAGCTTCCTGGCCGAAGTGGTGGATGCGGTCTATGCTGCGGTGCTTGCGCTTGACGATGTGCGGTGAATCGTGGGGGATGTTCGGCTGTTAGATGCGGCATGCTGAGGGAAATCTACGCCAGCAAGCAAGCCGCTCGCTGAACTCTCTACCTTCTACTTGATACTTGCATACTTCCTACTTGTATACCTCTTACCTGCATACTTCCTACTTATCACCCTGCTAGAACGCCTCCGTCACCGTGATGTACATGCCCGAGGAATTGTTGCCGATTCCATAGTCCAGTCGCAAACTGATACGCTCTTTGGGATTCCAGAAGAACCGCAAGCCGAGTCCACCTGCGAACCACAATCTGTCGAATGCAAAATGGCTGACCTTGTCGGCAACCTGGGCGACTCCTGCAAAACCAACGAGGCCGAACCTCCACCACACCGGAATTCGGTACTCTGCCTGAAACGCCACTCCATTCTTGTCCCTGTATCGCCCATCGAAGTAGCCGCGTAGGAAATTCTGTCCCCCGAACTTCACAAGGCTCTGAAATGGCGGTGTCCTGTCCATGAATTCCGCGACTGCCTGCACCGCAAGCACTTGACCGGTAACGATCTCGTAGTAATTCCGTGTGTCAATTTGAATATCGGTGTACTCATAATCGCTTCCGAAGGCGCTTCGATAGAACAACCCGGTCAGTTGATAGAAACTTCCTGAATGTGCGGCAAACGTGTTGTCGCGTGAATCCCAGTTTGCAACAAAACCCAGGCCGGCTGAGGTTCCGCCTTTACTGCCGGGTATGTTGCCTGAAGTGAGGAGCCCCGCCGGGTTGGTTTCGCGCATTGAGACGGTCTCGTAGCGTATTATCGGCCCGATATTGACTTGTGAATAGACATTCCTGTACAAGACGGCGCGAAGGACGAATGATTGCGGCGTGTAGGTTTCTTCATTGCCCGATGCCGTGTTGTTTCCGATTCCGAAGAACTTGTTTGGATACTTCTGAAAAAGGAGGTCAGTGAGCAGCCGGTACTTGCTGCCGCCGAAATATTGATCCCCAGCAATCTCAGCAATGATTTGCTTCTTCTCCGTATAGATGACATCACCGGAAATGCTCGATGGCCGCGCTGACGATGAATCCCGATAAAGGTAGAGAGCGGCAGCGCCGCCGGCAATGCCGGTCTCCGGTGTGTAGAAAAAGATCGGTAATGGGTAGATTCCAGACCGCGTTGTGCGGACAGAGTCGACTTCGCTTGATTGAACTTGTCGAGCTGAGAGAGGAATGTGCAGAATAAACATCGCCGACATGGCGATTTGTCCGTACACCTTCATAGATTTGTAAGGCCTTTTCATACCTAAACAATGGAATGTGATAAATCCTATCTCAATAATTGCTTCGCGGCCCTCCGCGGCCTTCGCGGTTTGATTCTAACCGCAGAGAACGCAAAGAGACGCAAAGAAAGCCCTGCAATGGCACCTCGGACAT
>CAVUAC010000070.1:0-32806 GCA_963739335.1 uncultured Bacteroidota bacterium | reverse complement strand
ACCTTCAGCGAGGGATTCCGTGGGTTCGGCGAAGAAATCCTGAAATACTACCACAAAGCATCTGATCAGGCGGATGAGAATTTCAACTTCTCCTACTTCCTGAGATTCTGTAAAGCATACGTGCATTCCGCACGACTGATCAGCGATATGAAGGACACGCCATTCTGGAAGCCAGGGGATGAGTACGAGAAAGCGGGCCGGAAACTCTATCAGAGATAAATGGCTATAGAAATGACCACGACGCGTCGCTTCCTCATTTTCTTTGTCGCTTTCGTCGCAGGCACAGGTAGTCTCTGCTGTCAAGGAAATCCAGACCAGCCAGGGATCAAAGTCCTTCACTACGATTTTATGCTCTCGATCCCCGAGAGTGGTCGGTTGATCGAAGGGCAAGCAACGATCACCGTGACGCGCTCTGTTGCAGTGGACCGTCTTGTTTTGGATCTGATCGGTCTCCAGGTCGACTCAGTGTGGGTGAATGCGAGGTCGGCGGACTTTTTGAGAGGTCCAGCCACACTCCGCATCTCGCTCGGGTCACCGGTTCAGACGGCTCCTGACACATTGCTTGTCGGAGTTCGTTATCACGGTGAGGTGAAAGATGGACTCATCATGCAAGCCGATGAAAAGGGCCGCTGGTACGCCTTTGGTGACAACTGGCCTAACCGGGCGCGCGATTGGCTCCCAACAGTGGATCGGCCGGACTACAAAGCAACGGTTACCTGGAATGTCACGGCTCCAAGCGATTCCCGGGTCATTGCCAACGGCGAACTGATGGGTGAAAGGCGACTCTCGTCAGAGCAGTCGCGTGGTCTCAAGCCACGAACGCTGACACAATGGAAAACCTCCAGACCAATCCCCCCGTACCTTATGGTCGTAGCTGTCGGGCCCATGGCTTCATCTGATCTCGGACTGACCGCTCCGGGCTTGAGCGAGTTCCCTCCGGGTGTCAGGCAAACCGTTTACGTGGTCCCGGAATTGGCGGACTACATTCCTGGTCCGTTTGAGAAGGCGGGGGCAATCGTTGAGTTCTTTGCGAAGACGGTTGCACCATTCCCGTACGAAAAACTGGCGCACCTCCAGAGCTTCACCCGGTACGGCGGGATGGAAAACGCAAGCGCGATCTTCTACGCTGATAATGTTTTTCGCAGTCGTGGCGTCACCGCCGGTTTGATTGCGCACGAAACAGCGCATCAATGGTTTGGTGATGCCGTAACTCCCATGAGCTGGGGCCACCTCTGGCTCTCGGAAGGGTTTGCCACGTACTTCGAAAGACTCTGGATGGAGAAATCATCCGGAGTTGCTGCCTTTCGAAATAGCATGAAGGATGCGCGCGACGAGATCATACGATCAAGAGTCATCTATGAAAGACCCGTCATCGATACGCTCCAAACTGACCTGATGGAGCTGCTTAATACCAACAGCTACGAGAAGGGGGCCTGGACGCTGCATATGCTGCGCTCTCTTCTTGGGGACAGCCTTTTCTTCGCAGGCATCAGGGAGTACTATTCGCATCATCGGCATTCGAACGCCACATCAGACGATTTGTGCGTGCAGCTAGAAAAAACCACGCACACGAGCCTGCGATGGTTCTTCGACCAATGGCTACGGCGGCCTGGAATCCCGGAGATCACTCTAGGATGGACGTTTGACAGGGACTCGCTCCGTCTGACAGTATTCGTCAAGCAGGGGAGTCGTTTCCCCGCATACCGATTTCCTCTCAAGATAGAGATCTTTGAGCCCGATGGTCGGAACCAAATCGTGACAGTTGAGGTCCCAGCCGTCACGTCGGTTCAGCTCGCCATTCCCGTCAATCTGGACCGGCCCCCTTCAAAGTTAGTCTTCGATCCTCAGATAGAATTGCTCGGGTCCCTAAAATCCAGCCCCTCAGACTAGCGGTTCTCTGGTTGTTCAAAACTCATCGGCCGGTTCCCTTTTAAAGAGTTTCGGACGACCTTGCTGCAAGCAGCGAGGAATCCTTCAGGCAATTCCTGCATCCCATCTATGAATCTGGTCGGGATTCGTACCAGGTTGTCATCGTATCTATACAGAGCGAAATCAAATACAGCAAACATCTTGAATGGAGTCAACGATGCCAGAAAATCTGACGAAACAATCCTTCTCCGAGAAGGTATTCGACTACGAACAGAATAAGGAGTGGAAATTTGAAGGAGAACTCCCCTGCGTCATCGATTTCTGGGCCCCCTGGTGTGGTCCGTGTCGCGCCGTCGGTCCTGTGATCGATGAGTTGTCGAAAGAATACGTTGGGAAGGTCAATTTCTACAAGGTCAACACTGACGAAGAACAGGAGCTTGCAGGTGCATTCGGCATCCGAAGTATTCCCTCTCTTCTCTTTGTCCCGAAGTCCGGTCGGCCGAAGATGGCGGTCGGCGCACTCCCGAAGGATGCACTGAAAGAGGCGATTGACAAGGAACTGATGATCACGGCCAGCTAGGCCCTTGGAGTAATTCAGACAAAGCGCCGGGTTTCGCCCGGCGTTTTTTTGCCAGGGCCGTTTGCAGTGTGCTGTTGACGCTGATTCAAACAGTATGTACTTTGGGGCTGCACTGACCTCCAACTACAAGGAAACCTCCAATGAAAAACAGAAAGCTCCTGATGATCCCCGGCCCCGTCGAGTTTACGCCTGATGTTCTCCGGGCGATGGGAATGCCTACGACTAGCCACGTCGACGCCAACTTCATTGAAATCTTCGGCCAGGCTCTTCAAGACTTGCGCAAGGTCTTCTTTGCTCCAAGCGGGCAACCCTTCGTTGTTCCCGGCTCAGGCACCCTTGCGATGGATATGGCCGCGGCCAATCTCATCGAACCAGGAGACTATGCGCTTGTTGTCAACTCCGGCTACTTCAGCGATCGGTTCGCGAAGATACTGGAGCGATACGGGGCGATCGTCACTCACGTCCATGCACGAACAGTGGGAGACGCTCCACCCCTCGACGAGGTTGAAGCAGCCCTGACGTCGATCAAACCAAAGATCATGACCATCACACATGTTGACACTTCGACGGCCGTTGCTACAAACGTAAAGGAATTATCGTCGATCGGACGGAAGTATGGTGCGCTGGTGATTGTCGATGGGGTGTGTGCAACCGCCGGCGAAGTGATGCGGCAGGATGAATGGGGGATTGACCTCGCTTTGACAGCTTCTCAAAAGGCGATCGGTGTACCTCCCGGCCTTGCTCTCCTCGTTGCTGGTCCTCGTGCAATGGAAGTGTTCCACAAACGCTCAAAGCCTGTTGGCAGCTTCTACGCCGATTGGACAGAGTGGTTGCCGATCATGCAGGCATATGAAGCTCGCAAGCCGAGCTATTTTGCTACCCCCGCAGTGAATTCGGTATGGGCTCTGAACGTCAGCCTGAAGGGGATTCTCACCGAGGGCATGGAGGCACGATTCGCTCGGCATCGGAAAATGAGCGCAGCCTTCAAGGCCGCTATGGGTGCTCTCGGTCTCAAACAACTTCCAGTTCGACCCGAGGTCTCGGCGACAACACTCAGCGCTGTATACTACCCAAACGGAGTTGACAAGAGTGTCCTCAAATTCATTGACGAAGCTGGTGTGATCATAGCTGGCGGACTTCACCCCGCAATTCGGGATCAGTATTTTCGTGTAGGTCATATGGGGGCTGTGAGCGCCGGTGATGTCGTAGCCACTGTGGCGGCGATAGAGTCTGGGTTGGCACAGGCTGGCTACAAATTTGAAAAAGGAACCGGCCTCCTTGCGGCACAGCAGTATCTGCTGAAATAGCCGCCTGCGATTTCTGTCGGTCCTCCTAGCTTCGCGATACTTTCCCTGCAAAGGCAGGGCAGAAAGGAGTTACGTTATGGCGACGTTTGTTCTCCTTACCAAGCTGTCCTCGGAAAGCTTGGGTACCGCGCGTAAGCGTGAAACAGTAGGGCAGAAGTGGTTTCAAGAAATAAAGGCAAAGTGCCCCCAGGTGAGATGGGTCGACCACTACGCGCTCCTGGGCCCCTTCGATTTCATGGACATCTACGAGGCTCCGAATGAGGAGGCTGCTGCCAAAGTATCGTTGATTACGATGTCCAAAGGAGCTGTGAAGGCCGAAACGTGGGCGGCGCTGCCGTACAAGAGGTTCGTAGAGATCACAAAAGAGCTGTAGAGGCTGAGACTTCCTTGGAGAAGCGTCTTAGCCGGTAGCTGCGTGGGTTGCTGCGTCGTTTCGCGCCATAATCGTCAAGTACAATCCAAGCAACACCAACCACGGGAATTCCGGTACTTGAAGGACTTTTCGGTTCATTCGCACACTGGCGGAAATGCGAAAAACTCCCTTATTCTTGATATGAACCAGTGGTTCTCCAGCTTCTGTTTGAAACTCAAGCGTGCTTTTCCAGACGCTCCTGGCGACGTTGAATTTCCGCCCGTCAGAAAGCTCCAAGACACCGCCTCCCTTCCAGGCATTGCTCCTGTAGCTGCCCAATTCGGAAGTTGATCCGCTCGCCCGGACGATTATCCGCATTTTCCAGAAGCCGACACGCTCGAACGTCCAGCTGCCGTCTCCGCTTTCAGCCTCTGCCCTGGTGCTCATCATTTTCGGAAAGCGAAGCGTGCCCACGATGTCGCCGCCGAAGCGTAATTCGAACTCAGACTTGAATGTGCTGCACTGTGTCCAGGTCAGTTCATGGTCAACGAGCGCTGCAATTTTTCTCATGATTCATCATCCTTTGGGCGATCGATTTAATGTCTATTCGGCAAGGGATCACAAATAGCCTACCACCAGACACCAGCCGAGCATCAGGAGCCACGGAAGTTCAGCCATTGTTTTTCCCTTCTCTAACACCTCAACCTTGGCTGACTGACGGATCACACCACAGATGCGATAGCGCACCACCGCTTCACCGTTGAGGGTCTGGAACTCTGCTCGGCCTTTCCAGAAATCCGAGCTCAGAACAAGAGCTCCACCACTCGCGAGCCGCAGTATTCCTCCATGGTCAGAAAAACTCAGATCAAACGTTGCCTCCTCACGGTACGAATCACGGGGTCGAACGACGATCTTGCCGGGAGCAGATCCAACAGGCTCAAACGTCCAACTGCCGTCCGGTCCGACTCCTGTTGCCGTTGGCCGGAACAGTCCTCGCATGTGCATCGTGGCAACGCACCGGCCGTCCGAGCAGAGCTCGTATCGGCTGCTAAAGAAGTTTTGCTTTGCCCACCGTAGCCCGCTTGCTACCTGTGGCGCTGTTTTCCACAAGTCCCGCTCCGATGTTCGTTCAAGAAGCCGGAGGGAGGGTGCTTGAATTCTCTCTGCCAGCATCGTTCTGTTCCTGGGTTTTCAGCCTTCCCGACCTCCTCACTGCATCGGTGAGCAGGAACTCGATCTGCGCGTTGACGCTGCGCAGATCGTGTCCAGCCCACTTCTCAAGAGCTGCGTACAGGCTCTCGTCCAATCGAAGGAGGAATTTCTTCTTCTCGCTCATTGGTAGAGTGTGCCAGTATTGATGACTGGCTGCGCTTGTGACTCGGATACAAGTGCGACCAGAAGGTTGTTGACCATCGTAGCTTTCTTTTCCTCATCCAGCTTAACGATGTTCTGTTCACTCAAGGTGCGGAGTGCCTGATCGACCATGCTGACTGCCCCTTCCACAATCTTCTTTCGTGCTGCAATGACAGCCTGCGCTTGCTGGCGGCGAAGCATCGTCTGAGCAATCTCCGGAGAGTAGGCCAGATGGCTGATGCGCGCGTCAGTCACCTCGACACCGGCAATGTCAAGCCGATTTTGAACTTGATGCTTCATCCGATCTGTAATTTCCTGCGGTCGACCACGCAAAGATGGAACGTCCTCGTCCTCTGCGTCGTACGGGTACTCGGAAGCGAGTGCGCGGATAGCAGTCTCACTTTGGATGGCGACAAAGTTCTCGTAGTAGTCAACATCGAACAATGCATGCGCGGAATCCACCACGCACCAGACGACAACCGCGGCTATCTCAATTGGGTTGCCGTGAAGGTCGTTGACCTTAATCTTCTCGCTGTTGAAATTTCGGATTCGAAGAGAAACGTGTCGTTTCACAGCGAACGGATTAGCGTACCAAAATCCAGAGTCACGGACAGATCCGATGTACTTACCGAACAGCACCAGCACGCGTGCCTCATTCGGTTGAACGACGAAGAACCCTCCGAGAAAGATCATCGTAAAGAGAAAAAGTGGAATCTCGAGCCACAGATACACCAGCGCTGAATTTTCAGCTACGTAGAAAGTCAGATATGCGTTAGCCGCAAGAAGAATGAAGAGGATCAGAACCGCCAAGTAGCCGTTAATTCGATTAGCCTTGGATTCGGTGACTGTAGTCATTTTAGCCTCCTTTCGTGGCTTTGATAGCATAATGATATCATAGTAATATCAGAAAGTCAAGAGGAATCTTCCGAAATCTTCAACGCTTGGCAATTTTGAGAAATCCTCGTAATTTTTTGACAGATTGTCACTTAAGGGAGATTAGACCTGATATGGAAGGCGGACAATTCGGACAGGGATCTGGACAGAGTGTGGTTTGCGATCCGCGTTTCGTCCTGGACGTGCATCTCGGAAAACTGGCGTACCACCTCCGGATGCTCGGATTCGACACACTCTACCGCAACGATTACCGCAACAGCGACCTCATCGTACTTTCCACGACCGAGGGGAGAATCCTCCTGAGCAAAGATCACGAGTTGCTCGAGAACGCAGTCTTGACGCGCGCCTATCGCGTCCAGCAGATAGATCCTCGGCTTCAATTGATCGAGGTCATGCGTCACTTCAGTCTGTCTGATCTGATGCTTCCGTTTACACGTTGCCTGCTCTGCAACCACCAGTTGCGTCCCGTCGACAAGGACCTCGTCCTACATCGTCTGCCAGAGAAAGTGCGTGGGCTATTCGACGAGTTTCAGCTCTGCTCACAATGTGATCGTGTGTACTGGAGGGGCACGCACTTCGAGAAGATGAGTCGTTTCATTGAAGGCGTCGTGAGGGAACTCATCTTATCGAATGAGCCCAAACGAAGTGCTGAAGGGGGAAACGTTTTCTAGGCGCCGAACCCTGCGACCGTTTCATCGGTCGGCCGCAGGGTTCATTGTAGCTCCTAGATATTTCTGGAAGGCTCTGAACATTTCCCTTCAAGCCTATTGGCGAGCCTTCTGTGTCTTGTAGTTCTCAAACTGAATTGCTTTCTTGGCACGCCTTGCATCGGCGCTATCCTTCAGGAGGTTCTGGTAACTCTCAAGCTTTGATTTCTGCTCTCCCAGGATCGCACCACCGGCGCCGGCAGACAATGACGCAGGAGATGATTGCACCACAGCCTGAGCAGCCTGCAATTCTTTCGCTGCTTCTTCCCGTCGTCCCTCATCGAGGGCGCGAAGTGCCCGGTCAACATTGCGTGTTGACAACGCCACATCAGCCTTCGCTTGCGCGTCGTTGTCCCGATTGCGATCGATCTCTGAGAAATCACGTGTATAATGAACTTTTGCTGTGAACGACGGCCATGCTTCAAACCAGCCATGTTTTCCGTCATGCCGGAGGATGCCCTTTGCCACAGTCCGAGTGCCCGTGCCTTCAGGTACCTCAAGTTCGACCGTGAGCTCCCGTTGTTCCCCCCCACAGATGTCTCCCAAAGGAATCACCACACGATCTCCCTCTCTATGATGTTCCCATCCGATCACATCACGCACACGCACGTCCTCACCGAGAGTTAACTGGATCGACGCATTTTGGGCGACGACGCTGGCGAGGTTCTTCAGCTCTTTCCGGAATATCGACGCGAGGCTCTGCGGGCTCTCTATAAAATAGTAGTTTCCTCCGCCGCTTTCGGAGAGCCCCACCATCAGGTTCTCGTTGTAGTCGAGCCCCACACCCATCGTTGTTACGGAAATGGATTTCGCGCGATACCGTTGCGCAATTCTCCTGAGCTCGTACGGGTCGGTGATCCCGCGGTTCGCAAGTCCATCCGACAATAGAATGACCCGATTGAGATACTCCCGGTCCCGATATCGTTCAACCTGGTGTAGCCCTTCGATGAGTCCTCCGCCGAGGTTCGTCGCTCCCCGAGGAAACACCTCATCGATGAGCCGTCGAAGCTCGCGCTTATCGGATACACGTCGCGCTTCGCGAAGCACCTGGATGACATCATCATAGATGACGAACGAAAAAATGTCCCCCTCCTGCAGCTGGTCAATGAGGGCATAAACAGCCTTCTTTGCGTATTCGATTTTTCCCTCATCTGCCATGGACCCACTGCGGTCGAGCACAACGGCAAGGTTCATGGGCTGCCTGTGTCCAAATTCGATGGCAGGAGCAGCTACGGATATCTGCAGATAGACCGTTCCGCCGTTGTGCGAAATGTAGGGGCAATTCAATCGGCCATTGATGCTGATGCGCTGATCCGGTGTGCGGCCAGGAGCGACGTGTAGCACAGCCAGGATGACGAGGAATGCTGCAATTGCCTGTTTCATAGGATTACCCTCCCTTCAAATACCTTTGATATGTGAGTACTGTTGAGTTGCATCGATGGTCACCACGTATAGCGAATCGCGTACGAAATCGTCTTTTCCCCATTCTTCTCGATCTTGACGGGGAATCTCAGCGTCGTTTGGTCCACTTTCGTCCAATCCATATTGGTCTTGATGATCTCCCATTGACTCCATCGCCACGGGTGCTCGTAGACCTGGACTTCGACAGGCTCCTCTTTGTGGTTCCGCACCTTGATTTCGATCGTCTCTTCGACAACATGTCCTGAGGCATAGGTTCTGAAATCCTTCTGGGCACGTTCTCCCACAATGTCGAAAGCATTGCCAAGGTACAGCCGGACTTCTTCGTCTTTCGGAGTATGGTCTATTTGATCTTCGCCGATGAACTGTTCCTTGCCATCATCGTCCCGCTTGTAGACACGCACCTTTCCTTTTGGCAGAGGGATGCCCAGGCCGGACTTCTGATCATTCTTGAATGTCACGTAGACTCCGACCTTTTCGTTTGATTGTTGCCCAAAGCTACTCTGCGATCGATAGGAATAGTTGCGATACCAGTAGCGCCACTGATCTGCCAGTCCGTCAAAAATGAACACCTTGTGCGCCGTGACGTTCTTCGCGGAAGTGAGCTCGATCTGCTTTGTCTCATTGTTGTTGATATCCGTTCGACGTTGGAGGGAGTACAGCTTGTATTCGAAGAGATCAGTTTGTCGGAACTGAGGCGCAGCCGCATTGAGTACCATGTCTTTCTTTTCGGCGAACCGCGCTTCGTCCATCATAGCCCCTTTCACAACGTTCACATCGCCCGCGACCAGTTTCAGACCAGCGTTCCCGAAGCTCGTGCCTGAATTGTTCGTCACCGTGACCCACCCCGTCACGTCGATCTTGGTGTCAGAGCTGCCGAGAAGTGCAACATAATTGCAGTTCCATGAGAGCCGGCCGGCGAGATAGCTGATCTCCGTTTTGTGAGTGCCCGCGCGATCGGCCGAGAGCTGCCACTGCAGTTGAGGTCGAAGGATCAATCCTTCTGGGAGAGCGGGGAGGACCAGACGACCGACGGGATTGATCTCGATCTTGCCATCGATCTCCGCAATCATTCCTCCTGTTGCGTAATAGTTTGGGATAGGATTGCCGTATTGCGGCTGGAAAGTGTATCCCGTGGCGATTAGTCTCCCCCGGACGGTAAATTCCTTTTTCGTTTGCGGATCTTTGCGGATGAATTCGATTTCTTTACCAAGATATTTCTCGAGTACTTTTGCCTGATGGACGAGATCGTACTGATAGTTTTGCTCAAGCACGCGCACGCCCGTCGGGTCGGTGAGGCTCAGGAAATGCAGCGATGTCCCATCGATCGTGGCAGGAATGTCGGGGAGCACTACTCTGTTCATTCCTGCGAGCAACCGTAATGGCCGCTCTTCGCGGACGAGCGACAGATTCTGGTTGTAGATTGTGAGGTCGACAGAAGTCCTGTCGCCAGCGGTTGTCTGCTGATTTGACTGACCGAAGAGCAGCATGCCGGACATCAAAAACAGCGACAGCAGCGTCAAAAGCCTGCAATTGTTGAACATGGTAGCCTCCTTGGGTTTATTGAATAATGGTTGGGTAATTAGTGACTTTTTACTGGCTTCACCATTCACCTTGTGCTTGTTGATGACATTAACTGATGAAAGGTAAATGAAGTCGTCCCTCCTCTTTATTTCTCACGATGCCAAGATCCTGGATCTCATTCGGAAAGGGGACGAGGACGCATTAGTGACGTTGTATGAGTCGAACCGGAGGCCAATCATGGCCTATGTGTCAAGAAACAACGGCACGTTGGATGATGCGAAAGACTTGTTGCAGGAGTCACTCGTGGTGCTTTGGGAGCGGGTGAGGTCGGGACGATTCGAATACAAAGCTCGGTTGAGCACATTCATTTACGCAACCGTCAAAAACATGTGGTCACAGCGTCTCCGTGGAAGAGGTCGTGAGATTTCAGGCGACCTCGATCCGGATGAGCACGAGGACTTCTCACCTTCGATCCTTGAGAACCTCATTGCGACTGAGCAAGCAGCGATGGTGAGAGATGCTTTGGGAAGAATTGGTGAGCAGTGCCGAAAACTGCTGCTTCTCTTCTATTGGGAAGAATTGTCGATGGATGACATTGCAGAGCAACTTGGATTTGCAAATGCAGACACCGTGAAGGCCAAGAAGTACCAATGCAAGAAAGCATTGGAAGAATTGTTGAAGAAGAGTCGATAGAGCGGAAAGGGATGTCACCGAACATGCCCGAGTCAGGGAACATACATTGGACAGATGACGAGAACCTCGTCGCACGTTTCGTCCTTGGTCAGCTTGACCCTCAGGAGCTGGAGGGACTGGAAAAGCATTTGCGCGATTGTGAACGGTGCCAAAGTGCGGTGCGTAAAGAGCAACAGATCGCGGCGGGGGTGCGACGCGCCGGCAGAGATACGCTGAAACGCCGGCTGGCACAACGAGTCGAACAGAGCAGGGGGAGCAGCTTGAACTGGTATAGAGCCGTCGGAGTCGCTGCTGTTGTCATCTTGCTTGTCACTGTGGGGATTTACAATCACTGGTTCGTTGCGGAGAGGCCTCAGGGGACGGCAGTCAAAGAACGAGCGGAGGATGAGAGGTCGAAAGTTGATCTAGCGCACACCCAAACGCCGCAACCTCAGATCGCTTTGCCTGACAGAGCGGTTGCGGAAGCGGCAAAACCTAATGTTCAAGGGCAGCTCGCACCAGCCCGCGCCGGATCGGAAGCGCTGGATAAGTCGGCTGGGGCGGGACCTAGGAAGGTAAACGAACCTGAGTCGAAGAAGGCAAAAGGGCTGGAGACTGCTCAGGCCAATAGACTTGACGCTGAGTCCCCAAAGAGGGACCGATATGTTCCGCAGGCAGCAGGCGCGCCTGCTGAGGAGATTTGGGTAGAAGGTTCGTACGTCGTCAACCAGAACGGTCGACTCGCCGCCGGTCAGGCTTTGGCGAAGAGCGAGGAAGATGCCAAGGATGCCCTCCTCAAGAACAAGATGGAGGGGAAAATGATGCAGGCTCGACCTGCTCGGTCACAGGTTCTTGCAGAAGAACAACAAAACGTGACCTTCACTCAAAGGCGGACATCAGATCTCCCCGCTGTGCAGAGATCGAATCGACAAGCCTTCTCTTCAGTTCAAACCCTGCTGCAAAAGATCTCAAACGGTGTACGCATGACCTTGTACCTCGATTCTCTGGTCGATTCGAAAGAGCTTGGCCAAGCTCGAATCCAGAGAATCAGCGAGGATTCGATCATTCTCAATGTCGGCAATCAGAGAATTGGTTACAAACTGCCGGCAGGATGGAATGATCAGATGTCGAAGCAGATCCAAAAGGCAAAGTGATCTTCCCATCCCCGATCGATTGATTTGACTGGTCCGTCGTCCCCGCCCCTGCCATCGAACCCTGCAATCTATCCTCCATATGTCAGTGCCTCTCGATGTTCAGTGTTCTGGACAATGGTTATCGAGCCTATTTGGAACCCTGGCGAACAGATGTCGTCTAAGGGAAAAAGACCAGGTGCCAGATTCAACTCACAATCAGGATTGAGAGGAGCAAAAAACGTGAAAAGGATAGTAGTTCTTGGGATCCTTTCCCTTGCTGTGCTTTGTGTTGCTGTCGCGGCGACAAACAGGTTTGACAGCCCTCAGCAGAAGGAAAAAACCAGTGTGTCCCAGAAGGGATGGTTGGGTGTTGCAGTTCAGGACATTACATCAGAAATGAAGAAGGCAATGGACTTGAAGTCCCGCGAGGGTGCACTCGTGAGCGAAGTTGTGAAAAAGAGCCCCGCAGACTCTGCTGGCATCAAAGAGAAAGACGTAATCGTCCAGCTTGGTGGACATGACATCTCAGATTCCAGTGAGTTGCAGAAAGCTGTCGCTGATACTAAGCCGGGCAACAAGGTGTCGGTGGTGGTCATTCGAAAAGGAGAGAAGAAAACGATCGATGTTGTGATCGGAAAGCAGTCCTCGATGAAGAGGAGTTTTACGGTTGTGGCACCAAGAGGATCGAGGAGTTTTGAAGTCTTTGGAACGACAGGCGAAATCCAGGGAATGGCACTCAGGCAATTGAACGATCAGCTCGCTAAGGTACTTTGACGTTCCAGAGGGTTCTGGCGTTCTGGTGTGGGAGGTAGAGAAAGGAAGTCCGGCGGAGAAGGCAGGTATCAATGCTGGCGATGTCATCACCGTCGTGGGCAAGAAGAAGATCCGCGAGCTGCGAGATGTGTCCAGGGCTCTTGGCATCTATGATGATGGCGAGAAGGCTGAGATCGAGGTCGTGAGAAAGGGTGCCCGCAAGACACTGACGCTGGAAGTCGAGGAAAGCCGAGACGATCAAGGATATCGCTTCTGGTACAATGATGAGCCGTTTCGAAATCGCAAGGAGGGTCTGCTCTTTGACGTCCCAGACTTCGACATCCACGTTCCGGAGGTAGAAATAGAGAGCATTCGCCCCGATCTGGACAACCTGAAGATCGAAATGGACAAGCTGAAGCAGAACCTCAAGAACCAATCGATGGAACTGCGCGAGAGGATACAGAGAGACGTCAAACCAGTCGTCCGCGTGCACATCTATCGTAGCCTCTAGAGTCGACTGACAGCGTCTCTGCCATTGAGAGCCACGTGCGCCCGCGCGTGGCTTCTTTTTGTTGTTTCCCCTTTCATCCCGGCCGCTCTTCTGCACTGGCATCAGCTCCTCTTCGCTTGCCAATGAGGCGAAGTTGGTGTACCTTGGATGCCATAACGTGGGACGCATGACCATTCGCTATTCCAAATATGGCCGGGTGTTCGATCTGCTACCCGAAATGATCTTCATCGTCGACAGCGATCAGAAGATTGTGGATCACAACACGGCAGCTTCGAAGGAGACGGGTTACGACCCCACGGATCTCCTGAACAATTCGCTCGACCTCATCCTGCCCGCGGAACAGCGACGGGTACTGATGAGCATATTGAAAACTGATTACGGCGATCAGTCCCTTGAAACCAAATTTGTGCGGGCCGATAAATCCGTGATGGATGTCCAAATCGACCTGAGGAGATTGTACTCGGCGGAAAGATTCTATTCTGTTCTCATTGCAAAGGACATCACTGAGCAAAAAAGAAAAGAACTGGACTATCTGCGATACTCCAATGTCATTCAGCACACGGTCAATCCCATTCAGATCACGGACGCCAGCGGGAAGATGATCTACGTTAATCCCGCATTCGAAAAGGCGAGCGGCTTTTCCAAAGAGGAGCTCATTGGCAGGAACCCGCGAATACTGAACAGCGGCAGGCATCCGAAGGAATTCTGGAAGTCTGTTTGGGCCCGCATCATGGAACGAAAAGTGTGGGTGGGTGAGGTTGAGAACAGACGAAAGGACGGAAGTCCGTTCCACACCGAACTGGTCATCTCGCCCATTGTCGATGGGAACAGCCACATTGTTGGCTTCATGGGAGCCCATCGGGACGTCACAGAGCAGAAGATCCTGGAGCAACAGCTTGTTCGTTCTCAAAAAATGGAAAGCATTGGAACGCTCGCTGCGGGCATTGCTCATGAGGTTGGAAATCCTCTGACATCCATTTCGTCACTTGTTCAGGTGATTCAGCGGACAACCGCTGATGAGTTTGCAAAGGACAAGCTTGGGCTGATCAAAGATCAGATTAACCGGATCGCCCGCATCATTCGTGACCTTGTCGATTTCTCTCGTCCTTCGGCGTACGTCATCAAGCCGACGGATGTGAACAAGGTCATTCGGGAAGCGCTGAACATCGTTCAGTACGGGAAGAAGGTCAAGGACATTGCGTTCACGCTCGAGCTGGCTGATGATTTGCCGAATCTCTCAGTCGTTCCCGACCAGCTTGCGCAGGTATTCATCAATATTCTGATGAATGCTGTGGACTCGCTCGAAGGGAAAGCCGGATCGATTTGGATTCAGTCGCGTGCAAACGACGAACATGTTGAAGTCTTGGTGAAGGATACCGGGAAGGGTATTGCCCCGGATGATCGGGAGAAGATTTTTGAGCCGTTCTTTACGACGAAAGCCGTAGGGCAGGGCACAGGTCTTGGGCTATGGGTCAGCTACGGTATCGTGCAGAGTTTTGGAGGTGGGATAAGAGTAGACAGTGAACCTGGGAGGGGAAGCACATTCGAGATTCAGTTACCGATCGAAGGAGAGTGAGAACGTCGATGGCAGAACGCATACTTGTAGTTGATGATGAGCAGATTATTCGCGAATCGCTGAGTTTCGTCCTGAAAAAGGAGGGCTATCAGGTTGAAGATGCTCCCAATGGAAAGGAGGCTCTTGCCAGGCAGGAGATGCGTCCGTTTGATGTTGTGATCTCGGATATCGAGATGCCGGAGATGCGCGGAATGGAGCTCTTGGAGCACATCACGAAGCGCACTCCGCAGACCTTCGTCATTATGATTACCGCGTTCGCTTCAATCGAGACGGCGATTGCCGCGCTCCGGAAAGGTGCGTACGACTACGTTCTGAAACCCATCGACTTTGACGACATTCTGCATCGTATCCGCAAGCTCTTGGATCATCGCGCACTGTCACTGGAGAATTCGCTTCTCCGTCAGGAGATCAACAGTACATATGATTTTGACCAAATTATCGGACAAAGTCAGAGTATGAAAAACGTCTTTCAGATTGTGAAACGCGTTGCGGCGAGCGATGGAACCGTGCTCATCACGGGGAAGAGCGGGACGGGCAAAGAGCTGATTGCGAGAGCCATCCACTACAATAGCAACCGGAAGCAGAAACGGTTCGTGGCGATCAATTGCGGTGCGATCGTTGAGACACTGTTCGAGAGCGAGCTCTTTGGCCATAAGAAAGGATCCTTCACCGGTGCGACGACGGACAAAGATGGCCTTTTCAAGGTTGCCGACGGAGGCACCGTATTCCTCGATGAGGTCAGCGAAATCCCTCTTCATCTCCAGGTCAAACTTCTGCGAGCGATCGAGCAAAAAGAGGTCAATCCCGTCGGATACACCGACCCGGTAACGATCGACTTGCGGATCATTGCAGCGACAAACCGTGACCTTCGACAGGAAGTTGAGAGCGGAAAGTTCCGGGAAGATCTCTTCTACAGGCTCAACGTTGTCGAGGTTGACCTGCCGTCCCTGGGTGAGAGAAAGGAAGATGTTCCCCTTCTCTGTCAGCATTTCCTCGAAGTCTATAGAAAGCACATGGGCCGACCTATTCAGGGTTTTACAAATGAAGCAATGAGTGCCATGATGCAGTACCAGTGGAAAGGGGAGGTAAGGGAGCTTGAAAACGTTGTCGAGCGCGCAGTGATATTCTGTGACAAGGAACTCATCGGTTTAGAGCACCTGCCGGAATACTTCCGTCAGGTCGCATCCCAGCAGTTGTCTGTGGCACCGGGCGGCCACCAGACACTCCGTGATGCCGTGAAGGCGTTCGAGCGGACCTACATCGAGCAGGTCTTGGCGCAACATGACCGGAACAAAGAGGCCACAGCCCAGGCGCTTGGTGTGAGTTTGTCCTCGCTCTATCGGAAGATGGAAGAACTGGAAATCCCTACTCGATAGGCCGATTCCGGTCGAGAGATGTTGAGGATCGTTGCTGTTTGACAAGGGTTTACGCCACATTTCGATTCTTCTAAAGTTTGAGAATTCCCATCCTGCTGTCTTCTCAATATTGAACAAGGGCAGCAATTGCGGTCTCCGTCGTTGCCTTTTTCGAGAAAAAATCGCCATTGCGCCCCCCTTTCTCCGCTCCGTTTCCATTGGCACGTTCCTTGCGCTTTGACCTTGGAGACGTAGCTTTTTTCCTAGCACCGTGTAGATACCCGTAGACAAAACAGGAGGAAACAATGGAGCGCACAAGAATGCAATCGTCAGGGACGTCTGAGGGTTTGGTTGCAGGCAATCTTAAGGAATCGGTCCGCACGTACGAGCGTGCGTTGATTATTGATGCGTTGCGAGTCAATGGTAATGACAAGCGCAAGGTTGCAAAACTGCTCGGCATCAGTCTTTCATCACTTTATCGGAAACTCCGTGAGCTGTCAATAGAAGATCTCGATGAAGGGGTGAAACACGAGGGCGAGCACGCCGCTGAGTTGAACGCGGCAATGAATTAAGAGGTTGAAGTTTGATTCACTGATGCGCCGATGTAACAGGGGAAGAAGAAAGCGCATCGTATTTGCTTGAGAAGGAGCGGAGATCATGAAGCCGGGCTGGTGGGTTGCTGGAATAGTTGCTGCCATCGCCGTGGGGGGAACATTGCTGTTTCTTCGTCGTTTTCGGGGGGAAGATCCAGGAGCATTCCATTTCGTTGATGACGAAAGTGCGCTGAAGAATTTCGGGGCGTTCCCGCCTGAGGTGCCTGAGGACGAATTTGATGGCGTGAACTTTCTGTTCTGAGTTCCCGACAATCAAATCACCAAGGGAAAAGGCGATCCAAGAACAGGTACCGATATCACTTTTCACTCCTCCTGTTTAGGTAGGAGAGGAGAGCATATTCGCTAAGAAACCGAAGAAACGAAGAATACCCACAGGTGCGCTCATTGTCTTCTGTCTGGCATCGCCGCCTGTGGTTTTTTTTTGTCACACAGAAGGTCGACGGTTGCTTCGAGACCATTCCTATTCTGGATGTGTGCCGAGTTGCAACATGCTTGGATCAGTTGGGAGCTTGAGGCAGCAGAAGGCAATTGACTTTTTCCTACAATTTCCCTGCGCGAGGATTTATGGCAACGACGAGGAATGAACTTGCGGAGCAGATGGCAGACCTCACCTACGAGCTTTTGGAAAACTGCCAGATCAAGATCGAGCGAACGGCGCACAAGCTCAACCTCACGGTGGCAGAGTTCAAGCTCCTCCGTTCTTTACGCAGCGATGAAAGAGTACCTGCCGGTGGGCTTGCCAAGCGCCTGGGACTCTCCAGTAGTCGTCTGACCCGGATTATTGACGGTCTCGTGAAGAAGAGAATCGTCAGGAAAGAGGTCGCGGGCAAGGACCATCGGGTTGTTGAGATCCTGCTGACGCCGGAGGGGGCTGAGACACGAGAGCAACTCAGTCTCATGTATGTGACTGTCCATCAGGATATCATCAGCATTCTGCCGGAGGATACTGGCGAATCTGTCGTCCTGGCGATGGAGAAACTCCGTGAGGCTACAAAAGAATGGGTGAAGGGCTAGCTGAACGACCTAGGTTTTCCAGCACTACGATGAGCGTCACTCGATGTCCCCCTTTGCGCGTGTTTCCCCTCCCGTATCTGATCCCATCCATATCGACTGAGGTCGACGACCCCCATAGACATCTGAGCCGTCTGTGGTCGCCAACTCCCCCTATTCTCAATTCTTACCATCGGAAGAGCCTTCGGTCATTTCGAGGCAAGTGTAATAAATGACAATGGCGGCGGATTGGCCAATTGGGGTGTTTCCACGATATTCGAGACTTTCCGTCGTTGCTTGTTGAAAAACATTACCGGCACGGTTATTGAAAATATTCAACAACCATCGCACAAGTGACGCGATTCTGATGAGTTTTTCATCAGACGTGCCATCAATCGTGATCCACGTAGCGATGCGGTATTCTCAACTCACCGACTGATTCGATCAAGGATGTAACCGGTGAGTCCACGAGAGTCTCAAAATACAGTTGCCTGAGAATATCCCCTGTCTTGAAGCGGGCTGAGGGGGTGCCTCTTTCCGATGTTTCGTTCGCAGGTTGGAATTGTTGATGAGTGGCGGGATTCCTTGCTTTTTCAGAAATCGGAAAGGGGAATTCAATATCTTGCCAATGTTAAGAATCCGTGGAGCAGAAATTCGCCGAATTTGGGCTTCTTGCCTATTTCTGAGACTCCGGAAGGTCTGAGGTTTTTGTCATTTCCGGCACAGGAATTGAGCCTTTGCGTCGTCAACCTCGCGAGCCTTATCGCTTTTGGCAAGGTGGACCTCGGACTTTGACAGAAGAAAACGAATACGCGAGATCACGAACAGAAACAGTTCGCAATAGCACTTTTCAAATCACCCAAGAGGGAGGATCTATGAAGAGAATTCTACTTGTCTGTACTCTCTTCCTGTTGTTGATCTCTGTTCTGTCCGGTTTGGCACTAGCTCAGACAGGCAAGATCGTTGTTGTTGGTGTCCCTGACAGATTCAAGGCCAGCAATATGAACCAGGCTACGACGGGTCTGAAATCTGTAGGTGTCAATACCCGGGTTGTTTTGGCACCAAGAGTCTATTCCACAACCGGGACGAAGCAGTCCGACACGTTGCTCGCTGTAACGAGTGCCACGTGGACGTTGACTGACCCGAAGGGTGTCGAGCGTGTTGGTGCGATCCAGGACACCGCAGTTGGGCTCAGCGGGAAGATTGTGTACTTCGTGCCTGATACGGTCGGTACCTGGACGGTCTCAATGACTGCGACGACAGTGAAGGGGACGACCACGGCCGTGACGGCAAAAATCGTTGCTGGTAAATGGGTTGGCGAGGGGATCAGCGTCTCTCAAAACTATGGTGTTCCGCTGCCAGGTTGCGCTTGCCACCTCTTGGATCCGAGCAAGTTTTCAGACTGGCGAGAGACCAATCACGCCACTGCTGTGAAGCGGAAGCTCAATGATCCGGCTGGTCATTTCAGCTACAGTTGCTTCTCCTGCCATTCCGTTGGATACGATGGCAACACAGCGAGCAACAACAACGGATTTGACGACGTCGCGAAGGCAGAAGGTTTCACTACCGTTCCGACCAACGCCCCGGGCGTATACGACACTCTCGTAGCGAAATACCCAAAATCCATGGCACTGTCGAGCATTCAATGCGAGAACTGCCACGGTCCTGCTGGCCAGCACACTACGGATGGATATCCTACGCATGATAACAACAAGCTTGACGAGACGTTGTCCAACACTACCTGCGATGTATGTCACTTCTCTTCGGATCGCCACGGCATCGGATATGCCTGGACAGGTTCTGCGCACGCAATCTCCACTTCTGAAGGTGTCCAGGTGCAATTCACGGACCGCCCCGTGTGCGCGAAGTGCCATACCGCACAAGGATACATCAACGAGACAATCGGCGGCCAGGCTCAGCCTGTCCCGGCGTCCGGCGAGTTGGTATACTCCAACCCAATGCCGATTGGTTGTCCGACATGCCACGATCCTCATAACGGATCGAACGAGATGCAATTGCGTGCAAAGACGGTGGGCGATGCTTGCACGGGTTGCCATATCACCCGTATGAGTAGTCGCGGCCTGCATACAGCCCACCAGGGATCGATGCTGATCGGCGTTAACACGACGCCATTCTCGCTTGATATCGCGAATGCTTACCTGTTGGCACCGTCAAGCTCGGTCCAGCAAAATAACGCGGCAGTTGGGCTTTGGGGTGGATGGGAGCTTCCGGGATACAACTATGAGAACTCTTCGCATAGCGACATCAAGGAGCGTTGCGTTCAATGCCATATGGCAAGCTCACCTTCGTTCCTGGCAGCGAGCGCCTCGAATTTCACCAAACCTGACACGCTACTGACCAAGCTCGGTGGCCACACGTTCAAGGTTGCGTTTGACTACATCACTTCAAAAGACACCACGACGATTCTCAACCCTACTGGATGCGTGGAATGCCACGGTGAGGCCTCGATCGATTTTGTCGATTTGACACAAGCGAAGACCCAGAAGTACCTTGATGCACTGTATGCACTTCTGCCGAAGCGTGACTCCACGGTCGGTGCTACGACTCCGAATGGCACAGCTATCCTCTTCACTGATACGATAGCCTGGCAGAATCAGAAGACTGCACCGGCGAGCGCCAAGCGCAAGCTCACGCTCATTGAACGAGCGGCAGCATACAACTACCAATTCGTGACCAATGACGGAAGCGGTGGAGTGCACAACTTCAACTATGCCAAAGGTCTGTTGACCTCCTCCATGGAGCAGCTGAAGCTCGGTGCTGGTGCCGCGAGTATCGTATCCATCAAAGATGTGCCGTACGACAACGGACGCAATGTCCAGGTTGTCTGGAATCAGTTCCCGTCGGAGAACTACAGTTACAATCAAGTGGTCAACTACGGCGTATGGAGAAAGGATCCGATTCTGCCAAGCCTCAACTCCGTGAAGAAAGTGAGTAGCTTCACAGAGATGATGAGTGTCACGAGTCAGGGTGGTCAGGCATTGATGGGCGGCAGCGTGTGGTCGTATGTTGGTGGAGTCCCGGCATCTGGTTTGCCGCAGTACTCCTACGTCGCCCCGACGCTCTTCGATTCAACCAAGACGACGGGTCAGCGTTGGTCGGTATTCTACATTGCCGGCTACTCAAAGGACAACCAAGTGCTGTATTCTTCGCAGCCTGACAGCGGCTATTCAACAGACAACGTTTCCCCTGCCGCTCCGGCAGGTGTTACAGCAGCATTCTCAGCTAACACTGTTACGCTGCGGTGGAGAGCGAACACAGAGACGGACGTGTATCAGTACGCAATCTACCGAGGTACGTCGGCGAGCTTTGACCCAACAGGCACATCGCCTTTGGCCAAAGTCCGTACGCTTCAATACCAAGACGCAGCTCCGCAGAGCGGAGTGACATATTACTACAAGGTCTCTGCCATCGACATCGCTGGTAATGAGAGCGGCTTCACCAGCGTCAGCGTCGTGACCAGCATCGAAAGCGGAAGCGGCGTGCCGACGGAGTTCGCACTGACGCAGAACTATCCAAATCCATTCAACCCGACGACTGAAATCGCGTTCTCCATCCCGAAGCAAACGAGCGTGAAGCTCGTGGTCTATGGTATCTCCGGCGATGTGGTCGCGACACTTGTCAACCAAACGATGTCGCCAGGCAACTACAGAGTGGTCTGGAACGGACGTTCTGATGATGGCCGTGGAGTTGCAAGCGGTGTGTACTTCTACCACATCCAGGCAGAAGGATTCACTGCCACAAAGAAGATGACGTTGTTGAAATAGTAAGCATTAGTTTTCGAAGGCGGGAGTTCCCGAGTTGCCAATTCTGTGACTTGGGAACCCCGCCTTTCTGTCCTATGAAGGCCCACAAGAGAGCAGGCGGCTCGGATTTCCTTCGAGAAACGAACCTTTTGTGGGCTTTCCGTTTTTGAGAAAATGAGAATGCAGTTATTGGAATTCGGGAAAAAGGTTGTCGGCATGAAAGAAACTTGCGTGGAAAATAGCCAAAGTGGGATGATTGCCCCTTGGGGCCGATGAAATACTCAACGATTTTGTATTGGCATACATCTTGAACGATTTACCCAAGGAAAGTGAGAGTCATGCACCCAATGGGAACGGCAACTGCCAAAAGTAGCGCTGAGGATCGTCTTCTCCATCGCCACAGCGAGAAGAAGGTGCTCGTCTTCAGTCCCGATGCAGCTCTGGCCAAGAGCCTCTCGCTCTTACTCGAGGACCAATACGAGATTGCGTGCGAAACTCAGCTCGACAATCTGAAAGGCGCCATTGGGGTCGCTTCGCCCGCTCTCTTGCTTGTTGATCTATATTCATTCCCTTCCGATATTCTGAAGGAGATTGAAGTTCTACGGACTAGCCATCTCAAGATTCCAGTCGTTCTCCTGCGAGTCTATCGTCAACTCAATAATGAGATTGAGGAGAAGATCCGGGAGATGGCGGATTTCGTTTTCTACAAGCCCTTCGATGTCAACGCCGTAGCGGATGCCGTTCACAAGCTTCTGGATGGCCAATAACGGGTGAACCGCTCCGTGCTTCTTCACCTTACCTCCTTGGCGGTTTGAAAGGGGGGCATTGTGACAAGCGTAGCAGATCTCAGCCGTATCAAAGTGGCGATGCTTCGCCAGCTCGATACCACGCTGCGGCAGAACTACCACCAAACCCTCATTGAGGTCTTGAACGAGCTCAGGTTGCGGAGCATCGTTTCTCAACCGGATCCCTCGCCGGACAAAGTCTTCTCTGTTATCCTGCAGACGCACGTTCTGACGTACAGACCTACCCCGTCAGTTCTGAAGCTCCGAGAAGCACTGGAGCGCTTAGCCCGTGGGAAGTTCGGTTTGTGCGTCCGTTGCGGCAAGGAGATTTCCGCGGAAGCTTTGCTCAATGATCCGACGGTGTCTTGTTGTCCGCCTTGTCAGAGCAAAGCGAACAGCTAGGCTTCGTTCGTGGTTTGGCCTCCGAGGATCGCGAAGTTCACTCCTCCCTCATGAACTCCGGGCGACGGATTGCGGTCGCATTCACACCTCTCCATGTTGGCATCCTGCCAAGTGCACAATCATCCGCGGTTTCTTGCCAGCCGACCAGGCGAGAGCAAGGCGAGCGGGATTGAAAATGTTCCAGTTTCGTCACACTCGAGTTTCTCCATTGTGAGAAACCTCGAATTCCCCTTCTTGCTCGGGAGAATGCGCATTGGCTTAGAGGTCTGGTTTTGTTGCTGTTTATTACAGATTTGGAGAGCTTCGCGAAAGTCAGTGCTGGCACGAGAGTTGCCAGAAAAGAGTTGAAATTCTATGCTTTGTCCGATGTTGAGAAATTCAGCAGCTGATAAGATTGGGAAGATGAGATACGCTGGAAGATATCTGGCTGGTTTGTTCCTCTTTGCAGCATTCGCTTTTCCTGCCTCAGACGTGGAGGCGCAGTCTCGCGACGAGTGTCTTGCTTGTCATAGCGACAAATCGTTGACGATGGAAAAGAAAGGGAAGCAAGTATCCCTTTATGTTGAGCCTGAGGTGCTGGACAAGTCGCCGCACAGGAAGCTTGTGTGCGTGGCCTGCCACGCGGGCTTCGATGCGCAGAATGTTCCTCACAAAGAAAAAGTCGACCCTGTCAACTGCAAGACGTGCCACAAAGATGCGCCAATCAAGCATCAGTTTCATTCTCAGATGAATCTCGCTGGAGGCACGAAAGGTGCTTCCGGCATATCGTGCAAAGACTGCCACGGCACGCACGATGTCGTCTCCCCGAAATCACCTGGATCGAAATTTAGCTCTACAAAGCTCACAGAATTCTGCGGCGCGTGTCATACAGATGTGAAGCAAACCTTTGTCCAGTCCTCGCACTCGAAGGCTCAGGCAGCCGGAGTTCAGGGAGCTCCAACCTGCCTAGAGTGTCACAAGAATCCCATTGCTCATGTCGTTGGGACGCAGGATACCACACGATTGAAGATCGCCCAGGAGAAGCTCTGTCTCTCATGCCACCTGGACGATCCTAATGTGCGTTCGCACGTGTCGTCATCGGCAGGGTTTATCGGTGCATACGCCGGAAGCGTTCACGGAGCAGCTCTCCAGCGAGGAAATGGGAAAGCTGCGAACTGTGTGGATTGCCACGGCAGTCATGAAATGAAGAAAGGGTCCGAGCCTACCTCCCGTGTGGCGAAGGCGAATATTCCGCATACTTGCGCGAAGTGCCACGCAAACGTAGCAGATGAGTTCAACTATAGTGTCCATGGCCTGGCAGTAAAGAACGGTGTATCTTCTGCCCCTGTGTGCACAGACTGCCACGGAGAGCATAACATTCTAAAGACCACTGATCCTCGTTCTCCCGTAGCGGCCCGCAACGTCTCGAGCCAGGTATGTTCGCCTTGTCACAGCTCAGTGAAACTCAATCAGAAGTACGGACTTGCAAACGACCGTTTCAAGAGCTTTGCCGACAGTTATCACGGCTTAGCCGGTACGGCTGGATCCGTCCAGGTTGCCAATTGCGCGAGCTGCCACGGTGTCCACGACATCAAGCCATCGAGCGATCCCACGTCTCGCATCAACAAGGCGAACTTGGTGAAAACGTGCGGGACGTGCCACCCCGGGGCGAATGACAATTTCACAAAAGGGGCCGTGCACGTCATAGCGACGGAGAAGCAGGAGAACGTCCTCTACTACGTTTCGACGGCGTACATTCTCTTGATTGTCGTTCTGATTGGCGGGATGAGCTTTCATAACCTGATCGATTTCATCAGGAAATCCAGACGCCAGCTCATGTATCGCCGCGGGTTGATCCCGAGGCCGCCGGTGGCACATCGGCTGTATCTGCGCATGTCCGTGAATGAGCGAATCCAGCACGCGTCCGTGTTGGTGAGTTTCTTCACTCTCGTCCTGACAGGTTTCGCGCTCAAGTTCCCTGATGCTTGGTGGGTTGCACCACTGCGCAGCATTAGTCCTGTGATGTTTGAGCTTCGGGGGATCCTGCATCGCATCGCTGCGGTAGTGATGGTTGCGGCAAGCATCTACCATCTGTACTACATGCTCGTTTGTCCCGAGAGGGAAGCAGCTCATTCGCGACCTGCTGCCGAGGATTGAAGACGTGACGGATGCGGTTCGAGTGTTGAAATACAATCTCGGCTTTTCTTCGACGAAGCCGAAATTCAGACGGTTTAGCTACATCGAGAAGAGTGAATACTGGGCGCTTGTTTGGGGGACGTTCGTGATGGCTGCAACTGGGACGATCCTCTGGTTTGATAACACCTTCCTCGGGCTCCTGACGAAGCTCTGGTGGGATGTTGCTCGCACCGTCCACTACTACGAGGCCTGGCTGGCCACGCTGGCCATCATCGTTTGGCATTTCTACTTTGTCATCTTCAACCCCGACGTCTACCCGATCAATCTCGCATTCTGGAAAGGAACGTTGACGGAGGAGGAAATGGAAGATGAGCATCCGCTGGAGCTCGAAGAGATCAGAGGTGCGGAGATGAGAAAAGAGATGAAGGAACTGCAGCCGCGTGAGAAGGCAACAGTGACCGAGGAGGTCAACAAGTAGAGCGATGATCATCAGCGTACACATTGACGTTCCGGACTTTGTGAAGGGCCCTCACGCGCGGCGACTGTTCTGGCTCGTGTTGCTGGCAATCGGCTGGCTGTTGCAGGCCAGGGGGCAGGAGAACAGCGACTGCCTTGGTTGCCACAACGACAATACCCTCACGGGCTCCCGAGGTGGCAAACCGTTCTCCGTCTACGTCGATGAAAAGAAATTCAGTGAGTCGAGCCACGCCTCCCTTACTTGCGTCTCTTGCCACAAAGATCTGGAGGGCAAGGAGCTGCCGCACGCTGAGGGGCTCGCAAGTGTTGAATGCGGGATCTGCCACTCCAAGGAGCAGAAGCTGCATGCCAAATCGCTTCACGGCAAGGCCATTGCTCGCGGCGATGCGCTGGCTCCGCGCTGCAAAGATTGTCATGGAACGCACGATATTCTGTCAGCGAAGAATCGACAGTCTCCTACGTTTCCAATGCAGGTTCCATTCCTTTGCGGTAAGTGCCATAAAGAGGGGTCGCCAGTCACTGCTCAGCACACGATTCATCAGGACCATATTCTCGAGAACTTCTCCGAGAGCATCCACGGTCAGGGCCTGCTTCAAAAGGGTCTCATTGTAGCTCCGAACTGTGCCTCCTGCCACACTCCACACTCGATTCTTCCGCATACCGATCCTGCTTCCTCCATCGCACGTCGCAATATCGCCGTGACGTGCACAAAGTGTCACGCGATGATCGAAGTTGTCCATCGGAAGGTGATACGGGGTGAGCTTTGGGAAAAAGAGGCAAACGTGCTGCCGGCGTGTGTCGATTGCCATCAACCCCACAAAGTGCGCAAAGTGTTCTATACGCAGGGCATGGCGGATCAGGACTGTCTCCGTTGCCACGCGAACTCGCAGTTGAGATCCTCAAAGGACGGACGTTCCCTCTTCGTGCGAGGAGAGGACTTAGGATATTCGCGTCATTCGAAGGTTGCTTGCAGCCAGTGCCACTCCGAGGTGAGTGTTTCGCATCTCCGACCGTGCGAGACGATCACGAAAAAGGTTGACTGTTCCTCTTGCCATGCGGAGATCGCGCAGCAATATCAAGGGAGTATGCATGGGAAGCTGGTGGCAAGGAATGACCCGAATGGCCCGACATGCAAAGAATGTCACGGCACCCATGGCGTTTTGGGAAAGATGAACCCGAATTCCGCGACCTTCCCGACGAACATCCCGACATTGTGTGCAAAGTGCCATCGTGAAGGTCAAAAGGCGGCAGTGCGGTATACTGGAGGGCAGCACGAGATCATCGAGCACTACACGGAGAGTATTCATGGCAAGGGGTTGATGAAAAGTGGACTCACGGTTACTGCGACGTGCACCAGCTGCCATACTGCTCATGGCGTGTTGCCGAAGACCGATTCACTTTCGAGCGTCAACCCGAAGAATGTTCCGCAGACCTGCGGTCGTTGCCATCACGGGATCGAGGAGCAATTCGAATCGAGCATTCACGCGCTTAAGGTCGGAAAGACGGATAAACCCTTACCCGTCTGCAATGACTGTCACACGGCGCACACCATACGCCGTGCGGACGAGACGGGCTTCAAATTGGAGATCATGACGCAATGTGGCCGGTGCCACGAGGCCATTGCAAAAACCTATTTCGACACATATCACGGGAAGGTATCACAGCTTGGGTACACGAAGACAGCGAAGTGCTATGATTGTCACGGTGCCCATGATATCCTGGCGATTTCCGATCCGCGCTCTCATTTGAGTCGAGGAAACGTTGTGGCTACGTGCCAGAAATGCCATGCCGGGGCGACACGTAGATTTGCCGGATATCTAACGCACGCCACGCATCACGATCCCCAGAAATACCCGTTCTTGTTCTACACGTTCTGGGGAATGACCTCGCTCCTCGTTGGTACCTTCGTCTTCGGGGGCGTGCACACCCTCCTGTGGTTGCCGCGTGCCTTGCAGATGAGGCATGAGCAGCGGAAGAAATCTGAAAAGACAAAGAAGGAAGGCAATGGAAACACAGACCGGGCCTGATTCCGTACGAGAGAGTGCGAAGGCCTCGGAAATTCCGACGGGCGAGGCTGGTGAGAAACAGTTTCTGCGCTTCAAGAGACTGAATCGGATCCTGCATATTATTATGATCGTGAGTTTCATGAGCTTGGCGCTCACGGGCATGACACTCAAGTTCGCCTATACGGCATGGGCTGCCTTCCTGTCCCGACTGTTCGGAGGTTTCGAATCCGCCGGCTACATCCATCGTCTCGCCGCGGTCGCAATGATCGGGATCTTCATCGCCCACATTGTGGACGTATTCCAGATGAAGAAGAAGATCTATCGAACGTGGAGAGATCTCCTCTTTGGTCCGGATTCGATATTGTTCAACAAGAAGGATCTCAGGGACCTCATTGGCAATATCAAGTGGTTTCTTGGACGCGGTCCCAGGCCCGAATATGGACGCTGGACCTATTGGGAGAAGTTTGACTACTTCGCAGTCTTCTGGGGTATCGCGGTCATTGGTTCAACGGGTCTCATGCTCTGGTTCCCTGAGTTCTTCACAAGGTTTATCCCAGGTTCGTTTCTCAATGTCGCCACCATCATTCACAGCGACGAAGCCTTGCTGGCGGTGGGCTTCATTTTCACAGTCCATTTCTTCAACACTCATCTCCGGCCGGAGAAGTTTCCGATGGACCTCGTCGTTTTCACAGGCCGGATGCCAATAGAGGAACTCAAGAACGACAAGCCCGCTGAATATGAGGCGCTCATGAAGGCGGGCCAGCTGGACGAGTATCTTGTTGAGCCTTATCCGCCGATCGTCATTCGGGCCATTCGGTTGTTCGGTTGGACGGCGCTTTCGATTGGGTTCAGTATTGTCATTTGGATTATCTATGCGATGTTGTTCGCTTACCAGTAATGAGAAGAAAAACATTGCAAATGAGGGTTGTTGATAGTATAATCCGTATCATTTCTTACATTGGCACCGAAATGCAGCGAATCGTCTCATGAAACGTATTTTTCCCTCTTCATTTTACAATCCTGTAACGCTTGTCGGTGCCGCAATTGCCGGCGTCAGCTTCGGCTTGATCCTTTTCCTGATGGTGCTGGAGAGCTTTTCGGAAAGCCCGAAGCCGTATATGGGCATCATTGCGTTTGTGCTCCTTCCAGCGGTCCTTCTGATTGGGCTTTTCATTCTCGTTTTTGGAATTGTCCGCGAGCGAAGAAGAATCCACTCGGGCAAGCCGGAGATGCACCTTCCACAAATCGATCTGAATAATCCGAAGCATCGCACAGCTTTTGCGGCCTTCTCACTCGGGACGATCCTCCTTTTGCTTCTCTCAGCGTTCGGAAGCTTCAAGGCATATGAGCACACGGACTCAGATCAGTTCTGCGGAGAAACGTGCCACAAGGTTATGGAGCCGGAGTATACGGCATATCAATTCTCGCCGCATGCCCGTGTTGGATGCGTGAAGTGTCACATCGGTCCGGGTGCCGGGTGGTTCGTCCGCTCGAAGCTTTCAGGTACCTATCAGGTCTATGCGACCCTTTTCAACAAGTATCCAAGGCCGATACCGACACCGATCGAGAACTTGCGTCCGGCACAGGAAACCTGCGAACAATGCCACTGGCCGAAGCACTTCTTCAGTGAGAAGCAGCTGCAGAACACGTATTTCACTTCTGATGAAAAGAACACGAAATGGACCCTGAACCTCCTTATCAAGATCGGCGGTGGCAACGTTGAGGCGGGTCCGACATCCGGAATTCACTGGCATATGAACATCGCGAATCAGGTGACCTACGCCACAGCCGATTCGCAACGATAGGTCATTCCGTGGGTTCAGGTGAAATCTGCCGATGGCAAGGTGGTGACGTACAAGTCGAAAGACAATCCTCTCAGCGAGGAGGATCTGCAAAAAGCGAAGAAACGTCGGATGGACTGCATCGATTGCCACAATCGTCCGACTCATATCTACCATCCCCCCGCACGCTCGGTCAACCACATGATGTCGCTAGGATGGATTGATCCTGATCTTCCGAACGTGAAGAGCATCTCGGTGAAAGCGCTCGAGCTTCCGTATTCCACGAAGCCCCTGGCGTTGGACAGCATCAAGTTAGTCCTCGAGGAGTATTATCGCACAACGTATCCGGATGTAGCCGCGAAGAAGAGCGACAAGATTGCACAGGCGATCAAAGAACTGCAGACAATCTACAGCCGTGACTATTTTCCTGAGATGCGCGTGAGTTGGAGAAAGTTCAATGACAACATCGGTCATATGTACTATCCCGGCTGTTTCCGATGTCATGACGGGAAACATGTTTCCGATGATGGCAAGGTGTTGCCGAGGGACTGCAATGTTTGTCACACGATTCTTGCACAGCAGTTTGAGAAGGACAAGTTGCGTTTGGATCTTGGCGGCAGTAGAGTACAAGCATCCCGTCGATATTGGTGATGCGTGGAAGGAGATGAACTGCAGCGATTGTCACAATAGCCAGTAAGGCCTGCAGGGAGTTGATTCTCGATTTTGAGGTTGTGTATTGCCCGTTTGCTGGATTCAGTGATCACGAGAGGCTGCGGTCGAAGGCCCTAACGTATGACGAGTGAATTTGGACCCTCGGGTTCTCAAGAAAACGACAGAAGAGACTTCCTAAAGATTCTCTTGGGCGGTGGCCTGCTCGCCTGGCTCGCAGCGGTCCTGTACCCGGTTCTGGCCTACTTGAAGCCTCCCAAGCAGGCGGAAGTGGAAGTAACCAGTGTGAAGGCCGGTAAAGTGAGTGCGATCGAAAAAGACAGCGGTACCATCGTCCGGTTCGGCAACAAGCCCGTCATCCTGCTGCGTAATGCTGCCGGTGAATTCCGCGCGTTTTCTGCCACTTGCACGCACCTTGATTGCACGGTGCAGTATCGGAAGGACATGGGCCTCATCTGGTGTGCGTGTCACAACGGACGATATGATCTCAATGGTCGTAACGTCGCTGGTCCGCCGCCGCGTCCATTGGATGAATACAGAGTTGTCATACAAGGTGAAGACGTCTTTGTTTCCAGGAAAACATGAAAAACCTCTGGGCGAAATTCTACGACTGGATTGACGAGCGCGTCCATCTTGGCGGCCTTGTCGAGTATATGGGGAAGAAGTACGTTCCCGTCAACCGGCATTCGGTGTGGTACTATTTCGGCGGGGTCTCGTTGTTTCTTTTCATCATCCAGGTCGTGACCGGCATCCTCCTGCTGCTGTACTACAAAGGGGGAGAAGCGCTCGCGTTCGAGAGCATACAGTTCATCATGTCGAAAGTGCAATTCGGTTGGCTTATCAGGTCCATCCACAGCTGGACGGCGAATCTCTTCATCCTGACATCGATGATTCATATGTTCAGCGTGTACTTTGCCAAGTCCTATCGGAAACCTCGGGAAATTACGTGGGTCACGGGAATGTTGATGTTCTTCCTGGCGTTGGGATTTGGTTTCAGCGGATATCTTCTCCCGTGGAACGAGCTTGCTTTCTTCGCCACGAAGGCGGCGGCAGCACCACCTTGACCGGCTGCGACATGACGACGCCCTCACCGCGCGCCTCGAGGAAGATTTCGCCCTGCCGCGGCTGGTCGGCGAGGGCGAAGTGGCCGAGCGGATCGCTGCGCGCCGCCGCAGGGCCGAAATGGGCCCTCCCCAGGGGCCCGTCGACGCGTAGACGTCGGCGTCCGCCACGCCCTGGCCCGCCTCGTCCACCACCCGGCGGAGACCGTCGCCCCCGGCTCGAGCACCTGCGGGCCCAGGTCCTTGCCCCCCGCGGGAAGCTCCACGTCCAACCAGCGGGTAACGTAGCCGGGGAGGACCAGCTCCAGGGAAAGGTCGCCGGACGGCAGGGGTTGCAGTCGCAGTGCGCCCTCGCCCTCGCTCGTGCCCGCTGCGATCGGCTCGCCACGATCGGACCCGGGCCCCGCAATCGAACGCCACCAGGAACCGGCCCGACCTCCCTCGGCGGTGAAGACCCGGGCCGACACCCCGCGCAGCGGCCTCCCCTCGGGATCAACGACCTGCAGCACCAGCCACGTGCCCTTCACGAGCTGCAATTTGACCCGCGCGGTGGCGCCCGCCGCGAGATTGAGCGGCCCCGAATCGGCTGGTGGCGCTCCCGCCTTGAGCGCGGTCAGCCGCAGAGGCCCCGCGGAGAGGTCGGTGATGGTGAAGCCGCCCCCGGTCCCGCTCACCGCCCACGGGAGCAGCGGGCGCTCCAGCCTCTCGCTGGCACGCGCCAGGCGGGGCCGCGCCCCTGGCCACAGCGGTGTTTGCGCGCACCACACCGGGACCTCCGACGCCGGGGCGTCGCCCGCCTCGACCACGGCGCCCTCGACCGTGGCCGCGGGCGCGAAGCGCAGCACGACCGGCGGTTCAACCACTTGAATCCGAAGCACCTGCGAGGCCACACCGACGCACCAGACCGTAAGCGTGGCCCCGCCCGGGATGAAGGGGATCAATGTCCGCCCGCCTCGCGCCAGCAGGGGCGCCCCCCGCGCAGCGGCGAGGGGATCCACGCAGGTTCCAGGAGCAGCGGGTTCCGCGTACCCGGCCGTTGCACGGTCAGCTCGTGCGCCGGCTCGAGGGCGAGCACGGGCTCGCCGGGCGGCAGGGTGTGTTTGACCAGGGTGCCGACGTAGCCCATGCCCAGGGCCACAATCTCGATCTCGCCCGTGCCCGCGGCCTGCACCGTCGCCTTCCCCTTCTGATCGGTCGCCCGTGCGCCTCCGGTGGGTGCGTTGCGGTCGGCCACGAGGATCCCCACCACCGGCTCGCCCCGCGGGTTTCGGACCACCACGGTCGTGGGCCAGTCAAGCCGCAGGACGCGCGTGCCCGGCGTCGGCAGACGAATCGGCGGTGACGTGCCCCAACGCCCGTCGGGCCCCCGTCCGGACAGAGTTACCGTGCCGTTTGTCGGAACCCGCACGTTCGCCTGACCTTTACCGTCAACCTCCGTGGTGGGGACGACCGGCTGCCAGCGGCCCGCGTCGTCCACCCGGTTGACGCCCTGCAGGAGCCCCCAGACGTGCGCGCCTGCGGCTGGTTTGTTATCCATCACCACGCGCAGTCGCAACTCCCTGCCAGCCGGGAGCCAGAGGGGCGGCAGCGCGGTCTGCTCCGGGAGCGCCACCGTGAACGCCGCACCGATGTCGCCTGCGGCAGCCACCTCGACGCGTACCGGGAGAGCGTCGTCGGGGAGCTCAAGGCTGAAGGGCTTCGCCGGCTCTGCAGTCACTTCGACGAGAGGGGCATCAGCCAGCGTCGGTTTGGCCAGCAACGGCCGCCCCAGCGCCCACACCCGCACTGGGACCTTCTCGACCGGGTTCTGCGTCCAAACCGAACCGGAGATCTTCTGCCCCGCCAGGACCGGAACGGGAGAAGCATGCCCAAGGCCACCAGCGACGTTCGTTGTGCCGATTTCATCCTCGCCCCGTGCGGATCTCGTCCTGCCGAGAGTCTAGCTCCCGACGTACGGGCGCCGTCAACTCCGCCTCAACGGGACACTGGGCCCGCCGTTTCCGGCGGGCGTACCCCTGCAAAACATCACCGCTGCTAGCTTGCGGGCTCGCCCTCCAGCTTGGTGAGGAAACCGCGCGCGCTCATCGGACCTGCGGTTGTCGAGCCGCAGAACCGGAAGCTCTCGACGCCTCAGAGA
>CAVUAC010000069.1:0-4874 GCA_963739335.1 uncultured Bacteroidota bacterium | reverse complement strand
ATGGCTGAACTACGAGTACGTATTGCTGCCAAAGCAGCCTCCGAACTGAATCCGACTCGCCGAAAGGAACTGCTTCGATTTGTGGTGGGAGGCGGTGGACTGTCGGGCATTGAGCTCGCGGGCGAACTGGTGGATCACATTGCTCGAAGTGTCCAGGACTATCATCTCTCTGCCGAGGAGCCGGAAGTCATCGTTGTGGAAGCTGGCGAAGACATCCTACCTGTGTCCGACAGAGACCTACGCGAGCGTATCAAAAAAAAGCTCATCGAAAAGAGTGTCCGGATTCTCGCTCGCACGAAAGTGATGGGCGTATCATCCGATGGAGTCACACTTTCGAATGGGGAGCTTGTACCCACCAAGACGCTGGTGTGGACGGGCGGGATTCGGATCTCCGACATGGCCAAACAAAGCGGCTTTGCGATTGACGAGTCAGGCCGAATCATTGTCAATGAGCATCTTCAATCAGTGACCGAGCCGTCTGTGTACGCAATTGGTGACAATGCTCTGGCGATCAATCCAACTACCGGCAAGCCTGTTCCAGCAGCGGCTCAGTTTGCACTTCAGCAAGGGAGAATTGTCGCTGACAACATTCACGCTAGGATTCTGGGGAAGCCTCAACGTCGATATGTACCCAAAGTGTGGGGAGAAGTTGTGAGTCTCGGGCGGCACCTTGCGGTTGGCTGGCTTGCGCTGCCTATGCTGAAAAAACTGACTTTTGTCGGTTTCATCGGCAGCCTGTTGATGGCAGCAATCATAGAAAAACACATCATTCTATTAAAAAAAGAAAGCAGGAACTGGATAAGCTATTGAGTCGACTGAACCGGACAGGTACACCATCGTGGAAAGGAGTTACGACATATGGAATTCAAGATCCCACAACCGATGAAGATCGAGCACGATGAGCTGCACGCAGAGCTCGTCAGAGCAACCAAGGAGAAAGGAAGAATTGGCGCGGCAGCGAAGAACGTCGCAAAAGTGCTCCACTCACACTTTGTGAATGAAGAAGCGTATGCTATTCCGCCGCTAGCTCTGCTGCCGTCGCTGGCAAGCGGAACCGTGTCGCCAGAGATGACTGAGGTTCTTGCGATGACTGACAAGCTCAAAGCAGATCTGCCGACAATGCTGGAAGAGCACAAAGCGATCGTCGCTGCGCTCAAGAAGTTGATCGCGGCGTCTAAGAAGGAAAAGAAACTCAAGTACGTTCGTTTCGCTGAGAAGCTGATGCTGCATGCGCGGACAGAAGAAGAATATCCTATCCGACAGCCATTTTGATTGGCGAGTACGTTAGGTCGAAGCTGAGCTCATAACAGGCCACGCAACGCGCGGAGGAACTAATGCTGGGACGTCTTTACGCGTTTTTCACTGGGTCCATCGCCGACTTGAACTGTTGCTTGACAGGGCGAAGGTATTGAGCATGCAGGGTGTCCCTGTCCTTCCATTCAAAAGCGAGCCGTTCATTTTGGAAGCAACTCGTTGTGCTGTTGCACGGGCTGGCTACGATCTCAATGATTTCAGCTGAATCGATCATTTCTCCGGATCAATGAGCCCGGCAGAGCTCGAAATGCCATTCGTGGCCGGGGTACTTTCGTGATGATGTCGGGCTCGATGTCCCGGGTCCTTGTCGAATCTGAAAGGAGGAGGAACATGGAAAACGAGCGGGTCATGATTGAGAAGATTTCGCCTTGGTGGAGGAATGCCGTCCTCATCGTCTTGATCGTGGGATTTGCGGTGCTGATCTGGCAGTCTGCGAGAACGTACGTTGATGCGCCGCCGATTCCCGAAAGAGTGCTCAGCGAGTCCGGTGTTCCTGTTTTCACGGGCGATGACATTCAAAAGGGACAACAGGTTTTCCTGAGATATGGCCTCATGGATAACGGTACCATTTGGGGGCACGGCGCATATCTCGGTCCTGATTTCTCAGCTGAGTATCTCCACACATTGGCATCTGATGCTAGCGAAGAAATCGCGCTAAAGCGTTTTGCTGCTCCGATAGGGAATCTGCCCAAGCAGTCACAAGACGTCGTGAGAGCTGAAGTCCGAGAACTACTGAAAGAGAACCGATATGACCCGGCGACAAAGACGTTGACCTTCTTGCAGTGCGAAATCACCTCCTTTCAACGGCAATTGTCCAAGTGGGCACGGTACTTTTCGCAACCGACGCTGAACGCCGGCCTGCCGGAGAAGTTCATCACAGATGAACAAGAGCTGAGACAACTGACGGCGTTCTTTGCGTGGACCTCCTGGGCATCTGCTGTGAAGCGACCTGGGGAATCGTATTCCTATACTAATAATTTCCCGTACGATCCTGACGTGGCGAATACTCCGACGGGCGACGCCGTCCTCTGGAGTGCCCTCAGTCTGATCATGCTCCTCACTGGAACGGGGATCATCCTGTTTCTCTTTGGTAAGTTTGACTACTTGGGTTGGAAAGGAAAGAGCGGTCATGTCCATCCGCAGATGCTGCCGGGGAATGCGACGGACAGCCAGAAAGCAACCTTGAAATACTTCGTCGTCGTGGCACTCCTTTTCCTGGCACAAGTCCTGGTTGGTGGTTTGACGGCGCACTATCGCGCGGATCCCGGGGGGTTCTACGGCATTGACCTCGCTCGCATTGCTCCAAGCAATATCGTGCGCACTTGGCATCTTCAGCTGGCGATATTTTGGATCGCGACTGCATACATCGCAGGTGGACTGTTTCTCGCTCCATCAGTGGGAGGGGAACCCAAGGGTCAAACGAAAGGGATCAATTTCCTTTTTGCTGCGCTGGTCATTGTTGTAGGTGGGAGTTTGACGGGAGAGTTCCTGGGAATCAATCGTTATCTCGGAGACCTTTGGTTCTGGTTCGGGCATCAAGGATGGGAATACCTTGAACTTGGTCGGGCCTGGCAAATCCTCCTCGCTATCGGCCTCGTTATATGGATCGTTCTGCTCTATCGAGCTATTGCGCCAGCACGGCAGGCAGCAGAACGCAAAGAAATATCGTCGCTCTTTCTGTATGCAGCTGTCGCTATTCCAATTTTCTATCTGCCTGCGATGTTCTTTGGCAGTACAAGTCATTTCTCCGTCGTCGACACATGGAGATTCTGGATCATCCACCTGTGGGTCGAGGGATTCTTTGAGCTTTTCGTGACCGTGATGGTCGCGATCATCTTCTACGAGCTTGGTGTGGTCACGCACGTCACGGCGACGCGCGTTGTTTATCTTGACGCCATTCTCTATCTCGGAGGTGGAATCATCGGGACGGGACATCATTGGTACTGGACCGGGCAGTCTAGCACAACCATGGCGCTCGTGGCCATGTTTTCCGCCTTGGAAGTTGTTCCCTTGACGCTTCTGACGCTTGATGCGTGGGACTTCATCAAGATGAGCAAAGGGACTTGTGATATTTGCGGCAAGGAGGTGATAATCCCTCACAGGTGGACTTTCTATTTCATCATGTCGGTTGGATTCTGGAATTTCGTCGGTGCTGGGGTATTCGGTTTTCTGATCAATCTACCGATCGTAAGCTACTTCGAGGTCGGCACTCTGCTCACGCCGAACCACGGTCATACTGCACTCATGGGCGTTTTTGGAATGCTTGCTGTCGCGCTGACGGTTTTTGCTTTTCGACAGGTCTCTTCAGCCGAACTATGGAAGAAGGTTGAAAAGTACATTCGGATATCTTTTTGGGGCTTGAATGGCGGATTAGCTCTGATGGCCCTGACGAATATGTTCCCTGGTGGCGTGTTGCAGTTGATTGACGTGCTGAACAACGGTTACTGGCATGGGCGCGGGTCTGCGTTTGCCAACTTGCCGACGAGCCGAATGCTCGAATGGTTTCGCCTCCCGGCAGATGGTATCTTCATAGGACTTGGAGTATTGCCACTCGTCATTGCTGCGCTGTTGACTTATCGTTCGGCAAGCAAGGCTCGTGAGTGAAGACTACTTGGTGCATCGCAATTGCCAGTTATGATGCTCGAAAGAGGCGACAACCGATCTGGCGTGGGGGCTGGCCCGCTGGGGATTCTACATGGGTCCTCTCCGGAATTGGAGGAGCCCTCCGTTGGCGATGAAGCGTTATTGACAAAGGCTGCCGCTGTTGTTACATTGAAGATGATGAGTTTGAATTCCTCTAACCATGCATGGTTTTTATGAGCTGAGGAGGGAGTATTCTCGATGAACGGACCTCTGTATAAGTATTTCGTTGAAGACCACAGGCGGCTCGAGAAGTTGTTGAACGGGGCAACGGCTCTCGCGCCAGAATATGATATGGCTCTCTATGGCGAATTCCGCTCCGGTTTGCTCAAGCACATCAAGATGGAAGAGAATGTCATTCTTCCTGCCGCACAGAAGGTGCGTGATGGCAAACCCCTTCCAGTTGCTCCGAAACTGCGGCTTGAACACGGCGCGCTCGTGGCACTGATGGTTCCCCCGCCTTCGAAGGCGATCGTGAAGACACTTCGGGCGATATTGGCGAACCACAATAGACTGGAAGAAGATCAGGGTGGGCTGTACGATATGTGCGAACGGCTCGCCGGTGACCAGATCGATGAGTTGATGACGAAGGTTCAGAGCATACCCGACGTGCCGCTTCTTCCTCACAATAGCGGGCCTTCCATTCTGGAGGCCACACGGCAGGCTCTCGAGAGAGCGGGATACAAACTGGATGAATCCTCGTCGAAATGACCGGCTTCGTGAGTTCCCGATTGCCGAGAATCTCGGAATCTCTTCCTCCTCACGCCGCAATTGCATTGCCTCACCGTGTTTCTCCTTTCAGCGTGTCTTTGCAGGCACCAGTGCCTTCTTGCCTTTCAGTCTGAACTGCAGTAGCTTTGTCATGTGTCATTTCTCAGTCCCTCCCAAACAGCCATTAGCACCGTAGGGAATTCTTTCTA
>CAVUAC010000068.1:0-46725 GCA_963739335.1 uncultured Bacteroidota bacterium | reverse complement strand
ACTGCTCTTGTGCACGGCCAGACATCCGATGTCTGAGAGACATCGGATGTCTGGGAGAGCGGCATTGCCCGTTCGATGTTCCCGACAATCACGATATATGGGGAAACGTATCCTGGTCGTTGACGACGAGCGCTCCATCACCGACCTGCTCGCCTACAACCTGCAGCGCAGCGGCTATGAAGTCAGTACGGCCCACGACGGCCTCCAGGCGCTGAGGCTGGCGCGCGGCGAGCCGCCTGACCTCGTGATCCTCGACCTGATGCTGCCAGGCCTGGATGGTCTGATGTCTGCCGCAGCACTGCGCGCCCCGCGAGAAGCGCCGTCCCGATCATCATGCTCACCGCTCCGCCCGACGAGGAAGTGGACCGCGTGGTAGGCCTCCGAGCTGGGTGCCGACGATGATGTCACCAAACCCTTCAGCCGTGCGCGAGCTCGTCGCGCGGGTCAGGGCAGTGCTGCGCCGCCCCCCCGGCACGGCAGGTGTTCCGGCAGCGGTGCTCTGCGCCGGCTCGCTGGAAGTCGACCCACTGGCAGTCGAGGCCCGCTATGGCGGCGTGGCGCTGGACCTGACGCGCCTGGAGTTCGAGCTGCTGGCGACGCTGGCCCGCCACCCCGGCCAGGTGCTCAGCCGCCAGCAACTGCTTGACCAGGCCTGGGGCTTCGACTACTATGGCGACACGCGCGCCGTGGATAGCGCGGTCAAACGGCTGCGTGCCAAACTTCTAGCGGCCGGCGCAGACCCTGAGCTGATCGCCACCGTGCGCGGTATCGGCTACAAGCTGGAGCGCGAGTGACCTGCCGCCCGCTCGCCGACACACTCCTGACACACAGCCCTGTTACTATAGTGCACAATGGGACGATCCTCTATCCATGTGCGGCTGATCGCTTCATACCTGCTGATTGCCCTGCTGGCGATGGGCGTGGCGTCGGCGCTCGCCTGGACGGCGCTGGACCGCGCGTTCCTTGATGTGCTGCGCGAGAATTCGCTGGCGCAGGCGCAGCGCGTGGCCCAGACACTCGAAGCGGGCGGTGGCCGCGCCTGGGCCTCCGCTGGTGCGGCAGAGCCGTACTCGCAGGCGCTCACGTAGCGCCCGGCGGCCGCACGCTTGTGATTGATAGCGCGGGTGTCATCGTGCTGGACGCGACGACACCTGCGGTCGACGACTGCGACGGATCCCAGACGTTCCCCCCTGCCCAGGCTGAGGTCGCGTGGGCCAACTATGACCTGGCCTCCTCACCCGAGGGCGGTCAGGGCGATGCGAGTGTGTTGCTGGGCCGCTCTGATGTGCAGAACGCACTGAACGGCACCCCGGCGACAGCGCTGCGGAGCTACTCGTGGGCGCCCCATCGCCGTGTGCTGTACGCTGCTTATCCTGTGCGTGATCCCACCGGCGAGGTTGTCAGCGTAGTCTACTTGGCCAGCCCACTGCCCCGGCTGAGCTTGAGCCTGCTTCCCGGGTACGCGGGATTCTAGGTGCTGGGAGCGATGGCGGCGGCGGCCGCGCTGGCGGGCCTGGCCGGGCTGGTGCTAGCCCGCGCGCTAACGCGCCCGCTGCGGCAGCTCACCCTGGCGGCAGGGGCATTGGCGCGCGGCGAGCCTGCGCCGCCGGGTCCAGCGCAGCTCAACGCTCGAGGTGGATGCGGAGCTGGGCCGGGCCTTCAACACCATGAATGCCAACCTGAGCGCCGCCCACAGCGCGCTCGTGATGCAAGCCCGCCAACGCCAGGCCATTCTCGACAACCTGGCCGATGCCGTGCTGGCGTTTGGCGACGATGGGGGTGTCCTGCTGGCCAATCCCATCGGGCAGGCGTTGCTGGCAGTTGCCCAGCAGCCGCTGAGCGAGGCCATCGGCCGCGCGCTCGCCAGCGGGATAATTCCGACCAGTGTCGAGATCACTGCTCGCGGCCAGATCGTCGAGTTGCATATCACGCCGCTGCACGACGAGCACGGGCGCGTGGCTGGTGCCGTCTGTGTGGGGCACGACATATCGCCCACCGTCAACTGGACCAGTTGCGAACGCGCTTCGTCTCCGACGTCTCACACGAACTGCGCACCCCGCTGACCGCGATCAAAGGCACCGATCGAGACGCTGCAGGACGGCGCGGCCGCAGACCCGGCCGCGCGCGAGCGGTTCCTGGAACAGTGGCGCGCGAGACGGAACGCCTGATACGCCTGACCAACGATCTGCTGCTGCTCACGCACCGCCGACGCCGGACGGCTTGAGCTGCGGCTGGAGGTCCACCGATCTCGGGGCGCTGGCCGCGCGGGCAGTCGCTCCAGTTCCCCCGGGACCCGCCCGGCAGCGGGCAGATTGCGCCTGACCTTTTCCAGCCACCTGATGAAGCCGCGGTGGCCCGCGCGGACCCCAGACCGCACTCCACCAGGTGCTTGTCAATCTGCTCGACAACGCCCGCTCAAGTTCACACCGGATGGCGGACAGATCGGCCTCTCGCTGGAGCGCGCGGGCCAACGAGTTCCTGCACAGTGCACGACAGCGGCCCGGGCATTCCGGCAGAGGGGACTCACACAACTCTTCGAACGCTTCTACCGGGGCGATCGTGCCCGAGCCGCTCCACAGAGTGGCGCTGATCAGGGCGGCGCCGGCCTGGGGCTGGCTATCGTCAAGGCGCTGGTGGAAGCGCACGGCGGCCACGTGTGGGTCGAGAGCGCGCCGGGGCAGGGCACGGCGGTCACCTTTGCCCTGCCGGCAGCCGGCTGAGGCTGTTCCTCCCCACTCGGCTCTGGGCCGCGGCCACCTCGGCCGCCGCATTGCCTTACACCTGACACACAGACGGCACCCACGCGCCACACTTCGCTGCTACCCTATGGGCACACTGCAACTCAGGAGGCAACTTATGACCAGGACCAGTTTCGGACACACTGTGCTGTTGGCAGGCATCGCCTGCCTGCTGCTGTGGAACGTGGGCCAGGCGCGCTCTTCCCAGAGCATCCCGACTGTGCCGAGCGCTAGCGTGTGTGCTTCCGGCTCCATCAACGTGAGCGGCTCGAGTGCCATTCGCGTTCAGCCCTACTGCGCCGTGGTGGTCTTCGGCATCGAGTTTTTGCCCAGACGCCGAGTGCTTCGCAAGCACAGAACAAGCGGCTCAGCCGGGTGGTGCTCGACGCGGTGCGCGGCCAGGGCATCAGCGAGCGCGACATCGCTACGGCGCAGTTCACGCTCCAGCCGGAATACGAGGACAGCTACCTGACCGCCGTCGGCTACTGGGCACGCAACACGGTGGCGGTGACACTGCGCGACCTGGGCAAACTGGAGCTGCTGCTCGTGGACGCGCTCGCAGCGGGGGCAACGTCCGTTGACGAGGTCGGTTTCCGATCACCAACCTGCGCGAGCTGCGCGACCGGGCACGTGAGATGGCGGTGCAGGCCGCAATGGATCCTGCGACGCCGGAGATCGACCGGGATTTTCCTGTTCCGTTGCTCGTGAGGCGTCGGTATACGTTCGTGCGCAATACGATTGGATTGAAGGCCTATGATGTCATTCATTGAGGAATCTGTACGCGTAGCAGTTATATCAGATTATTTAGTTTTAAATTACATTTCCCCTCTTTGTTTGTCAAGTCTCAGATTCATTCCCAGTCACGCGAAAGCGCTTCGCCAAAGATGGAAAGGACTTGGCGGGCGACCGGCAGTTTGTCAGGATTAGGAAATTCGATCCGGCCTCGTTGCAGAAAATGACGTTTCCGAAGCAGTATCCCCTGAACCTATGAGTGAAATCGGGCCTGTTTCCGCCTTTTCTCTGGCACAGCCGTTGCAGGGTATTCGTTCGATTCGACGGAAAAGCCATTACTGGTTCTCAGCAGCGGAGTCACCATGCCAAATAAAAAATCGGTGGTTGCCCGGAGACGGCATCGGGGTGGACGTCCTCAGGGCGACGAAAATCGTTCTCGACAGAATTGGTCTCGACGCCGACTATATCCGTGGTGACATTGGATGGGATTTTTGGTGCTCAGAGGGTGATGCTCTTCCCCAACGCACGATCGAGCTCCTCAAAACGTCGATGCCTCACTTTTTGGGGCAATCACCTCTAAGCCAGTCAAAGCGGCACAGAAGGAACTCGGATCGGAGCTGCAGGCGAAGAATCTGACATACCGCTCTCCGATCGTCCGCATGCGACAGCTCTTTGACCTCTACATCTGTCTCCGACCATGCAAAGCATATCCTGGCAATCCTTTGAACTACAAAGAGGGTATCGATCTCGTGGTCTTTCGGGAGAATACAGAAGATCTTTATGCCGGTGTTGAGTTCTCCCCTGTCCCAGTGGAGCTTTCGGAAATATTGAATCGCCTCGCCAAACCCTTTGCTTCATTCGCCAAGCTTCCGGCAGATCAGTACGCTCTCTCCTGCAAGATCAATACTCGTGCCGGTTCAGAACGAATTGTTCGGGCGGCATTCGATTTCGCTCGGAAGTTCAAGCGCAGAAAAGTAACAGTCGTCCACAAGGCCAATGTCGTACGTGCGACCGATGGTCTCTTCCTGGAAACTGCAAGAGAAGTCGCAAAACAATACTCAGAGATACAGCTGGACGATGCAAACATCGACGCGATGACGATGTGGATCCTGAAGAACCCCTTCAACTACGATGTTCTCGTCGCCCCCAATCTCTATGGAGACATCATTTCGGACCTTTGTGCCCAAATGGTTGGTGGATTAGGGTTTGGGTGCTCAGGCAACATCGGCCAGAAGCTTGCGGTGTTCGAACCGACTCACGGATCAGCGCCCAAGTACGCCGGCCTCGACAAAGTGAATCCCATCGCAACCATCCTCGCCGCGAAGATGATGCTTGATTGGCTCGGCGAAACCGAGAAAGGATCGGCACTGGAGCGGGCCGTTGCGGAGGTGATCAAGGAGGGGAAGGTTCGGACCTACGACATGAATGGCACGAACACCACCACGCAAATGGCTCAGGCGATCGCTTCGAAACTCAGCTGACCCTTCCTCGGCAAAGAGCGAGAGTGTAACCAATGAACGACATCATCATTCATGAAGTTGGACTTCGGGACGGCCTGCAAATGGAAAAGCAGGTCGTTCCCTTTGGACAGAAGGTCAAATGGACTGAAGCACTGATCGATGCCCGAGTGGACATCATCCAGTTGGGATCGTTTGTTCATCCCGAGAAGGTTCCCGCAAATGGCTGATACGGACAAGCTCTTTGAATACTTCAACGAGCCGGCCCGCAAGCCATCGAACGTCATACTGTCCGGGCTCGTGCTGAACGAGAAAGGTCTGGAACGCGCTCATGCCTGTGGCGTCGATATGTTTTGTATGGGAGTCTCTGCCAGCGATACGCATAGCAGGAAGAACACTGGGATGTCGACTGATGAAGCTCTCCAGCGAATTATCGCAATGGCAAAGGTTGCTTCAAGCCAGGGAAAGAGAGTCCAGGTGTCTGTGCAGTCCGCCTTTGGCTGCGGATTCGAAGGCGTAGTTCCTCAGGAGCGAGTACTCGCAATCATCCGAACGTATCTTGATGCCGGATTGAGAAACATCAGCCTTGCAGACACCGCGGGCTACGCCCATCCATTCCAGGTGACCCGACTCTTCGAGCAGATCTTCAAGCTCGATCCAAACGTCGACTGTGCCTGCCACTTCCATAACACGTACGGCATGGGAATGGCAAACTGTTGGGCAGCGATGCAGGCGGGCGTCAAGTACTTTGAGTCATCCTTTGCCGGCCTCGGTGGCTGCCCCTTTACGAAGGTGGCGGCGGGCAATGTCTGCACCGAAGACTTTGTTCATCTTCTGCACCGCATCGGAGGACGAACCGACATCAACCTCGAGAAGCTTATCGCATTAGCCAAGGACGTTTCGACGTTTTTCGGGCGAGAGATGCCCGGTCTCGTCCACAAGACCGGTCCGATTCAGTCGAATATCAAGAATCTGTAATGCAGGAAAACCTCAGGTAGGACAACAAATACTATGAAACTTCTCCAAGGAATCAGAGTTCTCGATCTGACAAACGTCCTGTCCGGACCCTTTGCGACGCTGCATCTCGCTTTAGCAGGCGCCGAAGTCATCAAGGTGGAGAATCCAACGGATGGCGACCTTGCACGGAAGCTCGGAGCGGTCCCAAGATACAATCAGATGTTGATGGGGACAAGCTTCCTCGCTCAAAACGCGAACAAGAAGTCACTGGCGCTTAACCTAAAAGCTCCAGACGGCAAAGAGATTTTCAAGAAACTCACAAGAACTGCGGACGTCGTCGTCGAGAATTTTCGTCCGGATGTAATGACGCGGCTCGGCCTTCCTTATGAGGTGCTGAGTGCGATCAATCCACGCCTCATTTACTGTGCGATCTCCGGCTTCGGACAGACGGGCCCTGACGCTCTGAAGCCTGCGTACGACCAGATCATCCAAGGGTTGAGCGGCGAAATGGCAGTGAACGGTGACCAGCGACACAGTCCACTGCGAGCAGGATTTCCGGTGTGTGATACTGTCGGAGGATTGAACGCAGCGTTTGCCATCATGGGCGCTCTTTACCACCGTGAAAAATCCGGTGAAGGGCAATTCATCGACGTCGCATTGCTGGATTCCATCATGCCGCTGATGGGCTGGGTCGTGGCGAATCTCATGATCGGCGGCCAACAACCGGTCCTGATGGGCAATGACAACTTCACCGCAGCACCATCCGGAACATTCAGAACCAAGGATGGCTTCATCAATATTGCTGCGAACAAACAAGAGCAGTGGGAAGCCGTGGCAGACGTCCTCGGCGTACCCGAGCTGAAAACTGATTCACGATTTCAAGAGCGCGATACTCGAAAGAAGAACCGGAAAGAGCTTACTCCCCTGTTGGAAGCGAAACTTACAGAAGAGGAGACAGCTCACTGGGTCGATGCTCTCAACCAGAATGACGTCCCATCGGGGGCAATCCTCACGCTGGAAGGAGCGCTGAAACAAGAACAGGTACAGCATCGCCACACGTTCGGCGTGACTCACGTTGAAGGCATTGGCGATATGCAGCTCTTCAATCTGACGGCGAAGTTCTCGAAAACGCCGGGATACGTGGAGGCTCCCCCGCCGACACTCGGTCAGCACACGAACGAAGTGCTCAAGAGCGCTGGATACACTGAAGAAGAGATCAAGAAGTTCAAAGACGCCAAAGTTATCTAATCAAGGAGACCCGTTATGGGAATGACAGTCGCCGAGAAAATCCTGGCTCGTGCATCACGCCTGGCTGCCGTCAAAGCCGGGGATGTCGTGGAACCAACGGTTGACCTCGCGATGTCGCATGAGAATGCAGCGCTCGTGGTCAATCAGTTTTTGGAGGTGTATCAAGGGACATCCCTTCAACCGAAGATCTGGGATCCGTCGAAGATATCGATCATTTTTGATCACCGTGTACCGGCTGAATCCCCCAAGACAGCGACAAATCAGAAGAAAGTACGTGAGTTCGTCGCTGCGCAAGGCATCGGAAAGTTTCACGATATACGCGGAGACGTAGGCGGAATCTGTCACCAAATCCTGCCAGAGAACGGATACGTGCGTCCAGGATTTGTTGTCGTCGGCACTGATTCGCACACAACCAGTCATGGAGCCCTGGGAGCATTTGCATTCGGCATCGGGGCGACCGAGATGGCAAGTGTATGGGCGCTCGGGGCAGCACTCAACGTCGAGGTGCCTGCAACCATCAAGGTCAACGTCAAAGGCAAATTCAAGAAGTTCGTGGGTCCGAAAGATCTGATCCTGCACATCGTAGGCAAAATCAGCTCTCAGGGGGCGAACTTCAAGGCAATCGAATTCCACGGACCGACGATTCGATCAATGTCAACGTCCGGCCGATTGGTCATCTGCAACATGTCCGTCGAAGCCGGCGCTACTGCGGGAGTCGTACCCGCCGACAAAGAGACCGTCCGTTATCTTCGTGAAGAAGCCGGAGTCAAGGGGAAGATCGAATTGGTGACGCCGGATCCCGATGCCGTCTACGAACAAATGATTGATATCGACGTGTCGAAACTTGAACCCCAGATTGCATGTCCTCACACCGTCGACAACGTGAAGCCGATCGCAGCCGTCAAAGGAACCAGGGTCAACCAAATCGTCATCGGATCCTGCACAAACGGTCGCCTGGACGATCTGGCGATTGCGGCGTCAATCCTGAAGGGCAAGAAGGTCGCAGAAAACACGCGGATGCTGGTCTTCCCCGCCTCTGGACGCGTCTATGCGCAAGCACTTGCAAGGGGATACATCGGAACATTCATGAAGGCAGGTGCTTGCGAATAGATCTTCCCGACGCGGGGAAGACCAGCATCCGCGTATTTTGGGCGACTTTCTTGCCCTTCAGGATCGTCGCCGCAATCGCCAGGTCGTCGAGCCGGCCGTTGGTGCATGAGCCGATGACGATCTGGTTGACCTTCGTCCCCTTGACGCTGCAACCGGTCTTCACATTGTCGACCGTGTGCGGGCAGGCGATCTGCGGCTCGAGCTTCGACACGTCGATGTCGATGATCTGCTCGTAGACGGCATCGGGATCGGGCGTGACCAATTCGATCTTTCCCTTGACTCCGGCTTCCTCCCGAAGATATCGGACAGTCTCCTTGTCCGCCGGAACAATCCCGCAGTCGCACCGGCTTCCACAGACATGTTGCAGATTACCAGCCGGCCCGACGTGGACATTGACCGGATCGTCGGCCGTGGAATTCGATCACTTTGAAATTCGCCCCCTGGGCAGCTGATCTTGCCGATCAGGTGGAGGATCAGGTCTTTCGGACCGACGAACTTCTGAATTTCCCTTTGACATTGACCTTGATCGTCGCGGGAACCTCGACATTGAGTGCTGCCCCGAGCGCCCAGACGCTCGCCATTTCTGTGGCGCCGATGCCGAATGCGAATGCACCAAGTGCTCCATGGCTTGTCGTGTGGGAATCGGTTCCGACAACGACGTATCCGGGCCGGACGTAGCCGTTCTCCGGCAGGATCTGGTGGCAAATTCCTCCGACGTCTCCCCGAATGTCATGGAACTTGCCGATCCGTGCGCCGCGACAAATTCACGCACTTTCTTCTGGTTCGTCGCGGTCTTCGGCGATTCGGCCGGTACACGGTGGTCGAAAATGATCGCGACCTTCGATGGATCCCAGATCTTCGGCTGAAGCGGTGTCCCTTGGTACACCTCAAGAACTGGTTGATCACCAATGCCGCGTTCTCATGCGACATCGCGAGATCAACCTTTGGTTCGACGACATCTCCAGCTTTGACGGACAGCTAGCCTGAGCGCGAGCGAGGATCTTTTCAACGACAGTCATTCCCATAACGGTCTCCTTGGTTAGATGATCTTTGGGTCTTTGAACTTCTTGATCTCTTCTTCAGTATATCCGGCGCTCTTCAGAGCACCTCGTTGGTATGCTGCCCGAGCGTGGGTGGCGGGGTTTCGACGTTTCCTGGTGTCTTGGAGAACTTCGCGGTCAGGTTGAACAACTGATTTCGCCAATGCCTTCGACGTGGTCACGCCGAACGTGTTGCGGTGCTTGACTTGCTCCTGGTTCAGCGCACCTTCCAGAGTCAGGATTGCACCGGAAGGGACATCATGTCTGTTCAGTTCATCCACCCAGTAGGCTGTCTCCTTTTCTGCCAGTTTGCCTCGAGGAGCGGCGTGAGCTCCTTCCGGTTCTTCTTGCGGGTGTCACGTTCCTGAAAGCGCGGGTCAGTCTTCAGCTCGGGAACGCCGAGCACATCGGCCACGGCCTCCCATTGTTCCTGCTTGTTGGCGGCAATGTTGAGTAGCCGTCCTTTGTCTTGAATGTGCCGGACGGAGCAGCTGTGAAGTTGTCATTCCCCATCATCACCGGCTGCTGACCGCCGATCATCAGGTTTGCCACCACCCAGCCCATCAACGGCATGATGGAATCGAGCAGCGCCACGTCGATGAATTGCCCTTCGCCGGATTTTTCACGGTGGTAAAGAGCGCGCCATGATTGCAAACGCCGCATTCAATCCACCGACCGTATCACACACGGGGAAGCCAGCCGCAGCGGATTCAGCCGCTCGTCGCCGTTGATTGCCATCTCACCGCTGAACCCCTGGATGATCTGGTCGTACGCCGGTTTCATCGCATCCGGTCCCGTTTGACCGAATCCGGAGATTGCACAATAGACAAGACGCGGATTGATCTGCCTCAAGACCTCGTAAGGGAGTCCCAGCCGCGTCATGACATCCGGTCGAAAATTCTCCACGACGACATCGGCAGTCCCCACGAGTCTCTTGAAAATCTCTTTTCCTTCGGGAGCTTTCAGATTCAGTGTGAGCGATTTCTTGTTCGCGTTTTGAGCGAGAAAACTTGTCCCCATCAACATCTGATTGTATCTTGGGACGCTCCGAGCTTCCGGGCGAGGTCGCCGTCCGTCGGGTTTTCGACCTTGATGACTTCTGCGCCGCTAAAGCGAGATGCAGCGTGGCAAATGGTCCCGACAGTACGTTTGTCAGATCAAGAACTCTAATTCCTTCGAGAGTTTCATGTATCTGTTGTCCTACCTGAGGTTTTCCTGATTACAGATTCTTGATATTCGATTGAATCGGACCGGTCTTGTAGACGAGGCCCGGCATCTCGCGGCCGAAGAACGTCGCAACGTCCTTGGCGAATGCGATAAGTCTCTCGAGATCGATGTCGTTTCGTCCTCCGATGCGGTGGAGAAAATGCACAAAATCTTCGGTGCAGACATTGCCTGCGGCGACCTTCGTGAAGGGGCAGCCACCGAGTCCGGCAAATGACGATTCGAAATACCTCACGCCCACCTCCATCGCTGCGAACAGTTTGCCATTCCCATGCCGTACGTGTTGTGGAAGTGGCAGGTACATTCGACGGCCGGATCGAGCCTGAAGATCTGCTCGAACAGTCGTCACCTGGTATGGATGGGCGTGCCCGGCGGTGTCGGCGAGGCTGATGTTTCTCAGGCCGGCATCAAGGTACGTTCGGATGATCGCAGCACACGCTCCTGCGGAACTACGCCTTCGAATCCGCAGCCGAATGCTGACTGGACGGAAACCTGCACTCTCTTTCCCTGGCTTGAGCCACCTGTTGCCATTGCGATGATCCGCTGGAGCGCTTCCTCAGTCGACATGCCAGTATTCTTTCTGCTGTGGGTGTCGCTGGCAGAGACTCCCATGCAGAACATGTCGACGCCGCAGGCATGATCCGCGCTCCAGACCTTTCTCGTTCAGCACGAGCCCGGAGAGAATGACGTTCGCTGGCTTTCGGGCCGGCTCGTTGAAGTATTCAAAGAGCTTGTCCGTGTCAGCCATCTGCGGGACCTTCTCGGGATGGACAAACGATCCGAGCTGGATGATGTCCACTCGGGCATCGATCAGTGCTTCAGTCCATCTGATTTTCTGTTCGAAGGGAACGACCTGCTTTTCCATCTGCAGGCCATCCCGAAGTCCGACTTCATGAATGACGATCTCCTTCATTGGTTACACTCTCGCTCTTTGCCGAGGAAGGGTCAGCTGAGTTTCGAAGCTATCGCCTGAGCCATTTGCGTCGTTGTGTTCGTGCCGTTCATATCGTAGGTCCGGACCTTCCCTTCCTTGATCACTTCCGCAACGGCCCGCTCGAGTGCCGATCCTTTCTCGGTTTCGCCGAGCCAATCAAGCATCATCTTTGCGGCAAGGATGGTCGCGATGGGATTCACCTTGTCGAGGCCGGCGTACTTGGGAGCCGAGCCGTGCGTTGGTTCGAACACCGCAAGTTTCTGTGCCGATGTTGCCGGAGCATCCAAACCCTAATCCGCCGACCATCTGTGCACAGAGGTCGGAAATGATGTCGCCATAGAGATTCGGAGCGACGAGAACGTCGTAGTTGAAAGGATTCTTCAGGAGCCACATCGTCATCGCGTCGATGTTTGCATCGTCCATCTGGATCTCTGGATACTGTTTTGCGACTTCCTTGCAGTTTCGAGGAAGAGTCCATCGGTCGCGCGGACGACGTTGGCTTTGTGGACGACTGTGACTTTCTTCCGCTTGAACTTCCGAGCGAAATCGAATGCTGCCCGAACGATTCGTTCTGAACCGGCACGAGTATTGATCTTGCAGGAGACCGCGTATTGATCGCCGGAGAGCTTGGCGAATGGAGCAAATGGTTTGGCGAGGCGATTCAAGAGTTTCCGCCAGCTCCTGGGGGACCGGGGAGAACTCGACGCCGGCATAAAGATCTTCTGTGTTCTCCCGGAACACGACGAGATCGATACCCTCTTTGAAGTTCAGAGGATTGCCGGGATATGCTTTGCATGGGCGGAGGCAGATGTAGAGGTCAAACAGCTGCCGCATCCGGACGATCGGAGAGCGATATGTCAGATTCTTCGCCTGCAGCTCCGGATCCGAGTTCCTTCTGTGCCGCTTTGACGGGCTTAGAGGTGATTGCGCCAAAAAGTGCGGCATCGACGTTTTTGAGGAGCTCGATCGTGCGTTGGGGAAGAGCATCACCCTCCTTAGCACCAAAAATCCCATCCAATGTCACCGCGGATATAGTCGGCGTCGAGACCAATTTTGTCGAGAACGATTTTCGTCGCCCTGAGGACGTCCACCCCGATGCCGTCTCCGGGCAACCACGCGATCTTGTATTTTGACATGGTGACTCCGCTGCTGAGAACCAGTAATGGCTTTTCCGTCGAATCGAACGAATACCCTGCAACGGCTGTGCCAGAGAAAAGGCGGAAACAGGCCCGATTTCACTCATAGGTTCAGGGGATACTGCTTCGGAAACGTCATTTTCTGCAACGAGGCCGGATCGAATTTCCTAATCCTGACAAACTGCCGGTCGCCCGCCAAGTCCTTTCCATCTTTGGCGAAGCGCTTTCGCGTGACTGGGAATGAATCTGAGACTTGACAAACAAAGAGGGAAAATGTAATTTAAGACTAAATAATCTGATATAACTGCTACGCGTACAGATTCCTCAATGAATGACATCATAGGCCTTCAATCCAATCGTATTGCGCACGAACGTATACCGACGCCTCACGAGCAACGGAACAGGAAAATCCCGGTCGATCTCCGGCGTCGCAGGAGTTCTCCTGCATCGGGCATGTCGTTGGTTCAACGGGTGGTCTGGAGAATGAAAAACGATTCGCAATTCCTTCGAACGAGTGTCCAGGCTTCCTTTGTGCTCTTGTGTATCTGCATTGGCATCGAGTTCCATCTCTTCGTTCAGTGGGGGATGTTGCAGGAAAAGGCCTTCGTCAGCCGCCCTCCGGGTGTTGAAGGGTTTCTGCCGATAAGTTCCCTCATAAGCCTCAAATACTGGTTGGAGACAGGCGTGGTCAACTATATTCATCCAGCGGGGCTTTTCATTTTTGTCGCGATTCTTGTTCTCAGTATAGCGCTGAAGAAGGCCTTCTGCAGCTGGATCTGTCCGATAGGTACTCTGAGTGAATCCTTGTGGATGCTGGGCGACAAACTTTTCGGCAGGAATCTGCAGTTGACGAAGTGGCTTGATCATCCATTGCGCTCACTGAAGTACTTGCTATTGCTATTTTTTCTGTACTTTATTCTCCCGATGGACGTCTCATTACTAAAGGTCTTCATCGAGAGTCCATACAATCGGATGGCGGATGTTAAGATGTAACTCTTTTTCGCGAACATCTCGTCGTTCGCATTGTGGACTATCCTTGTCCTTATTGTGTTGTCCGTCATTGTCAGGAATTTTCGGTGTCGACATGTATTGACTGCGCACTATGTACAGCAAGAGTGCCCCTCGGCCATCAAGGTTCATATGGCGGAGCGTGTGTGGAGCGACGAGTGCACGGCTTGCCTGAAATGCGTTGAAGTCTGCCCTGTCAAGAACACCCTTGATATCCGCTCGAGACAAGCTGGAAGGCCTGTGCCAACGTGGGCGTTCGGAGTCCTTGGTGTTGGCGTCTTTGTGGCCGTCACAGGCAAGGCAATGTTGAGCGGCCACTGGCAAAACAGTATCACGAAAGAAGAGTACGCTCATCGTTTTCAAGAGCTCCATTCTCCCGCGCATGAACATTTCACTGAGAGAGTAGGTACGAATGGACGAACCGAATAAGAAGAAGCTCACCACCCCAAAGAGCATCTCGGAGTTCTATGATCTTCTCGCGCCAGATTACGACGCGATGACGGACTTCGACAAGCGCTTTTCGCAGGAAAGGCAATTCTTTCAATCGCTCATTGAGCGTTTTGCTATCAAGAAAGCTCTCGATGCAGGTTGCGGGACAGGATTCCATGCAGTGCTCTTGTCTCAGCTAGGAGTGGATGTCACAGCAGCCGACGTTTCGTCAGAGATGCTCCGATTGATGCGCCAAAATGCTCGAAGGTATGACGTAGCCATCAAAGCAGTCGAAGGGTCTTTCGCGGATCTCGCCACCTTGACCGACGAACGATTCGGCGCAGTGTTTGTTATGGGCAATTCCCTTGCACATCTGTTGAACCCTGCGGAGCTTGAAAGAGCGCTCCAGAGCTTTGCGGACCTCTTGCAGGACGGGGGAATTATCTTTTCTCAAATCCTTAACTACGAGCGGATTCTCGCCACGCGCGACCGAATTCAGAACTCGAGGGAGGCCGGGAATAAAACGTTCACTAGATTCTATGATTTTGTTGGCGACGAAATACTCTTCAATATTGTGAGTACCCGAGAAGGGGATTGATGGACCAATGGAGCAGATCCGGAGGATCCGGCTGAGACCTGTGATGCGGGAGGAGATCGTTCGTCTGTTGGATCAGGTCGGGTTCGGCGACATCGAAGTTTTTGGCGGCATCTCAATGGTGGAGTACAATCCGCTCAACTCGAAGGACCTGGTTGTCCTGGCCAGAAAGAAACGCGAACGGGCTCACTAGATTGGTGGAAGATTCAATTTGATCACGTGTTGCTCGTTTCCTTTCGTCGCATTCGCCGCCAAGATCTCCTGAGGACATGGACATCGCGCCCCAAGAAGCTTCATCTTGAGACCCTCACTCCAGCGTCCGCGAAGTCTCCCTCCGGCTACTCTTCTCAATTGTCATCAGGATGTGGCGTTTGCGAAGTTGGGCAAGCCTTCTCATTTGTGGGAATTCCCATCCGGTTTCTCCTCCGATTTCGCCAAGTGGGACCAACTCCAAGAACCGGCATCGAAAAAACTAGGATCCACACCTGAAATTGAGGGGGTGCCAATTCCATAAATGCGGAAAATGTGTATCATGGTGGCACGGAGATTGCGAAACTGAAATCACTGTCACAAAAGAGACTGCACACATGGAGAGTCCAGTCACGCGAAGGTCTGTTCCCGTAACGGCCACCGTCGTTTTTGTGATCTTCGCCGCTGTCGTCATCTTGATCGGCTACCTTTACTACAGGGATGAGTCAGCCCAGTATCGCGTGCAAGTGGGACGTGAGCTTGACGCATGTTCGAGTCTGAAGATCGCCCAGATCAACCGTTGGCGGAACGAGCGCCTTGCTGATGCAGCTTCACTGACACAGAATACAGACCTGACCATTTCGTTTGATCGGTTGAGGAAGGGTGGGACGAACGAGAGGCTCCGCGTTCAACTCTCCGCTCTTTTGGAACCGATATGGAATCACCACGACTACGCAGGGATCTTCTTCGTTGATCCGTCGGGGATTGTTCGCTTCCAGCTTGGTGATTCACTGTTTGTCTCAACAACCTGCACCCACGGCGTCTCCGAGGGGAGTAATCGACATGCAAATGCGTTCGTCCCGAGTCTTCATCGGACGGCAGGAGAGGACAGGATTCATGTCGATATCATCGCGCCGATGTTCAAGGGCCAGGGGGGACAGGCAGCTTTTCTCGGCAATCTCGTCTTGCAGGTTGATCCCTATCTTGATCTCTACCCTCTCGTTCAATCGTGGCCTGCTCCGGAGCGGACATCGGAGTGCATTCTTGTTGAAAACGTGCAAAATGAGATCCTTCTCCTGAATGAACCCGAGCTCAATCGAGAAGGAGCGCATGCGTTGGCTGTGCATGCACAGGCTGAGCGGCTCCTCGAAGAACGGGCGGTTCACGGCGAAGAAGGAATTGTATCGGGACTCGACTATCGACACAATGAAGTCCTTGCTTCGATTCGTAAAGTGCCGGGATCGAACTGGTATCTCCTCACAAAGGCACCTGTCGGCATCATGAACGTTCCGCTGAAGATCAGGGCTTGGCTCGCGGTTGTCTTGACCCTGGTGTTGTTGGGCACTGCCGGAGCGGCCCTGATTTTCCTCTGGCGTCGCAAGTTGCTCGAAATCGAGAGTACTGGCGCTGGTCCCCAACCGGCGGCTGTGCCGTTCATGTACCAGTATGATGCCCTCACCCGGTATTCGAACGACATCATCCTGCTTATGACGACTGATGGCACCATCGTGAATGCGAACGATCGTGCCGTGGATACCTACGGTTATTCACGTGACGAACTTGCTGGCATGAACATCCGCACACTTCGAGCGCCCGAGACTTTGAGTATATTGAAGCGGCAGATGGAACTCGTTGCCGAACGCGGAGGTATGAGGTATGAGACGATACATCGCCGTAAAGACGGACATCTCTTTCCTGTCGAGACAAGTTCACGGGTAATCGAGGTTGAAGGGAAGAAGTTCCTCCAATCGATCATTCGTGATATCGCGGAGCGGAAGAAGGGAGAAGAACGGCTGACGAAACTTAACAGTTGTTTTCTTGGATTCGGCCTAGATCCGGTTCGGAATATCAATGCGCTCGTGGGGCTTTGTGGAGAGCTGTTGGGCGCCACAAGCGCGCTTTACAATCGCCTGGACGGAGATTCCTCTGTTCGGTTGGTCAATGGGGCACGCCGAAGGATTTCCAGGCAAAGGACAGGCCCGAGGGGCATCTCTGTTATGATGTCATCAGGGGCAATGGTGACAAACTTGTGGTCGTCAGGAATCTGCACAAGACAAAGTACGCGAAGACCGATCCAAACGTTCTGAAGTACGATTTGAAGACCTACGTTGGAAAGGGGGTGCGCTTCGGCGAGGAAAACGTCGGTTCGCTTTGTGCGCTCTTTCAAAAGGACTTTGTTCCCTCCGCTGAGGATGAGAAGCTCATGGGTATCATTTCCGCGGCCATCGGTGTTGAGGAGAATCGCCGGCACGAAAAAGATGCGTTGCGTGAAAGCGAGGGCCGATACCGGCAGCTTATCGAATTCTCGCCTGACGCGATTGCAGTTCACAAGGAGGGGCGGTTTATCTTCGTGAATCGTGCAGGAATTCGGCTGATCGGGGCGAAGGAACCGAAGGACCTGATTGGCAAGCCGATCCTCGATATCGTGCATCCGGACTATAGGGAGCTGGCAAGAGCGCGTGCATTTCAGCAGCCTGGCGAATGTACCGAACAACCATTTGTCGAAGAAAAATTCGTACGATTCGACGGTTCGGTTGTTGATGTAGAAGTTGCGGCGACTCCTATCATGTACGACGGAGAACCAGCCACGCTCGTCGTCGCCCGTGACCTCGAGGACCGGAAACGTGCCCAGGAGGAGCTGATTCGTCTGCGGGAGGCCGCAGAGTCTTCAGGCGAGATCATTTTCATGACTGATGCGCAGGGCGTGATCACGTTTGTGAATCCGGAATTCACGATGATATACGGTTACACGCCCGAAGATGTTGTCGGCAAGGTAACCCCGCGCATCCTGAAGAGCGGGATCCAGGAGCCGTGGGAATATGATGTATTCTGGAAGGCACTGCTCAAAAAAGAAGTGGTCAAAGGGGAATTGGTCAACAAGAGGAAGGACGGCAGACTCATCACCGTGGAGGGATCAGCGAGTCCCATCGTCGGTGACAAGGGCGCAATCCTGGGATATCTTGCTGTGCAGAGGAATATCACTGAACGCAAACGTGTTGACAAAGCGCTTCGTGGGTCGGAGGCTAGCTATCGAGGTCTCTTCAATAGCGTCAGTGATGCGATTTACATTCAAGACAGAGAGGGGAAATTCCTGGATGTCAATCAGGGAGCTATCGAGATGTACGGGTACCCAAAGGAGTTTTTCATCGGGAAGACTCCCGCGGATCTCTCTGCGCCCGGTCTGAATGATCTCGAGGCGACGATGGAGGCAGTGCGCAAGACGTTTGCCGGCGAGCCACAGAGATTCGAATGGTGGGGCAAACGGAAGAACGGCGAAATCTTCCCGAAGGAAGTGCGGCTCAACCGGAGCCTCTATTTTGGGCAGGAAGTTGTGGTTGCTTTGGCGCAGGACATCACCGAGAGGAAACGAGCCGAAGAGGCGATGGGGAAATCCGATCTCCGATTCCGTCGTGTCTGGGAGAACTCCCTGGACGGTATGCGAATCCTGGACCTGCATGGGAACTTCGTGATGGTCAACGACGCGTTTTGCCGGCTTGTTGGCAAGAAATACGATGAACTCATCGGGAAGCCTTATGGTTGCGCCTATAAGTCGCAATCGGCAGAACAGGATGCCGAGGACGTCAAAACCTTACAGCATCGCATTGCCAATCGGACCTTTGCACGGAACCAAGAAGTGGAACTTTCTCTTCAGGATGGCAGACGCGTTCTCGTCGAACTCTCAAACTCGTTGCTGGAGATTCCCAATGAGCCGCCGCTCCTCCTCAGCATGTTCCGTGACATCACGGAGCGACGCGAGGCTGAGGCGAAATTGCGCGAGAGCGAGGAGAAGTTCCGGACTCTCTCCGAACAGTCACCGAATATGATTTATATCAACAAGGGTGGCAAGATCGTGTACGCGAATCAGCGATGCGTAGAGCTGATGGGTTACTCGAAAGAGGAATTCTATGCTCCCACGTTCAACTATCTGTCGCTCATCGCCCCTGAACACATCTCCACAGTGAAGAAGAACTTCAGCAAGCACCTAGCCGGCGAAGAACTCGCACCACACGAGTACGCGCTCATCGCAAAGAATCGGAGAAGGATTGTCGGTCTCCATACGACGCGCCTCATTGACTTCGAGGGGGAAAGTGCGATTCTTGGCATTGTCACGGACGTGACGGGTACCCGCCATGCGGAAGAAGAACTCCGCAAGCTCCAACGAGCTGTTGAGCAAAGTCCGTCTTCTATCGTCATCACAGACACTGAGGGCGCGATTGAGTATGTAAACCCAAAGTTTTGTGAGATTACCGGCTACAGCTTAGCGGAAGCCATCGGAGAGAACCCCCGAATTCTCAAGACAGGCCATACGACGCCCGAGCAGTACGCGGCGCTCTGGGAAACAATCAGGTCCGGACAGGAATGGCGCGGGGAGTTTCGCAACAAGAAAAAGAACGGGGAGATATTCTGGGAGCAGGCTTCCATATCGCCTGTCAGGGATGCTGTCGGCAATATCACGCATTTCTTGGCTGTGAAAGAAGACATCACGAAACGGAAAATCCTCGAGCAACAGTTGTGGCAAGCACAGAAGATGGAGAGCATCGGTACGCTCGCAAGCGGCATTGCTCACGATTTCAACAACATTCTCGGCATCATCCTCGGGTACGCAAGCCTGCTCCTCCAAAAATCAGTTGATCGCGAAAAGATCAATAAGTACGTCAACGCGATCGTGAAGGCAACCGATCGGGGTGCCGGCCTGGTACGCCAGATTCTCACATTCGCGCGGAAGAGCGAGTTCAAATTGGAAAAGGTCGACGTGAACTCTCTCATCGGTGAGTTGGCAAAGATGCTCGGTGAGACGTTCCCCAAGACCATCAGCTTGTCCCTTCAATTGGAGAAATCACTGCCTCTGCTCTCCGTCGACCGGACTCAATTGCACCAAGCACTCCTGAATCTCTGCGTGAATGCCCGCGATGCCATGGCCGACAAGGGTGCGCTCAGTGTAACAACAAGGCTTGTTTCTGGCAATACTCTTGGCTCGAGGTTTGCTGCTGCGTACGGAAGGAAGTTCGTGGAGATCAGTGTATCGGATACGGGCGTTGGCATCGACGAAACAACGAAGCATCGGGTCTTCGAACCATTCTTCACGACGAAAGAGGTTGGGAAAGGGACGGGCTTGGGACTTGCCGTTGTGTTTGGTGTCGTCCAAGAACATCGGGGGTTCGTCGATGTTGAAAGTGAGCTGGGACGCGGATCAACATTTCGAGTGTATCTGCCGGTCCCGGAAGGGATCGTCCCGGATGCTGATGATGTTGGGGCGGGCGGGGCTGACATCCCTGGTGGCTCCGAAACAATCCTTGTGGTCGAGGATGAGGATCTGATGCTCGAGTTTGTCGTGACACTCCTGGAGCAGCGGGGTTACCACACGCTCAAAGCAACGGATGGCGAAGAAGCCATCAGACTTCACAAAGTTCATCGTGGCGAAATCGATTTGGTTCTTTCAGACATCGGCCTACCAAAGCTCGACGGCTGGGAGGCTTGCCAACAAATGAAAAGGAACGATCCGGAGCTTGTCGTTTTTCTCGCCAGTGGCTACCTCGAGCCTGCCCTCAAGGCCGAGATCCAAAATGCCGGTGTGAGTGGATTCATAGAGAAACCGTACCGCCCACACGAGATACTCCAGCAGGTGAGAGAAGCACTTGATTCCCGATGAAGGATTTCCCGTGGCGGGTCTGTAAGTTATTGTACTAAGTGCAGTTGCAGCTCAAAAAAATCTCTTCTTATCGGAACAAACTTTGTGGGATCTGTGTTCTGAAAAGTGAGCCCGCTCTTTGTTCCTACCTTGAGTGGGTTTCATAACAACCTCCCTGGCCCCGACGCTCACGGTGCGCGTCGGGGTTTTTATTTCCCACCGACGATGCACTCTGTCCCATCGAGCGGCCACACTGATGCTCTGAGAACCTTTGGTCCGCTTAGGCCTTGCTGTCAAGCCTCGTTTCTCGAGGGCGCGAAGGTGACAACTTCAAGCTTGCCGTCATGAGGAGAAGAGCTTGGATTTCGGAGACGCTCAATTGCCGATGTTCTCCGGGTCCAAGATTTCCAAGAGTCAAGGGTCCGAACTTTGTCCTTACAAGGCGAAGGGTGGGATGGCCGACGGATGCCGTCATCTTCCGCACCTGACGATTTCGCCCCTCCGTGAGAGTAATCTCCAGCCACGCTGTCGGGACGCTCTTCCTGAATCGTATGGGTGTTTCTCGAGCTGGCAATCCCGGGTCTTTCTGCAAGAGCCTGACTTCCGTATCTCTTGTTTTTCTCCCCTCGATCACCACACCCGATCGCAGTTTGTCGACAGCCTCTCGGCCAGGGATTTGTTCTACTTGAGCGAGATAGGTTCGCTTGTGCCCATAACCCGGGTCGAGCAATCGATGCTTGAGCTCGTTGTCGTTCGTGAGAAGGAGAAGTCCCTCGCTATCCGCATCGAGCCGGCCGGCTGGGTAGACGTCGGAAGGAAACGGCCCCAGGTCGCGGAGCGTCTTCCGGCCTGATTCGTCGGAAAACTGGCAAAGAACTCCGTGGGGTTTGTTGAGGATGATGTAGCAGTTTTTCTGACTTGACGCTCTGTTTGACATCGTCGAACCGAGAAAAAAAATCCCCCGGGATGCCGGGGGATCATATTTCAAAATGACAAGAAACCCCTATGAGGCGTCAGCGACCTCTTCGTCGTGCTCCTCCTTCAGCTCATCGCCGCCTTTGTCCTTGTTAGAGTCGACGAAAATCAGTTCTTCCGTTTTCTTGCTGAATTTTACCTTGATCTTGCTGCCGTTCGCAAACGTACCCTTGAGGATTTCTTCGGCCAGCGGGTCCTCCACGTACTTCTGAATCGCCCTCCGCAACGGACGCGCTCCGAAAGCGGGATCAAATCCCTTGTCCCCAAGAAAATCCTTCGCTGGCTTGGTCAGCTCGATGGAAATCCCCATACCCTCCATCCGCTTGAGCAGGTCCTGCGACGCGATATCAATAATCAACAAAATATGCTCGCGCTCGAGGTTATGAAACACTATCGCATCATCGACTCGATTGAGGAACTCTGGATTAAAGACCCGTTTCAGGGCGTCTTCGATATGTCCCTTCATTGCGCTATACTTGTCTTTGTCCGACTGCGTTCCGAATCCCATTCCGCCAGTAGCCTTGATATCGCGGGTGCCGATGTTCGAAGTCATGATAAGAATAGTGTTCTTGAAATCGACGCGGCGGCCAAGGCTATCGGTCAGGATGCCGTCGTCGAGAACCTGCAGCAGAATATTGAACACGTCAGGATGCGCCTTCTCGATCTCATCCAAGAGGACTACCGAATAAGGCTTCCTTCGCACCTTCTCCGTGAGCTGCCCGCCCTCCTCGTACCCGACATATCCCGGGGGTGCTCCGACGAGACGCGAGACGGAGAATTTCTCCATATACTCGCTCATATCGATGCGGATCAACGAATCTTCGGAGTCAAACAGGTAGCGGGCAAGCGCTTTGGCCATTTCAGTTTTCCCCACGCCTGTCGGTCCAAGAAAGATGAAGGAGCCGATCGGCCGCTTTGGATCCTTCAATCCCGCACGGGTGCGGCGGATTGCACGCGTCAACTTGATGATGGCTTCGTCCTGCCCCACGATAACCGACCGGAGTGCCTCCTCCATCTTGAGGAGCTTTTCAGACTCACTTTGTGCCACGCGGTTGACCGGGATGCTGGTCATCATCGAGACCACCTCGGCGCAATTTTCCTCATTTACTTCGTAGATCACTTCCTGGGCTTTGAGCTCCCATTCTCGCTTTGCGATTTCGAGGTCGCTGAAGAGTTTTTTCTCAAGATCGCGCAGACGGGCTGCCTCCTCAAAATTCTGGTTCTTGACGACCTGGTTCTTGGCTTGCTTGATCTTCTCGATCTCTTCCTCCAGCTGGAGAATCTCTTTCGGGACCACGATGTTGGCAAGGTGGACGCGCGAACCAGCCTCGTCCATGACGTCGATTGCCTTGTCAGGCAGATATCGATCCGTGATGTATCGATCGCTCAAGCGTACGGCTGCATCGATGGCTTTGTCGGTGTAATGGACGCCATGGTGCTCTTCATACTTCTGTTTGATGTTCTGCAGTATCTGGATGGTCTCGTCGACCGTTGTCGGATCGACCATGATTTTCTGGAACCGTCGATCAAGAGCCCCGTCCTTCTCAATGTACTGCCTGGTACTCGTCGAGGGTGGTTGCACCGATGCACTGGAGTTCGCCGCGTGCGAGGGCCGGCTTGAACATGTTCGAGGCATCCAATGAGCCGCTGGCTCCGCCGGCACCAACGATCGTGTGCAGCTCGTCAATGAAGAGGATGACATCTTTCGCCTTTTCCAGCTCGTTCATGACGGCCTTCATGCGTTCTTCGAACTGGCCGCGGTACTTCGTTCCCGCCACGAGCGCGGCGAGGTCAAGTGTGACCACCCGTTTGTCGTGAAGGACCCGGGAGACTTTTTTCTGGACAATCCGGAGGGCAAGCCCTTCGGCGATCGCCGATTTCCCGACGCCAGGCTCTCCAATGAGAACAGGATTGTTTTTCTTTCTGCGACTAAGAACCTGGGCAACCCGTTCAATTTCTTTCTCCCGCCCGACAACCGGATCGAGCTTGTCCTCGAGAGCGAGCTTGGTCAAGTCCCGTCCAAAGTTGTCGAGGACCGGAGTTTTGGATTTCTCCTGTTTCTTTTCTGCCGAATGCTGCGAAGGCGGAGTCGATGGTTTGCCGGAGATAATGTTGTCAAGCTCATTTCTCACGACATCGTAATGCACATTGAACTGATGAAGTATCTGGGCAGCAATATTGTCATCATCCCGTAGGAGGGAAAGCAAGAGATGCTCGGTCCCGATGACGTCGGACTTGTAGAGCTTTGCCTCGAGATACGTGATTTTCAGTACTTTTTCCGCCTGTTTCGTAAGAGGGATATTGCCGATCGTCAGAGTGCCGCCAGAGGTCCGAACAGTGTCCTCAATAGCCTTTTTGAGCTTGTACAAGTCAACCCCGAGATTGCGCAGGATTTTCACAGCAATCCCTTCGCCCTCTCGAATGATCCCCAGAAGGAGGTGTTCGGTCCCAATATAGTCATGGCCTAAGCGCAATGCCTCTTCCCGGCTCAGTCGGATGACGTCCTGGACTCGATTCGAAAAATTGCCTTCCATTGAAGCTCTCGCCTATTATAAAATGAACTGTTGTACTTCCTCTTACGTCTAACAACACGGAATGCGCTGAATCAGTTTCCAAGACCAATATAACCAAATTTAGAAGTGCAGTCAAGGAAGCCGATTTCGGACACACATTTCCGTTCTTCTTTAACTCCCAACTGCAATTCTTTGAGGGGTATGAGAAAGTTTTCTTTGACTTTACAGGCGAAAATGGTTAAATTTTTTCTCACGTCATAACACCGCTTCCGAGAGAGGAAAAACATTGGCGCTGGAGAAGGCGACAGGTCACGACAAGAAGTTGCAGGATCGGCTCTTGGACTTAGGCCACATCCCGCAGCACATCGCCATCATCATGGATGGCAATGGTCGATGGGCCAAGAGGCGTGGGTTGCCGAGAATCGCCGGACACCATGAAGGCGTGAACTCGGTTCGAGACATCGTCGAAGCCTGCGGTCAGCTCGGAGTGAAATACCTGACGCTCTACGCATTCTCGACCGAAAACTGGAAAAGGCCGCAAGAAGAGGTCTCTCTCCTGATGCGACTCCTCTTGAAGGCCCTCCGGGATGAAAAGGACCGTCTTCATCAGAACGAGGTGCAGCTGAAGGCGGTTGGCGATATCGCTGCTTTGCCCCAGGACGTTCAGGATGAGCTCCTTGATGGTATCGAAAAAATGAAGGATAACAAAGGACTCAAGCTCATCCTGGCACTGAGTTATAGCGGCCGTTGGGACATCACCAACGCTGTCAGGCGGATGTATGATGATATTCGCTCGGGAATCCTCAAGAAAGAAGACATCACACAAGAGCTTATAGCAAACTACCTCTCGACGAAAGACCTCCCCGATCCGGATCTACTCATTCGAACGAGCGGCGAGCTCCGTATCAGTAACTTCCTTATCTGGCAAATTGCCTACAGCGAGCTCTTCATCTCCCAGGAATTTTGGCCCTCTTTCCGTCGAAAACAGCTCTATGAGGCGGTCGCGGAATTCCAGCGGAGGGAGCGGAGGTTTGGGATGGTGAGTGAACAGCTTGAAAAACATGAACGCACCGGGATGGAATCAATCAGTGGGATGGAAAGGTTTGTAAAAAGTGCTTCGAAATCATAGGCTCATTCCTGTTCTTGCTGTTCTCCTCGTGCCGTTTGTCATCCTGTGTGCACAGCAGCAGCGTACCGAGGCTGTACAAGATCCTCGGGATATCCGTTGAAGGTCAACGGTCGTCTGATCCGGCTGCGATTATTGCCAATACCGGGCTGAAGGTCGGGGACTCGATCACACTTCCCGGTGACCAGACGCGCACGGCCATTGAGCGCCTGTACGGGCTGAGATTGTTCGACGACGTCCAGATCCTTATCGAGAATCGGACGCCGGAGGGGGTCTATCTTCTGATTCGTGTGACGGAGAACCCCCGCCTCGACAAAATTGAGATCCGCGGGAATGACGAATTGAGCGAAGATGAGGTCCTCAAGAAGATCAATCTCATCAAGGGCCAGATTGTTACGAAGCAGGATCTCTCGGGCATCAAGCGGTCGCTTCGTCTGAAGTACGACGATGATGGTTATCTCAATGCTACGATCGATCCGGAACTGATCAAGACGAACGACAGCACGGGAAACCGTGTCATCTTGAGAGTCTCGATCACCGAGGGACCAAAGGTCAAGGTTGACCTGATCCGGTTCCATGGCAACAAAGTTTTTGACGATGGCGATCTCAAAGGTCCGATGAAGGAAACATCCGAGCGTGCATGGTGGAAATTCTGGGCCAGCAACAAGTTTGACAAGAAAAAATACGAGGAAGACAAAAAGCTCATCCTGGGTTTCTATAAGAAGAACGGTTACCGTGACGCGGAAATTCTCTCCGATTCCATCTCCTACGACAAAGAGAAACGATACCTCACGATCGACATTAACGTTTTCGAGGGACCTCAGTACCGTGTCCGCAACATCCTCTGGGACGGCAATACGGTCTATCCTTCTGAGCTGCTCAGCGCGCGCCTCGGGTTTCAGAAGGGGGATGTCTACGACAAGGAGAAGTTCGAAAAGAATCTCTTCCGGACCGACGAGGAAACGGACGTCCAGTCGGCCTATATGGACAACGGATATCTGATGTTCCAGGCTGAGCCGGAAGAAACGCGTGTCCCCGGTGACAGCCTTGATATCACCATACACATCCGCGAGCGAAACCAGTTCCGCGTCGGCCAGGTCGTGATCACGGGCAACACCAAGACGTATGAAAAGGTCATCCGGCGTGAGCTCTTCACCCGACCGGGCGACTACTTCAGCCGCCAGGCGGTGATGCGCAGTGCGCGCCAACTCTCGCAGCTCAACTACTTCAATCCGGAGAAGATCAAGCCTGACACACGGAATCTGGATGTGGAGAAAGGGACCGTTGATCTTGAATACGGTGTCGAAGAGAAATCGAGCGATACTTTCAACATGTCTGTTGGGTACAGCGGCTATTTTGGCTTCAACGGGGCGCTCGGTCTGTCGTTTAACAACTTTTCCCTCAAAGAGCCGTTGCGGGGCGGAGCGGGTCAACAGCTGAGTTTCGATTGGCAGTTTGGAGAAGGAAATCGCTATCGGACATTCTCGATCGGATTCACTGAGCCGTGGATGTTGGACACGCCGACGCTGTTTGGCGTCAGCTTTTTTGACACACGTCAGATCTTCGTCTATGACCTTCGCCTCTCGGGCGTGTCGGTACATGTCGGACGTCGGTTCAAGTGGCCCGATTATTTGTTCCGTGGAGACTGGACGATTCGATTCCAACGCAACGACGTCATCTCCGGCGGCTCCTATTACCTCGAGGGATTGACGACGCAGGTGGACATCTCACAAGTGATATCGCGCAACAGCACGGACAGCCCCATTTTCCCGACACGCGGTTCAAATTTCTCGTTGCTCACAGAGCTCTCCGGCGGTCTTCTTCCGGGGAATGTGAAGTTCGACAAGCACATTTTGAATGTGGACTGGTATATCCCAATCCTTGGGGGCAGCCGGATTGCGCTCGCCTTGTCCAGCACGCTTGGTTTTGTTTTTGGCATCGGGTCTAGCCCGCGTATCCAGCCAACGGATGTCTTCTTCATGGGCGGTACCGGGCTCGGATACTTCAATACGACGCCGCTGAGGGGTTATGAAGACCGCGGCGTGGGTCCTCCAGAAGGGGGATTGTCGCTTCTCAAGCACTCGGCAGAACTAAGGTTCGCACTGGCAATCAATCCTATACCGATCTACACACTTCTTTTCGCTGAGGCCGGCAATGTGTGGAAGGAGCCAAGGGTGACGGATCCGATGGACCTGCGTCGATCCGCAGGCGTCGGCGTGCGCCTCCTCATCAATCCAATCGGTATGGTTGGCTTCGATTATGGCTATGGATTTGATGCGGCGTCACCCGGTGGTGCACCTCCCGGCTGGCGATTCCACTTCCAGTTTGGGAAAGGTTTCTAGTGCCGCTTCCTCCGAAGGAGTCCCGCCTGCCTCATGAGATCACCGAACGGCGGGCAGGCCTTCGGACAAAAAGTAATCTTGTGTTTTGACACCGAGAATACCGTTGGAAGCGGGCACTAGTGCCTTTCTGATTACAGGATCTCTTAATAGGAGTGGCACTAGAATTCAATTCGTTGTTAATCACACTAACCGTTCACATAATGTTGAGGACACCGTGAAGAACACTCTCATCATGCTTGCACTTGTCGCTGCGCTGATACTCAGCGTTGGTGTTTGCAGTGCGCAGACTACAAAGGCGGCGTACGTCGACTCTGAGAAGATCCTTGCTGAACTCCCTGAAGCGCAAAAAGCCTCCAAGGAGCTCGATGTGATGGTGAAGGGATGGCAGGATTCGGTTGCGGCAATGAACACCGATTTCCAGAAGCAAGTTGAAGAGTTTCAGAAGCAGGAATCTGTCATGGCTGCGTCGAAAAAGGATGCAGAGCAGAAACGTCTTGCCGACCTCCAACAGAAACTGCGTGACTTCTACACCCAGAAGCTCGATGCCAGGACCGGTGAAGCGATGCAAGAGCGTGAGAAACGCCTCGCACCAATCCGGGAGAAAATCCTTAGGGCGATTGAAAGCGTTGCGAAGGAAGACGGCTTCACCTTTGTTTTTGACCGTGCCAATCTTCTGTTCGCCGACGCGAAAGTTGATCTAACCTACAAGGTTATCGATCGGTTGAAGAGGGGTCCAACGAGTCCGAAAGGAAAGTAGGGCCATCCGGTCCTCGCGGCGGAGTGGGGAAGTACTGGTACAATTGAATGTGAAGAAAGGTGGGGTGTGACTATGAAGAAGCTCTGGTGGCTCCCGATATTTTTGTCTGTTGCCGGCACATCGCTGTCGACCGGGCAAGTGAAGGTTGGGTACGTGAGCACCGATGCCATTATGAAACAATTGCCTGATGCGCAGGACGCTCAGAAACAGCTTGACCAAATCGTCGTCGACTGGCAGGGCGAACTGAATAAGCTCCAGCAAGACTGGCAAAAGAAGCTTGATGACTACGACAAGCGGAAGCTCATCATGACAGAAGCGCGACGGGCAGATGCAGAAAAGGAACTGCGCGATCTGGAGCAGAAAATCGCAGATTATCGCAACAAGAAGTTCGGCCAGAATGGTGATCTCTTTGTCAAACAAAACGAACTCATGAAGCCCGTGCAGGATCGCGTATTCAAGGCAATTCAGGATGTTGCTGTCGAAGAGGGATTTGACTACGTCTTTGACAAAAGTGGCGAAATTCTACTGATGTATGCCAATACCAAGTACGACCTCACCCCCAAGGTCCTCGCGAAGCTTGCGATCGCCACGGGCGGAGTGAAATAGATCCGGGTCCTCGTATGACCGCTCAAGAAGTCGCGACGTTTGTTCACGGTGACATTTCCGGTGATCCGGCAGTCGAGATTCTTCGCGTGGCCAAGATTGAGGAAGCTGGCTCAGCTGATCTCACGTTTCTCGCAAACCCGAAGTACGAGAAGTTTGTAGCTGCGACGAAGGCTTCGGCGATCCTCGTTTCCACTTCTTATGACACGAAGCGCAGCCCTGAGCGCAAAGGGCTGACGTTCATCAAGGTTCCCGACCCGTACGCGGCGTTCCTGCAGGTGATGAAACGCATCGTGCCGATGCCGGATCCGTTTACGAAGGGGATCCATGCGACAGCGGCATTGTCGGAATCGGCGACGTTGGGGAGCAATGTCGCATTGGGGGCCTACGTTGTCGTAGGTCGGAATGTCGTTATCGGATCCAATACGAAGATCGCTCATGGATGCGTGATCGGCGATGGCGCGACCATCGGAGAAAATTGCTCGATCTATCCGAACGTTACGATCTACCATGGGACCCGGCTCGGAAACGGGATCATCATTCACGCCGGGGCGGTGCTGGGTTCTGACGGTTTCGGGTTCGCTCCCAAGGCTGATGGGTCGTACGAGAAAATCCCTCAGATGGGAATTGTCGTCATCGAGGACAATGTCGAGATTGGGGCGAATTGCACGATCGACAGGGCCACGATGGGGCAGACCCTCTTGAAACACGGAACGAAGCTTGATAACCTCGTTCATATCGCCCACAACGTAATCATTGGGGAAAACACGGTGATTGCCGCCCAATCGGGGATCAGCGGAAGCACGAAAGTTGGGAAGAATGTTGTCATCGCGGGCCAAGTAGGGATCGTTGGGCACATTGAAATCGCGGACAGGACTGTGCTGATGGCTCAGTCAGGTGTGCCCAAATCCACAGAGGCGGGCAAAACATATCTCGGGTACCCGCGAAGGAACGCATGCGGGCATTGAGAATCGAGGCTGTTATTCGTTCGCTCCCCGAGATGGCAAAAGATCTCGAAGCGCTCAAGAAGTCGCTCGAAGAGTTGCGCAGCCACCTCGCAGAAACAAAAACGTAACGAACCCATTCGGAAACAACCATGCTCGTTCAGCAACATACGATCAAGAAACCGGTGACCATGACCGGTGTTGGGCTGCACACTGGCGTGCAGACCACGATGACGTTCAAGCCTGCACCTGACAACTACGGCATTCGCTTTCGACGTGTTGACGTTGGCGGAAACCCCGAGATTCCGGCGGATGTCGACCATGTCGTGGAAGTCGAACGCGGCACGGTGCTTGGCATCGGCGATGTACGTGTGCACACCGTCGAGCACGTCCTGGCTGCGATCGTTGGACTGCAGGTCGACAACGTCATCATTGAGCTCGACAACATTGAACCTCCGATTGCAGACGGGAGCTCGAAGCCGTTCGTCGATATGATCCTGGAGGCAGGGGTCCAGGAACAGGAAGCTCCCAAAGACTATCTGATCATCGATCAGACGATTCGTTATCAGAATGAAGAGAAGGGTGTGGATATTGTTGCGCTGCCAACCGACGATTTCAGGGTGACGGTGCTCATCGATTATCACAACCCTGCTCTTGGAAGCCAGCACACCGGCCTCTTTAGCCTCGAAAAAGAATTCATCAATGAGTTCTCAAACGCGCGCACGTTCTGCTTCCTGCACGAAGTGGAAATGTTGCGTGACAAGGGACTCATCAAAGGCGGGAACCTCGACAACGCGATCGTCATTGTCGATCGGGAGCTTTCTGACGGGGAACTCCGAAAACTCGTGCACAAGCTTGGGATCGATCACGCCCTTATTCTCGGCACAACGGGCGTGCTCAATGAGAAAAAGCTTCATTTCAAGAACGAGCCCGCCCGGCACAAGCTCGTCGATCTCATCGGGGATCTTGCGTTGATCGGGGCTCCGTTGAAGGCGCAAATTCTCGCAGCCCGCCCGGGGCATGCCAGCAACGTAGAGTTTGCCCGAAAGGTGCGCAAGCTTTACCAGCAGAAGAAGCTGGTCAAGAAGTACATGCATGTCAAAAAGGAAGGGGTCATTTTTGACATCAATGCCATTCAGCGCATACTGCCTCATCGCTATCCATTTCTCCTGGTAGACAAGATCATCGATTTCGAGCTTGACGAGCGTGTCGTTGGCGTAAAAAATGTGACGCTCAATGAGCCATTCTTCCAGGGTCATTTCCCGGATCAACCGGTGATGCCAGGCGTGCTCATCATCGAAGCGATGGCCCAGGCGGGAGGGATCCTTATGCTGAACGGCCTTGAGAATCCCGGCACCAAGCTGGTCTATTTCATGTCGATCAATAATGTCAAGTTTCGAAGGCCCGTTGTCCCCGGCGATCAGCTTGTGCTGGATGTGGAGATGGTGAGCCGGAGGTCCAAGTTCATCCAAATCCGTGGTCAGGCGTTTGTCGACGGGAACCTGGTCGCGGAAGGAGATTTCTCTGCCGCAATTGTCGATCGAGAAGGGGCTCAACCGAAACCAGGAAACCATACAGAGTCCTACCAGCTGTCATCCATTCAAAAGGATTCCTCTTCGCAATAATGCCTACTTACATTGATTCGCGCGCAGTTGTCAGTTCCAAGGCCGTGATTGGAGATGGTGTGCGAGTGGGGCCGTTTACCGTCATTGAGGACGATGTTACTATTGGTGAATGTACGTGGATAGGAGCGCACGCTGTGATTCACAGCGGAAGCCGCATTGGCAGGGAGTGCAAGATCCATGACATGGCAGCTGTCGGGGGTCCTCCGCAGGATCTCAAGTACAAAGGAGAGCCGACGTTGCTGGAGGTGGGTGACAGAACGATGGTTCGGGAGTTCGTGACGCTCAATCGCGGTACGGCGGAGACCGGAAAAACCGTCATCGGCAGCGATTGCATGTTCATGGCGTATTCGCATGTGGCACACGATTGCGTGGTCGGCAACAATGTTATCCTCGCTAACTGTTGTGCGCTGGGCGGTCACGTTCATATGGGGAATTGGGTGATCATGGGCGGTTTGACGCCAGTCCATCAGTTTTGCGCCGTGGGGGATCACGCGATGGTTGGCGGAGGCTTTCGTGTTGTGAAGGACGTGCCGCCGTATGTCCTCGCGGGGAGTGAACCTCTTATCTTTGAGCGACTGAATGTCATCGGGTTGCGCCGAAGGGGATTCTCGGAGAAGGCAATTGAGTCGCTCGACAAGACATATCGCCTCATCTACCGATCGAGTCTCAACGTCTCTCAGGCGGTTGCCCGTATTCAACAAGAGGTCGAGCCGACCCCTGAGGTCCAGGCAGTTCTTTCCTTCATTGCGAAAAGCAAGCGCGGCATCATTTCCGGTTACGCTCATCACTAGAACCTATCTCAAAAACCACTTTGCGTCCCTTCGCGGCCTCCGCGGTTTGAATCTAACCGCAGGGACCGCAAAGAAACGCGAAGAAAATCTTGCAATGGAATTTCCATTGTGTATTTTTGAGATGGCTTCTAGATGAATTGGCGGTTCAGCAATACCGGACGTCGGACTGGCGCATTCAATATGATGCATGACGAGCGGCTCGCACAGTTGCTAGTTGCATCTGAGCATCCGTTCATGGTCCGCGTGTACAGGTTGGGCACCTCCGGCTATTTCCCTTGGATGGCATCAGCCTGTCGATGAAATTGACCTGAAGAACTGCGAAGATTCGGGGATCGATGTCGTCCGCCGACCGACCGGTGGCCGGGCTATCCTGCACTCGGATGAACTGACCTACAGCGTCGTGATGGTTGCTTCGCAGAAGAGTGTCTTGGGCGTCTACCAGAACATCAGCGAAGCGCTCGTCTGTGGCCTTCGAGCTCTTGGTGTGGAGGCAGCGCTCGAGAAATCCCAACCTCATTTCCCATCCCTCTATCGTTCGTCGTCAGCCGTGGCCTGTTTTGCGAGCGTCGCGCGGTATGAAATTCATGTCTCCGGTCGAAAGCTCGTGGGAAGCGCCCAACGGAGATACGCACGTCCGAATGGGGAAGAAGTCGTGCTCCAACATGGCTCAGTGTTGCTCGGACCGGATCACCTGAGGATGGTGGAGTTCTTGAAGGGTCTGGACGATCAGCAGCGCCAACAGCTGAAAGAGGAGCTTCGAGAGCACACCGTTGATCTGTCGTCCGCCCTTGGCAGGAGGGTCCCATTCGACGAGGTTGCAGCGATCCTCAAATGGGGTTTTGAGAAGGCCTGGGGGATAGAGTTTTCTCCGCAGGATGGAGAAGCAGAGCGCCTCGAGAATGAAATCGAACGGATGTCCCGTGCGGCAGGTTCCAGAGAACTGGACTAGTGTGGTGTCTCGGATGAGCCTTGAGTGAGTCACCGTCATGAAGCAGAGGTCTATTCACACATCAATTCAGGTTTTCTCGAAAGAGGCACACACCCCCCGCCTGCCTGATGGCGGTCGGGCGGGCTCGCTCCTCGTCAGAGCTCGTCAGGCACTGCCGCAGATTGGGGACCCTCTCGCACATTCGACCTCATCCTCCGTCGGAAGGCATGCCTCAGGGACAACGATTGAGGCTGTCCAAAAAGTATTTCGTGGAGCGCAACTTTTCATGCATCTGTACGTCTTTCAATCCATACTCCTCATTACTAAAGAGGCCGCCAGATGAGACCAGACTCTCATACGCTCTTTGATGAAACCTCGCCGCCTCCAGTGCGGAAGCGGAAGAAAGCGAAGAGTAAGCAAGTGTTCAAACCATACACGCAGCAACAAGTGATGCTTTTGCCTCCGAGCTTGGAGGAGTTGATCCCGGAGAACCATCTAGTGCGTGTGGTCAATCGGACCGTCGACAAGTTGGACATCCAGCCACTCCTGGCAACATACCAAGGTGACGGTGCGAGTGCCTATCACCCGCTGATGCTGCTGAAGGTGTTGGTCTATGCGTATGTGACCAAGATCTACTCGTCGCGGTTAATTGCGAAGGCGCTGACCGAGAACATTCATTTCATGTGGTTGTCGGGGATGAGCACACCCGACTTCCGCACCATCAACAACTTCCGGTCCAGCCGACTCCGAGGAGTCATCGATCAGGTCTTCGGCTCGATGGTGTTCTTCCTGCTTGAGCACGGCTATATCGATCTTGAGCAGTATTTTGTTGATGGGACTAAACTCCGAGCCGACAGCAACAAGCACAAGGTGGTCTGGGCCAAGAACACCAAGCGCTACAAAGAGAAGGTGCAGCAAAAGATCAACGAGTTGCTCGTGGAAATCGAGCACACCAATGCTGAAGAACAACTGCACTACGGCGAGCGCAACCTGGAAGAACTCGGCGAGCAGTCCACACTCACGAGCAATGACGTCAAAGAACAAATCCAACGGCTCAACAACATCTTACAGGAGACACCCCCTGCCCCCAAACGCACGGCGAAGGCTCTCACTCAGATCTCCACGAAGCTCTTGCCAAAACTCGAATACTATGAGCAGCAGGAGAAAACCTTAGCTGGGCGCAACAGTTATGCGAAAACTGATCCCGCAGCGACGGTCTTTCTCACCAAAGATGGTCAACTCCTTCCATCCTACAATGTGTTGATTGGTACGCAGCACCAGTTCATTGTCAACTACAGCTTCCACCAACGGAAAGCCTCCGAGAGCGATGCATTCCCCACCCACCTTGAGCGTCTACACACTTTACTCGGACAATACCCCGCTCTTGTGATGGGCGATTGTGCCTATGGCAGTGAAGAGAACTATGCGTTGTTGAGCGAGCACCAAATCGGCAATTATCTCAAATACAACACCTTTCACCTGGAACAGAAGAAGAAGTATCGCACTAATCCGTATCGCAAGGAAAACTTTCCCCACGACGCCACCAGCGACACCTATCGTTGTCCGCAAGGACGTCTGCTCACCTTGAAGCAGGTAAGAACGATTACCAGCACCAGCGGCTATAACAGCACAGCACGCAGCTACCAATGTGTCAACTGTCAGGACTGTCCCGTTGCCATTGACTGCAAGCGGGGAGATTGCAATCGTACCATCTTTGTCAATCCAACGCTGGACGTCTATCGTGCTCAGGCGAGGGCTAACCTCAACTCGGATATTGGTCTCGCCTTGCGCAAGCAACGAGGCATGGATGTGGAGCCGCCGTTCGGTGACATCAAGTTCAACCAAGCTTACACGCGTTGCCGCTTGCGTGGTCAACCCAAGGTCAACGTAGAGATCGGAATGCTCAGTATCGCACACAACGTCAAGAAAACTGCGCACTGGGTCAACTAATCCCTGACACTCTACCGCCTCATCGGCGCTGAACCAACTTGTATTATCAAAGAACTAATTGGACAGCCTCACAGGATGGGGTCCTCTTTCAGATTCGACTTCACCCTCCGCCAAAAAGCAGACCTCACCCTCGCCCTCTCCTTGGAGGAGAGGGATTCTGAGATCCTCATCGGTCGGCGATCATCCTTCTCGAGGACATTCATTCCTTCCCCTCCGCGCTTTCTGCGTCTCGCTGTTTTCAAGCGGGACGAGGGGATGTAAGGCCTGCCTGCCGGCAGGCAGCGGTGTGTGCATTGATTTATCTGGAATTCACGAAGATCCAGGGTACGGAGCATTGTGTGAGAGGGCAATTTTCAATATTATAGGGCGTCGTGAAAACCCAACCAAAGAAGAAACTCAGCATTCTGGTCTCCAATGATGACGGCATCGATGCTCCGGGCCTTTTTGTGCTCGTCCAGGAGCTGAAGAAGATCGGCGATGTCACCGTTGTCGCGCCGGACAAGGCACAAAGTGCCGTTGGTCATGCGATCACGATGAACTTTCCGCTGCGGGCCAAAGAAGTCAGGAAGCATGGTGCGTTCTTCGGCTACGCGGTTGAAGGCACACCAGCCGACTCCGTGAAGCTTGCCGTGAAGGCTCTCCTCAAGAAGAAACCTGATCTTATTTTCTCGGGCGTGAATCATGGCGGCAACACGGCGATCAGCATCATCTATTCAGGAACTGTGTCTGCCGCAACCGAAGGCACGATCCTCGGCATTCCTTCCATTGCGATTTCGCTCGCGACCTACGGCCCGCCGGACTTTCGCTATGCCGCGAAGTTCGCGCGGAAGCTGGCGCTTCTTGTCGTGAAGAAAGGACTCCCGGAAGGAACGCTGCTGAATGTCAACGTGCCGCCGCTCCCGGAAAAGGAGATCAAGGGTGTGTTGGTGACACGGCAGGGGAGGGCTGTTTGGAACGACACGTTCGATGTGCGACGGGATCCTGCTAACAAGGAGTACTACTGGTTGACAGGGGCGTTGGCAGACGACGATGAGGGACTTGGATTCGATCAGTCTGCAATACGAAATAACTATATCTCGGTTACTCCCATCCACTACGATCTGACGGACTACAAGCTGGTGGACGTCATGGGAAACTGGGGTATAGACAAACTTCACTAACCACGATTAAGAAGGGCAGAGACAATGAGAATTGGTATCCTCACGGGTGGCGGTGATGTGCCTGGCTTGAACCCTTGCATCAAGGCCGTCGTGTACCGCGCAATCGACAAGGGTGCAGAGGTGGTCGGAATCCGGCGTGGCTGGGGAGGATTGCTCTATTACGATTTCAACCGAACCGATAATGAGGGGGACAACTACGTTCACCTGCACAAGCTCAACACGCGCACGATCGACCGATCGGGTGGAACGTTCCTCCACACCTCGCGGACAAATCCAGGGAGGGTGAAGGTTGATGACATCCCTGCGTTTCTGAAGACTCCCGAGCACGAGAAGCTCGGAAAGGACTACAAAGTTGACTTCACGCCTCATGTCCTGAAAGTGATCGAGCATCTCAAGATCGATGTCCTGATCACGATCGGTGGGGATGATACGCAGAGCTACGCCGTGCGCATGCATAAGGAAGGTGTGCCTGCCATTGCCATCCCGAAGACGATGGACAACGACGTGTTTGGCACGGATTACTGCATTGGATTTTCCACAGCGGTGACGCGCAGCGTCGATTTCATCACGGCACTCCGCACGGTCGCCGGTTCGCATGAACGTATTGCCATTGTGGAGCTCTTTGGCCGCAACTCCGGAGAAACGTCGCTTATCTCGGCCTATCTCGCCGGTGTCGATCGCGCGCTCATTTCGGAGGTCCCATTCGATGTGGAGAGGCTTGCCAGCTTCCTTGAGAAAGACAAAGCCCACAATCCGAGCAACTATGCCATTGTGACGGTCTCTGAAGGTGCTCACCTCCTCGGCGGACAAGTTGTAGAATACGGTGAAGCAGATGCCTATGGGCATCGCAAGCTTGGTGGGATTGGCGCTGTGACGGAAGATGCCTTAAAGAAGCTTCTCGGCATTCACACGGTGTATCAGCAGGTCGCCTATTTGATGCGAAGCGGTGAGCCGGACGCGCTTGATCGCATGGTTGCCATCAGCTACGCGAATCTGGCGACCGACCTTGCAGTCAGAAAGGACTTTGGGAAGATGGTCGCACTGCGTGAAGGGAAGTACACTACCGTCCCGATTGACACCCTGACGCAAGGCGTCAAGCGTGTTGATGTCGCTGAGCTGTACGATTCAGAACAATATCGACCGAAGGTCGCGCATCTCCTGGGCAAGCCGATGTTCCTGTACTAGTGGATTGTTACGATGAATTCCTGCTGTTTGAATGCTCAACCCTGACGGGTTGTTACTTTCTTTCCTCGTCGAAAGAAAGTAACCAAAGAAAGGACGCGGAAATCGAAACGCCCGCGGAGAGCCGCCAACCGCGCATGCCAACGATTTCGACCCGTCGAGAGAGAGCAGACTCAGGGGGCAAGTGTGGTTGGGTCGAAATCGGAACGCACGGATTGAGCCGTCCCGCGCGCACCGCCATCGATTTCCGAGGCAATGGAGATCGAGAAAGCGTTGTTGTGACGGATTCATTGATCCGACTCAGCATTCTCTTAGCCCGTGGCTACCGAAATCATCGGCTGGCGGGCTGGGCGGCCTAACGAGTGGGTTTAATTTCCGTGCAGGGACGAGGATCTCGTTGATCAAACTCAATTTCTCGCACGGAAATTACGGCAAGTGTGTTGGATGCATTTCCACGTGCGATATGATTTCGGAAGTTCTCTTTGGTTACTTTTCCGCCTTTTGGATCCCGCATGAGAGCGGGACCCCACAAAGCGGGACTCTTCAAAGAGAAAGTAACTGACGCTCACGCGCGTCATCAAGTCGCGTCACAATTGCATGAACGATTCATTTTTTAGATGGACGACGATTCCCGCGTGCCCAGACTAAAGTTCACACACGCGTTTCACCTGCAGACATTTGCGAGAAAGACCAAGGAATCAAAGTAACTGTCCACTAGTGGGACAGGATGGCAGCGTGGCCTTCCGCGACGAGAAGGTGAAACGAAAATCCCGCCTATCGAGGGCGGGATTTTTTTTTAGCAGCAGATGGGGAAAGAGTTGCTCGCGTGACGGACGGATGAGGTGCCGCGATTCTATCGCCGCTTGCTCTTTGGCAAATGTTGGTAGACCGGCAGCACGCCGTATTGACTCGCGGCCCAGAGCGCCAGAATTGCGGTGATCCCGGCGATGCCTCGTTTCTCATCCTGACTGGGAAGAACAAGCCCGTACGTGTCCGCGACAAAGTGGAGATGCCTCAATACTCGTTTGGCCTGCGAGCGCTCAATCCAACCATGCCACAAATCAACCTGGTCCACGATCATCGTCTCGTGCCGCCGGAGGAACTCGCCGAGGGAGATGAAGTTCTCGCGCTGCGGAGTGCGGGGCCTGCACAGTTTCAGCAGATCTTCGAGGTATTCATTCCAGAGCTTCGCGAAGCTCCGGTTGCTGGGGTTTCTCAGGAAGTGTGCTCGTGCAAGGGAGAACTTCGCTTTTGTGTGCACACGAAATCGCGGAACGACCGGGTGAAAATCCAGAATCGTCTGAACCGCAGTCTTGTCCCGTTCATCGCGTTCGTGATAGGCCCATAGCTTTTTGAGATCTCGCCATGAAAGGATGGTGAGAACAGCTTTCTCTTTGCTGTCGAGCAGAATGAATTTGCCCTTCTCCTCCTTCACGGCTGTGATCCAGTGCTCCCATTCCTGGACACAGAGAAGCACTGGGATATCCCGCCGTAGGTACGAGATCAATTCCCTGCGCGCCTTCTCAGGATCGTACCGTCGGATAAGCCTCAGATCGCAACCGAATCGACGCGCTGCTTTTGCAAGCTGAAACTCGTCTGTCCCGGCCCACCAACGCGTTCCGGCGATTTTGGTGATCTCAAGTTCGTCTGCCAGAATGCCAAGTGTGACCAGAGCATGCTTGAGGGCAAAGGGTCCACATTGCCACAAGTTCGGCTGAGGATAGAATCCCATAAACGAGCTTTCTTTGCTTGTGAGCCTGTGTGAAAAGCGCGTCTTTCTGAAAGTGAGTGGCGCGAATCCCCACATCCTTGCTGTCCGACAGTTGAACTGTCGGACATGGGCCTTCTTCGACAGTTTAACTGTCGAAGAACTGTTCCTTTTCCCCTTCGGCACATATGTCGAGGGTTTTTACACAAACTCTTGTACTTCAAGGGTGAACCTACCGAAACTTTGCCGAAATTACAATAACGATGATGACGAGCAAATACCAACGAAAGACGGTTGTCTCGGTCTCGAACTTTGTGTATCTTCTCAGGGAAGAACTAGTGTCCTGTCTCACAAGTTCATTGAATAAGTGCAAGGTGCGACGGACCGCACTCTGGAGTGCACCCCTTGCGTGAGACAGAAGAAATGAGTATTAAGGTGGACATTTCCAGGGAGGAGATGTCCTATGTCCGTATCACGCAGGCGATTCACTCGTGAATTCAAGTTGCAGGTCGTTCGAGCGTTTGAGTCTGGTGTCTCAGTGGCTGAACTGACCCGGCAGTTTGATATCCATGCTAACCTGGTCTACAAATGGAGCCAGGAGTTTCAGAACAACCCCGAAGGTGCCTTTCGGGGCACGGCGAGCGAGGTTGATCCGAGTCAGACGAATGAGCAGCGCATCGCAGAGCTTGAACGCATCATCGGACGCCTGACGGTGGAGAATGATTTTTTAAAAAAGGCCTTGCGACATGCAAAGACCATCTTGACCGACAGCAACACAAAGACTACGAAGCCCTAATGCATCCGCTGATAGACCAGATCTCACCTAAGGTATCGACCCAGCATCTGTGCCGGCTTGCCGGTGTGTCGCGATGTGGATATTATCGACACCTCGAGCGTAGGAGCACTACTGAGGAACGTGATCCAGCACGCAACCAGATTCAACAGATCTGTGCCGAGTATCCATCCTACGGTTATCGACGCGTCAGTCGAGAGCTGTATCGCCGAGGCTCATGTGTAAACCACAAGCGTGTTTTGGCCTTGATGCGTAAGGAGAATCTGCTCTGTCGACCGAGGAGGCGTTGGGTTCGTACCACCGACTCGTCTCACAGCTATCGTGTCTACTCGAATCTTGCTCAGACAATGGTCCTGACGGAACCAAACCAACTATGGGTTGCTGATATCACCTACATTCGTCTTGTGCATGGCTTCGCATACTTGGCAGTCATCCTGGATGCCTTCAGTCGTCGTGCTGTCGGTTGGGCGCTCAGCTCACGCATTGACACCAAACTGAGCTTAGCAGCACTGACGATGGCTTTGGACACTCGAAGTGTCGCTCCAGGATTAGTCCACCATTCTGATCAAGGCGTTCAGTACGCTTCCAGCGAGTATGTTGCGTTGCTGGTGTCAAAGAACATTACCATCAGCATGAGTCGCCGAGGTAATCCCTACGACAATGCCTTGGCTGAATCGTTCATGAAGACGCTCAAAGCCGAGGAAGTGTATCTCAACGAATACAACACGCTTTTTGATGCAAGGCTTAACATTGAGCGCTTCATCGATCACGTTTACAACCAGAAACGGCTTCACTCGTCACTGGGCTACAGACCCCCTGTCGAGTTTGAGGCCCTATGGCTCAACAAAACATCCATAAACCCGTCCACCTTAACTCAGCAAAAAACTGTCTCAGTATAAGGGTGCACTCCACTCCAAATCCCCCGTACCCCCTTTGGAAAAGGGGGAGGCCTGAATGTGGATATGCCAGTGTGAACTCGACGCAGCGGGATGATATCACTTCCCCCTTTGGAAAAGGGGGAGGCCTGAATGTGGATATGCCAGTGCGAACTCGACGCAGCCGGACGATATCACCTCCCCCTTTGGAAAAGGGGGAGGCCTGAATGTGGATATGCCAGTGCGGACTCGACGCAGCCGGACGATATCACCTCCCCCTTTGGAAAAGGGGGATCGAGGGGGATTTTGTGTCCCGAGATTGGATCTACCTGTCCGCCTCTTCTCGCCGAGGCAAAGGGTTCCTTCGGAAGGGCATCGTTTCGTGATTGGCAGTGTGTGCTGTGTCCGGCATGGTCATTTCTGGATTTCCGGTGCATGCCTGCTTTGGCAGATTGACTTATTCAAGGTATCTGCGGGACGTGACACTAGTGCCGCTTCCTTCGAAGGGGTCCTTCGGACAAAAAGTAATCTTGTGTTTTGACACCGAGAATACCGTTGGAAGCGGGCACAAGTGCCTTTCTGAATACAAGATCTCTTAATAGAAGTGGCACTCGCAATCAGCATTTTGGCACCTTCTGAGGGATGACGAAGACGTATCGATAACCTCAACCGCCTATGTCCACGCCGTTGATGAAACAATACCAGCAGGTCAAGGCGAAGCATCCGGACACGATTCTTCTGTTCCGCATGGGTGACTTCTACGAGACCTTCGAAGAGGACGCGAAAACTGCCGCGAAGGTGTTGGGCATTACCCTCACCAAGCGGGGCAACGGCGCTGCCGGTGAGGTGCCTCTGGCCGGATTTCCACACCACGCCCTCGATGTCTATCTTCCGAAGCTCTTGAAGGCAGGTCACAAGGTTGCCATCTGCGAGCAACTTGAAGATCCAAAACTCGCAAAAGGTCTCGTGAAACGGGATGTTATTGAGGTCGTCACCCCGGGTGTCTCGTTCTCGGACAAAGTGCTCGAGCAGAAGCAGAACAACTATCTGGCCGCTGTTGCTCTTCCATCGCCGCTCGCGCAGGGTGACGAGTTGATCGGATTTGCTTTCATCGACGTGTCGACCGCAGAGTTTTCCGTCACGGAGTTCCCTTTACGAAACCTCCCCGATCAGATTTATGTCCTTCAGCCGTCGGAGCTTCTCGTGCAGAAGCGCGATCTTGAAACGGTGGAAAGCATCTTGCGGGAGAAATATCGCGGACTTTACAGCAAGGTTGACGACTGGGCCTTCAATGCTGATTACTGCTATGAGATTCTCGTGAATCACTTCAAGACGCAGTCTCTCAAAGGATTCGGTGTTGAACACCTTAAGATAGGAATTGTTGCCGCTGGCGCGGTGATGCACTATCTGCAGGAAACGCAGAAAGCCAACCTCCCTCACGTCAAGAAGGTGACCCCGTTCGATATCAGCGACTATATGGTTCTGGATTCATCGACGAAGCGGAATCTCGAAATCACGTCGTCCTTGTCCGGTCAGTCGGACGGGACGTTGTTCGCCATTATCGATCGGACCCAGACGGCCATGGGAGGGAGACTGCTCAAGGCCTGGGTCAATCGTCCGTTGAAGAAGTTGGAGCCGATCAAGAGTCGGCTGGAGGCCGTGAGGGAGTTGTACGGAACCGACGCTTCGAGGAGCAACATTCGGGAAGTGCTTGAGAAAATCGGAGATCTTGAGCGTCTGGTGGCGAGGATCGCTACCGGCAGGGCTAACCCGCGAGAGCTCAAACAGCTGGAACGCTCTCTTTCCTTCATCCCTGCAATTCGAACCCACGTAGGAACATTGGTTTCGTCCACACTGAAAGGAATGCATGCACGGCTGAATCCGCTTGACGATCTCGTCACACTCATTCACAACGCCATCGAAGACGATCCACCGCTTGCACTGGCGGATGGGGGCGTCATCCGAAAGGGATTCAACGCAGAGCTTGATGAGGTTCGCGGGGTGGCCTTCAGCGGGAAGGACTGGATAGCAAAACTGCAGCAGCAGGAGCGCCAGCGCACCGGCATCCCGTCCCTCAAGGTTGGCTACAACAATGTTTTTGGATATTACATTGAGATCACAAACACGCACAAGGACAAAGTCCCCGCAGACTACATCAGAAAACAGACGCTGACGAACGCCGAACGGTACATCACGCCGCAACTGAAGGAATATGAGGAGAAGGTCCTTCACGCAGAAGAGAAGATCCTCAGCCTCGAGACGCGTATTTTCAACGAGGTGAGGGTCGCAATCGCCGACTACGCCGCTGTCATCCTGGAAAATGCTTCCATCCTTGCCACACTCGACTGTTTTGTCTCACTCGCTGATGTCGCCGTCGAAAACAATTACGTTTGCCCGGAAATTGATGACTCCTTGAGACTCGACATCAAAGAGGGTCGTCATCCCGTGATCGAGCGTCTGTTGCCGCCCGGAGAGCGCTACACGGCCAACAACGCCCTCATGGATATTGAAGACAATCAGATCTTGATTGTGACAGGTCCGAACATGAGCGGCAAATCGAGCTACCTCCGGCAGGTGGGCCTCATCGTGTTACTGGCGCAGATTGGGAGTTTCGTGCCGGCATCCGAAGCGCATCTTGGACTCGTCGATCGGATCTATACTCGCGTTGGAGCAAGCGACAACATCGCCTCAGGAGAAAGCACCTTCCTCGTCGAGATGCACGAAGCAGCCACCATCGTCAACACGGCATCCAATCGAAGCCTCATACTTCTTGACGAGGTCGGTCGAGGGACGAGCACATTTGACGGGATCAGTATTGCATGGGCTCTGACGGAGTATCTGCACTCGCGCATCGGCGCAAAAACGCTTTTTGCGACCCACTACCACGAGCTGAACGAGCTGGCCGACATTTTCCCTCGCATCAAAAACTACAAAGTGGATGTTCGTGAATATGGCGACAAAGTGATCTTCCTGCACAAGGTCGTCCCCGGCTTCGCAGACCATTCCTACGGAATCCAGGTGGCTCAAATGGCCGGACTGCCCGAGGAAGTCACAGAGAGGGCAAAGAAGATTCTCAAGAATCTGGAAGAGTCGGAGCTCAATGTCTATTCGAGCGGAAAGCAGCTGAAGGGCCGCATTCCACCGCCCGACATCCAGATGACGTTGTTTGAGATGAAAGACGACCGACTTCGAGATGATATCCGCAAGCTCGACGTTGACAACATGACTCCTCTGGAGGCGATGCAGAAACTTGCAGAGCTGAAGAAACGAACAGAGCAGAAGTAAGCTCAACTGGCCATTCCTCAGAGACCGACAGCAGAGGAGGGGTGACGGAGTAGGTGCCCGGCACCTACCTGAGGACTCCCTGTGAGGTGCCGGGCACCTGAGCCACCCTCGGAGGTGGTCGATGGACTTCACGTTTTTTCCCCCCGCAACCTTCGGAAGGACACGTTTGGGCCAGCATATCCTTCGGAAGGTCGCCTCGCCGTCAGGACTTTCTTGTCCGGCATGCCTTTTGGCGGATGTCCTGACGGAACCAATGCCTTGTGGGTGTCAGGAGAAAACTCCTGACACCGAGGGAAACAATATTGAAGATTCTCTATTGATGAAGGGCACAATTTTCATGACCAATAATTCTGAAATGTTGCCAATTGTCTATTATCTAAGATTGAAAAAGAATTGAGTGCAATTTGATCACAATATGAGCATGATTGCCTTTCGGATATAGGAGACGACGTGTAAATGTACAACCGTGTATCAAGCTCACAAGAAATTAATCAACGCATAAAATAGTCTCTAAGAGATGGGTGAATTCATGGTCAGGTTCCAAGCAAGAGAGAGAGTATGACATCGCAATGGCGAGATGTAAAACCAATTGTTCTCTTGTTCCTGGTTTTAGTTTTCGCCAAGGAATCCTGCAGTCAGCAACTCGCAGACTCACTCATTCAGAATGCGTTGAGGATATCATGCAAGCATCTTGAAACAAGTGTGCTTGAAGTAAAAGACAGCACGAGATTTCCATCCTATGCTACTCATGATCTTCAATGGAGCTATTTTGATTCAGGTGGATGGACAAGCGGGTTTTATCCGGGATGTCTCTGGCTCGCTTATGAACTAAGCGGGAGAAATGAGTTTAAGGATTGGGCAAAAAAATGGACTGCCGGACTTGAGAAGGAAACATATAATACCGGCACACACGACCTGGGTTTTATGTTTGGCTGCAGTTTTGGCAATGGGATCAAGAGCGTTTCGCAAAATGAGGCTAGAGCGTACAAAGACATCTTAGTAAAGGCTGCGATCACGCTAGATAAAAGATATAGTCCGAAGGTAGGAATGCTGCGTTGTTATTGGGATGAGCCGCCATTCAGTCGAGATACGACTCTTTATCCGGTAGTTGTTGACATCATGATGAATTTGGAACTTTTGTTTTGGGGTGCGGAACATGGAGCGCCAAAGTCTCTTAGAGAACATGCCATCCGTCATGCACTTAATACTTATCGTGATTTTGTTCGACCGGATGGGGGCACCTACCATGTAGTTCGGTATAACAAAGATTCCGGAAAAATATTCAACAAAGGGCAATTGCAGGGGCAAGATGAGAATTCAACATGGACACGCGGCCATGCCTGGTTCATTTATGGCATGACCGTCTGCTACAGGTACACAAGGGGTGAAAGCTTTCTTGAAAAGGCATGCGCATTGGCGGATTATTTTTTGAAAAGATTAACCCCGGACAATGTTTCGGCATGGGACTTTGATTCGTTGCCCGAATTCAAGAATATCAAAGATGCTTCAGCTACGGCAATTGCATCTTCTGCTCTTTTCGAATTAAGCACGTATGTTAAAGATCAGACACGAAAAGGAAAATATCTTGAGAAGGCAACTGCTATGCTAGTGCCAGTTCCAAAAAATAAGGTTGTACTTCGTTGAGGCGTTTAGCACATTAGAGGAGCCACAAAAGAGGAGGCCCGACAATGTGCTTGTATGTTCGTACTTTGAAACTGAAGGAAGGCCGGAAGATCCAAGCCATCCTGCGCCGTGGAAAGAATCGCACGGCGATACGGCGTGCACAGGTGATCCTGATGTCTGCGCAAGAGATGCGGGTCAAGGGAATAGCATTGCAGACCTACTTGCATCCTGAATACGTTCGGCGGCTCATTCGGCGGTTCAATACCGAAGGACTGCAATTGTTTCAAGAGCGTCCTGGCCGTGGTCGTCCCGGCGAGTTCTCCGAAGAGATCAAGGCCGAGATCGCAGAAATCGCCCAATGTCCACCCTCGTTGTTGCATCAACCGTATAGCCGATGGTCGCTGGAGAAGCTTCAGGTCTATCTGATCAAGACAAAGGTTGTATCGAAGATCAGTATAGAGACCTTACGAACAATCCTCAAAGAGCAACGTGTCAGCCACCAGCGAACCAAGACGTGGAAAGAGTCAAATGACCCAGACTTTGACGTTAAAAAAAACGAGTGACACGGCTGTACCGGAAACGTCCCAAGGGTTCGCGTGTTGTTTGCTTTGACGAATTTGGCCCGTTTGAACTGCGTCCGCAGTATGGAATGCACTGGGCACAACGGCGGCATCCGCAACGTCTGCCTGCGACCTACACTCGCCTCCACGGGGTCAGGCACTTGCTGGCGTTCTTTGATGTCCACCGTGATCAGTTCTGGGGATACTTCTTTCAGCGCAAGCGCTGGCAAGAGACTCTTCGTGCGTTCAAACGCTTACGCAAACACTATCCCCGACGAGAACGAATCTATCTTATTCTGGATAACTTTTCGCCCCATAAGCGTCCGGAGATACGACGCTGGGTGCGAGAGAACAATGTTCGCCTCGTCTGGACGCCGACCAACGCTTCATGGCTCAATCGGATCGAATGCCAGTTCACCGAAATCAGGAAGTTCAGTATCGACGACACCTATCACAGGACGCATCGCCAGCTTCAGCGCGCCGTCCGTAGGTTCATCCGCTACCGCAACAAGCGGCAACGCAGTAAGAAGGCAAAAAAGAAAACGCAACCTTAATTATT
>CAVUAC010000067.1:0-3191 GCA_963739335.1 uncultured Bacteroidota bacterium | reverse complement strand
CCCACGGGGGGTGTGGGAAGGGATGTTTTTTTAGTCCAATGAGAGGCATTATGGCACAGCATCGAGTCTATTCGGCGATCGTAACCGCGGTGAGGCGAAGAACGCTGACCGAGCCTTTCGGGATTGCAGAATTCCGCCAAGCCTGCCGGGGCTTCGGACCAAGAACGTATGGATCCTTTCTTAGCAAGCACGCTAGAGGCAATGCTGGCACCAGTGAACTCTTCGACAGGGTGGCAAGGGGTCGATACCGCGTGATTCGGCCATTCCGGTACGGGCTATAGGCACAGGCCAGCAGCGGTGTTTGTTGCAACGGGGGGTCGCCGAACCGGCCATGGCGATTGGCTGCTGATTGCATGCGAAGCGAGGAGTAGTTTGTCTGCGGGGTCGATTCTCGTTCCGACGGTCTCCGTCGGAACGGATTGACCAGATGCTCTGCGTCTGGATTAAGTCTCAGAGGGCAGATTTTGGGACGTTCTCGTTACAGAATCATCCAGAACCAAGAGCCGTACTTCCTGACTTGTACAATCGTCAACTGGATACCTCTGTTTGCTGATCCTGCCATCGCGCAGATAGTGCTCGATTCACTAGATTACCTCCAGAAGAGCGGTCGCATTCGGGTATTCGCTTACGCCATAATGGAAAACCACCTGCACTTGATTGCATCAGCCAAGGATCTGAGTAAGGAGTTGGGTGACTTCAAGTCATACACAGCTAGAAAAATCATAGACAACCTTCAAGAGAGACATTCAGAGCGGCTTCTACGGGAGTTGAAATCTCACAAAGTTCCACATAAGGTTGACAGGACGTATCAGGTTTGGCAAGAAGGGAGCCATCCTGAGATTATTCAGAGTGTGGAGATGCTCCGCCAGAAAATCGAATATCTCCACATGAATCCCGTACGCCGTGGCTACGTAGACAATCCTGTTGACTGGCGATACTCCAGCGCCAGGAACTACGCAGGCAAGGATGGGATTCTGGAGATATGCACAGATTGGGGATGACGCAGAGCGTCGGCGTTTCGTTCCCACGCCGGAGCGTGGGAACGAGGTAAAGAACAAAGTGCTAGGCCTTTCGGAAAGGAGCTCTTCCGTGATACTCGCTAGGCTCAGTTGCAGTCTAATAGCGATGTCGTTTTGCGTCCTTGTCGGGAATGCTGTTGGCCAGGTTGACTCTGGGAGCCATGGATGGGACTTAGCTGTACTCACTCCAGCTCAGCTTAAACAAGCGGAAGCTTCAAGGTTTTCTGTTTTCTTTGTGAAGCTTTGTGCAAAGACATTGTGGCAGGGGTTCGACTGGAGACCTTCCGGCCTTCTAGATGAAACAGCACCGACGGAGTATTTAGGAGAGAGGTCGCTAGATTGGGTCGAACGAAACCAATCGCACTATCGTCACTTGCGGTGTGAAGAGTTATCACAACGATTGGCGATTTGTTCATATCGCCTTCTTCCTGGAGATTTCCCATCGCGTTTGGGAGATATCCTGGTTGATGGCGAAGTGATCGACGTTGTAGTTCGTTTCCAAGATTCCATAGCCACACAAGTAACGGCTGAATATCCGAAGTGGTTGTTGCTGGAAGGCGACAGAAATACGGCTGCCCTCGTAGACCCGTTCAAGTCCAAGATCCTTTGCCTCGATCTAAACACGCAGGACCTGATGACACTACTCTATGGTTCGCCCAAAGACAGTTCGTCGTTGACCAAGCGATTCAAGATCTGGAAGACGTTGGGTTCGGTTGTAATGCGACAAGTTGAGATCGATCCCAACTCCGACAATGTGGTTTGGACTTGGACGCTCATCCATTCTATTCGCCGTGCGAAGCGCTGAAGACCTACCTGAACAGTCGTGCTCCTGAGGAGAGTTCTTTCGCAACCACACAACCACAAGCCAAGGCACAGCCTCAACTCTAAATCCTACACTCCATTTCACAACCCAAGGTACTACTATGAAACAAACCATCATCTTGCTTGCGGCTTTGTTAGTTCTCTCTGTCACTGCGTTGGCCCAGTTGCCACCGATCATTGACCGGGAGTTATTCTTTGGTGATCCCGAGATATCGGGCGCTCAGATTTCACCAAACGGACAACATATTTCTTTCCTCAAGCCCTTCAAGGGTGTACGGAATATCTGGGTCAAAGAACGCAACGAGCCGTTTGAAAAAGCCCGCCCGATTACGGCTGACACCACCCGACCAGTGACTCAATACTTCTGGTCGCTTGACAGCAAGTACGTTCTTTACGCACAGGATAAGGGAGGCGACGAGAATTATCGCATCTATGCCGTTGACCCCAAGGCATCCGGCGATCCGGTCCCTCCGGCAAGGGATCTTACACCCCTCGAAAAGGTGCGCGCGATGATCATCGATGTCCCGAAGAAAACGCCGACCGAGATTCTCGTTGGACTCAATGACCGCCGTGCCGATCTGCACGATGTGTATCGACTGAACCTCACGACGGGCGAGCGCAAGCTCATTCGCAAGAACGACGAAAACGTTGCCGGCTGGCTCGCAGACCTCGATGGAAACCTGAGACTCGGCGTGCGGGTGACGCCGACTGGCGGGACTGAAATCCTGAAGCTTGAAAACGATTCCCTCACTTCCATCTACACTGTAACTGCAGACGAATCCTGCGGGCCTTTGCGATTCACTCCGGACGGCAAAGAGTTTTACCTTGAGACGAACAAGGGAGATGAGCTGGACAAGGTTCAGCTTGAGCTCTACAACCTCGGTACAGGGAAGACAACTCTCGTTGACAAGGATCCCATGAACGAAGTTGACTTTGCCGGTGCACTCTTCTCCGATGTGACGAATGAATTGCTCGCGACGTACTACCTTGGGGACAAAATGCGTCTTTATCCCAAGGATAAGAAATTTGGGGAAGACTACGCACGACTGAGGAAGGCACTGCCCGAGGGAGAACTCTCACTCGGCAACATGACGGAAGACGAAAACCTGTGGGTTGTGGCTGTGTCAAGCGACGTTGACCCCGGGTCTCGCTATCTTTTCGACCGGACGACGGGGCAGGCTGAATTGCTCTACCGTTCTCGGCCCAATCTGCCGAGCACAGATCTGGCATCGATGAAGCCGGTCAGCTACAAGTCAAGAGACGGAATGACAATCCCCGCTTATCTGGTGACGCCAAAGGGGGTTGCAGCGACGAACCTTCCGACTGTAATGTTGATTCATGGAGGTCCCT
>CAVUAC010000066.1:0-14239 GCA_963739335.1 uncultured Bacteroidota bacterium | reverse complement strand
TTGTTGAACGCTTCGATTCGGTTGTAGCACCGGCCCTACCGTCCGGATGGGTCACTACTACCAACCGCCTTGCATCCGGCGATTTCGTCTCGACGACCTCATCAGCTCGTTCATCACCGAATGCCGTGCTGTCGACCAACGCAACGATATCGCAATCGCTCACCTCGCCGGTCTATGACTTCTCGAGCCACACGCCCGTCAGGATCGAGTTCTACACAGCCCGCTCCAGCACACACACGGCTGGTCTGGTCGTTGAAGCATCGATCGATGGCGGAGCAACGTTCTCAGATGTACTCAGCGATACCATCCGCAACCCGGGAACCTCTGCCTACGTACTCAACTCTCTGCAATTGCCGACAGCGCTCTCAGATAAGCCGAGGGTGCGATTCCGTTGGCGACTGATCGCATCAGCGACCGGCGGCACAACAGGATCGTTCCGGCTTGATGACATTTCCATATTCACCATCTCATCGTACGACTTGGCTCTGACCGACCTTCGGGTGATCCGTAGGCCGCAAGACGATTCTCCCTCTGCCGGTCAAGAAATTCTTCTCAGCGCAACGGTGAAGAACGTTGGAACTCAAGCAGCCAGTGGCTCTTACGTTCAGTTTTACCAGGATCTCAACGGCAACAGCCTCGCAGAAGAGCAAGAACGGTTCACTCGTGTCTATGGAGCGAGCCTTTCCCCATCCGAGACGACGCTCGTCGCAGCCACTCCTCCCCCATTGAGTTCAGGGGATAACAGGTTCATGGCCGTGCTCACCGACCCACAGGACACGAACCCCACAAACGATACAGCATCGACTGTCGTGACGGCGGGAGCGGAGCCCAAGGGTACTTGTCATCAACGAAATCATGTTCGATCCGTTGGCAGGTCAGAATGAATGGATCGAACTGTACCATCGGGGATCCAGCCCCATCGACATCGCCCGATGGAAATTCTCAGACCGTCCAACCTCGAGCAGCTCCAACGCGTTCATTATCACAAATGTTCAGGCTGTGATCCATCCGCGTGATTTCGTCCTGATCGCGGCCGACTCGACCATCCTCACTCAATTTCCTTATCTCGCAGCTCCTTCACCTGCCATCCACCTCTTTGTCCTCAATCGCAGCAGCGGTTTCAGTTTCAACAATGATGGGGACGACATCATCCTTCACGATGCGCTTGGAAAAACGATTGACAGCGTTTCCTACTCTCCAAGCTGGCATCACCCCGATCTCACCGATACGAAGGGACGATCGCTGGAACGCATCAATCCTGAGATCGATTCCAACGACCGTCGCAATTGGAGCTCTTCCCCTGCTTCTGCTGGCGGCTCGCCGGGGAAACCAAACGGCATCTACACAAACAGCCTGCCGACAAACGCTTCGATCTCCATCAATCCAAATCCCTTTTCCCCGGACGGTGACGGGTTCGAGGACTTTTGCATCATTCAGTACAACCTTCCACTCACAACTTCGCTCATTCGCATTACAATCTTTGATATCAGGGGCAGACTGCTGCGGACGCTCGCCAACTCAGAACTCAGCGGTCCGCACGGCGAGATCATTTGGGATGGTCTTGATGACGAGAAACAACGCGTTCGTATCGGTCCTTACGTTGTCTTCGTCGAAGCGATCGATGGCCAAGCGGGGGTTCTTGCAACTGCAAAAACGGTGGTAGTGGTTGCGACCAAACTATAGCCTCTTGTCTCTTCTTTCGGATTTCCTCCGACACGTCAAGACTTCATCCGAGCTTTCCGGGCGTGAATTTGGACAAATCCTCACTATATTGAGCCGTCGTACCACCCAATCACAGACAACTGGTTTCCCACATGGTCGCACATCCATCGATCCGTCGAACATGCGCCTTCATACTGTTAACAACGATCCTTGCCGCACATTCGTTTGCCCAGGACCGCGGCTCCCGCGACCCGCGGCAAGCCGAACGCGGACGATACTTCGGTCAGAAAACGTACACTCCAAAGCCCCTGCCACGATTCAGTGAGACACGTCAGAAACTCCCCTCGCCAGTCTTTGACGAGAACCCGCTCTGGGTGGATTTGTATTGGAAGGCTTGGGAGATTGCATTCAGAAACTTCCACGAGCCAGCACCAAACAGCGGATTTGTCTCCCAGTTCATTGATGCCGCGTTCAACGACAATATTTTCCTCTGGGACACCGCTTTCATGACCATGTTCTGTAATGTCGCTTATCCGCTCGTGCCGGGCATTGCATCACTCGACAACTTCTACGCCAAGCAGCATCCGACGGGTGAGATCTGCAGAGAGATTCAGCGAGCGTCCGGTTTGGATTTCGTTTATTGGGTCAATGTCGAAGACTCTTCCCTTTTCAGCAGATGGGGATGGAATACCTCGGAGGGACGAGCATCCGTTGTGTACAAAGGCAGGCCTGTTCCTTCACCGAACCCGCGACTCACCCTTGATGCACTCGACAATCCCGTCCTCGCCTGGGCTGAGGTCGAAAGCTACCACCTGACCGGTGATGCAGCCCGCCTGCAGCTGGTTTGGGAACCGCTCGTACGCTACTACAGAGCACTACAGACCTACCTCCTGCAAGGAAATGGACTCTATGTTACCGATTGGGCGAGCATGGACAATTCTCCACGGAATCTATATCTCTTTCGGGGCGGGACCGCTGTTGATATTTCCTCCCAGCTCGTTCTGTTTGCGCGGAACCTCGCTGAAATTGCCCGGGTGCTCGGCAAATCAAAGGAAGCAATCGATTTCGAACGAGAGGCTGCAAGTCTCTCAGGGATCATCAATAAACTGATGTGGGACCAAAGCAGGAATTTCTACTTTGATCTTACGCTTGACGGCAAACAAACGCCTGTCAAGACGGTAGCGGCATACTGGACGCTCCTGGCCCAAATCGCATCACGCGAGCAAGCCGCATCTCTTGTTCACGAGTTGCAGAATCCGCAGACATTTGGCAGACTGCATCCCGTCCCAACTTGCTCTGCAGACGAACCGGGCTATTACTCCGTAGGAGGATATTGGCGAGGGGCCGTTTGGGCACCGACCAATACGATGGTCATCAGGGGTCTGGAGAAATACGGATATCACGGACTGGCCCGATCAATCGCCTTGAAGCATCTCGAAATCGTTGCCGACGTCTTCAAGAAGACCGGGACGATCTGGGAGAACTATGCCCCCGACTCAAAAGAGCCTGGGAGGAACACGGACAGCACTCTGGTTGCCAAAGACTTTGTCGGCTGGAGCGGCATCGGACCGATCTTGTATTTCCTGGAGTACGCCATCGGTCTGAAACCGAACGCTGAAAAGAATGAACTCGTGTGGGAAATCGGATATGGAAAACGGGTCGGGTGTGAGCGGTATCGCTTCAATAGCCATGTTGTTACACTGTTGGCCGAGACGTCGCCGCCAGGCAAAAAGAGGATCATTTCGATTGACTCTGACGGAGCGTTCAAGCTCATCGTGCATCGGAACGGGTCGGAGACTGTTCTGATGGTGGAGAAGGGAAAACACGAATTCCAAGTGCAGTGAGCCTTTGAACTGCCCAACGATCCCGTTTCCCAGTTTTGAAACAAAAGCCGCTTTCTGTATATTGCACGCACATTTCGTAAGCAGAACATGCTGAGCAAGATGGGCGCGCCCCCTCCAACCAAACAAGAACTCACACTTCAGCTTCAGTCGATTGTCAAGCTCCATCGCCGCGGCGCCGGAGGCCTGCGTATTGCACTCGCCCTGACCAAACGCCTTGACTCTCTCATTGAATCTGTCTATCGCTCTCTCCAGAACCCAAACAAGAAGTTCGTCGCCGTCATTGCACTCGGAGGCTACGGTCGCAAAGAACTCTGCTTCTCTTCTGATGTCGACATTATGTTCCTCATCAGGGATGAATCAAAGAAACCCGTCGCGGCCCAGGCGGCCGGAGATCTGCTTCATCATCTTCTCGACTTTGGTCTCGACATTGGGCACAGTTTTCGGACAATCCAGGAGTGTCTCGACGCACCTCAAACAGATTTTGAGATTTGGAACTCCCTGCTCGAATCCCGCTTCATCTGCGGCAGCCGCCCCGTCTTTTCGGACTTCCGCGATCGCCTTCAGCGCCAGATCCGCTCGGTCGACGGAGCGTCGTACATCCAACACCTCATCGTTGCAACCGAGCTCAGGCACAGGAAATACGGTCATTCGACGAAGCTGCTTGAGCCCAACATCAAAAACAGCGCAGGCAGTTTGCGCGATCTTCATACGGTCTTATGGCTGACCCGCGGAATCGGCGTCACGAGACTCTCAGCCCAATTGCGATCAGGTGAAACAGCTCTTTCCGAAATGCTGGGAAGCACCTTTCTCCAGAGACAGTTCGGCGTCCGGTTTCTCCGGGAAGCGAAGCACGTCCTCAGCTTCCTCCTGCAAGCTCGGAATGAAATGCACGTGCAGGCCCAATCGCTTCACGACACATTGGAGTTCAACCTCCAGCGGCGAGTTGCCAAGGCCTTAGGCTATCGCGATTCTGCGAAACGAACGAGCGTCGAGCGGTTCATGCAGGATTACTACGTCGCCGCACGTGTGGTTTCTCAGCTGACCCGCAGGATGATGAACTGGGCCCATGACCGGTACCTGAGCGAGTCGGGACGAATGGTCACCCAGCGGCTCGACACGCTCTATGTACTCAAGGACAAGAAACTGGACCTTCATCGCAGGGTGAGAAAGCTCTCGAGCGAGCAAGCGCTCCGGGCGTTTCTGCTCTCCATCGAGCACAGTGTCCCCTTCTCGTACGAACTCGAAGATGTGCTCTCAAGGAATGCAGCAACGTACCGGCCTCTTCAGACCCTCCGCGAGACCACACTTTTTCGAGAGCTCCTGAACAGGCCCTTTGGCGTGGGACCCGCTGTTCAACGGATGAACGATCTCGGGCTGCTTGCTCATTGGATCCCGGAGTGGAAAGGCCTTGTGGCGTTCTTCCAGCATAATCAATATCATTTCTACACCACTGATGAGCATACACTTATTGTCCTCGCACACACCGAAGCCCTTGCTGTTGACCCATCGACGTTCGGTGAGATCTTTCGGTCATTGCCGAGGCGTGACACCCTCTATCTGGCCGCTCTTTGCCACGACATTGCCAAGCCGATCAGGATCGGCGATCATGAGATCATCGGTGTTGATGTTGCCCGCACGATGCTCACGCGCCTTCGATACAGCGATGCCCTCGAGGACGTGCTCTTTCTTGTCCGCAACCACCTGTTGATGGAACAAGTTGGATTCCGCCGCAATCTCAACGACCCACAGACCATTCTCGACTTCGCCTCCAAAGTTCAAAGCACACATCAGCTTGATTTGCTTTACCTCCTCACCTATGCAGACTTGAGTGCTGTCAACAAGAACGTGTGGACCGATTGGAAGGCGATGCTTCTGTACGAGCTCTATCGGCGGTCGCGAGAAATCCTGGAACGAAACCTCTCACGCGAGGAGTTTGTATCTGCTGAAGCAGACCGGCACCGGGCTGCCGTGCAGGATCTTGTCTCAGAGCTCACCTCGACACTGCCGGAAAATCAGGCCCGTGACCATCTCGATGCCGTGGAGAGTCCCGCCTATCTCGCCACATTCGATGCGTCAGAAATTGCAGAGCATATCCGCCGCATTGGAACTGACGAGACCGTCAGCACAATTTTCGCCCAGAAGGAAGATCATACAGAGGTAACGATGATCGCACGCGACGCACCGTTCGCCATGTCCCGGTTTTGCGGCGTTCTCTCCGCAAACGACGCTAACATCCTGGACGCACAAATCTTCACTCGTAATGACGGGATGATTATCGACCGTTTCCGCATCGTCGACTTTGTATCCAAGACAGTCCTCAGCGAGAGCCAGCGCGCCAAGATCCATCAGGAACTCAATGATGTCTTCGAGGAATCGGTTGACATCGAGCAGTTGCTTCACCGGCATCGCATGAAGTGGAAACGCCGCAGCAGGATTGCCAACCCCAACGTTCGCATCGACGTCGAATTTGAGGACCACCCTCGCTACACGATCATCGACGTATATGCGCCGGACATGCTTGGGTTTCTGTACCGGATCACGGGCACGATGTCCATGCTCGGATTGAACATTTCCTTCGCGAAGATCGCGACACGGGTCGATGGAATTGTCGACTCTTTCTACATCCTTGATCTGAACGAAAAAAAAATCGAAGAGGCAGAGCAGCGGGAGTATGTGCGCAACGAGATTTTGAAAGTCATCAAGGACTTAACTGAATCAGAACTGGTGATGCAATGATTGGGTATTAAGGAGACCGCATGAGCAGCTCAAGACCGATTGGCGTCTTTGACTCCGGCATTGGTGGACTCACCGTCGTTCGCGCCCTGACGAACCGTTTACCGCACGAAAACATCACTTACTTTGGCGACACGGCGCGCGTGCCGTATGGCCCCAAATCTTCTCTCGTTGTCCGTGAGTACGCTGCACAGGATACCGACGTACTCCTCGAGCACAACGTCAAAATGATCGTCATCGCGTGCAACACTGTCTCCGCTGTAGCACTTGATGTCGTCCAGAAGCGAGCAAAGGTCCCTGTTGTGGGCGTGATATTTCCCGGCGCTCAGGCTGCCGCCCGGGCATCGGCAAAGAAGCGTGTGGGAATTATCGGCACGGTAGGCACCATCAGTAGCAACGCATACACCCATGCTCTCCGGCAAATCGACCCCGGCATCCAGGCGTTCGCCCGTGCCTGTCCGTTGTTTGTCCCGCTGGCTGAGGAAGGGTGGACAGATCACAAAGCCACGGAGCTGATTGCAAAAGAATATTTGTTCCCATTGACACTCGAGAAGATCGACACCCTCATACTGGGTTGCACCCATTATCCGCTGCTGAGCGACGTCATCGCTAAAGTGCTTCCTCAGCATGTCTCGCTCATCGACTCGGGTGAAGCTACCGCAGAAGCCGTCACCCACCTGCTTGATGAACTGGAGATGCGCAATACAAGCAAGTTCAAACCCAACCTCCAGTTCTACGTCAGTGACGTGCCGCATAAGTTCACGGAGGTGGGCGAACGTTTCCTGGGTCAGAAACTTGGCAGGATTCATCGGGTGGCGGGATTCGCAGCGTAGGTCGTGCAAGCGAAGGATGCCCGTTTGCATCGACTTCGCATTTTCAGTACATTGGGGCATCATCTCAGGAGACCATTCGATGCCAGCGAGAGAGATCCTTCTCCTCGGAAACCCGATTCTTCGCCAGCAATGCTCCCCTGTCCGCTTCCCCCTGACCGACGAAGCCCGATTGCTTATACAGGACTTAGGCGACACCCTTGCCGAATTCCGGTCGCGGCGCGGCTTCGGCCGAGGCATTGCCGCCCCGCAAATTGGCACGACCCAGAAGATTCTCTATGTCAATTGCGAGTACACCGGCCCATTGATCAATCCGAAAATCGTGCGGAGGAGCCGGAAGAAGTTCCACCTTTGGGATGATTGTTTCTCCTTTCCTGAGATCCTCGCCTATGTACAGAGGAATTACTCCGTCGACGTCGAATTCTTTGACGAACATGGCAAGCGGAAACACCTCAAAGCCGACGGGGCACTCTCGGAACTCCTGCAGCATGAAATTGACCATCTCAACGGCGTTCTCGCAATCGATCGGGCCGTTGATTCGAAACATATCATTCTGCGAAGCGAGTACGAAAAGCTCTCCCATCGGACGCCGATGGTTCTGTGATTGCATTGAGGTACTCATCATCCAAGAAAGCCTACGAGAGTATTGTCAAACGGTTCGTTCTGCCACTGCCTGACCAACAATAAGGAGGTCCACCATGTCCCAGCCCCCTGACTTTGAAATGCAGGACCCTGCACAGAACTTACAGCAGGCACAGCCTGAGCCGGCTGAATACGAGTTCACCATGGCGCAAAACGATATCATCCGCGCCCTTGCCACTAAAATGAAGTACGTCGGCTTCATCTATGTGTTTACCGGCGGTCTCATGGGCCTCATCAGCCTCATCGCTCTTTTTATCGTGCCACTCATTGGATTGTTCTACCTGCTTCTGCTCACGCCACAACTCCTCATCGGGATCTGGAACATCAGCGCGGCAAACTCCTTTGGGCTGGTCGTCCATACCAGAGGGCAAGACATTGCCCACCTTATGGATGCTCTCGCTTCTCTCCGGAAGCTGTATTCCCTGATGTTCTGGTTGCTCGTGCTGGTACTTTCACTCGTTTTGATCGGGATAGCAGCAGGCCTTTTCTTGTGGACTACAGGAGGGCTCCCCATACCGACAGGAGTCTCGACATAAACGCTCGTGCTCCGCGGGATCGGTTGATATTCTGCCAGGGAGGCCATCTGCACGCACCGAAAATAGCGAAGGAGCTCGATGGCGCCAACAATCCTGAATGAGGACCAAATTGCAGATCAGCTCAAGCAGCTCAAGGGCTGGTCGAAAACCGACAAGGAAATCCGTAAGACCTACGAGCTGGAAGATTTTGTGCATGCGATGGGTTTTGTCAATTCCCTGGCGCTCCTGGCAGAGAAGTCCAATCATCACCCCGATATCGACATACGATGGAATAGGGTGACCCTCATTCTCTCAACGCATAGTGCCGGAGGCCTCACGGAGCTTGATTTCAAGCTTGCAAAGGCAATCGATGCACTATGAGGGAAGAACAGATCGCAAAGCTGAGTGCACTCCTCAAAGAAGAACCAAACGATTGCTTGGCTCACTGCGCGCGGCGCTTGATTGTTCCGGCTTGAACAATCATAGCGAGGCCATATCGCTGCCAGAAGATGCCATTTCAGTACCTGAAACGACGGGTGGAGGTTGCCACACAAGAGGGTGACCTCCATGCCCGTAACGCAACACACCATGCACTCTGCAAAATGGAGGTTTAGCTTTTCTCAGAACATCGTGATCGCTCTCCCGCTCGTTGCACCTCAATCGACTTCTTGCTATCTTTCCTCCGCATCGTTGCACGGGTTGTCATCCACTAACAACACCCATTCGCTGTGAAACTGCCAAAAGAACAGGTTCTCGAGGTCTTCCGTGAGACCAAAGCCCTTCTCGAAGGGCATTTCCGACTCACATCCGGGCTTCATAGCCCTCAATACTTCCAGTGCGCACGGGTTTTGCAGTACCCCAAGTATCTGCATCTCTTTGCCGGCGAAATCGCGAAGCATTTCGAATACGCCGATGTTGAGCTGGTGATCTCACCTGCTATCGGCGGCGTAGTCGTTGGCACGGAAGTAGGCCGAATGCTCCGTGTACGCACAATCTTCGCCGAACGCAGTGAGGGGAAAATGGATCTCCGCCGCGGCTTTGAAATTCACCCCGGAGAGCGGGTCCTGGTGGTCGAAGATGTCGTGACCACAGGCGGATCCGTCTTCGAGATCGTCGATCTGGTGAAGAAGGCCGATGCGAAGTTGGCAGGCGTCGGCTACATCGTCGATCGCAGCAATGGCAAGATCAGCTTCGAGGCCAAACATTTCTCCGTTCTTCAACTTGATGTTATTACGTATAAGCCCGAAGAGTGTCCGTTGTGCAAGGATGGCATCCCCGTCGTAAAACCGGGCAGTAGAGGAAACTATTAGCTTGTTAATTGGTGAATGGTGAGCAGTTTGCGCCAAACGTCGTCAGACTCCGACAGACTCTGTCGAGCGCATCCCCGCCAGGCATCAGGGCTGCATTGCGGCAGGTTGACGGCTATGGCGGAAATTTATGGGGGGCAAGAGTTGATCGCCCGCCAATGCAAATCGATCACTTGACCAGCCACCAATTAACCATTTAACCAACTGACCACCCCTGGAAGCCCTACACACATATTTTGGCAGCTCCTTGCTGTATCATGTTGTAACCGCCGTCTTGGTGTTTCTCGCAGCCATGATTCTCGGCTGGCTTGTCAAGCGTTTGTTGACCACCCTGGGCCGCCGTCTCGTCGCCAGGACCGCCAGCGAGCTCGACGATATCATAGTCGAAATCGTTGTTGACCGCGTCAAGTGGATTGCCGTGGTTGCCGGAGCTTACCTCGCATCAGAAGAACTCATACGCGCAACAGAAGCCGCCGATGTCATGGCCCGACAGTGGCTTGGGTACGCGCAGGGGATTATCTTCGTTTGCTTCGTAACGGTCGTGACTCTCGTTCTCATCCGGATCAGCGACGCCTCCGTGAAGTACACAATGGAGCGTCAGGCGAAACGGACATCCTCGAAGCTCAATGAAGCAGTCTTCCCGCTCCTGAACCGGCTCATCGCCATCCTGATCGCATTGATCGCTCTCATCATCATCCTTCATCATTTCGGCCAGGATGTCAGCAGCCTTGTCGTCTCCCTGGGCGTGGGCTCGTTAGCCGTCGCCCTGGCCGCACAGGAAACCATCGCAAACATGATCGGTGGATTCGTGATCATCACGGATCGGCCATTTCGTGTAGGCGACCGGATCAGGCTTCCCAGCGGCGAAATCGGGGATGTTCAGGAGATTGGGATTCGGAGCACGAGGATCCTCGACTTTGACAACAACCTCATCGTGTACCCGAACGCAGAGCTGATCAAGGGCAAGATCATCAACTATTCCTACCCGAGCGAACACATCCGCATCGCGGTAGATGTCAGCGTCGCGTACGGCACAGACCTCGATCGGGCAAAGGCAATCATCACAAACCTCGCGCTCCAGCACCCCGATGTACTGAAAAACCCGGCTCCGAGTGTCTCCCTCGTCAGCTTCGGTGAATCATCGCTGAACCTGCAGCTCAACGGCCGCACCGATGATTACCGCAAGAAATTCCCGATCGAGGCAACGTTGCGCGAACAGGTCTATCGGACCTTGCCTGACGAGGGAATTCAGTTCTCAATACCGCAGCGCGTTGTACACCTCTCTCAGCCGCCAAATGTCACGCGAGAAAACCGTTAAAAGCGAGCGGCCCTACAGCGGCAGGATATTCGGCATCCGCATTGATGACGTCGAGTACCCTTCGGGCAGCCGTGGAGTCCGTGAAGTCGTCGAGCACACAGGAGGCGCGGTGGTTGTGCCCCTGTTGGACGATGGAACAGTTCTCCTCGTTCGCCAGTTTCGCTACCCATTGCAGAAGGAGATCATCGAACTCCCCGCCGGCAGACTCAATCCCGGTGAAGACACGCAACTCTGTGCCGCACGCGAATTGGAAGAGGAAACGGGATACACAGCGGGCTTGTTGAAAAAACTGACTGCGATCTACACAACTCCGGGCTTCTGCAACGAACAACTCCATATCTATGTTGCCTCGGACTTGAAGAAATCTTCCAGGGGGCAGCAACTTGATGAAGGCGAGAAGGGATTGACCGTCCAGCCGTTTTCTCTTGAAGAGGCTGTCAAGATGATCGAGCGTGGAGAAATCGTCGACGGCAAAACCATTTGCGGAATATTGTTGCTTGAACGGCAACGCCAAGCCAGAGTGCCTCAAAACTCGCGAGTGAGCCTATGACACCCGTGGAGCTGATCAAAAAGAAGCGTGAAGGTGCATCGCTCACTGAAGAAGAGCTCCGGTGGCTCATCCAGGGGTATGTCTCCGGTGCGATTCCAGACTATCAGATGTCATCGTTTCTCATGGCCTGCTTCTTCCGGGGCATGAGTGAGGAGGAAACGCTGACGTTCACGCAGTTGATGCTTCATTCAGGTGATGTCATCGACCTTTCGAGTATTCCAGGCATCAAAGTCGACAAGCACTCAACCGGCGGGGTCGGAGACAAGGTATCGCTGATTCTCGCGCCGATCGTGGCAGCCTGTGGCGTCCCCGTCCCCATGATCTCGGGGCGTGGCCTCGGTCATACGGGTGGTACGCTCGACAAGCTCGAATCCATTCCGGGATTCCGTACGGCACTCTCCATCGCTGAATACAAGGCCGTCATTAAGGATGTCGGTGCAGTTCTGATCGGACAGACCAACGAGATTGTCCCGGCAGACAAAAAGATGTACGCTCTGCGCGATGTTACTGCCACGGTCGAGTGCATTCCGCTCATCGCCGGAAGCATTATGAGCAAGAAGCTCGCCGAAGGCATCGATGCCCTCGTTCTTGACGTGAAGACGGGGCGCGGAGCGTTCATGCCGACGTATGAACGATCGCTTGAACTCGCTCAAACATTGGTTCGGATCGGAAATGGATTCGGGAAGGAAACGATCGCCTTCATCACTGATATGAACCAGCCGCTGGGCGTGACAATCGGAAACTGGCTCGAGGTTGTCGAGTCCGTCGAGTGCCTCAGAGGTGCCAGAGGCCATGCTGATGCATCGAGCGATCTCATGGAAGTGACACATGTCCTTGCAGGTGCGATGCTGATGCTTGGCAAGAAGGCGCAAACCATTGCAGAGGGGGTGCAACGATCAAGGGCGAGTATTGCTGATGGCTCAGCGTTCAAGAAGCTGCTCGAGATCGTCTCAGCTCAAGGAGGTGATCCCACAGCACTGCAAGATCTCCAACGCTATCCCCTTTCTAAGCACACGATCGAGGTGCGGACGATGGAAACCGGTTACGTCGGCGAGATCGATCCGCTTGAATTGGGGCTGACGAGCATCACGCTTGGCGCAGGCAGAGCACTGATTGAGGACCGGATTGACCCAAAAGCCGGGATCGCACTTTCAAAAAAAGTTGGAGACCGCGTGGACTCCGGCGACCTGCTTGCTGTCTTTCACACTGACCGAGATGCGGTTTTGGAACAAGCCCGCGATCGTATACGGAAAGCATTTCGCATTCAACCCGCCCCGCCTCGACAAAAGCCGTTGATCCTGAGCTATGTCGAAAAAGGCGGGGTCAAAACCTGGATGTGACAGGTCCTCCCGATAACCCCCGCTCCAGAATTTCCACAACCTTGTCGTGAATCAAGCCGTTCGTCGCCAGGATCTGTTTTGTGTAGATCGTGGACGGCGCACCGTGGAAGTCCGTAAATCGGCCGCCCGCCTCCTGCACGAGCAAGACGCCAGCCGCCATATCCCACGGGTTGAGCGAGACCTCCCAAAATCCTTCAAAGCGACCACACCCTACATAACAGAGATCCACTGCTGCCGACCCGAGCCGGCGCACACCCTGGGCCTTCATCAGGACATTCACGAAATGCTGCACTGCATTCTCAGGGTTGTCACGAATGGTGTAGGGAAATCCCGTCACCATCAGACTCTCAATGAGGTTGTCAACCCTTGAGACACGGATGGGCTTCTTATTCAGAAACGCACCCTTCCCTTTTTCAGCGGTGAAGAGCTCGCCGAGATTCGGTTCATACACAACCCCTGCAACAATCTCTCCCCTTTTCTCGACCGCAATGGAGACTGAAAAAAGCGGAACCCCGTGCGTGAAGTTGAGCGTGCCATCGAGCGGATCGATGATCCATCGGTACTCCGATTTCTTGTTATGGCTCCCCGATTCCTCAGCAAGGAAATCGTGATGAGGATACTTTTGTTTGATCCTGCTGATGATGATCTCTTCTGCTTTCTTGTCAATTTGAGTCACGAGGTTCGTTTCTTGTCCGAACTTTCGTTCCACCTCCAACACGTTCCCGATGCTCGCCTTTAAGTATGTTCCCGCCTCCAGCGCGGCTTCTATTGCCAGTTGAATCATCACAATCTCCTTTCTGATGCAAAGATACGCAAAAATCACGTTTCTCTCCATGATATTCAATTCACTTTTGATTGCTCCGCATTTCAAAAAGCCGTAAGTTTCGTTCACTTTCATCGGAGCCTTTGATGATCCGTCGCACGATTCCCGTCGATGCTTTTCTCCTTGCCACGCTGATTTCCTTTTCGGCGTGCAGCCACCCTCCTGCCACCTGGAGACCGATAACGGTTGATGAACTGGCAATCGAGGTGACGGGTCCGTCACGTGAGGTAGCCTACACCAACAAACAGGCGGGTTTCTGGTACACCGAAACCAACAGCGAGCACCGATCATCCTGGCAGGGCTGGAACGTGATGGCAAAGGAGATATTGGAGGATTACCAAATAACGGATGGAGAGAAGCCCCTGCGGAAGTCCGATGTTCGCAGGGCGAAGGTTTATCCCCATCAGATGAAACGGGTGTATCGATCAGGTGTGCTCGAGACGCTCACGTTGCTTGATTCCGTCGATGCGATCGTGGTTCAGATGGAAAAATTGCAGGGTACGGCTCTCTCCGTGCGACCTCTGTTTAAGGATTTCAATCAACCTCAGGACTATGTGGTAAAGTTTCAGGAAGGAGTCCTCCTCATCGCTCATGAACGTCATCTCAAACGGACCACCGAGGAGAATTATCCTGTCTGGATTGGAGTCTCGTTTGCTGATGATGCTGAACGATCCA
>CAVUAC010000065.1:0-38798 GCA_963739335.1 uncultured Bacteroidota bacterium | reverse complement strand
TGTTATGTAACCCTTGGTTAATTTCTGTATTGCTCTCCTCGATGCGATTGCTGTTGGACAATTCACCCCGGGTCCAGTTCTTTCGACGGCGACATTCATTGGGTATCTCATACTCGGAATACCCGGCGCTGCAGTCGCCACGACTGGAGTTTTTCTTCCTTCATTCATTCTTGTTCTCATCAGCACACCATTTATTCCGAAGCTCCGGAGGTCGGCACTCGCAAGCGGTTTTCTCGATGGTGTGAACGCAGCTTCCCTTGGATTGATGCTGGCGGTTTGTGTCAGTCTGGCTGGTTCGACGCTCACAGGTCTCGGTTCATGGGTAATTTTTTGTATTGCGGCCACTGTGATCATCGTTTGGAACATCAACGCAGCGTGGATTGTGATCGGGGCAGGTCTGTTGGCTTGGCTGCTTTCGGTGTGGGGATTATGAACGAAAGGTGGCAGTTAGTGCGGATGGAGATGACGCAGAATGTGGGGCTTCTCAAGACCGTGCATGAGCATCAGTTCTTCGTCGCCGAGCAATTGGTGGGTTGGTCCTTCAGCCACGATGGAGCCTTGGTCCAGCACAATGGTCCGTGAACAGAGCTCGACAACCATCTCAAGGTCGTGCGTTGCGATAATCTTCGTTGCAGTTATTGTCCGAAGAGTTTTGATGAGGCTGCGTTTGCCCCTGGGATCGAGGTTGCTTGTGGGCTCATCGAGAGCCAAGACCCGCGGCTCGCACGCCAGAACTCCCGCCAAACACACCCGCCTCTTTTCTCCGCTGCTCAAATGATGCGGCGATCGGTTTTCGGATCCCAGCAAGGATGTCTGCTCGAGCGCTTTTGCAACGGCATTCTGTACCTGCTCTTCATCGAGCCCGAACTGCTGCGGTCCAAACGCGACGTCCTCGAACACTGTGGGACAGAACAATTGATCGTCAGGATCCTGAAAGAGCAGGCCGACATCGCGTCGGATTGCGGCCGCGTTTTCTTTATTGAGCGGCCTGCCATAGATGAGCACGTTGGGCGCTTTCGGGAACGCCTCCGGCAAAATGCCGTTGAGATGGAGCAACAGTGTCGATTTGCCGGAGCCATTGGGTCCAACCACTCCCACGCACTCTCCGTCGGCGATGGAGAAACTGATCCCCTTCAACGCTTCCTTGCCGTCGGGATACTGGAATTGCAGGTCCCTGATTTCAATGGCAGGATTCATTTCCACCCCCGCGCAGTCATTGCCGCGTAGATTCGCTCGGCTCGCTCTGTCGAGCGGACGAACAGTTGCCCGATGAGCGACGCAAGTGCGTGCCATTTCCGTACCCGGCTCGCCGTGAAGGTACGACTCTCACGAGCCCGGTTGAGCCTCTCCGCTTCGTCAATCAGGACAAAGAGATAGCGATACATCAACGCGAGAATCGAGACAAGAAGCTGCGGCATGCCGAGGCGCTTAAGGGTTTGCAGCAGGCTGGCGAACGGTGTGGTGTTCGAAAGAAGGATTGCCGTGAACAAGCACAGCGTGCTCTTGACGAGGATTGAAAGGAACACCATCCCCCCGTTCTCTTGAAACAGAGCCATCACAGCGATGCCGAGGGCGAACGGTTCGAGCAGGATCAGTCTGCCGAAAACAAATCTCCAAGGTATGTTTGTAAGCGCTGAGAGAATCAGGAGAAGCCCAGCGGCAGCCCCGAAGAACCACTCATGCGAGAATGAGACTGAGACACTCGCGGCAATGATGGCAAGCGATCCGATCAGCTTAACGATCGTCGGCAGCCGATGGATCGGGCTGTCAAGGCGGCTGTAGCGGTCCAGAAAGTCGTGGCGCATGTGGTTCTATTGTTGATTCGAACGAGTTGAGGATTGAGCAATGCTCTTCCGACGAGGGACGAGCACGCGGGCGAGAAGAAACGAAAGAGCGAATACGGCGATTGCGCCAACGATGCCGGCTGCGATTGTTGCCGCTGTTGTCGATTGAATGCCCGGGATCTGATATTCTTTCAGGGGAGACGACAAGACCGGGTTTGCAGCCGCTTTGTGTTCGAATCCGAGCGACGAGGCAACTCGCTCCAATCCGTCGGGGAGGGGAGAGGCGTGTGGCGCTACGAGCAGCAGCAAGCCGATGACAATGAGGGCCGCATAAACGAATGCTGTGGTGTGCCCCTGAACCGCTGTGGCGTCATCCGAGTCGTTCAGCAGCTCCGGCCGCGTTCTGCTGATCGCGGCAATGACCAGCATCGTGATCGCGGCTTCTCCGAGGCCGGTGAGCATGTGAACGCCTGTCATCGCGGGAAAGGCCGCCCTCCAATCCGCGGTCCCTGACCAGGCAAGCTCGCCGGCGCAGAAAATCGCTGCAACCACCGTGGCGCACCAGGAGGCAAATCCCACCGCAACCAACTGACCCTGTTGACCATGAAGTAGTAAACGTAATGCGCGATAGATACCGTACCCGCAGAGCGGTGCGACGATCGCCATGTTGAAAATGTTTGCTCCCAGCGCGAGGATGCCGCCATCAGCAAAGATGAGGGACTGAACGATCAGCACCGAAGACATCACGATGATGGCAGCGCTCGGACCCAACAGAACAGCCGCGAAGGTCGACCCCAGCAAGTGGCCGGACGTCCCGCTCGCGACGGGAAAGTTCAGCATTTGCGCCACAAAAATGAAGGCTGCCGAGAGGCCGATGAGCGGTATCTTCCGGGACTGCAAGTGTTTCCCTGCTTGCCGCAATGCTGCACCGAGTCCTGTCACGGAAAACACGCCTGTGGCAATTGCGGTCTTCGCGTCGAGAAAACCGTCCGGGATGTGCATGGAGACCTTCGAGACTTGGGTAGCCTTGCAAAGGTTCCGAGGTACACTTCCATGGACCTTCGCAAGGTTCACCAGGCAATGTAGCCGAATATGCGCAACGTTGCAAGTGCTGGAAGCGCCACGCACTTCGAACGCGTGTGGCACTTCTCTCCTTGCCTTTCATCGCAATCTGCATTAGCTTTTCGACCAAGGCCTTCCAATCCCATCACCACACAGCAGGTAAACAGTGAAAACCGTCTCCAAAATCCTCCTCATTGCCCTTCTCGAGCTGACACAGTTTGTACTCGCACAGCAATTCAACCCCAGTCTGTATCAGAACATGCGTTGGCGAATGATCGGACCGTTTCGCGCAGGCCGGACAGTTGGGGCAACCGGCGTTCCCGGCCAGCCGAATGTCTTCTACATTGGCGTCAACAATGGCGGGGTGTGGCGAAGCAGCGACTACGGTCATACCTGGGTGCCGATATTCGATGACCAGCCGACGGGATCCATCGGAGCGCTGGCGGTTGCGCCCTCAAATCCTAATGTCATCTACGTCGGGAGTGGCGAGGGCCTGCAGCGTCCTGATCTTTCCGTAGGGGATGGGGTCTTCAAATCCACGGATTGTGGGAAGAGTTGGAGGTTCATGGGTCTCAACGATGCCCAGCAGATTGGAGCAGTGATTGTTGATCCGCGCGATCCAAACCATGTCTATGTGGCTGTGCTTGGTCACCCGTACGGTGCGAACGAGCAGAGAGGGGTGTTTGCTACCACCGATGGCGGGACAACCTGGAGCAAGATTCTTTACAAAGACGAGAACACCGGCGCAATTGCACTCGCGTTTAATCCTTCGAATCCTGACATCATCTACGCAGACCTCTGGGCCTCTCGGCAGGGACCATGGGAGAATGGCGAATGGCAGGGCAAAACGAGTGGTTTGTACAAGTCGACTGACGGAGGCAAGACGTGGCGACAACTCACCAAAGGTTTGCCGACTGCCGAGCAGGGGCTTGGGCGCATTGGGTTTGGCATCGCACAGAGTGACCCGAAGCGCATCTATGCGACCGTTGACGCGCGAAAGAATGGCGGGATCTATCGGTCGGACGATGGCGGAGAATCGTGGCGGTTCATGACCTCCGAACAACGATTATGGGGGCGAGGAAACGATTTCGCCGAAATCAAAGCTGACACCAAGAACAAAGACATCGTTTATGTTGCCAACACCGCAACGTACAAGTCAACTGATGGTGGAAAGACCTTCACAGGGTTCAAAGGAGCTCCGGGCGGGGACGACTATCATACTATCTGGGTCAGTCCTGAGAACCCGGACATCATCCTGCTTGCATCGGATCAAGGTGCGACGCTTACGGTCAATGGTGGACAGACGTGGAGTTCTTGGTACAATCAGCCGACGGCGCAGCTCTATCACGTCAGCGCCGACGATCAATTTCCCTACAATCTGTACAGCGGGCAACAGGAGAGCGGCTCTGTCGGTATTGCCAGTCGCGGCAGCGATGGACAGATCTCATTCCGTGAGTGGCACCCCGTCGGTGCAGATGAGTACGCTTACGTTGCACCTGATCCTCTGAATCCCAACATCATTTATGGTGGCAAGGTGTCCCGATATGACAAGTCTACGGGTCAGGTACAGAGTGTCGCGCCGGAGGCCATTCGATCCGGGAAGTATCGCTTCATCCGGACGATGCCGCTCCTCTTTTCGCCAGTCGATCCTCATCTCCTGTATCTGGCTTCCAACGTGCTTTTTAAGACTTCCAACGGTGGAGAGAGCTGGGACATCATTAGCCCGGATCTTTCGCGTGAAAAACCGGATGTGCCCGCAAATATTGGTGTCTTTCGGACACCCGAACTTGCGAATCAGCCTAGGCGCGCTGTGATCTATGCCGTCGGTCCATCATACAAAGACGTCAACGTCATCTGGGCGGGAACGGATGACGGATTGGTTCATGTGACTCGGGATGGTGGTCAACACTGGGAGAATGTGACGCCTCCAGCAATGACGTCGTGGAGTAAAGTCGCTCAGATCGATGCCGGACGATTCGATGTCCAGACAGCCTATGTCGCAGTTAATCGAATGAGGCTTGATGACATGAAGCCTCATATCTATCGTACGCACGACGGCGGGAAGACCTGGGCCGAAACCGTCAAAGGACTTCCGGAGAGCGGCCCTGTAAACGTTGTGCGTGAAGACCCGGTCCGCAGAGGACTTCTCTATGCAGGGACCGAACGGGCCGTCTATGTTTCATTCAACGATGGCGACGAGTGGCAATCCCTTCGCCTGAACATGCCCGCGACGTCCATTCGCGATCTCATCGTCCATAATGATGACATCGCCGTCGGCACGCACGGCCGATCATTCTGGATTCTGGACAACGTGACGCCTCTGAGACAGATCAATGAACAGGTGGCTGCTTCCGCTTCTTTTCTGTTCAAGCCGCAGGTGAGCTACAGGGTGAGGTGGAACCTCAACACCGACACACCGATACCGCCTGAAGAACCTGCGGGCAAGAACCCTCCCGACGGAGCAATGATCGATTACCATCTTAAGACAGATGCTTCCGAAGTCAAACTGGAGATTCTGGATTCCGAAGGAAAGGTCGTTCGCAGCTACTCCAGTCTGGACAAACCGGAAACGGTGAAGGAAAACGAATTGCCGTACCCCTCCTATTGGTTCCGGCCGCAGCAGATCTTGTCCGCCAAATCGGGAATGCAGAGGTTCGTATGGGATCTCCATTATGCTCCCCCTCCGGGAGTCCGCCGGTCATATTCTATGGCTGCGATTCTTCATGACACACCTCTTTCACCCTTTGGACCTTGGGTGCAGCCCGGCGAGTACACCATCAGGCTGACGGTTGACGGAAAGACGTCCACGCAATCGATGACCGTGAAGATGGATCCCCGTGTGAAGCTTTCGAGCGATGATCTCAAACAGCAGTTTGAACTCTCGATGATTTGCTACGATGGCTTACAGGAGGTCAATCGAACACGACAACAGATCAATAGTGTCCGTTCGCAGATACAGTCGATTTTGAAGGCGGGGGATGCAAACGAGTGGAAGGATTTGCTGAACAAAGCCGGGAGAAAAGCCTCTGCCATCGACGGTACCGGATGGGCCGAGGATGTCGATGTGATGTATTCTGCTGCCTACGCCACGAATCGAAAAGAAGAAACGCTCGCTGGTTTGCAGACGAAACTCATGTACCTGATGGCAATTTTCCAGGGGGCGGACGCGAAGCCTACGGGCCAAGCTGTCAATGCGGTAGGCGAGCAGCAAGGGTCGCTCAAGGAGGTCGTCGGTCGCTGGACTCAGCTGAAGAGCGGTTCGGGTGATCTAATCATCCTGAATCAAGCGCTCCAGAAGGCAAATCGGAAGCCCATCAGAATCGACTAGAGGGATCAACCGGCATCATAATTGTCAGGAGTGAGTTCCATGAAACGAGTCACGGGACTGGGCGGAGTCTTCTTCAAATGTCAGGATCCCGAGAAACTCTCAGCATGGTACGAGCGGCATCTTGGAATCGAATCCGATCAGAGCGGAGCTGTCTTCAAATGGAGAGACGTCGATGATCCGCAGAAAAAGTGTCTGACCGTCTGGGGTCCCTTTCCCGCCGAGTCGAAGTACTTTGACCCCAGCGGTAAACCCTTCATGTTCAACTACCGGGTGGAAAATCTTGAGGCACTGTTGGAGGTGCTTCGTGCGGAAGGGGTCACAATCGTCGGGAATGTTGAGGAATATGAATACGGTAAGTTTGGGTGGATTCTCGACCCGGAGGGGAACAAGATCGAGCTCTGGGAGCCAATTGAGGAAGAACTAGGACCGGAGAGCTGAGAACTTCTTACATCCCGATGAGGAACAATCTCCATCGTCCCACAAGCTTTGCAGCAGTCGCGGCGTCGGTCGTAGCGACCATCTTTTTCTGCTTTGCCCGCTTCAACGTTGCCTCACCATTCGTTTCTCAAGAAGGTCGCGGGCAAAACGTGACGGGACTGAGCCTGCTCGAGCAAACGATCAAACGAGCGACTGCTATCGATAGGCTTTTCTATCGAGTTTACAATCCGGGTTGGGAGGGCGCGAACGGGGCTATCGGAGATGCACACCTCTTTGCTGTGACCTGCGACTCCAGTATTCTCAGACGTTACTCCAGGAATCAAGATCTCCTCAAGATGTACAACGGCGGTTGGGTCGACGACCGGGCCTGGGTCTGCCTGGCTGAAATGTACTGGTGGCACTTCACAGGCAGGAAGAACCAGACATGGGTCGAGGATGCGAAGAAACGATATCTGGATGCCAGGAGCGAAGGGCGGTTGTCAAACAAGGATGGCTTCTGGAGTTGGTACAACTGGCCGCCAGCGTGGCAGATCAACGACCAGAAATTCACCAACAGCAACATGAACCAGATGGCGCATGTCGCGTGCTGGCTCTATGAAGCGACGAAGCAGAAACGATTCTACAACGACGCAATGCTGGTGTGGAATGGGGACTCGAAATTTCCGGGCATCGAGAAAACCTACTACCGCGGGGAGGGCAAATGGGAAGGAAAATCTGGTCCTGCGGCCTATGGCAAACAGCTTCCGTGGGAGGGAGCAGAGTACTGTTCTCTCGGCGCAGCGATGTTTCGCATGACGGGCGACCTGAAGTACAAGAGGATCGTCGTTGAAACGGCGAAACGGATCATGGATCCGGGCTACGGTTGGGTCGATGCTGAGGATTTCTACCAACTGAGGATGGATGGCAACGGCGCCTTCGTTCACTATATTCTCGATGCATACCTTACCGCCCCAGACCTGCTTCCGGAGATACCTGACAAAATCGCGAAGATGCTTGAACATGTCTGGTCAAACCACAAGGGCACCGCTACCGTCGTTCTGCACCGGCTGAGTGATGACGGTATCCGCAATGGCTGGAATCCAAACGGCGGGGAAGATGGCTACTTCGTCGATCAGGTGGGAAGTGTCCACGCTCAATCGCAGGCTGTCCGCGCGTTTGGGGTGTTTGCCTACGCACTTCGCGAGAAGTTGGCCAAGCACTGGTAGACAGCGCCGGCCGTTGACTCTCGCAGGAAGGTTCTGTAGCTTAAGCCGAAGTCGAGCATCGATTTTACCCATTCCGGTGTCTTCGCTTTCGAATCACTCGTTCCGCAGAGCGAGGAATGACATCCTGAGTTCACTGCATCCTGTGCATCTCCTTCTTTATTCATCGAACGGAGGTAACCTCCAATGAGAACAATCATCCGAAATCTCGTCCTTGGCATCTTGTTTCTTGCAGGCACTCTGCTTGCCGGAGACCCACCGTACTATGCCAAGAAAGCAACATGGTTCGAGACGATGCGGTCATCGCGCGAAGCTCTGCTGAAGCTTCGTGGCAGTGATCTGCAATTCCGGGAGAAACTCCTTGGTCCATGGTATGTCATCGGCCCGTTCAAAGCGTCAGGAAAGACCGCCTTTTCAGAGGTTTTTGAGCCTGAACGGGAAATCGATCTTTCGAGGACGTACGCAGGTGGATTGGGCTGGCATCAGAAATCCGATTGGGCGGATGGGCGCGTGGTCGATCTGGGCAAGGAAACGGTTTGCGCGACGTACCTCTTTCGTACGTTTACGGTCCAGAGCGACACAATCCTTCCTGTCTCTCTTGGCAGCGATGATGGCATCAAAGTCTGGATCAATGGCACGGAAATCCTGGCGAACGACGCAGACCGCGGCGCCGACGCCGACCAGGAGTTGATTGACTTGGTGCTGAAGAAGGGCGAGAACAAGTTTCTCATGAAGGTGAACAACAACCAGGGAGGATTTGGATTCTACTTCCGACTCGACGATGCCGGGGTGAAAACCATATGGAAACTCCTGAAGCGGGATTTCACGGACAAGAAGAGCGTTCAGGAAATGGCCTGGGAAGCCGAGGACAGCATCTGGACCAACGAATGGAAACCGTCAGATTTCGCTTCGCTGGCTCAACGGTATGTGCTTGCGTCGATGTTTGATACTCCAAAGGACCAGGAGCGTGCCAAGGTGGCGGCGGAAAAGGTGAAGACTAAGACCGACCTGGGTCGCGTTCGCGATCTCTACATCCGAACCCATCAGCTCAATGCCGCTCCCATTGTTCTTACACCCAAACCTTCGCCTCGGCCAAAGATCACCGGCCCGAAGATCTTTGGAGTGCGTCCGGGGAATCCATTTCTCTTCTCCGTCTCTGCTACGGGTAATCGGCCGATGGAGTTCGCAGCAGAAGGTCTACCCGACGGACTGAATCTCGACAAAACCACTGGACGGATCACGGGTGTCCTGAAGGAGAAGGGGACCTTTGTCCTGACGCTGGCGGCAAAAAATACCCTGGGCACAGCGACGAGACAATTCAAGATCGTCGTCGGAGATCAGATTGCGCTCACTCCTGCTCTCGGATGGAACAGCTGGAACTGTTTTGCGAACGCTGTAGACGACAAGAAGGTCCGCTCCGCTGCCGATGCGATGGCGAACAGCGGTCTCATTGATCACGGATGGACGTACATCAACGTCGATGATTGTTGGGAGATCAAGCCGAACAGTGATGACCCGATTCTCACAGGCCAGCTGCGAAATGAAAAGGGAATGATTAATACGAACAAGAAATTCCCCGATATGAAGGCGCTGAGCGACTACATCCACTCGAAGGGATTGAAGATGGGCATTTATTCGTCTCCGGGTCCCACGACGTGCGCGGGATTCACCGCGAGCTATCAGTACGAGGAAAAAGATGCTCAGCAATATGGAGAGTGGGGAATTGATTATCTGAAATACGATTGGTGCTCCTATGACGGGATCGCGAAAGACAAATCGTTGCCCGAACTCAAGAAGCCATACCAGGTGATGCGCGCGGCGCTCGACAAGGTGAAGCGGGATATCGTTTTCAGCCTGTGCCAGTATGGAATGGGGGATGTATGGGAATGGGGCGGCTCGGTTGGAGGTAACAGCTGGCGGACAACGGGAGACATCGGGGATACCTGGGAGAGCATGTCGGGCATAGGATTTTCGCAAGCAGGGCATGAAGTCTACGCGAAGCCGGGCAACTGGAATGATCCCGATATGCTGGTGGTTGGGAAGGTCGGTTGGGGACCGCAACTCCGGCAGACGAGACTCTCTCCGAATGAACAGTACACGCATATCAGCTTGTGGTGTCTGCTCTGCTCACCGCTCCTCATCGGCTGCGATATGACGCAGCTGGATGACTTCACCAAGAATCTGCTCATGAATGACGAAGTTCTGGACGTAAGCCAGGACCCACTGGGGAAACAAGCCAAGCAGGCGTTCAAAGATGGAGATCTGGAGGTGTGGGCGAAAGACATGGAAGATGGCTCAAAGGCGGTTGGGTTGTTCAATCGTGGAGTCTGGAAATCGGAAATCAAAGTGCGATGGAGCGACCTTGGGCTTGAAGGCAAGCAAGTCGTGCGTGACCTCTGGAGACAGAAGGATCTTGGTTCGTTCAGCAATCAGTTCAAGTCGACGGTCCCACGACATGGGGTCGCTCTTGTGAGAATCTCTCCCGCGAAACGGGCGAAGTGATCGGCAAAATGTCATCGTAGATAAATCCGTAGCTTTGCCATTACAGACTATGGCATCTTTCTCATGTAGGTTTGCTCATGTCGAAGAAGCTTAGGTTTCAAACCGCGATCGCCCGTGCGGACTCCCTTATTCTCACGGTCAGGGGAGAGCGGGTCATGCTTGACTCGGATCTTGCTTCCATCTACGGTGTCCCCACGAAACGACTGAATGAGCAGGTGAAACGCAACTTACAACGCTTTCCAGAAGACCTCTGCTTCCGTCTGACGTCCAGAGAGGTTTACGAGATCCGCTCTCAGTTTGCGACCGCATCACTTGGCTCCTCAGGTATCCGGTCGCACATTGCGACCGGACGGTGCGACAAGTGTGGTTCACTGTGGAAAGGGGGCAAAAACGGTGGCTTACGAATCAGCGATGCTTTTTTCCCCTCCTTGAAGAAGAAGGAGGGGTCGATCCGATGACTTGTCTTCGCTCCGACTGGCGGGAGTCGGATCGGGGGAGGTAGAGCCACCCCCCTGCGGGGTCGAGAATGAGGACGCAGAAAACGAACCCGCTCGCAGCTTGACAGGTGCTTCAGGTACAGCCTTTGATCGGCCCGAGCTGGTCAGGATTACAGCAGCAACACGTGAGTCATACAACGGCGAGAATACTTCACTCGTAAGGAGATAAGATGCGACACAAGCATTTGTTTGTTGCACTGGGGCTCATAATGTCCGTTTCACTTGTCGTGGCGCAGCCTAAGCCCCCCACATTCACCCGCGCCGATTCGCTCAGAGGAATGCTCTCCCCCGAGAGAACTTGCTATGATCTGACGTACTATCACCTCGATGTCAGGATCGATCCCGCGGCGCAATCGGTTCGTGGGTCGAATGACATCTATTTCATGGTGGTTACAGCATTCAACAAGATGCAGATCGATCTCTTCAACAACATGGAGATAGAGAAGATCGTGCTTGATGGTGGCTCGACGGTTCCGTTCACCCGCGAGTTCAATGCAGTGTTCGTAAACCTCCCGAAAATGCTGGAGAAAGGCGCGCTGCACCACATCAATGTCTTCTATGGAGGGAATCCGACCGTGGCGAAAAATCCTCCTTGGCAGGGAGGATTTACGTGGACAAAGGACTCGACGGGGAATCCCTGGGTGGTCGTGACCTGCCAGGGAACAGGTGCGAGTTTGTGGTGGCCGAACAAAGACCATCAGGCAGACAAGCCGGACAGTATGTTGATCAGTGTGACTGTCCCGAAGGGGCTTCAGGATATTTCCAACGGCCGTCTGCGATCGACCAAGGAATTGTCCGGCGGCTGGACAAGATATGACTGGTTTGTCAGCTATCCGATCAACAACTACTGTGTAACAGTCAGCATCGGCAAATATGCTCACTTTGGTGACACGTACGGCAAGGACAAGTTGACACTGGACTACTATGTCCTGCCGCAGGATCTCGAGCGGGCGAAGAGCACATTTCAGCAGGTGAAGTCGATGATGGACGCGTACTATCGGGTACTTTGGTCCATATCCATTCATCCGGGATGGATACAAGTTGGTCGAGTGTCCGCACACGGGAATGGAGCATCAGAGTGCCGTCGCTTACGGGAACCGGTATCTTGGCGGCTATCGCGGGCGCGCTCCCTCAGAGGTGGGTTTGAAGTTTGATTTCATCATCATCCACGAGAGTGCGCACGAGTGGTGGGGGAACGGCATAACCTCCAAGGATGTAGCCGACATGTGGATTCACGAGAGCTTCGGAGCGTATGCCGAAGCGCTTTACGTCGAGCACATGTGGGGGTATCAGGAAGCGCTCAGGTACATCAATGGCAAGAAACCCAACGTGGGCAATATGACACCGATCATCGGGATCTACAACGTTCAGCATGAAGGCTCCGGTGATATGTACGACAAGGGGCAGCTCGTTCTCAACACGTTGCGGAGCGTGATCGACAACGATTCGCTCTGGTTCTCGATCCTCCAAGGTCTTATGAATAAGTTCCGCTATCAGACGGTCACAGCAGAGGATGTTTTTGGATTTGTGAATGAGAAGACGGGGAAAGACTACAACTATTTCTTCGATCAGTACCTGAAGCACACGAAGGTTCCGCAGCTCGATGTCTATCTGACATACAAGGGAGACACGCTGACGGCGAGCTACCGATGGAATGCAGAGGTGTCTGACTTCCGCATGCCAGTGAAGGTCACAACGGCGCCCAACAAGTACGAGTTCATCTACCCGACGACATCACCGCAGAGGATAACGATCGGGAAGATGCTGCCGGAAGAATTCAAGGTGGACGAGAACAGGTTCTACGTGACCCTCAGGCTTGCGTGGTCGTACATCGATCCGAGACTTGAAACTACGGGGCACGGGCGCGGGTCATGGTTCTGACGGGTGCCAGCCGTGATGCAATGGGGGACAGGGGGCAGGCGTCGCTTTCTGATTCAAGAGAGAAAGAACTGAAGTGAGGAACAATCAGTTATCTCGGCGGGAATTTCTAAAAGGTAGTATGGGAGTCGCCATAGGTGCTGCGACTGGATCTTTGATTCTTGGCGCAGTAAGATGGCCTTCGACGCCCGAGAGAACCGTCGTGAGCGTCGTAAGGATCAACAGGGACAAGATCAGCATTGCTGTAGAGAAAGCAATAGATCTTCTTGGCGGCATCGAGACCGTAGCAGAGGGCAAAGAACGGATCATGCTTAAGCCCAACCTAGTGGCCGAGGGCCCGCATTTCACTACCAAGCCTGAAGTGATCAAGACGCTGGTACGGCTCATGAAATCATCTGGAAAGGAAGTGCTCATCGGTGAAGGCTCGGCGGCCGCAGGTGGATTCAATGCGAAGCAAGGAGAGGTTTATCGCACAAAGAACAAGACGATCCTGAACGGAATGCAGCAATACGTGTTCGATCAATTGGGTTACACCGAGCTGGCAAAATCAATGCATATCCCACTGATCAATCTCCATTTAGGGGAGATGGCAGACGTCTCAGTACCAGGCGCCTTCGTCTTTGACAAGATTACCCTCCACCATTCACTCACCGATATCGACTTGCTCTGTTCGGTACCGATGATGAAAACCCACACCTTGGCAACTGTGTCATTGGGAATGAAGAACCTCATTGGCCTGTACCCGGGGAGCGTATACGGGTCCGTTCGAGCGTGGGTGCACGACCACGCAGCCAGATCAGGGTCGCAGGGGGTGGCTTTTGAGATTGTCGATATGGTGAGAGCGAACAAGCTCGGCCTCGTTGTCGTGGACGGTTCGACGGCGATGGAAGGTAATGGTCCTACGGAGGGGAGCCTGGTGAAGATGGGGGTGATCGTTGCAGGCACAAATCCGCTGGCGACAGATATGGTCGCTGCTCACATCATGGGTTTCGAAACGGAAGAAATTCCCACCTTCAAGCTGGCTCAGAGAGCCGGAATGAAGCCCACGGGTCTCGAGGAGATCGAGGTCAGGGGCGAGAAGATCAGCAATGTCAAGCGCGTCTTAAAAAAGCCAGCGGTGGTTACCTGGGGGAGTATCAGCCAAATATGGGGTGTGAAGGAGATGCTGTGAAAAGCATCGTCCGTTGAGTTGACTGGCGCGAGATTTGAGATGACGGGGCGCGTGCGTCGTGGTCCTAGGCTGCAACCTGACCTGTCGGAGGTCTAACGTGAATCGAACCATCGTTTTCGCTATTCTTGCTTTGATGGCTGCAAATTGCGAAGACGCTGGGACTAAACCATTCGAGGACCTTCCTGCTCTTCCCAAGGTAACGGTCACGCAAGCAAGTTACCAGGAAGCTGACATTAGGCGCCGTGTGCCAGATCCGGTCTTACTTCAGAGCTTTACAGCCGCATACGGCCGTAAGTACCTCCCAAGATCTCAAGGAACGGATATGTAGCTACATCTTGGCGAGAGCTGCAGGACTCAGCCTCGACGCTGAGGAGCTCCGCCGCTGCATTGAGTCGACGGGTCAACTGCGAAAGGAAGTTATCGCTCTTCCTTATCTTGCTGAGCGAGCGAAATTCAACTCTGTCGACTCCTGGATCTTTGAGCTTACGTGGAGCCCCGACAGCTCGCTCGGGCACTTCCGCTGTTATGTCATCGGCGCAGCCGCTCACGACACTTTGCTCTTCATCACGTGTCGATGAAAGAAGCCGCAGTGTGCGCCTATCAAAGTGAGAGCCATGGACAGACTATTTACCGACAAATCTATCAAACCCAACAGCCAAAGATTATCCAAGGCGCTCGGTCCATCGTACAGGTACTGGATAGAGATAAGAGAATCTCTTGAGCGTGAATACGGCAAGCTGACCGAGGAATGGAAATACTACGGTGGGAGTTCGGGCTGGACACTCAAGATGCTGCTGAAGAAACGAAATCTGTTCTTTCTTGGACCTTGTGATGGGTATTTCCGAATAGCCTTTGTCTTTGGAGACAGAGCTGTCGCAGCTGTTGAGGACAGCGATCTGCCAACAAAACTGATCAAGGAATTGCAGAACGCCAGGCGGTACATGGAAGGGAGAGGACTGCGGGTTGAGGTCAAGAAGCGGGCAGATATCGCCAACATCTTGAAACTCGTTGCGATGAAAGTCAATCACTAGCCCTGGCCCGCGAGGATGGAAATGAACTTGAGGGAGGAAAGCGTTTGAAAGTGACGGTGGAAAACTGGCCTGCCGTCCAAAAAAAGGTCCTTGAATTCGGCATACAACACGTCGAATACAACGACCGGGGCGAACTGCAATTCTTCGTCACGAATGACGGCGAGAAGTATGAGTTTCCCCCTGAAGCCTTCGAGCAGTTCAAGAAGGCAGGCTTGCTCAAAATCGGAAAGCGTATCCCACCACGCGAGTGGTGAAGTTGGTTCCTGGCAGCACGAATCACAAAAGAAGAAAGTTCGAATCATGAATCAAATCAACCCACATCTCCTTCTGCTGGTTTCTGTTATGTCCGCCATGCTCAGTCACGCTCAACAGCCCCAACTGCTTATCTCGCCCGAAGTGCAATCCGGCAACCGTGTCACGTTTCGGCTCCGCGCCCCGAACGCGCAGAAGGTCATGCTCAGCCCGCGAGGGTGCCCAGCCGATAGCAATGCAAAAGAATGAGGAGGGCGTCTGGAGCGTCACCACGGACTCACTGGAGCCCGACATTTATGGCTACTCGTTCGTTGCGGACGGCGTCAACCTGTTCGATCCTTCAAACCATGTCGTCAAATCCAATCTCATCTACACGCAAAGTCTCCTGCATGTGCCAGGGCCCGCCTCTCTTCCGTGGGAACTGAACGACGTGCCGCACGGAACAGTCCACCACCACTACTACAAATCCAACGTGGTGGGCGACAAGCGGGACTTCTATGTGTACACGCCGCCCGGCTACGATCCCAGGGCAAAACGGACATACCCCACACTGTATCTCCTCCATGGCTTCAGTGATGACGCCAGTGCCTGGACCGCAGTCGGTCGTGCGGAGCTTGTCCTCGACAATCTACTTGCGCAAGGAAAGGCACGACCTATGCTTGTCGTCATGCCTTTGGGCTACGGCGCTCCGGAGATCGTCGTACGCACTGGACCGGGGCTGCAGGACCGTGCCCTCCGTGACCGCAACTACCAAAAGTTCCGTGAGGCCTTGCTGACAGAAGTCATACCGGAAGTCGAGAAACTGTACCTCGTCGCTACGAACCCGGGTCACGAGCTATCGCCGGCCTCTCGATGGGGGGCGCCGAATCTCTCTTCATCGGCCTGAATGCTCTTGATCGATTTGCCTGGGTCGGTGCATTCAGTTCCGGCGGACTTCACGAGAGCTTCGACGCAATGTTTCCCGCGCTATCCTCGAAGGCTAATGGCCAGTTGCGTCTGCTCTGGATTTCGTGCGGCAAGGACGACCATCTGGTTGACGTGAATCGTAAGCTGATTAGCTGGCTGGATTCCAAGGCCATACGATACACCTATGTAGAAACCACAGGCTCGCACACCTGGATGGTTTGGAGGCGCAACCTTGCAAGCCTTGTCCAGCTTTTGTTCCGGGGCGCAAGCCGTTGAGGCCAAAGTGAAACTTTTTAGGCGGATGAGGATACTCGATGTTGCGGCTGCAATAGGAACCGACGCAGGGAGAATCGGCAATGCGTGTCACAAGTCAACTTGTATCACGATTGCCCAGCATGTAGAATCTTGACCAAAATCTTGGCGACAGCTTTCCCCCTCATCGAGGGGGACGAAGGAGGAGGGTGGTTCAAAAATGGATAACGCGACCAGAGTCAGCTATTATTCTTACAACAAGAATCTCCGTCCACTTGCGGGCGCTTTGCGGAAGAACATGACGAAAGCAGAAGCATGCTTGTGGAAGTATGTGTTGCGAGCAGGTATGATGAAAGGCTACACTTTCAACAGGCAGCGTCCCGTCCTGGACTATATCGCTGATTTCTTCTGCAAGAAACTGATCTTGGTCGTCGAGATCGATGGCATCACGCATCATCACGAAGAAACTCGCCTGAAAGATAGGAAGAAAGAGGAGGACTTAGAAAGAGCGGGATTCAAAGTGGTGCGGTTTACTGATGAGGATGTTCTGAGCAAGATCGAAGAAGTGAGAGCAGTGCTTGAATCGTATGTTGAGGCCAGGGAGAAGGAACTGGCTCTTCCCTCCCCCGTACCCCCTCGTGTATAGACAAGGGAGATGGTATACGGGCGTACGGAGACATGGTATACACTTAGGGTTGGGGAATATGGTTATTGAGATTGATTTGTGCAACGTGTTTCCATGAAAAGAAGACATCGAATTGGCCATCGGTGAGCGTTGGTCGTAGGGCAATTGGGAGTCCAGCAAATGCTTTCCCGATCCTGAAGAGTCGATTACGGAAAGAAAACTTTCCATTGGCTTGAGACTTTGCGGACAATATCCTCAGGGCTGTATTCGATGGACGGTAAGACGGTCACTGAACGTTCGGGAACTCGGTTGATAGCGTGTTGCAGGGACGGCCATCTGCAAAGCTTCGTGCGGGCGTTCGAGATTGTAGATGTCACGCCAGAGATCGAAGCGGTATTGACACTGCTCAAGATCTGTCAAGATTTGTTGGGAGAGCACTTCAGCCTTTAATGTGCGATGGAAGCGTTCATCTTTGCCAAGCGTCTGAGGGTGACAGACACGGGAATGGCTCATGTCGACACCCAAACGGATAAGCCAGAGTTCGAGCTTGGTATAGCCTTCGTTGCCGCAACTGCCCCATGGACCACCGTTGTCGGCAAGGATACGATGTGGAAGTCCATAGCGGCGGAAGATCGTGCACAGATGATCTTGGACGGTCTCCATCTGCTGATTCGCACAGGCCATCAGCCCAAGCGCAAAGCGTGAGTGATCGTCGAGAACTGTCAACGGGTAACAGCGACCGGCAAGCAAGGAGAAATCTCCTTTGAAGTCCATCTGCCACAGGGCGTTGGGAGCCGGTGCTTCAAAGCGCTGCAGGTCTCGTGTAGGACGACTGCTTGAGCTATCCAGCAGTCCCTGACGACGTATGACGGCCGTAACGGTGCTGGCGCTCGGAACGTCCTGGTAACCGATCTTGAGAAGCCGCTGACGAATCTTGCGCCCTCCCCACGCCGGATGGCGTTGCCGCAAGTCAACGATTGCTTGCTCCAGCAGCAAAGCAATCTTGCGGGGACTGGTGTGAGGACGTCGTGACCGATCCTCCAGTGCAGCAACACCGCCTTTCTGGAACCGGTAGATCCACTTGTAGGCCGTCATCGCACAGATACCGTAACGACGACACAACATACGAATATTGGCTCTACTAGCTAAAGCCAGCTGAACGAACTCTAAACGCAGAGACATAGGTGTTGCAGCTTTCCACGGCATGGTGAACCTCCTTGCTGGTGTTCAACATGCCAAAATACGTGTAAGCTATGTCTCCGAACAAGTGTAATCCATGTCCCCAGTCTATACACTCGGAGAGGGGGACATTGATGCGCGTTGGAGTGCCTTTGCCGCAAATGATGGTAACGAGACCGCTCGATCAGGACGCGTGGAAGCGTCTCAAGGAAAAGCGAATGCTAGCGCCGCTATGAGAACCTCGCTCTCGCGAACGCAGCCTGACTCGCTGCCCCGAAGGGGCGACAAGGCCTTCAAAAAAAGCTCAGCCTGCTTGGGCTGAGCTTTTTTGCTTTCCAACGCCTTCGTTACAGCGGTTGCGCGCCGATGGCTCGCTGGAGATCGAACTTGCTTAGAACAAGCTTGTAGAGTGCCTGTAGTTTACCCAGCTTTGCGGCGGATTCGGCAGCCTGTGCGTCGAGAAGATCGAGATTCGTGACCGTACCTGACTCGTAGCGTGTCCGTGCGATCGCAACAGCCTCCCTCGCTTGTTGCACCTGTAGTTCCGAGATCGCAATTTTCGATGCGGATGCCTCTACATCCGCGACGGCCTGTTCCACCTCGGATCGGACTTGTCGCTCGACATCCCGCCGATGGGCTTGCTCCGCTTCGATATTCGCCTGTGCTTCCTCGACCTGATGATCAGTTCTCCACCCGTCGAATATTGGTACCTCAGCTTTCACACCCGCTACCCAGTTTCCCCGAAGGACATCAAGATTCGGGATGAATCCGTTCTTCAGTCCATACGTGAGGTTGACTTTAAGCGTGGGCTTGTTGCCCAAAGAAGCGAGCTTCTGTTGGAGCTCCGCGGACTGCTCGGCATCTCGAGCCAGTTTGATCTCTGTCCTCTGTCGGATTGCGGCCTGCAGTAATGAATCGCCGTGAGCAGGGGCCGAAGTCTGCTCAAAGTCCCCTCGAATGAGGATAGGAGCGCCGGGAGGAAGCCCGAGCAACTGACTCATGACAGCCCGCTGTTTCTGCAGTGCATTCTCGAGCTCAATTTTCTGATTCTGCGACGCCGCTACTCGAACCTGGGTCGTCAGAACATCGAAGCTCGTTGCCGTTCCAGCGGACACTCGCCGTTGTGTCGTCGCAAGGTGTTGATTGAGCGCTTCAATCTGTTCATCCTGGACCTTGATGCTTTGCTCGAGATAGAGTATCGAATAAAACACTCTAATCGTCTGATAGGAAAGATTGCTTTTTGTCAGATCCATGATGTCGCGGACGGACTGAACGCGTGAGCGATTCAGATCGGCGGTCGCATCGATTTTTCCGAAGTCATAAACCGTGTACCGGCCGGCGATGTGAGCATCGTAGTTATCCGCCGGGTATAACCTGAATTCTCCAAATCCCGGGAAGGCGAGCTTCGCGATGGGGCCGAGGAAAACATAACCGGCCTCGGTTGAGACCTCAGGATATGTCGCGCTTGTGCTTTGCAGCACCCGCGCCTCCGATGCGCGAACATTGTGGCTTGCCTGCTCGATTGCAGGATGCCGCTCCAGCACACGCTGAACGACCTGGCTGACTGTCAGTGTGTCCTGAGCATATGCGCTGTTGAACATGAGAAATGCCAGGGGAAAGATGAACAGGTGTCTCATAATACATTCACTTTCTTAGTTTGAAGTGTCAATAGAGCAAAATCCATCACTCATTATTCCGTCATTCCACGAATCCATCATTTCGCTATTCCATTGCGGCTTGCTGTCCTTTCTTCTTTGCTCTCTGCCTGTGCGTCCTCAGAAGGAAGATCGGAACCAGGGTCAGGGCCGTAATTCCGGCCGCGACGAGAAAATCATCATTGATCGCTTGTACGAACGCTTGTTGCACGATGTTGGTGGCCACTAAGGCATTGGCCCTTATTGCTGATACCCCGACTGTTCCGCCGACCGCGTGTTGACTGAAGTGCGCCAGGTTGGTTGTCACCTGTTGAAATGCCGGAGAATGCGGATCAACCATCTGTCCGTACATTGCGGCATGATAAATGGTGCGTCGGGTGAGGAGCGCTCCCATGAGTGCCACGCCGAAGCTGCCCCCGACTTGGCGGAGGACATTGAAAAGGCCTGAGGCCTGTGCGATCTTGTGACGCGGGATTTCAGACAATGCGAGCGTAGAGAGCGGTGTGAAGACCATCCCCATCGCAAAGCCACGGACATACAGAGGAAGCATAATCTGGTAATGTTCGGAGAAAAGAGAAAGCGATGCATTCAAGAACAAGCTCAGAGCGAGCAGAGACAATCCGATGGCAGCCGGTATCTTCGGGTTCACTCTGTCCGCGAGAATGCCTGATATTGGCGCTGTCACTGCCTGCAGAATCCCAACGGGAAGGAACACGGCTCCGGCCTGCAGCGCTGTATAGCCGAGCGAGTTCTGAAGATACAGCGGGAGCAGAAAGGTGCTGCCGAACATGCCGAGTCCGAAAATAAAGAGAATTGCGTTGGTGACGCCAAAGTTAAAATTTCTCAGCAGCTTCAGTTCGATAAGCGGATGTTCTACCGTCAGTTCTGTGAACAGAAACACAACGAGAGCAAAGGCGGATATGAAGAAGCAGGAAACAATAAACGACGACGACCAGCCCCCCGTGTTCCAGGAAGCGTTCCCGTCTGAGAGAGCGAGGAGCAACGCGCCCAGAAAAACCGCTGAGGAGATGAAGCCAACTATATCAAATGACCGTGCCTTTTCCGTTTTGTACTCGCGCTGAATGACAAGGGTAGCAAAGAGCCCGACGAACCCGACCGGCACATTCACGTCAAAGATCGCGTTCCAGCCGATGTTGTCGACCAGGTAACCCCCGATGAGCGGCCCAAGCGAAACCGATGCTGCCGCGGCGATAGACCAGAACCCAAGTGCGACACCCCTCTGTTCCACTGGGAATTCCCGTGTGATAATTGCCATTCCAACTGGCATCAAGAACCCGGCCCCGGCAGCCTGGATGATCCGGAAGATGATCAAAACGTTCTCGTCCCAAGCGAGTCCGCAGAGAAACGATCCAAGGGTGAACAGAAAGAGCGCAAGGAAGTATGTCCGCTTATAACCGAAATGATCCGCAACCCAGCCTGATGTTGGCAGCATCACGGCGAATACCAGAAGGTATACCGTCAGAATCCATTCGGCTTTGTCGACATTGATGCCAAAGGATGCCATGATCTTCGGGAGCGCGACGTTAACAACCGTGGCATCGAGAACAGCCATGAAGGTTCCGATCATCACGTTGAAAAGTACCCACCAACGATATGAGCCGTGTTCATGATGGAGCGACGGCATTTTCTGAACGAACGAACGCTTGATCTTGTGCGTAGAGAACAGTGCCATGCTCACTTGACCTTGACTTTTACTTCAACAGACATGCCCGGGAGCAATTGAACGGGCGACTTGTTCCCCTGGCTGACGCTCTGCTGGATCGATATCTTCACAGGGACGCGCTGCGTGACTTTCGTGAAATTTCCCGATGCATTGTTCGGAGGTATCAACGAGAACTGAGAGGCCGTGTTCGATCCGATTTGGAAAACTCGCCCTGTGAACTTCTGATCCGGATAGGCATCAACACTGATCTCCACGTTGTCGGTAGAACGAAGAGCGCTGATGCTTGTTTCTTCCAGATTCGCGGTCACCCAGACATTTTTCAGATCATACACTGTAAAAATCGGCTGACCGGGGGACACCACATCACCTGCAAGAACCCACCGCTTGGAAACAACGCCGTCCATCGGTGACTCGATCACCGTGTTTTTCAGCTGGGTTTCGACGACAGCGAGTTGGGCTTTCGCGGTGTTTGCCTGTGCAATCGCTATCCTCGAGCGTGCCATTGCTGACTCCAGTTCGCTTTGGGCGTGGTCGTACTGTTCCTTGGTAATGACGTTGTCCTTGATCTGGGCGGCTGCGCGCTTGTAGTCCATCTGGGCTCTGTCGAGGCTTACGTTGGCGAGGACGATATTCTCTTGTGCGAGTGCCAAGGAGGTGCGGGCCTGAGCCTGTTGTGCGCGCAAGTCGATGTCGTCGAGTCTGACGAGCACCTGGCCTGCCCGAACTGTATCTCCTTCGTCGACCGTCAACGTGTCGATCCGTCCAAGGATCTTCGGGCTGATGGCAACACGGTTGGCGTCTATGTATGCATCGTCGGTCGAAACGTACTCCCTGGTTCCCATGTACCAATAGTACGCAACGGCCGCAATTGCGAGTATGATAATGAAAAGCGGAATCACAACTTTGAAGTTCTTGTAGAGAGCAACCGATTCAATCGGTTGTTCGTCGTTCCCCTCGTTGGTGGCAGGTTGTTGATACCCGGCGCGGGGTTGTTGGCCCTGCGGGCGTTGTTGATCCTGCCGTGGGTTCTGTTCCATAGTGCTTGGATCCTTTCTAGTGTTCGTTTCTCTTGATCATGCCGTAAAGCACCGTCTCGACAAGGAGATCGGTTTCTTTTTCGAATTCGCGGAGGTGTTTCTCTTGGTCTCCGTCATGTTGAAAAGACTTCGCAAAGCGGAGGCGTAACCCCTGAAGCACGTGAAGGAATATTTCGGCCGTCTTCTCCGGCGATATGACATGAAACTCGCCATTCTTTTTTCCCTCGCGGAGAATGCGGGTGAGGAGCTGGAGCTCTTGATCGGAGAAGGCGACAAACAGGTCCCGGAAGCCGGGCTTGACGTCCTGCCATAACTTCGCGTTGAGAGCGCTGAGATTGAGCAGTTGATTGCCCAGGACGATCCTGCGCCGCACATACATTATCAGTTTCTGGCTCGCCGGAGCAGGCTTGTCCAGAACGGTTGCCGATTGCTTCAGGAATTCCTCTTGTTCGCGCCGAATAACACCCCGGAAGATATGTTCCTTTGTCGGATAATAGTAGTACAAGGATGCTTTCGCCAGGCCGATGTCCTCGGCAATCTCGTCCATTGTAACTTTGGAAAATCCAAAGCGGGCGAACCTGTTCTGGGCCGCGTTGAGGATGAACTTTTCCTTTTCTTGTGTTAAGCTGGGAAGACTCATAGGGCTGTTGACCTTTCGACTATAAACGTTGAACAGTCGAAAGGTACTCTTAAGTTCCGCCACCCTCGAGATTCGTCCGATCATCGACAAGGCGATTGGACGTTGGTTCTTCGCAATGAATCCTCTCATAACGCACGCGCTCCGGGGCCCGGATGCAGGAGGCGGCTTTGAGTTTGAATCGGCTGCTGCGGTCGCTTATGAAGTCTCAAAGGATCTATTGAGCGTTGGCGTGCAGTACTTCGGTGCCGTCGGTCCGATCAGGGACTTTCTTCCTCCGGCAGAACAAACGCACATCCTCCATCCGAACGTCGAGATCGGTCTCGGCAAGACAATGATTCTCAACGTCGGTGCGGGGATTGGGTTGATGGATGCTGCGGAACGCTTGATCCTGACAGCCCGATTCGGATATACGTTCTAGAACTCACGCCAAACAGGTGCATCTACTTCCAGGAGCTTTCGAAGCTGTAAGTGCCTGATCCGACCAAAAACACCGCACAATTCTCTTCGACTCTGAGATACTTGAGATCCGCAGAAGCCTTTGCCGGTTTGCCGCCTTCACGCACTGACTCAGGATCCGTTGTCGGCACAAAGACGACGGCTTGCGTGTTTGCCGGAATCACCACGTCGAATTTGATCCTGCCGGACTCATGCCTCCAGTGACTTCTGATCATGCCGTGAACCGATCGATAGTCTGCCTCTGCAAACTTCAATTCTCTGGTCGGCCGGGGGTGCAGAATGATCTGACGATATCCGGCGACTTCAGGATCGAGATCGATACCCGCGACGTATCTGTAGAGCCATTCCCCAACGGAGCCCATGGAGTAATGGTTGAAGGAATTCATTTCGGGATCCTGGAAACCTTTGTCGACAGTCCACCCGTCCCATCGCTCCCAGATTGTGGTCGCTCCTTGAGTGACCGGAAAGCCCCAGGAGGGAAAAGTCTTGTTGAAGAGCAGTTGATAGGCGACATCCAGCCTGCCGGCGTCCGCCAGGACGGGGTTCAGATACTTCACGCCGATGAATCCCGTGGAAAGGTGACCCTGACGCTCTTTGATGTCTTCGATGAGGTATTGCGCCGCTTTGGGTCGCAGTTCATCTGGCATCAGATTGAACGCGAGGGCCAGAACATAACCCGTCTGAGTTTTTCCCTGTACGTGCCCGTCGGCGGAGATGTAGGTCTTCTGGAATGCCGACTTGATAAGATTGAAGAGTGCACGATACTCTTGTTCTTCTCTCGGCCGCCCGATGGCCTTTGACATGTTCGACATGAGCCACGCATCGTGAGCCCAGAATGCTGTGGCGAGCAGGTCCTTAGGCGTCTCGGCGTTAATGGAAAGCCAGTCTCCGTAGTTATTGTTGAGGCGATTTCTGCGAATGAAGTTGGGGTTTGCTTCGCCGAGGTACTTCATCCAGTGAGTCATGGCATCGTAGTGATCTTCGATGATACGCGTGTCGCCATAGCAACGATAGACATACCACGGAACGATGACTCCGGCATCGCCCCATCCAGGAGCACCATCGGCTCCGAGTCCTTGGATGTACGGTGATGTATCTTTGAAGGCCCCCTCAGGCGATTGGCCGTCTTCGACGTCGATCATCCATTTTGTCATGAACGATGCGACATCCATATTGAACGCCGCTGTTCGGACGAAGATCTGCGCATCACCCATCCAGCCCAGCCGTTCGTCGCGCTGCGGGCAATCCGTCGGAATGCTGATGAAGTTTCCGCGCTGGCTCCAGAGGATGTTGTTCTGAAGTTGATTCACAATCGGATCGGAGCAGGTGAATGTGCCCGTCAGAGGGAGATCGGTATTGATAGCACACCCCCGGATCACCCCGAGCGAAGGCTTTCCTGGGAACCCTGTGACCTCGACATATCGGAACCCGTGGAAGGTGAAATGCGGCTGGTAGGTCTCCTCACTGCCTCCTTTCAGGATATAGGTATCTGTCGCTTTCGCCGCTCTCAGGTTTGTCGTGTAGATTGTCCCGTCGGGGTTGAGCACCTCAGCGTGCCTCAGCGTGACCTTTGTGCCTGCAGGACCGCGCACCTTCAACTGGCAGAATCCCGCGAAGTTCTGTCCCAGGTCGAATACGTACGTTCCCTTTGTCGGCTCGCTCATGCTTTTGGGTTTGAGTATCTCGGTGATTCGCACAGGTTCGGTTTGAAGCGCCACGAGGCGCGCAGTAGGCTCCGGCATCACGATGACAGCTTGCCAGAGCTTGTCGTCGAAGCCTGGTTTGTCCCATCCGGCTGTCTCACGTTGAGCGTCGTATTCTTCTCCCATCAGCAAATCTGAATAGAGGATGGGCCCGAAGGATCCTCTCCATGATTCATCCGTGCCGAGGACCTCTTCTGTTCCGTCGTTGTACTCGATATGGAGTTGAAGCAGAGCGCTTATCTCTTTGCCGTAGTGGTTGGCCCGCTTGCCGAATCCGACATGCCCTCTGAACCATCCGTCGCCGATCATGATGCCGAGGCAATTAGTGCCAGTCTTAATCTGACTGGTGACATCATAGGTGAAGTACTGAATCCTTTTCTTGTAGTCGCTCCATTCTGGGGAGAGGACATCATGTCCGATTCTGGTCCCGTTCACGCTTCCGATGAACAATCCACGGGCAGTGATGTACGCCAGCGCGTGGCGGACGGCTTTCTTCACAACAAACTCCTTCCGAACATACGGCACGGGCCGCAGATCAAGACCGGTGTCCGAAGGCAGACCAATCCATCGTGCTTTCCAATCTTCTGCTGTCAATAATCCCATTCTCCACGTCGACGGCTTGGAATAGGCCGAGGTGTGGCCATGATTGTCCCACACGCGCACCTTCCAGAAGCACATTGCTCTTGTGCCGAGAGGTTTGCCTCCGAAGGGTATCTGACTGGATTGATCGCTGGAGATCTTTCCGCTCTCCCAGAGATCGCCTTTGTCTTTGCCGAGGATTGCTGGGCTGCCGGCGACGAGGATCTCATACGCCGTCTGCAGCACTCCGCGTTCTTCTGATTCAACGATCCAGCTCAGCCGCGGTTGTTGGACGTCCACGCTGAGTGGATTGGTTTGATACTCGCACCGAAGGGCAGCTGGTACAATTTGCCCGGAGGACGTAATTGGAGAAAGGACCGTTGCCATGAGGATCACCAGGGTAAATGTTGCCGCTTTCATATGAAAGCCTCGTTCTAAATGTGATTTCGACTTGACCGCCGTTGTCGAGGTGAGGAGTTAGAATTCTCTTACGGTAGGGATGGAACAGTGGCGGCGGAACCATGATAGTCAAAGAAAAAATCAATGACAATGGTGAGAGAAGCTTGCACCATTCGCCCCGATTATTGCTTTTGAACGGGTCATGCGATAGATTGGGTGCACCGCTTTTTCGGTATTTCGTAACAAGTCGGAGCTGAGAATCGTTAGAGCTTCTTATTGCTCCGGTTTACATTCCTCTGTTCTAGAAGGGAGGCCGACATGAGACCGATCCGAATCAGTGTCATTCTTCTCATTGTGTGCTGCACATTAGCACCTCTGCAGCTTGCAGTCTCTCAGGAGTCTGTGCCCTCGCCGTTGAGCTCACTGAGTGCCCGCACCGGTTTGCTGTTAAGGGACGAGGCGACGATCAAGCTGATACAAACAAGTTCGGGCGATCTTGCGCACGACTACGTATCTCAACTCGCGTTGTGGGATCGTTCCCAGTATACCCCCGGCTATGACCGGGCGGCGGAATGGGTGGTGGGAAAGGCGAAGGAGTTCGGACTCGAACAGGTTGAGATCGAGCGATACCCATCAGACGGGAAGATGGACTACTTCGGTAATCTCACACAGAAAATTTGGAGTGTGAAAAAGGCGGAACTCTGGATGACGTCTCCTTTTGAAGTCAGGATTACCTCATACGCAGAGGTTCCGATGTCGCTCGCTCGGAACAGCGGCAGTGCCAACGTTGAAGCTGAAGTGGTGGACGTTGGTGCGGGCGTGAGCGACGACGACTACAAGAAAGACGTAAAGGGGAAGATCGTCTTGACGACTGGAGGGGGTGCTGTCCTTCGACAGGCGATTTTCAACCGGGGAGCGGTCGGAGTGGTCACATCGTGGTCGGTTCCAGAGTTCGACTATCTGAATCGACTGCCCGGAGATTTCCCGGATGAAATCGGCTGGGGAGGAGTCCCTGCGCCAAGTGAAAAGACACCTGGCAGTTTCATGTTCCTCATCTCGTCCAGACGCGCACAGGAGCTCAAAGCATTGCTGCAGCAAGGGAAGCCGCTGCGCATGCGTGCGGTTGTCGATGCACAGTTCTCTGACGGTTCGATCAGTGTGGTGAGCGGCCTCATCCGCGGATCGAAGTATCCGAATGAAGAAATTGTGGTCACCGCTCACCTGGACCACTACAAACCTGGTGCGAGTGACAATGCATCGGGAAGTGCGTCCACGCTGGAAATGGCGCGGACGTTGAATCAGTTAGTCGCAGACAAGGTCCTTCCGCGCCCACTCCGGACCATACGATTTCTTTGGTTACCGGAGTACGCCGGATCGTGGGCCTGGTTCTCGAAGCACCTCGAGGATCCGGTGAAGCGTCTCGCGAACCTGAACTTCGATATGATCGGTGAGAACCTCAAAGTGACAAATGCCATCTTTGCAATGATGTATACGCCGGATTATAACCCTTCCTATCTCAATGGGATCATGGAGTCCATCCTTGATTTCATGAACAAATACAATGACGAACGGTATCCTCCGCAGAAAGATTTCCACATAATCTCCGTCACTGGAACGCGGGACCGTCTGCAGGGAAGGATGTTCCCGTACGAGACAGGGACGGATCATGAAGTGTTCAACAATGCCGGTATTCCCGGCACTGGCCCGCTTGCCTGGCCTGATTACTTCTACCACTCGAGCGAGGACACGCCCGATAAGGTTGATCCAACTCAGCTCCATCGTGTGATCTTCACCGGCCTCGGAGCGCTCACAGTCCTTGCTTGTGCAGACGACCAGAACTCGGCGGATATTGCTCGCCTGGCGTTGGTTTATGGAAAAAAGAGGATTGCCGGTAGCGAGTCTGAAGCTGAGGGTTCAGTCCTCAGCTCCTCCAAGGACAACTTCGCAGAGAATGCCGTGCTTGCAACGAATCTCGTGAAGCATGTCTATGCCCGCGAACGCGAGGCGGTCAAATCAGGGCTGACATTTTCTCGGGGAACGGAATCCAAAAGGCTCGTTGAGCAGGTTGCCGCGATGCTTGATGATGATGAGAAAGGTTCGATAAGGAACGTCGATGAGATTGCTTCCATGCGCGGGAGGGAACTTGGAGTCGCTCGCAAGGCTGTTGCGTTAGCGGACGCTGAGCGTCGTGCATCTCATCTCTTTCCGGTCCGGGAAAAGGGGAAGGAGTTGTATAACATCAACTTTGTTATGGGGAAAATAGGACGAGACTCGACGCTCATGAAAATCGGTGCTGCGATCAGTCAAACCATCATGCGATTGCAGCAACGAGGCGTGAGTTCATTGCGCTTGATGGGAATGCCCGATGCGGCGGCGCACCTCGCGGATGGCAAGCGGTCGATCCTGGATATCCGGGACGCCTTTGCTGCCGACTACGGTCTGATGTCCATCGAGGCGCTTACGCTATACTTCCAGGCGTTTGAAAAAGCGGGCGTGATGAAGATCATGGAGAAGTGAACACGAACAAGAAGGTCACAGGCCGTGCGACAGTTGAGCTGTCGGACGTGGACCTACTTCGGCAGTTTGACTGCCGAAGAACAATTTGAAAATCATGCAGAAGCGAGTTAGGCGGGGGTCATCGTCAAAAACCGAGCGCCCGACAAAAAGGTCGGGCGCTCTTGTCTTGTTTGCAGGAATGATTTGACACCTGCCCCTTTCAGCAATGCGTGCTTTGTGAGGGCGGTCGAGCTACTTCTTCAACCCGCCAGCCCTCTCGGCGTCGCGTACCTCAGGCCATGGTCGCGGCTTCCCGGTCCGCTGGTCGGTCGGCATGACACGCCGGTCGCGGGGGACAAATGTTGGATCTTCAGATGCCTCGTAGACGAGGCAAGCTGTGAGCGCGACGTTGTTCATCAGGTCATCGAAAACCAGCTTGTCGTACGTGTCCCTGTTCGTGTGCCAGGTATAGGCGAAGTAATCCCAATTATTGGATCCAAGCCCAAATCCCGGTGCACCTGCTGAGACGAACGATGCGTGATCAGTCCCACCTCCGAACGGCATTCCGGGGAAATTCACCGTGATGCCTCGCGTAATGTTGTCCGGCGTTCTCGACAGCCACCGCGCAAGATGCTCGCCGGCGTTGAGGAATCCGCTGACACCAATGCCGGTCACGCGGCCTGTGCCGTTGTCCTGGTTAAACAACGCCTGTATTTTCTCGACGATCTCCGGATGGTCGTGAACGAACGCTCGTGATCCGTTCAAGCCCTGTTCTTCACTGCACCAGTGGCCGACGAGGATGGTGCGCTTCGGATGAGGGTAGTACTTATTGAGGATCCGCATCGTTTCTATCATGATGAGAGTGCCGGTCCCATTGTCTGTCGTCCCGGAGGAGGCGTCCCACGAATCCAAATGCGCGGAGAGCATCACGTATTCGTCAGGTTTCTCAGTGCCTTTGATCATTCCGATTGTGTTGAACGCAGGTGCTGCGCCGAGAAACTTCGACTCGGTTTCCACCCTGATGATTGGGTTGTCGCCGTGCTCGACGAGCCGAAAGAGGAGATTGTAATCCTCGAGGCTCAGCGCGAGGACCGGGACCTTCTCATTCCTTGTATCGAACACTCGATAGGCGCCCCATCCACTTGACCAATTTGAAGTCAAAACGCCGACCGCCCCGGCATTCTCAAGGATATTAGCAAGTGTGTCAGATCTGAATCCAGTTCTCTTGATGCGCTTCTGCCATTCGTCGTTCATCCTGTTGCGAAGTGCTTTCAGGCTGTCAAACGATTCCTTCGTGCCAAACTCCTCCCAGACTTTATCCGGCCGTCCGGTCGGCTGTGGCCCCGAAATGAGAACGAACTTTCCTTTCACTGAAGGCAGCCATTTTTGAAATACCACTGAATCAGGAACGTCAGCGATGATCATCAAGCCTGCTGTAACGCCCCCTTTCTTCGTCGCTGGACTAAAGGCGAGCATGGTGCCTTCGAGTGAGCGAACACGCGGTTGAAGCATATCGATGTGTGTGATGCCGCGCTCCCAACCCCTCCACTCACCATATTTCTCGTTCTTCGCTTCGATTCCCCAACTTTGATATTTCGCCAACGCCCAATTGTTCGCCTTGATCATGCCCGGCGAGCCGACAAGGCGTGGGCCAATCACGTCGAAAAGCTCATGGGCGAGGATCGGCAGCCGGGAAGAGTCCATCGCTTCCTTGTATAAGTTTTTGATTACCTGGTCGTCCGTCGGGAAGGTCGGACCCAAGGTGGGGGGTCCAAAGGGCTGACACAAGGCGGAGACGCTTAGAAATGCAGCCAAAGAAAGAACGATGAGAACTCGTAAGGTGTTTTCCATGAGACCTCCTGATTGTGTTTGGATGTGCTCTGCAAGCCAAGAGTGTTGTCAAATCGAGGTTGCGGTAGATCAAAGTATCGGAAAAAAGAGGATGCATCAAGCAAAAAATGAGACGCGCTGTGATTTTTGCACGACTTCTCGCGGTGAGCCCTGATGAGATGACCGGCACCTCATAACCGCTCACTCGGGTAGGTGCCGGTCATCTACCAGCGCGGTCAAATAAAACTTGAATGCTCGCCTTGTTGTCATTACATTTGCTATTCGCCACGCCCGGTTGGAGTGCCTCTGTCTTGACTCTGTTGGGAATGGTTCGCAGTTCGATATCAACGACTCTTGCAGGAGAAGGAAGGTATGAGGATGGTTCGAATGACTTCGGTCACTGTGCTGTGGCTCATTCTGGTTTGTTGCATCGAATCTGTCAATGGTCAGGTTGCTACGTTTAAGCCGAACAACCCGAAGCTTGGCGATGTCATAAGTGTGACGTATATGCCGTGGGCGAAGCACGCGTCGATTCGAAAAGCCTCCGAGGTGACACTCCAAGTGCTGATCCTTCCGGAGATCGGAAAACAACCGTTGCTCGTTGAGACGCCACTGCAGAAGTCCGATAGTGTCTGGAAAGGGACCGTGAAACTGGAGGCCACGGGGGCAAGATATCTTCTCTACCAGTTTGTTTCTGGAAATCTTAGAGATGATAACGCGGAGGAGGGGTGGGGGGCGCTTGTGGTGGGTGCAAACGGCAAAGCTCTCGAAGGGGGACACTATTGGCGCGGCGCTGTTCTCGCATTCGGGGGATACAAAGGTTTCAAGCTAACCAAGGACATTGTGGCTGCCAAAGCAGAATTCGTGCAAGAACGCAAGCTGTATAACGAGAATTATCACGCCTTGAGTCTGTCGTGGTACCTCGAAACGAATCCAATTCCGACAGAAGAGGGTATCGCGCGCGTCAGGAAAGAACTCAATGCTGTATTTCCACACTTCCGAAAGAACGAAGAGGCGCTTCCGACGTTTCTGGTGTGGCTGGAGCTGACAGGACAGACGCCAAAGGCCGATTCGTTGCGGCAGGTTATGACGGCAGAGAATCCGAAGGGCAAAGTCGCAATGTCGTGGCGTCAGAGAGAGATTTCAAAGAAGCGAGACCTGATGAAACGATGGCAGGACATGGAGGAGTACATCGCTGACTTCCCAATGAAAGAGGATGAGCTCCTCGCGTACCAAAAGCAGCTCGTGATAGCTTATGTCCAAGCTGAGCAGTATGACAAAGCGTACCTTCTGTTGAAACACACGTTGAAACTTGATCCCGACTTGTACAGGACGGCCACGGCCCCGATGGTCGATAAAGGCTTCGATCTCAAGCTCGCTCTTCGATGGCTGGTCGAGGGTATCGACAGGGCTCGCAAACAGGATGAGTCTTTTCGGCCACCTTCATCCACCAAGGCAGAATGGAAGAAGAGCCAGGCAAGCACGCTGGCAGCACTCCTTAACACGTACGGCGAGGCTCTCACGAAGCTGAAGAGGAAGATTGAGGCCGAGCCAGCGTTTATGGAGGCGTACGAGCTGACAAACAGCGATGATCTTGCTATCGATGTAAACCTCCTCGACGCATGCATCGCAAACGAAAAGTTCAAAGAGGCAGAGGGAATTGGTCTTGACTGCCTAAGCAAGGGGAAGTCGAACCTGCCGATCGTCGAGAAGGTGAGGACTGCCTACATGAAGATGCACGGTTCGTTGTCGGGATATGATGAAGCTGTTCAGACTGCGAAGTTGGCAGAAGAGTCCCGGCTGCTCAAACGCGGGATCAACAAGCCGGCGCCGGATTTCTTCCTGAGGGATATGAACGGCGGTACAGTCAAATTGAGCGACCTTCGCGGCAAGGTGGTGGTGCTCAACTTCTGGGCAATGTGGTGCGGACAGTGCAAGACATCGCTGCCCCATCTTCAAAAGGTGGTAGAGCGATACAGGGACTACAAGACTGTTGCGTTCGTGGGAATCAACGCGTTCGAAAGTGTCACCGGCCCAGCGCGTGACTCCTTGGTGAAGAAATTCATGAATGACGGCAAGTACACATTCCCTCTTGTGTACGATGAAGGGTCATCATACGCACAGCAACTTGCAGTGGAGGGTATCCCCGCTGTAGTCGTGATCGACAGGCAGGGGAACATCCAGTTCAAAACCGTTGGATTCAGCAATGGTGATGAAATGGTCAACGAGCTTGTAACACAGATTGATTTGCTGTTGAAACACTGAAGCACATCGGGATATTGAATCATTGAGTGATCGGTCCATCGGGTGAATGAGTGAGCGAATCGCTGGATCATTGAGTCGCGAAGCTATTGTGCTGCTGGACCGATGATCCGATGAGCCAATCTCCTGATCGTTGTATTCTCAAACAAGATCTATTCTTCAGCGAGGTTGCCCTTGCAACTAACCCTTCTGGACTGGATCATCATCTTCGCCTATTTTGCTTTCAACCTTGCGATCGGCTTCTACTATCGTAAGAAGGCCACAGGAAGTGTCAGCGACTATTTCATCTCCGGCAGGAATGTCACATGGTGGCTTGCGGGGACGTCGATGGTCGCAACGACGTTTGCAGCCGACACGCCGCTGGCAGTGACCGGCCTCGTTGCCCGAAATGGTATTGCCGGGAACTGGATCTGGTGGAGCATGGTGTTCAGCGGGATGCTCACCGTTTTCTTCTATGCCAAGTTGTGGCGTCGGGCTGGAATCCTGACGGACGTCGAGTTTGCAGAAATCCGCTACTCTGGAAAACCCGCAGCATTCCTCCGAGGCTTTCGAGCGCTCTACCTCGGCCTTCCAATCAATCTCATCATCATGGGCTGGGTGAACCTGGCGATGATCAAGATCCTGACCCTCGTCCTGGGTGTTGAAAAGATCTATGCCATTGCCATCCTGATCGGGATTATGGTCCTGACAGCTTCGATCTCGACGTTATCCGGCTTGTGGGGCGTGCTGGTGATGGACCTCTTTCAGTTTGTTCTTAAGATGGGGATGGTCATTGCGCTGGCTGTCTTTGCAGTCGAAGCTGTCGGCGGGATGTCCGGTTTGAAAGAAGGATTGCTGCAGATTGATCAGGCGAGGAACGCCGGAACAGGAGCTACGGGATTCGTCATGTCGTTTACGCCCGACTTGAATTCGTTATGGATGCCCATGATTACCTTCTTCGTTTACATCGCCGTGAATTGGTGGGCGACGTGGTATCCCGGTGCCGAGCCCGGCGGTGGGGGATATATCGCTCAACGGATTTTCTCTGCAAAGAACGAGAAGCACTCCATACTTGCGACGTTGTGGTTCAACATTGCACACTATGCCATCCGGCCATGGCCGTGGATTCTTGTGGCCCTCGTCGCGATGGTGGAATTCCAGCATGACCCCGCCTTTGCACAGGATCCAGAGTCAGGTTACATCCGCATTATGATGCTCCACCTCCCGGTGTCGCTGCGTGGATTGATGATCGCAGCATTCGCCGCTGCATACATGTCGACGATCGGAACGCAGCTCAATTGGGGAGCGTCCTATCTCGTCAACGATCTCTACAAACGATTCATAAAGAAGAATGAGACGGAGAAACATTACGTTACAGTATCACAGCTGACAACAGTGTTCCTCATGATCTGCTCGGCGGTCGTTTCGTTCTACATGGAATCGATAGCGGAAGCGTGGAAGTTCCTGATGGCGCTGGGAGCTGGAACGGGACTTGTTTATATCCTACGATGGTTCTGGTGGCGGATCAACGCGTGGAGTGAGGTTTCTGCGATGCTTTCTGCATTTGTCATCTCTCTGGTGTTGGAGTTTGGTTTCAGCATGAGCAGCGACAATGCATACGACTTCGCGCACATCGTGCTTGTTACGACGGGAATCACTACAGTAGTTTGGCTCATGGTAACCTATCTGACAAAGCCCGAGCCGGATGAAATCTTGCTCTCGTTTTATCGTAAGGTGAGGCCTTCGGCGAGGATGTGGGGGCCGATAGCAGCCAAGGTCCCGGATGTTGTCCCGCAAAAGGATGATCTCTTCAATCTCTCGAACTGGCTCTTCGGCTGTTTGCTGATCTACATGACGCTCTTCGGTTTCGGTAAGCTGATCTTTGGAGAGTACCTGCTTGGTTCAGTCTTCGTGTGCATAGCGGTCATTGCCTTCTTAGTGATCTATCGCAATCTCTCGAAGAAGGGATGGGAGTCGTTGGGAGCGTAGCCTCGAACATCCCTGGAGGGACGTGCTCCGTCACGTCCGCAGGGGATTGGTCACGACGGAGCGTGACCCTCCAAGATGGAGGGACGTGCTCCGTCACGTCCGCAAGAGATCGGCCACGACCCGCCAAAAGGCACGGCGGGTAAACGGAGCGAGGCCCTGCTTTCCCATTGTCATACCCGTATGTTTCTAACGGGTATCCAGAACGTGGACTTCATACGGCTTTGGGCCAACGTCGTGCTGAGTTCTGGATTCCCCGCCTGCCCTGAGAGAACCGCAATGGCGGGCAGGCGCCGACTGATACGTTCGGGAATGACCAATGGGGAGGGTGACGCCTTCGTCGGGGTCACGTCCGCAGGAGATTGGTCACGACGGAGCGTGACCCTCCAAGATGGAGGGATGTGCTCTGTTACGTCCGCAACACATCGGCCACGACAGAGCGTGACCCTCCAAGATGGAGGGACTTCCTCTGTTACGTCCATAATACCTGGGGAGCGTATCCATCCTGTGCTCCTTCTTTATCGAGCGTGTATTTCAGACGGCAACTGTCCATTCCTCAAGACACTCGGGCATCGCAAACCTGTCTTTTTCGGCCCTATTCCTCATTGGCACGACAGTTGTGATTTAGTACCAGTTTTGGTAGCTTCATATGGCTTGCCTGACACCGTACGGATTCCCGATCCGTGAAAACCACATCCTTCTTATTGGCGCTCCTCCTCCTGAGCTGTAATCATCCGTTCAGCCCGAAAGGTCCATTCGAACAACAACTGGTTGTCTATTCAGTGCTCTCCTCTGCACGAGATCTACAGTTCGTTCGTGTATACACCAATTACGATGTCTCAGGATTCGATCCTTTTGAGAACACTACTGATCGAACAATCGCCGGTGCTCATGTCGCAGTCACAGGTCCGCGCGGCACCTATGTGTTCAGAGACACTCTTCTTCCTCGTTCGGATACGAGTCGCTACAAGACTCCAGTAGCTGCATACGTCGCAAATTGGCGACCGGAGCCGGGGCAAACGTACACGCTCGTTGTGAACGCTGCCAATGTGGGATCCACGAGCGCGACGGTCACTTTGCCCGAGCACTCGCAAACGATCTATTGGAATCCGGGAACGGCGATACTTGACTATCCGGATAGCAACAAGATGATCACGTATATCCAAGCGTACGCCCGAGTTCCCCTGCTCACGAAGATATTCACCTATCAATTGATGATTGACTATGATGTTCTGACTTCTGCGGGGTGGCAGAAGCAAAGCATAGAGGTTCCTGTGTGGGCCTCGGACCCCAGCTTCCGAGGTGTAACGTACCCTTCACTGCAAAACGCGTACATCTATGCGAACGGTTTTTATCTCAAGGATGGCTATGTGTCGACGCTGATCCGAGTCTCCACTCAGTACGGAAGCACAAACCTCGTCTTCAAGAGGATTGTTTTTCGACTTCTCCAACTCGATGTAAACTGGTACAATTACTACAACACGGTTCGCATGTTTCGAGATCCGTATTCCATCCGACTCGACGAGCCGGATTTCACCAATTTGAGTCACGGCTACGGTTTGTTTGGCGCCTGCACTGTTGATTCGCTCGTTCACGACTACCCGGCCGATTTCAAGTACAACCATTGATGACGACCTCAACTCAATATCGGTTGCTTGCTGTGGGCATGCTCGTTGCGGCTTGTTCGGTGTCTTCTGCGGCGCAGGGAGTGGACGTGCGTGGCATCGTCTCAGACAGCCTCACAGGACAACGCATTCCGTTTGCCAACGTTGTGGTTCTTAACACAACAAGAGGAGCGGCCACAAACAATGCCGGATTCTACCTGATCCCGAGAGTGGCGCCGGGTGAATATGAGATTGCTGCCTCCGTCATCGGATACAAACGAAAGGTGCAGCACCTGAGCATCAAGCCGGGAAAATCGATAGACTTGAGTTTCCAGCTTGTCTCGACACCGGTTGAAAGTGAGGAGGTTCTGGTCACGGCCGCCAGAAGACGGGAGATCACGGAGATCAACACGAGCGTTCACTTGCTGGAGCAGAAGGATTTGAAACTCACTCCTGCAATTGCCCAGGAGGATGTCTTTCAGTCGCTGAAGATGCTGCCTGGCATCGTATCGACAAGCGATGTCAGCTCAAGGTTCTATGTTCGAGGAGGAGCCGGCGATCAGAACCTGATCCTGCTTGATGGCATGAAGATCTACAATCCATTTCACGCCCTGGGTGTGTTCAGTGTGTTTGACCCGGACATCGTCCAAAATGTCGAAATGTATACGGGTGCTTTTCCAGCCGGGTACGGCGGTCGCCTTTCGTCCGTCGTCAACATTATGACGCACGACGGACGTTCGGACAGACTCTCCGCTCGGGCCAGCCTGGACTTTCTCTCGACCAAAGTAGGGCTCGAGGGACCAGCCATTAGTGGCACGACGTGGATGATCAACGCCCGAAAGTCCGCATTCTCTAATACGTTCAAGCGCATCGTCAATCAGGACATTCCGGTGTCATTCTACGATGTCTTCTCCAAATTCAAGGCCCAGTTTCCCGGAGGGGCAAAAGTAGATTTCAGTTTGCTCCAGACGTCCGACGAGGTTCTTTTCTCTCAGAACTATCAGCGCAGCTACTTAACGCCCTCTCCTGAGCCCGATTACCTCTGGCGAACCACGGCTGCCAGCGGTTCGTTTTCGGGATCTGATAGCGGACAGAGTGTTTGTCCAGACCTTCGTTTACTACACAGCCTATAAGGCAAACCGCGGCACATCGACGTCCACGTTGCCGCCGTCGTCAACGAGCGTGAACGAGGGCGGGCTCCGCGCACAGGCAACATACTACACTGACGCACAAGACCTGCTCTTCTTCGGTTTCGATTTCAGTTTTCCGACGATCGAGTACAGGCCCGTCGACATACCCGGGTCCCGCTCCAATGTCCTGAAGAGCTTTGTTGATGCATCGGCCTGGCTCAGGTCTCAGTCCCGATATGAGCGATTGCAGGTCGACGCTGGAATTCATCTGGATGTTGGATCTCTGATTGAGGGTGAACAGGGGATAGGGGCAGTTCAGCCTCGGCTCAATCTCAGTTATCAGCTTCTCGGTAACTGGAAGGCGAAGGCCTCGGTGGGCTTTTTCAGCCAGCGCTCGATCACGGTCAACAATGAAGACGATGTGATGCCCATCTTCGATGCGTGGATCAAAATACCCAGCAATCTTCCGCCGGAACGAGCGGTTCACTTCGTCGTAGGCATCAGTGGCAACATCAACGAATCGACCTCGCTGGACCTGCAGGCGTACCACAAGTACTACAGCTCACTCGTTGTTTACAACCGGGACAAGATCGATGCGAGCGATCCGGACTACATCCAGGGGACGGGCAAATCGTACGGCGCTGAGCTTCTCCTCCGTTCAAAGATCTCATTTGTCGATCTCTATGCAACGTATACCCTGAGCTGGACAAGGGTGGACAACAACGGGCTTGAATACTATCCTCGGTACGATCGTCGTCACAGCATCAACCTGCTTGCCACGGTTCAGCCATTCAAGCATCTTGATGTCACAGCGAGATGGGAGTATGGAAGCGGCTTCCCGTACAGTGCAAGCTTGGGCTATTACGACAGACTCATGCTTGGAAACCCGTTTCAAAATCCCATCGAGTTCGAAACGGGCCACCCGTACATCGCCATCGGAGACAAAAACGCCTGGCGCCTTCCAGCATACCACCGCCTCGATGTGAGTATGAGGTATGGATTCAAGATACTTCGGTATTAAAGGAACGCTGGGTGGGCAAGTGATCAACGTGTATGATAACATCAACGTTTTCTACTTCAACCGACAAAACGGTGCGCATACTGACATGCTACGGTTCTTCCCTTCTGCGACGATGTCTTTGGAGTATTGACCGTGGATTGCGGAGAGGGACCGGTTTGAGAATGTTTCGTAGACGAACGCTTCTTGCCATCGCCTTTTCGCTTCTGCTTCAACTGTAGGCCCGACAATGG
>CAVUAC010000064.1:0-45678 GCA_963739335.1 uncultured Bacteroidota bacterium | reverse complement strand
GAGCGACGTCCTGTGCCAGCCCGCCTATACGAGTATAGCTTGTGGTGAATCTCGCACCTGCGATATTCTCGAAGATGTCGTATTGCTTCTCGCGTTCCCGGAAAGCCCACATCCACACCGTCAACGCACCCACATCCATCGCAAGGGAACCGAGAAACATCAGGTGCGAAGAAATCCTGGCCAGCTCCGAAATCATCACGCGGAGGTATTGTGCCCGCGGAGGAGCTTCAATGCCCAAGAGCTTCTCGACAGCCAGGGCGTAGGCAGTGTTGTTGTTCAGGGGGGAGAGATAATCGAGACGGTCGGTGTGCGGAATGAACTCATGGTAGGTGCAATTCTCTGCGAGCTTCTCGTACCCTCGGTGAAGATAACCGACCTCGGGCACGCAACCGACGACGGTCTCGCCGTCGAGCCGGATCAGCAGCCGGAGCACACCGTGCGTTGCAGGGTGCTGAGGCCCCATGTTGAGAATCATGTCATTCTCAAGCGGATCCTCAAAACTCACGCTCGTGTTCTGATCTTCCAGCGCCTGAAGGATCTTCGATTTTCGAGAGACTTCTTCTGTTCGTTGTTCCATGAGCTATTTCTTCGGAAGAGGCAGAGACCCCGGTATCCCCATCAAGGGGAAGTCCTTTCGAAGGGGATGATGCTCGAAATCTTCCGGCATATAGACCCTCCGAAGATCCGGATGTCCTTCGAAGATAATGCCAAACATGTCATACGTTTCGCGCTCGTGCCAGTTAGCAGTGCTCCAGACACCAGTCACCGTCGGGACCTTGAGATCTTCCTCCTCGGTGAACGTCTTCAGCCGAAAACGAAACTTGTTCTTGAGAGAATACAGATTGTAGATCACCCCGAACCGCCCGATGGGAGTGTACATATCGATCCCACAAAGATCAGAAAGGAAATCAAACTGCAATTCCTGATCCTCTTTGAGGAAGCGGCAGATCTCGACAATACGTTCTTTCGGAACGACAACCGTAAGCTCGTTACGAAACTCACTTGCTTCGAGGATCTGATCGCCAAAACGAGCCTTCAGTTTTTCAAGAACCGTTGCGTTCATCATCAACCTGAGACAATCGGCAGGGGCTGGGGCTGATTGAGCTTGGGTTCCCCAACATAGGCCGGGAAGCTCCCCTTGCTCTCCCCTCGTTGTACTTTTTCCTGTAGCTTGATCAACGCGTTGATAAGATTATCCGGTCGCGGAGGACATCCAGCGACATAGACATCCACGGGCAGGAACTGGTCAATTCCCTGGACGACCGAGTACGTACGGTACATCCCACCGGATGACGTGCAAGCTCCCATCGCGATGACCCACTTCGGGTCCGGCATTTGATCGTAAATCTTCCGCACAACCTTCGCCATTTTGTAGGTCGTCGTTCCAGCCACGATCATCACATCCGACTGGCGGGGGGAAAACCTGAACACCTCAGAACCAAACCGTGCGACATCGAACCGTGGCCCGGCAAAGGCCATCATCTCGATGGCGCAGCAGGAAATACCCATGGGCATGGGCCACAGTGAGTTTTTCCGGCACCAGTTAATCGCTAGATCAAGTTTCGTCGTTACGAAGCTGTCTCCAAACGCATGCTCTAGTCCCATTCAAGAGCTCCTTTCCTCCACACATAGAAATATCCAACCAACAGCACTCCGATGAAGAGAGCCATCGTCACGAACCCCCCCACTCCCAACTCTTTAAACGTCACTGCCCAAGGATAAAGAAACACCACCTCGATGTCGAAGAGAATAAACAAAACTGCCACCATATAGAACTTCACGGAGAATCGCTCACGCGCGCTCCGAACAGGCTCCATGCCACTTTCATATGTCGAGAGTTTCTCATCATTGGGTCGGCGGGGGCCGAACCATTCGTTCAGTTTCACCATCACCACGCCGAAGATGACGCCACCGGCGATCATAACGAATATCGGGACGTAGCTCTCTAGCATGTTAACACTCAAAGGAGGATAAATGTTGCCGCTCAGAGCGGTTGAACGATGAACGAGCCATCAAAATTTCAATGAGCTTACAGAAAAATGGACTAAAAGTCAAACAAATCAACGAGTTATGCATCGTGGAGACGCTTGGTTCGCGTGCGCCGTACCGAGATGTCGCACTTCGACTCGGAGGACTTCACCGAAGTTTCAACTCGACTCCCTCCAGCGGCCATCGGGCGCGGAGTCTCAATGTGTCGGAGAACTGAGTAAATCTCTCGGAAGGTCGATAGGGGAATGGACGTCCCGGATCATAGGCTCCGTTGCTATTTCGATCCCGGTACGCAGAGAGCAGATACTTCCCTTCAAGAATGTCCCGCACTGCAAAGGAACCGCTCTGGCCAAGTTTCAGGAGGTATTCCTTCGGGACTTTCCCCGACACGTTGCGTGCAGTCACGAAGATGTCACCTGCTGTATCCACGCGGTTTGTATCATCGACGAGGCCCTCGATGCTGCTGAACGCCTCGTCATCGATCGTACGGAAGCGGAAGACTCGGAGCGAGTCTCTACCGTGGCGTCCGCTGAGATCCAGGACGTTTCGCATCCGTATCTGCAGGACGTGCCAGGCATTGCTCAGGAGTTTGCCGTCAGGTTTGACTTCGAGAGAAGCATCAGATAACCAACGCAGAGAAACGGGAATATGCTTCCGACTGCTGTCGATTAGAACAAGCGCCTTTTCGACGCTTCCCCGCTGGACGGCGTCTGAGAATTGAATGAGCACGACAGGCTCGAGATCCACTTCCTTCGACGTGTCAGGCACGGAAGATGAGAGAATCGATGGGCCGAGAGTGTCTTTTACATCGGATGCGGAGAACGTCAGAGCGTTCGCGATCGGGCTCATCATCAAGCCGCCCGCACTGCGCAGCGAATCTACTAGCAGGCGATAGTTTGTCTGAAATGATTGTGTGTCCGTCACGACCGTCACCGTGGTGAGCTTCGGATACACCGGGTAGACGGACTTCACACTCAGCGGGAATTGGCTAAGCGTATCCGCAATGTGAAACCAGTCCGCCTGCACATTGCTGGTGTCAATCTGCGAAGAGAATTCTGCGATGATATGGCGATGATTCACCGGGGTGATCTTAAGGAGCCTCAGCGCTGTCGTGTCCTCCTTCGCGAGTCTCATCCAGACATCCGAACGGAGCGTGTCCTCCAACGTGAGTGCGATGTCGCCCGACGGCACTCCAAACTCATCTGTCTCGGGATCATACAGCAGGTTCTTGTACTCGTCCCGCACAGCGAGAAGTCGATACGTACCAAAGGACAGATGCTGAAGAAAGAACTCGCCATTTTTGCCTGTCTGGGTCACATAGTCTGATCTGGCCGAGCGCGGGTCGAGCGTGTCCGGCCTCACGTCGTTCAGTTTGTAGGCAAAGATCATCACGCCCATCGGAGAGTCGTTGTCCTTTCGCGGGAACACCCTGCCGCTGATGGCACCGTGGTCGATGTCTTCACCCGTTGAGAAGGCAAGCGTGTAGGAGTAGGCCATCTTGTTTCTGGCCCGTATGTCCGCCGCATCAGTTCCGACTGTCACCACATACGTCGTGCTGCGGCGCAGCTTCTCGGAAAAACGAATCTCCACTTCCCGTCCCGACCAATCGAACTCAAGCGGGCCGAGCGATGGCGATATGAAAATAGCTCCTTCGACGCTCCGGTGATCCACATATTCACTGAACTCGAGCGTAAGAGAATTGCCGTGGAAACGGATAGTGTAGTTCGGCGGATCAGTCGAGATGACGAGGGGCGGTTCGGCATCGACCGGACCTCCCTCCGGGGCTCGTTGACCCGCACAGGACATCAGAAGAAGAGCGGCAAACAAGACAAAACCGCTGCATCGCGGCCATGTGAAGGGATTCATCAAGAATTGGAGTTGATGTAGTGCGAGAATATAGAGAAAAGGAAGCGAAGAAGAAAGAAACCGGCGGGGCAAGACACTTCCCGTGTGCAACAGCATTAACCAGGCAAGCTGGAATTCCTCAGAGCTTCCCGCCGTGCGCGACGATACGAGTTGACAGCCTTCTGATGCTCGGCATACGTGCGCGAAAAGACATGGCCCCCGGTTCCATCGGCGACGAAATAGAGATATTGATGTTTGTCCGGATACAGGACAGCCAGGATCGACTTCCTGCCGGGACTGTTGATGGGACCAGGAGGAAGCCCATAATAGAGGTAGGTGTTGTAAGGAGAGTCGTGCTTCAAGTCCGAAAACATGAGCCGACGCGGTCCGTTGGGGATGACGTCACTGGATTGTCGGATCGGCTTCGAGGCGCATTCTCTTCTTCATGCGATTGTAGTAAACTCCGGCAATGATAGGCCGCTCCCGATCAAGGACGGCCTCCCCTTCCACGATCGATGCCAGCGTCAGAACCTGATTCAGGGTGAGGTGCAACTCTTCCTGGCGTTTTCGCAAACTGTCCGCATAGAATTTCTTGAATTCATCGACTATCCGTTCGAGAACTTCTTCTTCGCTTGTCTGCCAGAGAAACCGATAGGTATCCGGCATCAGATACCCTTCAATGGATGAAGCATCGATTCCCAATTCCTTCCTGAAGCTGCTCTTGTCGCAAAGAGAGATGAAGCGCTGAGCGTCGATCCCGAGAACCTGGCTGCACCTGAGCGCAATGCGTTCCATGCGCCATCCCTCAGGCACCGGCAACGAGATGAGAATGCGAGACTTTCCTTCGTCGAGATCGTGTAAGATTGCAGTGTTTGACAGCCCACGAGGGAAGAGATATTTGCCGAATTTCATTGATTTCGTAAGACCTAAGACGCGGCCCGCAAGATCGAGCGTCCATCGAACGCGAATCACCCCCGAGCTCTCCAGCGAATCGAGCACAGCCTTGAACGAAGAACCGCGAGGGATAGTCACCGTTCTTACTGATGAAAGCGAAGATGTGTTGGAAGCCCAGAAAACGAGGTAGGTCATCGAGGCGAGGATAACCAACGCAAACGCAGCCACAAGCTGCCCCCAACGAGATCGAAGGCTTCTCCCTATGGACGATGGGCCGTTCAACGCCCTGAACCTTTCTTTTCCTTCTTTCGCTCTTCCATGAACAACCGCTCCACGCTACGTGACTCGTCAATGATGCGCTCAAACAGGCGGCGAATCGCCTCAGCCGAAAGCGGCCCCGGGTTGTTTGAGGTCACATTCTTCATGACCTCCTCCTCGCGCTCAGGAGAGTACGCATCCATACCAAGCTTCAGCTTGATCTTCCCCATCTCAGTCGCGCACGCAGCACGGTTGTTCAGAAGCTTGACGAGCTTGAGGTCAATCTCATCAATGTTCTTTCGCCACACATCGAGCTCATTCATAGGGAGGATCTCAATTAGGATAAACGGAGTGAACGGAGGAAATCCGCAGCGGACCGGAGTGCGTCCTCCTCAGAAGCTGCTCCTCCAAGCACGTTGATTAACGATGACCCAACCACCGCCCCGTCAGCGTGTTTCCAGACACGTTGAACGTGTTCCGCCCGGGAGATGCCGAATCCAACGACAAACGGTTTCTTCGTATTCTTTCTCACACGTCCGAGAAATTGATCCAGCGCCGCGTCGCTACCGAGCTGCGTTCGGGCGCCGGTGACGCCGGTAATCGAAACGCAGTAGGAGAAATCCGTTGAGCGCTCATCGATTTCCCGGATGCGCGCATCAGCCGTGGTCGGCGCAATGAGAAACACATTGCTGATTCCAAACCGCCTGCTCGCCGCCGTTAGCCCAGCTGACTCTTCCGGAGGCAAATCCGGAACGATGAGCCCGTCAACCCCGGCTGAGCGACAGGAGTCAAAAAACCGGTCGAAACCAAACCGGACAATCGGATTGATGTACCCCATCAGCAATACCGGTAGTTGGCTCGTTCGCCGGAATTGCTGCACGACATCAAGAATGAACTCGATCGTTACTCCATTCCTGAGAGCGACTTCCGACGAGTGTTGAATCGTTTCCCCGTCGGCGAGTGGATCAGAGAATGGGATCCCAACTTCAACCAGATCCGCGCCGGCCGTCTCGAGAGAATGCAGCAGGCGACCCGTTATCCCCTTGAAGGGAAATTCCGGAGTCACATACGGAATCAGCGCTTTTGCACCTGTGCTCCTGAGCTGAGCGAACTTTTCACGAATTCTGTTCATACAATCGTTGGTATCTTTCTGATAGCACTCATGAGAGGGTAAGATTGGGCTCTGCAGTGAGTTCCAGACCGGATGTTTGCCCACTCTTCATCTTCGTGTACCCCACCATCGCAACCATTGCACCGTTGTCTGTGCAGTATTCGAACTTCGGTATGAACACCTCCACGCCACGCCGGCCCGCGACTTCTCTCATACGGCGCCGCAGCTCGGAATTCGCCGAGACTCCCCCAGCGACTGCGATATGCTTGACCTTCGATATCTCAGCCGCCCTGATCGCTTTGTCGATGAGCACATCGACAACAGAAGCCTGAAAACTTGCGCAGAGATCGGCCATCAACTTAATACTCTGACCGGATGGGCCTCCCTCTTTCAAAGGCGACTGATAGCCTATCTTTCTTAGATGGTACAACACCGAGGTTTTCAGCCCACTGAAACTGAATTCCAACGAACCTTCACCGAGGTAAGCTCGCGGGAATTGGACAAAGGCCGGATCTCCTTGAGCGGCATACTTGTCAATCAACGGCCCGCCAGGATAGCCAATGCCGAGCATTTTCGCGACCTTGTCGAACGCCTCCCCCGCCGCATCGTCCTTCGTCTCGCCCAGAAGTTCATACTCAAAGGGTCCCTTGACGAGCACAAGCTGTGTGTGCCCGCCGGAAACGGTAAGGTTAATGAATGGAAACGCCGGCTTCGGATCCTCGATGAGATTTGAGAAAATGTGCGCTTCCATGTGGTCGACGCCGAGGAACGGGATGCCCAATCCGAGCGCCATCGATTTGCCAAAACTCAGCCCTACAAGTATGGCGCCGATGAGACCAGGTCCATAGACCGCCGCCACGCCGTCCAATTCCTCTTTTGACACACCTGCCTTGAGGAGCGTCTCTTCCACCACCGGAATGATTCGGCGCTGGTGAGCACGGGAGGCCAATTCCGGTACAACTCCACCGTACCTGGAGTGGAACAGCTGCGTCGCAGTGACATTCGCCAGCATCGCCCCGTCCCGCACAATAGCGGCGGAGGTTTCATCACACGATGTTTCGATGCCGAGTATGATCAAGACAGTTGCCGATTTTCAATTAACGATTTTCGATTTCTCATTGTCGAATCGACTTCACGGGCCACGATTTGCAGTCAAAGATCCGACCGCATTTCGTTTATGTTAACCAAAAAATCAGGATTGCGCAACCGTCGGCCTCGGGAAGCTGTTCAATGCTGCAAAATGATCTTGCCTCTCTCCGCTTTTCTGCCTATATTGATGCTGCAGTTTATTCTACATTCGAGATGGAGTGGTGAAATGGCAAGAGTTTGTGAAGTTTGCGGCAAGAAACCAATGGCGGGCAATCATGTGAGTCATGCTCATAACAGGGCTCCACGACGATTCCTTCCGAACCTGCAGCGGGTACGCGCAAAGGTCGACGGCTCTGTCCGACGCATTTCCGTATGCAGCAACTGCATTAAATCCGGCAAGGTTCAGAAGGCAGCATAACGCGGGCCAGTAGCAGCACATAGCTTTTGATCCAGGAAATCCCGCAGCAACGGCGGGATTTTTTGTTCCGGCGTTCTTCAATCAGCAGCGCTCAAAACGATGAAGCTAGAGATCTCACCTCCGAATCAGCTTACGTTCCTGCGGATAGTCTTGACGCCGGTCTTCGTTGCCTTCTTGTTCTCCTCGGACCCGTTGCTGCGACAACTCTCCCTGCTCGTCTTCGTCATCGCGATGCTTACGGATTGGTACGACGGCTGGGTCGCACGCCGGTGGGGCTATGTCACCCGGTGGGGCACGTTCCTCGACCCCCTCGCGGACAAGGTTGTCACCTCCGCTGCGCTCATCGCTTTCATCTATCTTGACCTTGTTCCTAGCTGGACCGTATGGGTGATCGTCATACGAGATGTGGTCATCACATTCCTTCGTTCCTATGCCGAGCTGAAAGGGAAGCCGTTCGACACGACACGGCTGGCGAAAACAAAGACGTTTCTTCAGTTCGCTCTCATTTATTACGTCCTGCTCGCGTACATCGCCCTCGACACCGAGTACTTCCGCTCACGATACGGGGCGCTGCTCAACCAACTACTCGATCGATCTCTCCTGTACGCGTTCATGGTCATTATTGCTGCGATCACGCTCCTCACTGGAGTTCTCTACATCATCGAAAACTGGGCTACGGTCCGCGAACTCTATGCCACCTCCAACCGAGTCACCGAATCCGAGTAGCGAGCCAGAATCTTCCGCAGGCGAGCCGCGCCCGTCGGTGGGATTCCTCACAAGAGCATTTGCATCAGGACTGTTCTCAGGATACTCGCCGGTCGCGTCAGGGACTGTCGGAAGCGCTGTCGGGCTTGCCTTCTATGCGATACCAAGCTTCGAGCAGCTCTACGTCATTCTTCCGCTTTGCGTGCTTGTCTTCTTGCTCGGAGTCAAGGCTTCCGAATCGATGGAGAAAGTCTATGGGGATGACCCCGCGGAAGTGACGATTGACGAAGTCCTCGGCATGTGGATCTCGCTCATCCTTCTCCCAAAGCGAATACTCGTCGCGGTCCTTGCTTTCCTGATTTTCCGTGTCCTGGATATCGTCAAGCCATATCCAGCCCGACGGTTCGACAATCTTCGCGGAGGATACGGCGTCATGCTGGACGACGTTATCTCGGCCGTCTATACTAACCTCATCGTCCAGTTAGCTGTCTTTTTGCAAATTCTCTGACGTGAACCACTGATATTCGCGATCCTCGACTATTGTATGAAAGCAGAAGTACTTTCCATCGGCGATGAGCTCCTCATCGGCCAGGTTATCAATACGAATCAGGCGTTCATTGCCGAGAAACTGAACTCTGTTGGTATTGCTGTCGACCGAATGACGACGGTTGGCGATCAGGAGGAAACCATCCTTCAGTCGTTTTCTCAGGCATTCGCGAATCACGACGTCGTTCTTGTCACGGGGGGCCTTGGGCCGACACACGACGACATCACGCGAACGGCGGTCTGCAAGTTCTTCCACACCGATCTGGTTGTGAACGACGAGACTCTTGTTCGCGTTCGGCGGTTCTTCGAGCGCCGGGGTCTCCTTCCCAGAAAAATCAATGAGGATCAGGCTCTTGTTCCGAGGAGTTGCACGGTCATCCAGAATGATCACGGCACAGCGCCCGGATATCTTTTCGAACAGGAAGGGAAGCGTTTCATCGCCATGCCGGGTGTCCCATTCGAGATGAAGGCGATGATGGAATCCTTCGTCCTTCCCTATTTCTCATCACGAGCCTCCGGGTTCGTGATTCAACACCGGACTCTCAAGACCACAGGAATTGGTGAATCGTTCCTCGCCGAGCAGATCGGGGACGTGAACGCCCTCTTCAAACCCGGCGATGGAGTCACGCTTGCTTTCCTGCCGGGTCCAACGGGAACGCGGGTCAGAATCACGGTCCGCGCAAACAGTGTCGATGGAGCAAAGGCCAGGATTGAAGCCGTTGAGCAGGGAATTCGCTCAAAGGCCGGAAAGTACATCTACGCTGCCGGAGACGAGGAGCTGGAGGAGGTCGTCGGCAGACTTCTTCTGGAACGCAACCTTACGCTCTCCGTTGCAGAATCGTGTACGGGTGGACTCATCGCTCACCGGATCACGAACGTCCCGGGAAGCTCGAACTACTTTGAGCGATCGTATGTCACTTATAGCAACGAGTCGAAGCTTGCCGAGCTTGGAGTACCGGAATCTCTTATTACCGCGCATGGGGCCGTGAGCCGCGAAGTCGCGGAGGCGATGGCGACCGGGGCCCGATTGAAATCGAATACTGACATTGGACTCTCGACCACGGGAATCGCGGGACCGACGGGCGGATCAGATGAAAAGCCGGTCGGCTTGGTGTGGATCGGATACTCCGACCAATCGGGCAGCCTTGCACTGCGATTCAACTTCGGCGACGACAGGCGAAGGACGAAAGAGCGAGCAGCACAGGCGGCACTCGAACTCGTGAGACGAAAGCTACTCAAGATTGATTCCTGATATCGCATGCCTACTGATTCGCGTATTCATCGCTCTCCCCACTCCTGCTGATATCAGAAGAGAACTCGCTTCCCTTCAGGCACAGCTCATCGAATCAGGAGCCGAGGTCAAGTGGGACACGCTGGATAAGTTTCACATCACGTTGAAGTTTTTGGGTGACACAGAGCCGTCGCTCATCTCTTCGATCGCCCGAGAGCTCCAGAATTCAATTGGCAGTTTCCCAAGTTTCGATCTCTCCTATTCCTCTCTCGGTGGCTTCCCCAGTGTAACCCGACCGAGAGTCGTCTGGGTAGGCGCTCAAGAAAACGAGCACATTCTTCATCTTCAGGAGCATGTGGAGCGTGTGTGCACATCATTCGGGTTTGCGAAAGAGGATCGCCCTTTTCACGCTCACATCACTCTTGGCAGAGTCAAAGGCAGCCGAAACCTCGACCGCTTGACAGCCAAACTAAAATCCATTACTTTTCTACCGTTACCAGCCCGCTGCACAGAAATCCACGTCATGCGCAGTGAGTTGAAGCCAACCGGCTCGGTGTATACTCTCTTGAACTCTATTCCACTGGCATCATAACGAGGAGTTTCCATGTCTGAGACAACGAACAAAGACGCACGCCTTCAGGCTCTCAAAATCGCGCTCGACCAGATTGAAAAACAGCACGGCAAGGGGGCCATCATGAAACTCACGGAAGGACCCATCGCCAAGGTGGACGCGATATCGACCGGTTCGATTTCACTCGATGCCGCTCTGGGCATCGGAGGAGTGCCACGGGGCCGTGTGATCGAAATCTTTGGACCCGAATCGTCAGGCAAAACAACCATTTGCCTGCACATACTTGCCGAAGCACAAAAGGCAGGCGGTGTCGCAGCATTCATCGACACCGAGAATGCGCTCGATCTCGCGTACGCGAAGAAACTCGGTGTCGATATCAACAACCTTCTCCTCTCCCAGCCGGAATTCGGCGAGCAGGCGCTGGAAATCGTTGAGACGCTCGTTCGCAGCGGCGCATTGGACGTCATCGTCATCGACTCGGTGGCAGCGTTGACACCGCGTGCAGAAATTGAGGGCGAAATGGGCGATCCATCGATGGGTGTCCAGGCGCGCCTGATGTCTCAAGCACTCCGAAAACTGACGTCGGCGATCAGCAAATCGAAGACGAGCGTCATGTTCACTAATCAGCTTCGCATGAAGATCGGTGTTATGTTCGGCAATCCTGAGACAACTACCGGCGGAAATGCATTGAAGTTCTATGCTTCCGTTCGTCTGGACATTCGTCGAATTGAAGCGCTGAAAGATGGTCAGAACATCATCGGGAACAGAACCCGGGTCAAGGTCGTAAAGAACAAGGTAGCGCCCCCCTTCAAGGAAGCCCAGTTCGATATCCTGTACAATGAGGGAATCTCCAAGCTTGGTGATTTGATCGATACAGCAGTGGAGAACAATGTCATTGCGAAGAGCGGTTCGTGGTTCGCCTACAAGGATGAGAGGATCGGGCAGGGACGCGAGGCCGTCAAGACATACCTCCAGGCGAATGCAGCGATCGCCAAGGAGATCGATACCGTACTTCGGCGTAAGCTGGGATTGCTTCCACCGGAGCCTGCGCCTGCCCCTCCGGCGAAATCTGAGCAACCGGCGCCGGCCAAGAAGACCGCCAAGAACTAGGTGAACGACACCCATGCTCGTTACGAAGATCCTGAAGAGCCGTCGGGAGCGCAATAAGTACGAGGTCTTCATCGATGAACAGTCCGCTTTTCGACTAAGCGAAGCTGTCGTAACGAAGACCGGGCTGTACGCCGGGAGGCGCATCGACGAAAAGACGGTCGAGGAGATCGTCCAGGCTGACACGTTCGAGCGTGCGTATCAAATGGCGGTGAACTTCATTTCCTACCGTCCGCGCAGTTCCAAAGAGGTCATCGATAGACTCGTTCGCAAGGGGTTCACACAGGACCTTGCTCATCAAATCACCGATCGGCTGCGCGAGGTCAGGCTCCTCAACGACCTCGAGTTCGGCAGGATGTTCATCCGAGACAAGCTCCGCGGGAAACCGATGGGAAAGGCGATGATGCGGAGGAAGCTGCTGGAGAAAGGCATTTCATTTCAGCTCACCGAGCGGATCATCAAGGAGTACGTCACGGACGAGAGTGAACAGGAAGCGGCCCGGGCTCTTGCCACACGCAAGTTGAAGGTCAGTCGGTCGCGGTTCTCGGGGCTCGATCCGTCAACCCGCCAAAAGCGTCTTGCAGATTATCTGCTGGCACGAGGGTTTTCCAGCGAAGTAGCGTACAAGACCGTTCGTAGTATCATCAGGTAGCTTCCATATGAAGGCACAGCCTCCCAGCGAACCACTCATCAAGGTCGCAATCCTCATTTGCAGCATTGTCCTCATATTCTGGGTTGCCTCCTTCTTCCCCGATCTCATTCTTGCCTTCATCATCTCCGGCCTTGCCGCATTCGTCATCAGTCCTGTCGTGACATTCCTGGAAGGCAGAATGGGAATGCGCCGCGTCCCAGCAATCGCCACCGCCTTCGTAACGCTCGGCGGGGCCTTGGTGTTTGTGCTTGTAAAGATCATCCCATATCTCTTTGGTCGTTTCCGTGCAATCTATGAGCAGTTGAGGAGCTTTCCCTTCGATGCGAAACTCGCCGAACTCACGGGCAGCCTCCATAACGCACTTCCATTCATCGACGGCGTTGCAGTGGCCAAGTCCATACAGTCGTTCATTGAGGAAGGCATCAACCGGGCAGGCTCTTCCGTCGAGAACTCTCTCGGTACAATCGCCACGCTGACGATTGTCCCATTCGTCACGTATTTCATGCCGTCCGACGGCCATCGAGCGTTTACCTTCCTCATTGAACGAGTTCCAAATCGCTATTTCGAAATGACGCTGAATGTGTACCACAAGATCCGCAGCCATCTCGTCGGCTATTTGAAGGGCTGGATACTTGATTCGATGATCGTGGGAATGCTGAGCATCACGGGACTTACCATCCTGGGCATCCAGTATTCGGTCGTCATTGGCCTCGTCGCTGGCGTCGCGAATCTGGTGCCATACCTGGGGCCGATCGTTGCAGCGAGTTTGGCAATCCTGGTCTCTTTGACGCAGGCCGGCAACTTCAGCATGGTCATTCCCATCATCATCGTGACGCTCATCATCCGTTTCCTTGATGATTTCGTTGTGCAACCGCTCTGTTTTGCGCGGTCTGTCCATATGCATCCGTTGACCGTCATTCTCCTGTTGATCATCGGTCATGAAGCGCTTGGCGTTGGTGGGATGTTACTCGCGATACCACTTGCGACAATTCTCAAAGTTTCAGCGGTCGAGACATACTGGGGGCTCAGAAACTATCGCATCACGGCGTAGAAAACGCAGAAATGCCGACGATTCAACTACACCATCCCTCCCTCAAAGTCGTTTTTCTGCTCGCCATTCTGGTGATCTGCTTTGCGCTCGCGGGTCTCTTTCCGACGTTGCTCGTCGCGATCATTACATCCCTCTTGCTTGCCTTTGTCCTGAAGCCCCTCGTGACGTTCTTCGAGACATACGTCGGCTTTCACCGGACATTTTCAGTTGTCGCGGTGTTCCTCCTAGTCGGAGGGCTGATCCTCCTGATCGCTGCCAATGGGATCCCCATCCTTCTCGATCACGTTCGGGAGCTGTATGCGGGATTTCGCAATTTCCCGTTCGATGAAAAACTCGACGAGGCAGTACGGGACATGACGAAGAACATACCGATTCTCGATCCGCAGGCAGTGTCTGCCAAACTTCACGCAGCAATCGACAGCAGCACTCAATCGATGGGATCAAATCTCGCGGCCATTGCGAGCTCGGCCTTCAGCTTTCTGGTTGTACCGTTTGTAACCTACTTCGCCCTCTCGGACGGTGACAGAGCGTTCAAGCGGCTGCTGGAGCGCGTCCCGAACAAGTACTTCGAGATGACGTTGAATGTTGTAAGCAGGATCAAGGAAGAACTCGTGGGGTATCTCCGTGGCTGGCTTCTCGACTCATTCATTGTCGGGATCATGAATGTTGTGGGCTACTATATCATCGGCCTCAACTATCCGATCCTTATGGGTGTGGTGGCAGGAGTGACGAATCTCATCCCGTATGTTGGGCCATTCCTGGGATTGGTGCCCGCGTTTCTGGTTGCCGTCACCCAGACCGGCGACCTCAGCTTGTTTGTGCCCATCATCATCGTCAACGTCGCCATTCAGACCGTTGATAATATCATCATCCAACCACTTTGTTTCGCAAAAAGCGTGGACATGCATCCCCTGACTGTCATTGTCGTACTCGTGGTCGGCAATCAGCTGATGGGGGTCCTGGGCATGCTCCTCGCCATTCCACTCTACGTTATCCTCAAGGTCACTGCCGTCGAGTCCTACTGGGGACTTAAGCACTACCGCATCACCTTTTGACATATGTCCGTGTCACAACTCGTCATCGATATCGAAACCCTCGGTTATCCTTTCGATTCATTCGACGAACGCCAACAGGAGTACCTGATGAAATTCGCCGAGACGGAAGAAGAGCGCGCTGAAGCGATCCGGAAACTCAGCCTCTACCCCACCACGGCGCAGATCATCGCCATCGGCATGCTCAATCCGGAGACAGATCGGGGAAAGGTGGTGTTTCAAGCGGATGAATCGGTGGACACACAGTCAAAAGATGAGCGGGTGCATTTCCTCTCGGGCTCCGAGTCTGAAATCCTCACGCAATTCTGGGATGACGTGACGAAATATGATCAGTTCATCACCTTCAACGGACGCGGATTTGATTGTCCCTTCCTGATGCTCCGCTCCGCGATCCTCCGGATCAAACCCACCCGCAACCTCATGCCCTACCGCTATGACAGCTCAGTGCACTGCGATCTCCTCGAACAGCTCACGTTTTATGGCGCTTTCCGCAAATTTAACCTCGACTTCTACTGCAAATCGTTCGGCATCGATAGCCCAAAATCTCACGGGATCACCGGGCTCGATCTCGGGCGGCTCTTTGCGGAAAAGAAATTCATGGAGATCGCACAGGTACTGCCTCGGCGATCTGCGGGCAACTGCGGAGCTATTCCGGCTCTGGGAGGGGCACCTGAAGTTCTAGAGCTTGCTCTTGGCCGTAGCCACCTCTGCGTCTCTCCGCACAGTTCAAATCACACGGACAATCCGAAGAGAAGTCCAATATGCGTATTGGAATAGTCTATCACACTCTGATATCCCGCGTGACCCGACTGTGGACCACCCTCAGAAAAGGTGGCCGAAATTCAAATAGAACCCTGTTGTTTCTTTTCCAAATCCGATATCCGCACGCACGATAAACGTGTCCATGAAGAACTTCAAGCCCATCACCGCCCAGCCACTGAGACTGACAGAGGCGGGAGAACTGAATACTTGCCCAGCGTCCACACCAAGGACTCCCCCAAGCCGCCGGTAGATCGGGAAGCGGAGTTCCGCGTTCAGGACGCCCGCGGCCTTGTCAAGGAATCGATCTTGAGGGTAACCTCGCAACGTGCGGTTCCCGCCCACCGTCGCTAGGACGTGAATGGGCAGATCTGTTCCCCCAACGACTTGGCCACGGAGCCTTGCCGCGAAGATCGTCTTTGGATAGCAGAGGATCGAGTACATCTTCCGACGTTCCTCGTTGCTTGAGGCTCTGAAGGTTGTGCGAGCGATATTGAAGATCCCGCCGCCGAAAAACACAAACAGCGAGACGTGGAAGAAATCAAGAAATCGCTAAAACGTCGCAATCGATTCCGCCGACCCGGACTCCAGCGCGCTCAGATGTGAAAAGGCGAACGCTGAACCAAGAGCTGCGACCACGAGCACAAGAAGCCATGAGAATTCGCCCAGCCGCGGAAGTCGTTCCTTTGGAAAGACGAGGGTGAAAAAGAAAGCGCTACAGACACACCCAAGTATGTTACAAACCAGACAGCGGGCGCGAGGTACGTTTCAATCGACCTGGATTCGACAGCCCCCCACGTGATCATGATCGTTGTCGCAAGGGTGATCAACGACCAATGGAGAGCCCGAGCAACGACGTCCTGGGGTCGAGTCAGTAATGTGAAAACGCCAACAGCGAAAACCGTCAGCCCGACAAAGATCGAAATGATGAGGGATCTGAAGGACTCGTAGTACGGGACGAGCTTCACCGCTGTAGCAATGACACGATTACCTTTTTGAATTCCGATGCTGATCTCAGTCCCGATCGGAGACACATCGGCAAGATATTCGATCATTTCCGGCATGTTGACTGGTTTCCCCGCCCACGTCATGAGCGTATCGCCACCCTTGATTCCAGGGCAAGCAGACTAATCGATGATGTCGCCCACAACAACTTTATTCTTGTTCAGGCCGACTTCGAACGGTGCACCCGGTCTCTGCACAACATGGGGGATGTGCAGCAGACACACGACGAGTAGAAATGCGTCAAGGGAGAGGTAGAAAACGGTGCGGAAGGATATGCGCGTCATACACCACAAATGCCAGGTGGTGAGGGAACGAGACTGTGCCGGTGTAACAAGTTCAGGACAGACATGCAAGTGGAGCCGCTGACCTGCTTGCAAAGCCGTCAATTCTGTTCTAAATTGCCGAAAAGACTGGACTGTCACGATCTTCGATGGTGCGAAGTTTATATGGAGAGGATTCTGGTCATCTGCACCGGCAATGCCGCCCGAAGCCAGATCGCCGAGGGACTCTTTCAGTCTCTTGGCAAGGACGAAGTCGAAATTCATAGCGCCGGCACGCATCCGGCAGGGTTCATCCATCCATTGGCGATTGAGACGATGCTCGAACGCGGCATCGACATCACTGAACAGAAATCGAAGTCACTCTCAATATACGAAGGACAACGATTCGACTACGTCATAACGGTTTGTGACGATGCCCAGCAAGAATGCCCCGCTTTCCGCGGCGCTTCCCACCAACTCCACTGGAGCACACCTGACCCAAGCTTCCACCCAGGAACGAAAGAAGAACGCACGGAGGCCTTCCGTCTGACAATTGTTTCCCTGGAAAGGAGGGTCACGAACTTTCTCGAAGATCTAAAAAACGGCAAAGCCGCTTCGGAGTGAAGCGGCTTTGATGGATTCTTCTAGCGAGGCGCTGCTATCGTCGGCCAAATTCCCTGCAAATGGCAACAGCAGCAACGAGCTTCAGTACATCCCACCAGGAAAAAATCAGGAAGCCCGACTGGAAGGAGTACTGCCAGTTATGGAAGTATACCGCATTGAGTTGAAGGGTCCCCAGCAGGAAAATGCACAGCAACCCTGAGATCATCGCTACTGACGTCCAACCATATCTCAATACTGACGCTGCCAGACCATTGTTCGCTCGCCCCATCCAACCCGGTTGAAACGACAGAAGGTAACCGATGATGTAGGCCGCCAGCGGAAAGCTGAGCAGGTAGCCACCTGTTGGTCCTACCAATCTCGCCAAACCGAAGCTGGCGCCTGAAAACACCGGCAGTCCGCTCACACCCATTCCCAGGTAAAGAACCATACTCAGGAAGCCATTCCGTTTTCCCAGAAGACCTCCTGCCAGAATGACGAAAAACGTCTGAAGCGTGTACGGAACGGGCTGGTGTCGGATCTCGAGTTGCGCCCCGACTGCAGTGAGGAGCGCGCTTGCGATAATCCAGAGGGCTTGGGCGACAACGTGATCGCTTCGTAGCGCAACGTATCGTGAAGGTGAGATTGATCTCGCCTCTGACATATCAGGTCTCCTTGAGTGAACTTCGGTGATGAAAATACTCAATTGCGCTCCGAAATGCAAGGCACCTCGATACTCACAATTCCGTTGACTGGAAGCCTTTTTTTGTGTATTTTAGAGGCCCAATTCTTCTAGAGTTGGGCTTTGTTTTTTGTATCGTAGCCTTTGCTGGGCCTGATGGGGATGTCATCCTGATGAAGTCGGGTCGACCAATCCGCATCGCTGGGCATTGCCAGGTTTGGTGGGTCGTTCATTTTGGGGTGTAGCCAAGTGGTAAGGCAGCGGCCTTTGGAGCCGCCATTCCCAGGTTCGAATCCTGGCACCCCAGCATCTCGTGCATCCAAGCAGCACGTTGCCACTCAATCGTAATCTCAGGTGCGATGATGAGCGATTTGAAGATATTCTCAGGCAGAGCAAACCATCCGCTGGGAGAGAAAATCGCAAAAGCGGCAGGCATTCCGCTCGGGCGACTTGATATCAAGAACTTCAGCGATGGCGAAATCTGGGTCAAGTATAGTGACAATATTCGCGGTGACGACGTCTTCATTGTTCAGTCAACGCAGCCTCCGGCGGAGAATCTGCTCGAGCTGCTGATCCTGATTGATGCAGCGCGGCGTGCATCGGCTCGTCGAATCACGGCGGTCATTCCCTATTTCGGATACGGCCGTCAGGACAGAAAAGACCAGCCGCGCGTTTCCGTGACAGCGAAACTCGTTGCCAATCTGATTACAGAAGCAGGAGCGGATCGAGTCATCACGATGGATCTGCACGCTGCTCAAATACAAGGATTCTTTGATATACCGCTGGATCACCTCTACGCTTCGGCTGTTTTCTCGGACTATTTTCGAAAGAAGAAGATACCGGATCTCGCCGTCGTTTCGCCCGATGTCGGCGGCTTGAAGATAGCCCGCTCGTACGCTCGCAGACTCGACGCGGACCTGATCCTGATCGACAAACGCAGACCAAAGCCGAACGATGCCGAGGTAGTGAATATCATCGGAAACGCCAGCGGCAAGAACGTATTGATTGTCGACGATCTCATCGATACCGGCGGCACTTTTGTCAATGCAGTCAAGGCGCTGCGGGACAGTGGAGCTCATGAGATATTACGGAGCGTGCACACATCCCATTCTCTCGGGGAAGGCTCTGGAGCGAATCGTCAATTCGGAGATGACATCGCTGGTCATAACGGATAGTATCCCCTTGAGGCAAGAGATCTCCAAAAGTTGAAGTGCGCTCAGTCGCGAAACTTTTTGCAGAAGCCATCGTTCGCACGCACAACAATCAGTCCATCAGCTCGCTGTTCGACGTCGACAAAGACAAGATTTAGTTTATTTTCTAATTGAGGAGAAGCTACAATGTCAGAAATAGCAGTCACCGCCGAAGTCCGGAAGGATATCGGGAAAAAGGCAAAACAGCTGCTCAGGCAAGGAAAGGTTCCCGGCATCTACTACGGTCATGGTCAGAAAAACATCCCTATCGCCATCGGGGAACTCGCTCTGCAGCCTCTGTATAAGTCTTCGGCGGCAAATGTCATCAATCTCACGCTCGACGACGGCTCGGCTCATACCTGCATCCTGCGCGACGTTCAGTTCGATCCTGTCACGGATCGCCCGATCCACTTCGACTTGTTCGGCCTGAACGAAAACGAGGAGCTCACGATCGAAGTGCCGGTAACCGTGACCGGGACTGCGCAAGGTGTTCGCGACGGAGGCATTCTGCAGCATGTCCTGCACCGACTGCGCATTTCTTGCTTGCCCAAGAACATCCCGGACAGGCTGGAGATCAACGTCGAGACTCTCGAAATCAACAAGTCCATCCACGTACGCGATCTCACGATCCCGAACGTGAAGGTGCTCGAAAACGAAAGCAGCACGGTGGTCGCTGTCGTTCCGCCTACGGTTTTGAAGGAAGCTGAGGCAGCCCCCAGTGCACTCCCGGCAGAAGCTGCACCAACCGAGCCTGAAGTCATCGCTAAAGGCAAGAAGCCTGAAGAGGGAGCTGAAGAGGGGGGAAAAGAAGGGGCGGCTGGAAAGACAACACCAGCGGCGGGGAAAGCAGCACCCGCGGCTGCGAAGGCGGCGCCTGCAGCCGAGAAGAAGTAGCCAGCATTGTCAGTACGTTTTCCTATGTTCTTTGTCTTCGGTCTGGGTAATCCCGAGAACAGGTATTCCGGAACAAGGCACAACGTCGGTTTTGAGGTGGTCGATTGGCTTGCCCGGGAGCTCCAGCTTCCCTTCAAGGCAGGGCGAGGCGAGTTCCTGATTGCTCAAGGAATTGTGCGAGATCAGCAGCTGGCACTCGTCAAGCCGCTCACCTACATGAATGAGAGCGGTCTGGCCGTGATGGAAATCCAGGAGCACTACGAGCTGCAACGGGAGCATTTGCTTGTCGTCTGTGATGATTTCCAGCTTCCGCTCGGGCAGCTTCGGTTGCGACTCAGTGGAAGCGATGGCGGACACAACGGGCTTTACTCGATCATCTATCACCTGCAGTCTGATGATTTTCCCCGCCTTCGGTGCGGAATTGCATCACCGACGATGCCGAGTGAGAAAAGCCTGCTCGCTGACTTCGTGCTGAGAAGTTTACTCCAGAAGACCAGCCGATGGCCCAGAAGATGATCGAATGTGCCAAGGACGCCTGCCTTTCAGCTTGCACGGAAGGGCTCACAACAGCGATGAACATTTTCAACAGGAAACAGATTTCTGATACTGATGCACCAAACCAATAAACCCTGCTCCAGCGACGCAACAATTGTCAGCTGGGGCCAGTTACTCACAACAGTCCAAAGGGAACAGTCTCATGCCTGATGTAAAACGGGTCTACGAAACGACCTTCATTGTCAATGCCTCCCTCGATGACCATCAGATCGATGCGGTCATCGAGAAGGTGAAGGAACTCATCACCAAGAACGGCGGAGAAATCCGGGAGTTCGTCAAATGGGGACGGAAACGCTTCTCCTACCCCATCAAGAAAAAGAACAACGGGTTCTACGTCGTCATCGAATTCACTGCAAGCGGCAACGTCATCGCCAAGCTCGAACGTCATTACTTCCTCGATGAAAGCATCCTGCGCTATCTGACCCTCGTGTTGGACAAACGGGCTCTCAAGGCGCGAACGGCCGCAGCACTTCTCGCAGCCGAACAGCCAGCCGTGGAAGCAAAGCCGGAGGAAGCACCGAAGGCAGCTCCAGCCGTAGAAACACCTACGACCCCGAGCCCGACAGGTGCGGCGAACTAGCATCAGGAGCGCCAAACAACCGTCGATTCCATTTCATCACATTGAAGAAATTCATTCAAAGGACATACTGAACATGCCATACATGAGGACGACATCAAGCCGACAAGGACAGCGCGGCACTTCACCACAGCGCGGCGCGGCCGGACAGGTGCGAAAGAAACGTACATGCCGCTTCTGCGACAACAAGGAAGACTACATCGACTACAAGGCCGAGAAGAAACTCCAGCGGTTTGTCTCGGAACAGGGCCGCATCATCCCGAAGCGAATCACCGGCACCTGTGCCAAGCACCAGCGGATGCTCGTGACTGCGATCAAACGCGCACGTCATCTCGCCCTGCTCCCCTATGTCTCTGATGCAGTAAGGTAATCACGAAAAGTCTGTGAGTTCATTCGATCGAAGGAGTTTTGCCATGAAAGTTATCTTGCGACAGGATTTTGAACAGCTCGGGCATGTCGGCGACCTGGTTGATGTCAAGGACGGTTACGCTCGGAATTATTTGATTCCCCGAAATATCGCTTATCAGGCAACCGATAGCAGCATGCTTCAGCTCGAAGAGGAAAAGAGGCAACACGTACGTCGTCTCGACAAGGAGAAACGAGCATCCGAAAAGCTCGCCGCCGAACTCGAGAAAGTCTCGATCACAATCCAGATGAAGGTCGGCGAGGACGACAAGCTGTTTGGCTCCGTAACATCGCAGATGATTGCCGATGCCCTGAAGGAAAAGGGAATCACCATCGACAAACGTCACATTGAGATGGAAGATGCTATCAAAGCTCTCGGCATTTACACAGTCGATGTGAAATTGCCTGGCAGCGTGATCGGCAAGGCGAAGGTTTGGGTCGTCCGTGAGTAAGCTTCACCCCAAAGGCAGAGAGTCGAAAGCCCACAACTTGAGAACTTAGCGGTGGGCTTTTTTGTTCTGAATATCACAGGAGTTGATCGTGTCGCCCGATTCTGAGATTTGGAAAGAGGTCACCACGATAGGCCACCTTGACTCTATTTGCAAAAATTGAGAAATTATGATACTTTCGTTGAAGAACAGATTCATTGACGAAGTCTAACCGTAAGGGAATAGCCGACTTATGGCTAAAAAAGCACTAGAGAATCTGGACGAAGTTACAATACGATTTGCAGGCGATTCCGGGGACGGTATGCAATTGACCGGAACGCAGTTCACGAACACCACCGCGATTCTGGGAAATGATCTGAGCACACTTCCGGACTACCCGGCAGAGATCCGGGCTCCGGCGGGCACCCTGTTCGGTGTGAGCGGCTTCCAGATCCACTTCGGAAGCACCGAGATCAACACACCTGGTGACCACTGCGATGTTCTGGTCGCTATGAACGCTGCCGCGTTGAAGGTCAATCTGCTAAGCCTCATCGATGGCGGCTCCATCATCGTCAACACGGATGGATTCAACGACAAGAACCTCAAGCTCTCCGGCTATGCCCAGAACCCGCTCAAAGATGGTTCGCTCGATAGATACCGGGTCTATGATGTGGATATCAGCAAACTGACTGCCCTCGCACTTCAGGACTTGAACATTTCGAGCAAGCTGATCGATCGTTCGAAGAACTTCTTCGCCCTCGGCATGATGTATTGGATGTACAACCGCCCGCTGGAAACAACGATAGACTGGCTGAAATCCAAATTCAAAGACAAACCGGAGATTGTCGAGGCCAACATCAGGGTTTTGAAGGCTGGTTGGAATTTCAGCGAAACGACAGAGATATTCTCAGTCCGTTATGACGTCGGTCCTGCCAGGCTGACTCCCGGGCGTTACCGCAACATCACGGGCAATCAAGCTGTCGCATGGGGTTTGATGGCAGCCGCGAGGAAAGCCAACATGGAGCTTTTCCTTGGCTCGTATCCCATCACTCCTGCCAGCGATATTCTGCACGAACTTTCACTGTACAAAAGCTTCGGAGTAAAAACCTTCCAGGCAGAAGATGAAATTGCCGGCATCTCATCGGCCATCGGAGCTTCCTTTGGGGGAGCCCTTGGCACGACGACGACAAGCGGTCCCGGCGTTGCTTTGAAAACCGAAGCAATCGGTCTGGCGGTCATGGTGGAGTTGCCACTGGTCATCGTCAACGTTCAGCGCGGAGGCCCAAGCACCGGGCTCCCGACAAAAACTGAACAGGCTGACTTGCTTCAAGCTCTTTACGGGCGGAATGGCGAGGCACCGGTTCCAGTCATTGCCGCCGCCACTCCATCTGATTGTTTCGACGCAACGTTTGAAGCCTGCCGGATCGCGGTGAAGTATATGACGCCGGTCATGGTGCTCAGCGACGGATATCTGGGCAACGGTTCCGAACCGTGGCTCATCCCCGACTTCGACAAGCTGCCGGACATCTCCCCAAAATTTGTGACGAATCCCGACGGGTTTCAGCCGTATGCACGGAACGAGCAAACGCTGGCACGTCCTTGGGCTATTCCGGGTACGCCGGGCCTCGAACATCGCATCGGCGGACTCGAGAAAGAGGACATCACGGGCAACGTGAGCTACGATCCTGAGAACCACGATCATATGATCCATCTGCGTGCGGAAAAGATCGAGCGTATCGCGAAGGACATACCACGGGCGCAAGTTGAAGGCGACGCGCAGGGAGAGCTGCTTGTTGTCGGTTGGGGCGGTACCTACGGCGCCATCAAAACCGCCGTCGCTCGCCAACGACAGAAAGGGCAATCGGTCTCTCATCTCCACCTTCGGTATCTCAACCCCATGCCGGAAAACGTCGGAGAAATTCTCGCGAAGTTTGAACGAATCCTGGTTCCGGAAATCAACCTTGGACAGCTCGTGAAGGTCCTGAGAGCAAAATATCTTGTGCCCGCGAAGGGGTTCAACAAGGTTCGCGGTCTCCCCTTCCGTTCTGTCGAACTGGAGGAAGAAATTGAGGAAATTCTGAAAGGGACAAGATGAATACACTCGTTGATGAAATTGTGAAGAGCGCAACCAACTCAGAGATTCCAAAGTACTCCCCGAGGGATTTCCAGAGCGACCAGGATGTTCGTTGGTGCCCGGGATGCGGCGACTACTCAATTCTTGCACAGACGCAGAGAGTGATGCCGGACCTCGGCATACCGAAACACAAGATGGTCTTCGTGTCGGGCATTGGCTGCTCAAGCCGCTTCCCGTACTACATGGACACGTACGGTTTCCACGGAATCCATGGGCGCGCCACGGCGATCGCCTCGGGCCTGAAGATCGCCCGCCCAGATTTGTCCGTCTGGGTCGTCACCGGCGACGGAGACGGGATGAGCATCGGCGGGAACCACTTCATCCATCTCATGAGGCGGAACCTCGATATCAATGTCCTCCTGTTCAACAACCAGATTTACGGCCTGACGAAGGGGCAGTATTCCCCGACCTCGGAGGTGGGGAAAATCACGAAATCTACTCCGTACGGCTCTGTCGATAGTCCCTTCAATCCAGCTTCTCTGGCGCTCGGTTCCAGTGCGACATTCGTTGCCCGCTCTCTCGACAGGGATCCCAAGCATATGCAGGGAGTCATCAGGCGCGCTGCCGAGCACAAAGGCACTTCTTTCGTGGAGATCTACCAGAACTGCAACGTGTTCAACGATGGCGCATTCTTCCAATTCACGGAAAAAGAAACGAGGGACGACAGTGTTGTCTTCATCGAGCACGGAAAGCCTCTTGTGTTCGGAAAGGAAAAGGACAAAGGGATTCGTCTCGAAGGATTCAGCCCCGAAGTCGTTTCGCTGAAAGATGGAAAGTGGTCGGTCAATGATCTGCTGGTTCACAATGAAAAAGACACGACGCTTTCTTTCATCCTTGCGGACATGACCTATAAGCCTCATCTTCCTCGACCAGTCGGCATCTTCCTGGCCATCGATCGGCCGGTCTACGAACAAGAGATGGTTCGTCAAATCAGCTTTGCAAGGGAAAAGCGCGGCGAGGGCGACATCAAGAAACTCCTGACCTCCGGGGATACCTGGGTCGTTCAGTGAAGCCTCCTGGACCAGGTTGAAGGTGTGGCTCGGACGCTCGCTCACACCTTTTTAGTTAACGAATCAGTGGGAGGACGCTCATGCAGAAAGCATTCCACGATTTCTCCCAGATCGTCAAGCAGGCTCGCCGGTTCGTGCTGACAACGCATGTCAATCCGGACCCCGATGCCATCGGCAGCGAACTGGCCCTGGCCCGCTATCTCTCGTCTCAAGGGAAGATCGTTGCCATTCTGAACCACAGCACGACCCCCGCAAATTGTGCGTTTCTCGATCCAGAAAACGCCATTCAGCAGTTTGAGCCGCTCCCACACGCGAACATGGTTCTCAACGCCGACGTCATCATCGTTCTGGACGCGAACCAGCCCGATCGAATCCAGAACCTCAAGCCCTACGTTCTCCAGAGCAGAGCCACCAAAATATGCATCGACCATCATCCCGATCCATTGCCGTTCGCTGATCTGTACATTGTCGACGAGGCGGCAACCGCGACCGGGGAGATTCTCTTCAATCTCCTGCGCTATCTCGATGAAGCCAGCATAACCCCGGAAATCGCAACGCCACTGTACACTGCGATCATGACGGACACAGGTTCGTTCCGATTTCCAAAAACCGATCCCGAACTCCATCGAGTCGTAGCGACCTTGATCGAGCACGGCGCAGATCCTGTTCAGATCTACCACGATGTCTATGAACAGGGAACTGCCAATCGCCTCCTGTTGCTCGGCAATGTCCTTTCCACTCTGCAAATGCACCACGGGGGCAAAGTCGCTTCTCTGATCGCGACTCAGGAGATGTTCAACCGAACCGAAACAACTGAAGAAGAGACCGAGAACTTCGTCACGTACGCGCTCGCCGTTGCCGGCGTGCAAATCGGAGTGATGTTCACAGAGTTGCCGGAAGGGATCAAGATAAGCTTTCGGTCGCGAGCTGCGATCGCTGTCAACACGCTGGCACAAGAATTCGGCGGCAACGGGCACGTCAATGCAGCTGGTGCACGAATGCCACAGGCGGCACTCGCCGACGTTTTTCCACGCGTCATAGAGCAATCGAAGCATTACCTCGTTTGATGGAGTCATTATGAACCTTACCTTCGTACAATCATCGCTCGGTCAAAATGCTGCGGATGCGATCGCCGTCTTTGTTCACCAGGACAAGTCTCTTTTCAAGAAAGAAATCCTGACAATTACTCGGAGGATCGGGGCTCGCATTCCCGCTGCTGACAGCGGGGACTTTCAGGGCAAGGAGGGTGAGTCGACCCTGGTGTACGTCCAGCGAGGCTCCCACACCCGGCGCTTTGTGATCGTGGGACTCGGCGAGCGCAAAAAGCTTTCATTTGAGCAGTACCGGCGCAGCGCCGCCGTCGCCGCGAGGCGGGCGCGTACGCTCAAGTCGAAAACCTGCTCGATCTTCCTTCCCCCATCGATGGCGCGATTCTACGAGACAGTCACAGCGCTGGCAGAAGGCGCGCTGCTCTCGCTCTACAGATTCGACAAATACATCTCCAAAAAGAGTGATGATGCTCCCAATATCGAGACAATCAACATCTGCACGGAAACCGCCGGCAACATTGAGCGAGGAGCAAAGGCCGTCCGATGGGCACAAACAGTGTGTGAAGCAACATGTGCAGCGCGCGACCTCGCAAACGCACCCGGAAATGAGATCTACCCTGAAACGCTTGCGCAAGCAGCCACACGGTTGGCCGAGCGCTCGGGGTTTGCAGCGACAGTCCTGGACGAACGGGAGATCAAAGACCTCGGGATGGGAGGGGTCGTCGGAGTAAGTCAGGGTAGTGCCCACCCGCCGCGGTTCATCATTCTGGAATACGGCGATGCTGAGAAGCGCCCGGTCGTGCTGGTTGGAAAAGGTGTGACATTTGACACCGGAGGCATATCGATCAAGCCCTCCGCAGGCATGGCGGAAATGAAGATGGATATGTCGGGGGCGGCAGCAGTGATCGGTGCATTCGAGGCCGTGTCACGTTTGAAACTCCCCGTGCACATCGTGGGCCTCATTCCGGCCGTCGAGAATATGCCCGGAGGCAGCTCCATTCGCCCGGGGGATATTCTGCGTCACTACAATGGCAAGACCTCGGAGGTCGACAATACGGATGCTGAGGGGCGTCTCATCCTGGCGGATGCCCTGGCGTATGCTGAGAAGTACAAGCCATCAGCCGTAATTGACCTCGCAACCCTTACTGGCGCCTGCGTTGTGGCACTCGGCCAACACGCTTCGGGCATGATGGGGAACGACGAGACCTTGATGCAGAAGCTAAAAACTGCCGGCGACGCTACCTACGAGCGCGTCTGGCAGCTTCCCCTTTTTGACGAATACGAGAAGCTGATCAAGAGCGACGTTGCCGATGTCAAGAATACCGGCGGCAAATGGGCTGGGGCAATTACCGCAGCCTGGTTTCTCAAGAAGTTCATTGGCTCCTACAGGTGGGTTCACCTCGATATCGCAGGTCCTGCAATACTCGAAGAAGGTGGTCACTACTCGACCAAGGGAGCTTCAGGTGTTGGCGTACGATTATTGACGGAATTCTTGAGGCGGTGGAAGTGACTCACTTGAAACAATCCACGCGACCCCGATTGCGTTGCCCTTATTTGGTTTTCTTCTTACCTTGATAATACACAGCAAGCGATCGCACCGCGCTTGCCACAAATCGCTGCACGACAAACCCCGGGAGGTGGAGACGACCATGAGATTGGAATCCTTCATCGTTCTTCTGATGTGCATCTCCTCAGTCCCCCTCACAGCCCAGATGCGGTTCGAGCAAATTGAGTCTCGAGGACAAAGCCTTCTCGTTTCCTACGAGCCGGTGACCCTGTTCAACAGTGATTCAGCCAAGCTGCAGCTTGATATCCACTATCGGATAGCCCAGAATTTCTTCATTTTCGTGAGGAATGAGTCGGCGACACAGAAAACGGAATATGTCGCTCGCGGCGAGCTTGTTGTGGAACTTCTCAACGAGCAGAAGGTTTCAGTCGCCCACCAGATCCGTCAGTTGCCGTTGTCCCGCTCGGCGCTTCCAAGAGAAACAGACCGCCCGCAGAGCCTGCAAGGCGTGCTCTCGTTCTCGGTTCCTCCCGGGACATATACAGTTGTCTTCTCGGTTGACGACCATGAATCCGGCCGTTCATTCATCGAGCGAAACAAAAAGATCACCATCATCGACCCAAAGATCAGTTCATTCGAAGTCTCGCAGTTCATGTTGATCCAATTTCCTGCCCTTCATGAGGCATCGCAGCTCTTCGTGCCAATGAACCGCGGCGGGAATGTGCTCTTTGGCGATGCTGGCGGCTTCCTGGTTGAAATCTTCCAGCCGGCAACGAGCGAAACCCTCAGTGTCCACTGGAAGCTCCATGGACAACTGGATGGTTTTGGCGAGCGAACGCTCAAACTCGAAGGTGATGGCTTCACTCCCCTCAGCGGACTTCTGAGGCTCATGCCACAAGACCAGGGCGTGCTGTATGGATTGACGCCAAACGGAGATTCCTGCAAAACGCTTTTCGTCCCCCTTCCGCTCGAAAAAATCGAGCCCGGGATGTTTACGCTTGAAGTTCTTTATCGGCTCGGGACAAAAACGAAGCTGGTTCAGCACCAATTTCGAATCGTCTGGCCGGCGCGGCCATTCTCCCTGGCGGACCCTGATCTTGCCGTTGATGCACTTCGCCATATTGCATCGGATTCTGAGATTGAAGAGATGCAATCGGGATCGCTGGCTCGCCGCTCCGAGGCGTTCTATCGCTTCTGGAAGGCGAAAAGCCAGGACACGACCAATGCCTACAATCAGGCGATGGCAGAGTATTATTACCGGGTTGACGACGCGATGAGGAGATTCTCGACTGCCCGGGAGAACGACGGCTACAAGACTGACCGAGGACGCATCTACATCTTGTATGGCCCCCCGGAGAAATCGGAGAGATTGCTGCAACCCAATACCTCTCCGACAGAGATCTGGACCTATGAGCGCCTCCATCGGCGTTTCGTCTTCATCGATACCAACAAGAACGGCAACTACCTTCTTAGCCAGGCTGAGAACATTTGAAACCGACGATTGCGATAACGATCGGCGACTTCAACGGTATAGGACCGGAAATTGCCCTCAAAGCCGCGGCTCATCCCTCGGTGAAGAAAACCTGCATTCCCCTCCTCGTCGGTCCACTGAACGTCTTTAACCATGTCCGGGAAAAACACAAGCTGCGGCTGAAGCTGGGGAAGGTGACCTTTCCCTGCAGGGATAGCACGGTCACACCCGTTTTCGACGTAGGGGATGGACTGTGGGCTGATGTCAACTATGGCCAAGTGACAAAAGCCGCAGGGAAATCTGCCGGCGTGGCAATCGAGAAGGCTGTTGAGCTGTGTACGAGCGGCAAGGCGAGTGCCTTGGTCACAGCGCCCGTATCGAAAGAAGCCATGCAGCTGGCTGGATATAACTTCCCGGGGCAAACGGAGATGATCGCGCTGTTGAGCCGTTCAAGCAAAGTCGCCATGATGCTTGTCTCGTCAAAGATGCGAGTCGGTTTGGTGACCATTCACACGTCTCTCCGTTCGGTGCCAGATAGTCTCACGAAGGAAAAAATCGTCGACAAGGCAACGATCATCGCGGAATCGCTCAAGCGAAACTTCCGCGTTGAAGACCCGACCATTGCGGTTCTCAGCCTCAATCCGCACGCAGGCGAGCACGGGATACTCGGTTCTGAGGAAAAAGATCTGATCATCCCTGCCCTGGAAGAAATCAAGAAGGCAGGAATAGACGCCGATGGCCCGTTTTCTGCGGACGCATTCTTCGGCACAGAGACATACAAATCGTACGACGCCATTCTGGCGATGTATCACGATCAAGGGCTCATTCCAGTGAAAATGGGCTCGTTTGGCACAACGGTGAATTTCTCAGCCGGCCTCAACGTCATCAGGACATCGCCCGGACATGGAACGGCATTCGACATTGCGGGGAAGGGAAAGGCCGACATCTCCAGCATGCTTGAAGCAATCAAGCTTGCAGCGCGTTTCGCGACGAAATCATGATTGAGCTCAAAGACGTTACCGTTTCGTTCGATGGACAAATAATCCTCGACCGCCTCAACCTCTCCATGAAGGACGGGGAATTCGTCTATCTTGTCGGAGCCACAGGGGCGGGCAAAAGCTCATTGCTCCGCTTGCTCTATATGGATCTCAAGCCTGAGTCGGGGACTGTGAGCGTTATGGACTATCATTCCCTCACCACCAAATCCAACGAGATTCCCCATCTGAGACGACGGCTGGGCATCGTGTTTCAGGATTTCAAAATGTTGGAGGATAGGGACGTCTATGAAAACGTGGCGTTTGCGTTGTATGTGACCAACGCGAGCCGAAGCGACATCAAGAAGCGCGTGCTGCATGCTCTGGCAGACGTCGGCGTGAGCCACAAGCGTAATCAGATGCCCCACGAACTTTCCGGAGGCGAGCAACAGCGTGTTGTCATCGCGCGAGCGCTCGTCAATACCCCCTCACTGCTACTTGCCGACGAGCCAACGGGTAACCTGGATCCCGGCGCCTCAGCAGAGATTATGGAGCTGCTCAGGAAAATCAATATGCGCGGCACCGCCGTCCTGATGGCAACCCATAACTACGAGCTGGTTCGCAAGTATCCGACCCGCGTCATCCAGCTCAAAGACGGTCGACTGATCGACATCGAGATAAAATAGAAAAGCGCTGACGCTCATCGCGCCAGCGCTCTGGATTCATCACACCTGCGAGTTTAACGAACTTGCTCCACCCGCTTCACCTCTGCATGCGCAAGCATCAGCGCACGCTCGATCCCAGCCCGCAACGTCATCATCGACATCGGACAGGAAATGCACGAGCCCATCAGTCGGACCTCAACAATTCCATCATCCGTCAGACGCACCAGTTCAACATCCCCACCATCCCGCTGAAGATAGGGGCGGATCTGCTTCAAGCTTGTCTGTAGGGTTTCTGGGGTCAGCATGCCAGAGCCTTCGTCTAGTTTGGACCGCCGAGCAGGATTTCGACTTTTGGTGCGGGCGGTGCCGAAACATGGAGCATACTGATCTGTGCGGCCAGGTTGCGCGCAATCTGCCGAATCGTCTGAGCTTGTTGCGACGTTTCATCCATCACAACAATCGGCGTACCCTGATCACCGCCAACACGGATTTTTGTATCGATCGGAATTTCGCCCAGGAAAGGAACTTCAAGCTCCCCTGCCGTCCGGCTTCCCCCACCGCTGTCGAATATGTTATCACGATGGCCGCAGTGACTGCAGATGTAATAGCTCATGTTTTCGACAATGCCCATGACGGGGACATTGACTTTGTTGAACATCACCAGCCCCTTGCGCGCATCGGCGAGGGCAACATCCTGCGGCGTCGTGACGATCACAGCTCCTGTCAACGGAATAGTCTGGACGAGCGTCAGTTGGATATCCCCTGTTCCCGGCGGGAGGTCGAAAATAAGATAATCAAGATTCCCCCAATTCACATCACTCATGAATTGCTTGACAGCTCCGCTCGCCATCGGCCCGCGCCAGATGACCGCCTGCATCGGATCCACGAGAAAGCCAATCGACATGATCTTGACGCCGTAGCGCTCCAGCGGAATCAGCTTGTTCTCGGAAATCCGGGGTCGCTCGTTCACGCCAAACATGAGCGGAATGCTCGGACCGTAGACATCAGCGTCGACCAGCCCAACGTTGGCTCCGTCCAATGCAAGAGAAACAGCAAGGTTGACGGCGACAGTCGATTTACCTACTCCTCCCTTGCCACTCGCGATGGCGATCGTGTTCTTGACACCCGGCAGGATCAGGTCTTTTTGCTGGTTTGAATGTGTCGCGACGTTGGCGGTCATCTGCACATCAACCTTGCCGACGCCGCTGATTGAACTGCGAATCGCCTTCTCGCAGTCAGCCTTGAATTGATCCCTCACGGGACAGGCAGGGGTCGTCAATTCGAGTGTGAAGCTTACATTGTTTCCAGAAATCTTCAGGTTCTTGACAAAGTTCAGGGCCACGATATCCCGATGCAAATCGGGGTCCTTTACTGCTTTGAGTGCCTGTAGAACGTTCTCCTCCGTTAGTGGCTTCATTCGTGCTCCAGTATGTAACAGTTTCGTGAGATTCTGCAACAGTGTTCCAACATCCAGAACGAAATCAACTTTCAGCCGGTTCCCCAAGTCACTCGCCGTGTCACTATCCTTTGATGACGCCAACGGGCACGAGCTTTGCGACTTTCCTTGCGATCCCCGCGTTGTGAACCGCGTCGACGACAAGGCTCACGTCCTTGTAAGCATTGGGATTCTCTTCGGTCAAACCGCTCTTTGACGCGCCCCTCACGTGAATTCCTTTGTGTTTCAGATCCTCAATAAGCTCGTCAGCGGTGATCTCCTTCTTCGCCGCATGCCGACTCTTTGCGCGCCCGGCTCCATGGCAAGAAGAGCCAAACGTCTCCTCCATCGCCTTCTCCGTTCCGACCAAAACATACGAGCACGTCCCCATACTTCCAGGAATCAACACCGGCTGTCCGACTTCATTGTAGTCCGCAGGGATTTCTGGCCGATGCTTGGGGAATGCCCGAGTCGCTCCCTTGCGATGGACAAGAACCTTCTGCGACGATCCGCCAACCCGATGAATCTCCTCCTTTGCGATATTATGACAAACATCGTAGACGACTTTCAAATCACCGTTCCCCAACACCCGTGCAAATGCTTCTCGCGTCCAGTGAGTGATCATTTGCCGGTTTGCGAACGCGAAATTTGCCGCACATGCCATCGCCTTCAGGTAACTCTGCCCCTCGGCAGATTGGATCGGCACACACGCAAGCTGGCGGTCGACGATCGTGATCTTGTACTTCTTCATTGCCTCTTGCATGATCTCGAGATAGTCGGTGCACACCTGGTGTCCGAGACCGCGAGATCCAGTGTGTATCAGGACAACGACCCGCTGAGCAGACAGTCCGAACGCTCTCGCCGCCTCTTCGTCGAAGATTTCGTCGACGTATTGAATTTCGGCGAAGTGATTTCCCGAGCCAAGAGTCCCCAGTTGGTCTTTGCCGCGCTCCTTCGCACGCTTGCTGACTGTGCTGGGATCGGCGTTGGCAATCTTCCCCGTCTCTTCGATGTGCTGCAGGTCCTGTGCGTCACCATAGCCCTTCTGAACCGCCCAGTGTGCTCCAAGCTCCAGCACCCGATCAAGTTCATCGTAGCTCAATCCGCCGACGATTCCCTTCTTGCCGGTACCGCAGGGGATGTCGCGAAACAACTGGTTGAGCAGAGGGTCCAGTTTCGGCTTCACTTCATCCAGCCGATAGGCCGACCGCAACAACCTCACGCCACAGTTTATGTCGAAGCCTACACCACCTGCCGAGACTACCCCCTTCTGAACGTCAGCTGCAGCGACTCCGCCTATTGCAAATCCGTATCCCTGGTGTGCATCAGGCATCGCCAGTGACCTGCCGACAAGGCCGGGGAGCGTCGCAACATTGGCAACCTGCATCATAGTGAGGTCGTTCTCGATGGCTTTGATCAACTCCGGACTCGCGTAGATGAGGCCTTCGATGTTCATGCCCTCGCGAAAAGTCTTCGGTATGATGTAACGATATTCATCCAACTTCTGCAGCATCGTCACTTGTGCTCTTTCCTCTCGATGAATTCAAATATCCAGAAAGACCCTCACGAAATAACCATCCGGACGTTCTTCAACTTTCAACTGATGGTATGTGATTGCTTTTACGTCCATTTTGAAGTTGTGTTTTTTCAGATCGACGCGTTCGCCCGCCAGTCTCGCTTTGAGTTCAGTGGGAGAGAGTTTCCCGATTTTGATGTCTCGTATCAGAAAATCCTCTCCATCGTACAAATAGATGATTTCCGACAACCATTTCACGAGCAGGTTTTCCGAATCCCGGCCCCTCAGGGCTACAGAACGCTGCTCCAGTGGATCCACAGACGCCGGATCGACGATGATCGATATCAAACCAAGGGCCGCATATTCAAACGCATCCTTCAAGCTGCGGCCCCGCGCCTCAATGCCGATGTCCGCCGGATGCTCGAGTATGCGAAAACCTGATTCCATGGTCTGAGACTCTGCGCGATGGTGCTCCTAAACAAGCATCTTCCCGCTCAATCGCTTCAGCGCTTCTAGGTACAGTGCCGATGTTTTGAAGATTACATCTTCCGGGAGCTTGGGAGCAGGGGGCTTCCGGTTGAATCCTATCGAATCGAGGTAGTCACGAACGTACTGCTTGTCGAAACTTTCCTGTCCCTTGCCCGGCTTGTACTTGTCCTTCGGCCAGAAGCGGGAGGAATCTGGAGTGAGCAGCTCGTCGATAAGGATGAGCTCGCCTTCTTCGTCTAATCCGAATTCCATCTTCGTGTCGGCGATGATGATCCCCTTCTGTTCCGCTATCGCGGCCGCCCGCTTGTAGATCTTGATGGATATGTCCCTGACCTTTTCGGTAGTCTCCTTGCCGACAATACTCACTGCCCTGTCGAAATCGATGTTCTCATCATGCTTCCCAACGTCTTCCTTTGTCGCCGGTGTGAAAATCGGCTCAGGAAGTCTGTCTGACTCGACGAGCCCGGACGGCAGCTTTATGCTGCAAATGCTCTGTCTCTCTTTGTCATCCTTCCATCCCGAACCCGAAAGGTATCCCCTGACCACACATTCAATTGCCAAAGGCCTGGTTTTCTTCACGTACGTAGCCCGGTTTTCAAGATCGCCCCAGTAAGGTTTGCAGGAAGAGGGGAAATCGTACACAATCGTGGAGATGAGATGATTCGGGATGATATCGCTCGTCTGCTCAAACCAATAGTCGGAGATTTGAGTCAGAACCGCTCCTTTGAACGGAATACCTTGTCCCATCACCACGTCATAGGCAGAGAGGCGATCGGTCGCCACAATGAGCAGGGCGTCTCCGAAATCATAGATGTCTCTCACCTTTCCTCGGTTCACGAGTTTCAGGCCGGAGAAATTCGTCTGAGTAATAACGGGGACGTTGAATGATGATGACATGGTGAACCCTTCAGCAATGAATTGAATTAGTGGGAGAATACACATTTCTTCTTCAGAGCGCTGGCCAGCTTCGCCATATATTCCTTCCTCGGAATTTCCTTTGCTCCGAAGCGGGCCAGGTGAGGAGTCAAGAACTGCGTATCGAGGATCTCGAATCCTCGTTCCTTCAGCCGGTCTACAAGATACGCCAACGCAACCTTGGATGCATCCCTCTCAATGCTGAACATCGACTCACCAAAATATGCTCCTCCTATCGCCACGCCGTACAGGCCACCGACCAACGTCCCGTTCTTCCAACATTCCACACTATGGGCGAATCCCAGTCGACGGAGTTGGAGATAGCTCTGGACAATTTCTTCTGAAATCCACGTCTCCTCTCTCTCCGCACAATCGCGCATCACTGCTTCAAAATGCCTGTTGATGAAAAGCTCGAACGGCCTCTTTTTTAGCGTGAGCTTCAGGCTTCGAGGGATGCGGAATTCGTCCAATGCGAATATCGCACGCGGATCAGGGGAGTACCAACCGATTTCGCCCGTCTCCGGATCTGCCATGGGGAAATATCCCGTGCAGTATGCCATCAGCAGGAAATCCGGCTCGATGATTTTGACCTTTGAACGACGTGACTGCATCTCGCAGCTCACTCAAGAAGAAGTTGCACGCTCCGTCTGCGCACCGACATCAATTACGGGACTAAGACGACCACCTTTCCAACACTTCGGCGGGATTGGAGAAAACGTTGAGCCTCGGCAATGTTCTCGAACGGGTAGACTGCCCCGACAATCGGCTTCAGAATTCCTTTATCATACCAACGTAGCAGTTGCTGCAGAGCCCCGCGAAGATAATCAGTCTTTTCAGTGATGAAAAAGAGGTTGAAACCCATCAAGCTCACGTTCCTTGTTACGATGGAGGGCGGATAGATGAGGGGCACCGAAACCGCTTCACGGGCCGCTTTCAGCTTTCCGACGCCTTTCTTTGTGGCAACGGCGGCGAAGCCATAGAGCACATACCGGCCCATCGGAGCAAGGAGCTTCCAGCCTTTTCGAAACACCTTCCCACCAACAGAATCGAGGACCACATCAACTCCTTTTCCGTTGGTCTCCTTTCGTATGACGCTGGCGAAGTCAGTTTCCGAATAGTTGACAACAACGGCTGCACCGAGCTGTTTGACCAAGTCCATCTTGGACTCAGAGCCAACCGTGGCATAGACAGTGATTCCCAGGTGAGCCGCGATCTGCAGCGCAGCAGTTCCGACACCACCAGCCGCAGCGTGCAGCAGCAATCGCTCGCCCTTCTGTGCGTGAGCGAGAGTGACGAGGGCATGGTAGGCAGTGAGGGAGGTCACCCCGAACGCTGCAGCTTCCTCAAACGTCATCTTCTTCGGAACATGAATGATGTACTCTGCCGGTACTGATATATATTCCGCATAGGCTTTCAACCTAGTAAACCCGAAGACCCTGTCCCCCTTCTTGTACTTCCGCACCGACTTCCCCACAGCGTCAACCGTTCCGGAGAATTCAATTCCCGGTACAAACGGGGGCTCTGGAATTCTCGGATAGTAACCGAGACGCGCGAAAACATCCGCAAAATTCAGTCCGATCGCTTTCGTTCTAATGAGGATGTCCCGCTCCCCGCACGATGGGATCGCCGACTGGCGGATCTTCAACACTTCCGGAGGCCCGAATCTCGTGACCTCCGCAGCCATCATTCGCGCGCTCCCCTCCGACTTTCGATCATTCATCATCACTTCACCGTCGATATGTTGTTCACAGACTGCATCGCACTTTTCGCGACTCCTTTGCCGAGCATCCAAGGTGTCTTCGCGTTACGAAAATCATTCCCCGTCAAAAGAAGACTGCTACTTTCCTTGCCGAGCACGCTCAAGAACGTCGAAGTTCCTTTCACCATCTGGCAGTTGCGGATGACTGCACTGTTGACGCGGTTGAACTCCACCGCCGGGACGTCCAGTCCAAGTCTGGCCTGGCGGCCGCTGAAATTGTCGATCTGCAGCCCCTTCACATCTTCAACGTACATCGCGCTTCGCCATTGTTTTGATTCAGGCTTTTCCCAAAAGACTTCGACGTTTCGCAGTCGGAGGTTCCTCGCCATTTGGAATTTCAGGGCGTGAACGGCTTTGTCGTACGCGACCATTGTGTCGGATGAAATGTACAGTTTCACGTTGTCAAGCGTCACTCCGTCCAACCAGCTCGTGGGATGACCATTGATAACGCTCGATCCCTTGCCGTGGGCCACGATGTTCTGGAGCAGGACGTTACGAATTGCACCGGCAGGCGGTTCATTCTCGAACTTCACATTCTTGTGGACTTCGCTTCGCCGTTTAATATTGAAGTGGAACGGATCTCCATCACCCCACCAGTACCAATCGTGACGCCTGCATTCGATGGTCAGATTGGAGATCACGACATCGCTCACAGTGCCGCCGTCGAAAACCATAAAGGCGATGCCGCGGTTCGAATTTGTGATGACACAGTTGTCAATCGTCACGTTGCGAACGCAGTTCATGTTCCCATCGCAGAACTTGATCGCGCTCGAAGCCGAGGACAACCGGCAATTCGTAACGGTGATGTTTTCACACGGGAGTGCGGGTCCAAACCAATTCATCGAGTAGAAAACGATGGCATCGTCGCCGGTCTCAATGGTGCAATTCGAGATGCGCAGGTCCTTGCAGCCGTCAGGGTCAATTCCGTCGGCCCAAACGCCTTCAGCGAGGCTTGACCGAATGTAGACCCCATCGATCACCATCCTTTCACAGCCATACGGGTGGATCGTCCAGGATGGTGAGCGAATCAGCGACACACCCGAGATTCTCACATCCTTGCAGCGAAGAAGGAGAATCAACTTCCCGAACTGGTCCTTCTTCGGGAACGAACGCATCAATGGCTTGCCGAGTGCCTCCATCATCTCCTGGTTAGGACGTATGAAGTCGTCCTGGATATCGTTGAGGCGCCATTCGTACGCACCCTGTCCATCAATCGTTCCTCGGCCCTCGAGCGCGATATTCTCAAGGTCTTCTCCGTAGAGCAAGGCGTCTTTGTCAAAGGCGTTCTTGTCTTTGATCGAATAGAGCGTAGCACCAGCCTCGAGGAACAATCGCACATGGCTGCGCAAGTGGAGCGTGCCCGAGGAGTACTCGCCAGGAGGAACGTACACCTCGCCTCCGCCTGAAACTGCACAAGAATCGATTGCCCGCTGTATGAACCGCTGTGCGTTCTCAGCTTTGGTTCCCTTGGCGCCAAAATCCCGCACGCTGAAAACGCGCTCCTGCGCAAGACAAAATGATGCCCAACCGATCATCAGCACCAAAACCGGATAGTAGACTGCCCTGGTTTTCATGGGGCGTTGCCCTTTGTCTCGAGTATGAAGTGGTGAGGAAGAAAATGGAATAGCGCCCGTTCGTAGAGAACGGGGGTTTGCATCTTCCTTGTAAGAAGAAAGTCTCAATCGCCGAACGATGTACCGACCGCCCGAGCAGCCATGATCAACTGAGAATCACGTGGTACCGTCCTCAGCTTGAGGATCGCCTGCTTCACCGGCACAGAGGTCACTTCTGTTCCCTGGAGGCTGACCATGTGGCCGAACTTCTTCTCGGATGCAAGCTCGAGAGCCTTTGAGCCGAATCTGCTTCCAAGAATGCGATCGAATGGCGTCGGGCTTCCGCCGCGTTGCAGGTGACCGAGGACCGGTACGGGAGTGATTGAACTTTGTTGAAGCTTCTAGTCGATGAAGTCGCACTCGACGGCGCACGAGAGAATCTATGCTATGGATGCGGGTCAACGCGAGTAGTTTCAAGTCTTACCATTGTCGATCCTGAGCAAAACCCCCGTCTTGACCTACTTGGCTGGGTGTGCAAGCAATGCCGCGACGACATGCTCGGCCTAGGCTACGAATTTGGTGATGAGGGCTTCTTGGATGATAATCTAATTGTCTACGACCACATGGAAATTGACATTGAAAAGGTTAAGGAGTTTAACGAGCTGTTTGAAGACAAGGGTTGCCGTGCGGGGCTTGTCCTAGACCATCAGGATTTCTATTACCGCGTGGAAATGATTCTTGACGATCCACCGGCGAACTCGCCGCTGTACTGTCGAAAGAGGCAGAGAGCATCGAGAAACTCTGCAGGCATAAAATACCTTTTTCGAGGAGACGACGTTAAATCAGCCGGTATCACCGGTGTCCTCCTGGAGAAACGCCAGATAGTCATAGTCATTCTCCCAGATTCAAACCTCATTGAGGTGCGGAAGTGATTGAACTTTGTTGGAGCTTCCAGTCGATAGAGTCGCATTGGACAACGCGCTAGGGAATGTGTGCTTGAAGTGTGGCTCGACACGAATAGTATCAAGCGTTACCATGCTCGCCAGTCTTGAGTTTATCGGCTGGGTGTGCAAGCAATGCCGAGACGACATGCTCAGCCTAGGCTACGAAGAGTGATGTTTGGTGATGAAGGCTTCGTGGATGATAATCTCACTATCTACGACTCGGATGGAAATCGGTCAAAAGGTTAACGAGTTTAACGAGCTGTTTGAAGACAAGGGTTGCAGTGCAGAGTTCCTCTATGACGATGATTCCCATTACCGCATAGAAATAATCGTTGACGATGGCCAGCCGGAACCAGCAGCTGCCGTCAAAGCGGCAGATAGCATCGAGAAACTCTGCAGACATAAAATACCTTTTTCGAGGAGACGGCGCTGATGTCGCTGCCTAGTTACCTGTTCATGTTTTCCTCCGCAACTCTTCGTCTAACCGGTTTGGGCGTAGGTCAGTAGAGACTTGACTGTCGAAGAATAGCAGGACAGGTCATGGCTTGACATTCGCTGGTTAGTCCATAAAGTCGTTTGAATGTATCCCATCCGCCGACACTCTCAACGTATGCGGAAAGTGTGGTGACGACTTGTTGATCCTGCCAGGGTGGCACATCGTCAAGCACCAAGTGTTTCTTGGACCAGTCTTCTACGAAGTGCATGCACTCGTGAGTGAGAAGGTACAGCAAATAGCCTTCCAGCTGGAAACGGCTTGGCAAGGTAGCTTGCGTAGGAGTCATTCACAAGGATCAGCAGGTCGTAATTGATTGCCTTCGCGGTCATCACAGGATCGAAGTTCTCTAGCTCCATCCTCCTGGCAAGCTGTTTCCTCCTCGTTGGATTGGTGGCGTGGACGCAGCCTCCCGCGACGGGCTCATCCCATGCCATGCTCCAAGCGTCGCAGTTTAGCCACGTTTCTGGGTCTTGGCCGGTGTAGCGGGCTGCATCGTAGAGGTCTATCCACCGCGCCGGGTCCGAAACGTGCTGAACCATCACCCTCCAACGCTTTCGTCACAGTTGCCTTGTACCTGTTTGTCGCAAAGGCTAGAATATCCTGCGCGAAGGCTTGTTCCTTAACTTGTTCGAGAGTTACAACTTGTATTCCCATATCGATTCTCACCTCCTCTCTCTCTGGAAACTTCGTCGCCAGCATGTTCGGCGCTAGCGACAACGTAGAGATCTTCGAGATGGCAGCGATCCAAGCAGCTGACTACGGAGATACGTGCGAAGCCGCCAGATGGTTTCGCCGCTCGCCAACTGAGGTCACAACGCTCAGGGCACGTAACGCGCTGCGATCTCGTCATCTGTCAGTGTGTTGAAGAAATCGTTCATCGTGCTGAGCACCAGCTTGTCGTAGCGGGTGACGACACCAACTCCCCCGGCGCCGGCTTTCACGAGGATCGCCAGATGCATGCAGGATGCGGCTATCGCGTAGTAGAAATCAACCACGAGCTGCAACCATGAGAATAAGAGCGGTCTCGCAGAGCGCATAATTCTCCGGCAAGGGAGAGACGAGGCGTAAGTTGCCGCTCGCACGACCGGCAGGTCCAAGAGATAGGTCAGCAGGGGTCAACGATCTCGTGTGCGTCGTTTGTTCCAATAATGGGCCGGGGCTCAATGGCCTTGTACGCCCGAGTTGTTCCAAAAATGGGCCGGGCTCAATGCCTTCTGCCCTCAGTGTGTAGACCGACAACCAGAGGACGCGATGACCTGCGTCTTCTCTTGGAGCGAGCCATCTTCTTAGCCCTCTGATACTTTCGCCCTAGTTGACGGAGCAGCTTGAGGTCAGCCTCGATCCGACCGACGTGTTTCTTCGCCCGCGAGATCAAGCTCCGAATCACAACGTCACGCCTTCCGTCCTCCTCCAAAAACTCGTATATCCTCTGGCGTTCGAGATCTGTGAGTATCCGTGTGAACAAGGTTGCTCTGATGTTGCAAGTATAGCGACAATACTTATATGTGGCGGCTGTGGCCGGTATAGCAACGCCATGAAGACCGCCGCGAAACATCCGTGCGACCCTGTCCGGTTCGCAGGCGTCTGAACCTATCATCCCCAAAATGCGCGAGAGGAGGGATTGGTATGGTGCTAAATCTCCGCCTGATCGAGCGTGCGGAGTACGCTGTACGGTCCGCTTTCGGAAGCTGTGAAGCTTTCGAAAGATACTTGAACGAAAACGTGTGCTGGGTGTTTGAGCAAAGCGAAAGACGATACCTCAACGCGAAATGGGTTGAGTATCCCCCGTCGACGATCCTCTTAGGCGGAAACTGCAAAGTCGTGCTAGCAAGGCCACGTCCTTCCAAGGACAATTTCTACAACGAAATCCGATATGTTATCCTGACTGTGCGCACAGTAAGCAAAGATGACAGAGCTGAAGCCTTGAAAGCTCGAGAACTTGACGAACCAATCCGGATATTTGACCACGGCCTTCTTCCAGCAGGATTGGAAGAGGTCCAAGGGAATGCGCCGAACAACCTCTACCACCCCCCACGAGATATCACAACCCCAACCGCCGAGCCAGCACCGTCAGCACCAGCACCACCGGAAGACGTCAGAGCAGCACCCCGCGAGAGAGCACAGCAGCTCAACGCGAACCGACCCACCCTGACACAGCAACTGCTCGACCGTATCCAGCGAGGCGCCACCATATACTTCTGCGCCAAAACAAGCGACCTCATCGCAACCAGCAATGAAGGCGCCCCCTGCGAGACCTGCAACCAACCCGCCACCACCGACACCCACCCCCGAGTCAAGAGGGTGCTGAGAAGAGGCAGAGCCGACACCCCCTACTACTGCGAGACCACTGGCTGCCTCATCGTGGGCGACGAGACCGATGCACTACTGCGAGATGTGCGGCAAACCGAACGGCACCCATAAGCTCACTCATATCACAACCCCGGAACCGAAAACGCAGAGAACAGAAAAAGAGTCAACAACAGCTACGCCAAGAGAAGAAGACCAAGACAGGCAGCGTTTCATCATCACAGCGAAATGCCCCCGCTGCAGCACAAACCTGGCACCCGGCAGAGGACTGTACTGTCAACAGTGCAGCCTCAAGCTACCCCCGGAACTCGCCGTGCACCAGGAGATAGTTGTCGTGATCATAAGGAAGGACTACGACAAACTGGCAACCCACCTCAAGCAGGCCACGAACGTAGCCTGGAACCAACTGCTCAAAGGACGCAAGGTCACCAGAACACTGAACAGCATGGGACAGAACCTATTCATCATAACAGTCCAAGACGAAACCCACACCAGCACCCTCACCGACGAACAGAAGCTCGACAGCATCCTCACGGACACCGGCATCGGACGCCTCACAACCGACCCGTACGAGCTAAGAGAAGCACACAGGATGACTGACCAAAAACCACAACCAGCATGAACCGCGAAAGAACAGGGATCCGCGAGGGATCCAAAATTGAGTCTTAGAGGGCATTGAGTCTTAGAGTGAGATCCGAGGTGAGGATCTGAGCAACAGGCTCCGCTACAAATGCCCAATGCCCAATTGAGGGCGTCAACGTGGGGGTTCCCGAAACATTCCTCTGAAGGGCTTCAGGTAACCTAACTTACCTTGTCATCCGGTTTTAAAAGAGGGAACGAAAAACGCCAATTGGAGTTTGTGACAAGATCCGGATCGGAGATCTGTTTCAGTCAGCAATTTGATGAGTCCTAACCCAAGATCCAGGCACTACTGTGCAGATCCTTGATTCTCTTGATTTCTCCGCGAATCAACGCTAATGCCGACAAAAATGGCTTTAATGGAACGCCGACAAATGTGGCGTAAAGAGGGCTTTTTTGACGAAAAATCGTCGTTAGTGCCGACACATGTGTCGGCACTAACTCACTTTTTTGACCATTTTTCGGGGTTTAGCGCCACTTTTGCAGGCGTTACATTAGCGCCATTTTTGTCAGCATTAACGACTTTGAAGCTTGAAGTTCGACCAACATCCGTCCGAATGCCTCAACCTCGAGATCAAGATGACCCGTGCTTAGACACCCTTTCCCTTTCCTCCAATGTGGAGTTTTTCCCTAACGAGAGGTCCGGTTCCGTTCGGTGACTTCGCGTAATTTCTTCCACAATGTTCGACACAAGCAGCCGCCGCCGACGAGAGTCAAAGGCCGGGAGAAAGCTGACGGCGATTGAGGACCAAGACAGGTCAGGGAAGATAGAGAGTATGCAGAAGAAACCAAAAGCGAAGAAAGCGACAAAGGCACACAAGAAGAGCATAGGTAGAGGGTTAAGGGTGAACTGTAAACAGGTAGGTAAAGAGTAGAACATGGCGAAAGTTTAGAGATCAGTAGAACTGCGATCAACAGCAAGAAAGCAGGCCACATAGTGATACACAAGAAAGATAGACCAGAAGCCGAGGTTCTGTGTCGGCGTCCCGCTACCGACGACCGTCATTTTTGTGCGTCTTTTCACGTTTCAAGCTACGGAGCAGCCGGTCCATTGATTTCATGACTGCCGTAGCCGCAGTCGTGTTCATAATCATCGCATCCGTGAGCCTGTTGATTCCCTGGTCAAGTGCAACATTGTCCTTCTCCAAAACGTTTAGGCGCTGAAGAAATAGCTCGCGATCTTCATCCTGCTTCTGAGATATGTTTTCCACATTCCTTGCCTGTTTTACATATGCCACGGCATCGTCGATCGTCATCTCCCTCTCCCAGTCTCCCTCGCTTGCATCTATGCCGCTTCCTTCTCGAGTCATAACATTGCATCCGTAGTTTTCTCCCCAATACTTCGCAAAACGATCAGATGGATCCGCGAAGTGAGGCTTCCCCGCGATACTCTGAAACTCCAAGCTCATGCCATGACGCCGACAAATCTCGGTGGCCAGATGATCCAGTTCAATGGTCGAGAATGCCATGGCTTGCAGGGGTTGGTCGCTGAACTTTGGCTGACTGTACAGCAGCAGCCACTGCCCTGACCGGCCACTCAGGCGCTTGACGGAGTAGCCATCGACTTTCCCGTCTACCTGGATGACCCCGTTTTTCAGAGGCTTCCCTTGATGTAGCGGCAAGAAGTCGGGGTTGTCACGAACAATCCGGTACTTCAGAGCATGATGGTGAAACCTCAGACGCCCCGTGCGTTTCCCGTTTGACAGTTCCTGTAAGAGCGATTGGGCCTTTTCGCTCAACCTGTAAAACACTGGATAGCTACGTTTGCCCTCGGCACAAAGCCGTTCCAGATAGCCCCAATTCACGAGTTTTCGTATGTGGTAACCGACTAGCTGTCTCGGCTTGTTCAAATGTTTGGCAATTGCTGCGGCGTATTCGCCATGTTCGGCAAGCTGCAGAATCGCAATCCATGTAAAAAATACGTGAGCGCGATTTGACATGTCATTTGTCAAATGGCTTGACAGTCTGTCGATGCTCGTCTTGCCCTTTTCCAAATGAACCCTCAAGATCTTGAAACTGTGCTTAAAAAGCAGAGTTCAGAGAAAATCCAGACCGACCGATTAGAAAGGGTGATCTAGCTGCTTTGCTTGGCTTCCACGGAAGCTAGCGTCTTGAACTTCTCATAGAGCAGCACGACGCCTTGGTTGACGGCGTCCGTGTAGTTGTTCACATAGCCAGCGTCCTTCATCTCGATCAGCCACTCTGCGACTATTCCGGAAATCTGGCTATGCAACGCCACATGAGGCCCGTCAATCTTCTTTCTGGTCGGCATGAAGAAGCTAGTTGCAGGGCTTTAAAAAAGAGCAGACGCGCCGTTTTCTCGACTCGACGATAAGCTGAGAGGACAAAACGGTCAGGCGAAATAGGTCAACGCCTTCAACTTGGGGTCCTTTTCTTCTGACTCATGCTCACCACCTCTGTGACTACGTCAGAAACAGCAGGCTAGATGCACACGCCAGTCGGCCGAGTCTTCCTAATTATCCGATTTAGGCATTTTCCGCCGTCGAAACGTGAGCTCAAAGCTGAGGCGATGAGGGACGCATTCAGGCATAGGAAACAACACCCTATGGTGTCTCAGGCGACGAGCCAGAATCAGGAAACCCTTCAGAATCTATGGCAAGATTAGGACGAAGCTCGAACAAGTGAGCCCAATTCTCTCTCTAGCGTTCAAGATAGCTGGTACGCAGTTTAGATACGAGATCTGTGCACTCGCCCTCTTTGTGAAGATCAATGTGTACGCCTCTTTCGTCTTCGCATTTCAAGTAGTAGAAGTCAACGTCTGCGCGTTGTCACATCTCTTGCCGCCGCTCGTAACCGACAATCCAGGCCACCTTAGCGTCCGGGTGGAACGGAGAGGGCAGTAAGTGAAATCTACAGTAACTATGAGGACAAGCACTATGCGCTAGCGCAAGATCCAATTCAAGATCCAGTGTCTTGTGTT
>CAVUAC010000063.1:0-107269 GCA_963739335.1 uncultured Bacteroidota bacterium | reverse complement strand
CGCGGCTACTGCCTCGACCCGGCAAAGGCTTTAGTTATTCCGTCAAGTCTTGCCCGCAAGCGAGCGGCTACTTAAGAAATCAACGAACAAATCTCAATTGAACAAGCTTTCTTTCCGTAGAGGGTCAGCCTTCAAAGCGAATAGCGACTCGTGGTACAAGAAGAGGCCGTCGGAAAGAGTTACTTGATGAACTCGATTGCAGGTTTGATCGGGCTACATAGACGAAGAAAATCGAAGAGGCAATCCCGGATACTTGGCATTGCCTCTTTCATCTTAATGGTGAACAGATTTATGAAGAAGGCGCGGACAAATTGTCAATTGCGCGTTTTGTGCGCCCCGCTGCATTTTAGCGGGGACAATTGTGAATTGACGATTATCTCTCCCGTCTCACTGCATTCGATGGGTCTCTCCCCAAAGGGGTCCTTCGCACAAAACGGAAGCCACTCGCGAACAGCGCTCAAGGGGCGCTCTGAAGTTGAGTCGCAGGCGCAACACTAATTGACAATTGACAATTCTCAATTATTAATTGTCAATTATGGTGTAAGCCTAAAGGGAACCTTCTGCACCCAGTAAAACTGCTGGTGGTTACCGAGCTGCAGCTTTCATAAGAACGCGAAGGAACTCCTTCGTTTTCAAGCGTTTTTGGATTCTGTAGAAGTTGACCTGCCACGTTACGTTGGGAAGCCTCACGACCTCGCGCTATGGATCAGTGGGTTGCCGAGGGTCTTCCGTCTTGAGCCGAAGCTGACCTATCATGCCCCGTATTCTTCATCGAGTCGAAGAACCATACCCAAGATGCCAACCTCGAGGTGCGTTGACTCTTTCGTGACGATCCACGTGCCAGTAATGACAGGGACAGACCGAAGCCAGCCTCATTTTTGCGCTGTTGCCTTTGAGCCTGAACTGCAGTAGCTTTGTGGGGTAGAAATTCCCGCCTCACCGTAAGTCCCGATCCCCACCCAAGGAGATCCTATGATCGGACAAACAATTTCACATTTCCACATTCTTGAGAAGCTCGGTGAAGGCGGAATGGGTGTGGTGTACAAAGCCGAAGACGCCGACCTCAAACGCACCGTTGCTCTGAAGTTTCTTCCTCGCGGGCTAGAGGCGCAGGAACCCGAACGAGCCAGGTTCCTGCAAGAAGCTCAAGCTGCTTCCGCTATCAACCATCCAAACGTTTGTACCATCCACGAAATTGCCACAAAAGGCGATCAGCAGTTCATCGTGATGGAATATGTTGACGGCAAGACGCTTCGGCAGTTGGTTCCTGTTCAGAAGACGCAGACTGCCATTGACTACGCGGTTCAGATCGGCGAGGCACTCCAGGAAGCACACAGCAAAGGGATTGTACATCGCGACATCAAGACAGACAACATCATGGTCAACACGAAGAACCAGATGAAAGTGATGGATTTCGGGTTGGCCAAGTTGAAGGGATCGTTGAAGCTGACGAAAACCTCAAGCACAGTTGGAACACTCGCGTACATGGCGCCTGAGCAAATCGAAGGCGGTGAGGTGGATGCGCGGAGCGACATCTTCTCTTTTGGCGTAGTGCTGTATGAGATGCTGACTGGTCACTTGCCGTTCCGTGGAGAACACGAAGCCGCGATGGTGTATTCGATCGTGAATGAGGAGCCGATACCCATACAGAAGCACCTGCCGGAGATCTCATCTGAGTTGGTGCACATTCTGAATCGGGCATTGGAGAAGGACCCTGATGATCGGTATCAGAATGTGGCAGAGATGGTGATTGACCTGCGGAGATTGAAGAAAGAAACGGGTCGCGTGTATCGCATGCCGGCGGTGGAAGCGATAACCTCGACTAAAAGGATTTCGAAGAAAACACTCTTTAGTGTCGCGGGCGCCCTCGGACTGGTTGCACTCATTGTTCTTGCATTACTGCTCTTCAGCAAACGTGGGCCCGAGCTGAATCCCAACAGAAGAGAAAGGCTTATTGACGTACCATTTGCAGACATCTATGGACCGGCCATATCAAAGGACGGTAAGTGGGTAGTCTTTGCAGCAGCCGATGCACAAGGGAAATGGGATTTATACAACAAGCACCTGGACAGTGAAGAACAGCCAAAACGCATTACCTTCGATTCTTCAGCCCAGTGCAATCAGGAAGCGGTCTTCTCTCCGGATGGGAGCAAGATTGCATACGAGCGGTGGAACTCAAGGAGGCAGAATAGAGAGATCTGCGTGGTCTCAGTGTTGGGCCCGCCAAGCAAGAAAATCGTTGATGCGGGATATTGCGCTTATTGGCGTCCAGATGGCGAGCGGATTGGATTTATTCTCGCAGATTATGCAACCTACAGGAGCAACTCTGGGAAGAGGGAGTTTTGGTCAGTTCGGCCGGATGGGAGTGATAAGAAACAGGAATTTATTGATTCGCTATCTGAAAAGAACGGATCTGTCGGATTTTCCTGGTCGCCTGACGGTGAATCAGTAGTGTGGCTCAGAACGTTCCAAGGCCCATTTGAAGAGATCGTCATCAAAGAACTGGCCAGCGGACGAGAGCAACAACTTACAGATTTCAAATCACGAATGGACATGGTGACTTGGACTGCGGATAATCAAATGGTATTCTCATCGGACAAAGGAGGTAGCTTTGACCTGTGGACGATGGCGGCAACTGGCGGTGAGGCAGCACAGATCACCAAGAGTCCCGAACAAGAATATGGTACGTGGGTTTCGGATGACGGGAAACGATTGACATATAGGCAGGAACAATTCGTGAGCAACATTTGGCTTGCGAATACTGATGGAACAAACGCACGCAGGCTCACGCAGACTGATCGGTGGCATGGCGGACCTTCGCTTTCGCCTGACAAGCGCCAAGTCGCATTCGACTTGAGAATCGGCGGTCCTTATTCTGGTATATATCGTATTTATACCTTAGATCTCAGCGATCAGAGTTTGCGACAAATAACCTCGAGTGAAGAATCCAGCGTGCGGCCGAGGTACTCACCTGACGGGCGGTGGATCGCCTATGCATCGCGGCAGCGAAGTATGCCAGGCGATTCGGTCAATACGTATCTCCTAGACGCCCATGAAGCAGGCGCTCCAAAGCGTATAGGCATAGGCACTCCTTGGGTGTGGTTAGACTCAACGGTTCTTTTGTCGTTTCTTCCGTCAACCCAAAGTCTATGGCTCACGTATGTCAATGAATCTCCCCAGAAGCAGTTCTCTCCTGATTCCACTCTTGCTTTTCCTGTTCTGTCGGGAAAATACCTGCTGTATTCTGACCTCCATCGAGGAAAACGAGGGATCTACCTGGTACCCGCAGATTTTCTTGAGAAACCATCAGACTCCCAACTGAAACCAATAGAACCTATGGAGCGGCTAGCGTACAACTGCGTTTTGTCTCCTACGGGTACATTCTACATCAGGTACGATGAGCGGGGGCAAGCCTGGAGAGTTGATTTGCCTTCAGGCAAGAAGGAACGGCTAACACATACGCTGCCATACCTATCAACCGGTCCGATTAACCCAGCATACGCATCTATAAGCTACGATGGAAAGGAGATCCTGTATTCCGAAAGCCCGCGGAGAGTTGGAAAAATTCTGTTGATAGAGAATCTGTTCAAATGATTCTATTATGATCGGCCAGACCATATCTCACTACAAAATCCTCGAAAAGCTCGGTGAAGGCGGAATGGGTGTTGTATACAAAGCCCATGACACAAAGCTGGACCGCCTCGTAGCCCTAAAATTTCTGCCTCAGCAAATTACTGTTAGCGAAGAGGACAAAACCCGTTTCCTGCAGGAGGCACGAGCAATCTCTGCCTTGAATCACCCCAACATTGCCACAATCTTCGATATTGATGAGGTCGACGGCCCCGCCTATGCTGGCGGTTCGGCGGGTAAACAGAAGTTTCTTGTCTTGGAGTACATACCCGGCGGGACACTCAAGTCTAAGCTGAGGTATCTCAAGTCGGAGGACAAAGAATTCTCGCTTGCTGAGGTCCTTGACTATGGCATCCAGGCAACCGAAGCATTGGCACATGCTCACCGGCATCAGATTATTCATCGAGATGTGAAGACAGATAACTTGATGCTAACGGACGAAGGCAAACTGAAGCTGACGGACTTCGGATTGGCAAAACTGCGCGGAAGTGTGCAGGTGACCAAGACAGGGACAACAGTCGGCACAGCCGCATATATGTCGCCCGAGCAAATACGGGGCGAAGAGGTTGACCACCGATCTGATATTTTCTCGTTCGGGGTAGTGCTCTATGAGCTGGTTACATCGCACCTACCATTCCGGGGCGAATTTGAGACTGCCTTGAGTTATTCGATTCTGAATGAAAATCCTCAGCCGGCAAGATCACTGAGGAAGAATGTGCCGCCTGCACTTGAAAAGATCATTGATCGCTGTCTGGAAAAGGAGAAGACAAAACGATATCAGAGTGCAGAGGAAGTCGTCGACGCATTGAGGGAAGTTCGGCAGGAGATTTCTCATGGGATCAACGCGCAGAAGAAGGGGATGAAGATTTCTCTGCTGGTCGGAAGCGCTCTTGTCGTTATTGCTGTTCTTGTTCTCGCCTATTTCCTCGTGTCTCACGAAGAGAAACCAGCCTCCCGAATGAAGATGATCGCTGTCCTTCCCTTTGAGAACCTCGGCCCCGCCGAGGATGAATCCTTTGCTGACGGGCTTACCGAGGAGATTGCCTCACGGCTAAGTGCGGTGAGTAAACTTGGAGTCATCTCAAGAACCAGCTCTATTCAATACAAGAAGACGTCGAAGACACTCCCTGTTGTCGCGAAAGAACTCGGCGTAGACTACATCCTCGAGGGGACCATTCGATGGGTGAAGACGGCAGGCACCCAGAGGATCCGCATCACTCCCCAGCTTATCAAGGTCTCAGGTGATGTCCACCTCTGGGCGGACAACATCGATCGGACGCTCGATGACATCTTCGCGGTCCAGACTGAAATCGCGACGCAAGTCGTCAAGGCCCTTGATATTGTGCTGGGTGAGAGTGAGAAACGCGTCATCGAAGCAATTCCTACGAAGAACCTCGAAGCGTATCAAGCATACTTACGAGGTCTGCCCTTTTCCCGGAGGAATGAGCGCCCAAGCGTCGAAATGGCGATAGAGATGTTTCACCGTGCAGTCCAACTTGACTCAACATTCGCGCTGGCCTATGCGAGACTCTCATATGCTCATCTGCTATACTTCTGGGTGGGTTACGAGCGGACGAAAGGAGCGCCTTTCCGCAGCTAAGGAATGCCTAGACAGGGCCTTCGCACTGCAGCGTGAATTGCCGGAAGCGTACTTCGCACTCGGTTTCTACCACTATGCTGGGTTCCGGAACTATGATCGGGCGCTCGAGGCATTTCAAGTCGCTGAGAAGAAACTCCCGAGCAATAGCGAGGTTCTTGCGCGTATTGCTGCCATCTGGAGACGGCAAGGGAAGTTTGAGGCAGCAGCAGAGCGGTTCAAGAAAGCGTTCGAACTCGATCCGCAAGCTGCGGACCTTGCGTGGGAGATCGGTGTCACACTCGAGGCACTTGGTATGTATGCCGACGCTGAAGTGTACTATAATCGTTCCATTTCTCTTTTGCCTGATCAGGGCATGGCCTACGGTCAAAAGGCCTGGATGTACGTAACTTGGCTTGGGGACACCAAGAAGTGCCGAAGTGAACTTGAGCGGGTGCCAACGCAGTACCGACCCTGGGACGGTCTGACCTGGCTGGACATCTATGAACGCAACTATCACTCGGCGCTGGACCGCCTGGACCATGCACCAGTAAGCGCATCTGAAGAGGTACTATCGGTCACTCCAGTCGCTGAACTGAGAGGATTGGTATACGGGTTCATGAACGATCCGGCGCGTTCCCGTGCGTCATTTGATTCCGCGCGGGTCTTCCTGGAATCCGAAATTGGAAAGAGACCCGATGACTGGCGGCTTCACAGCGCTCTGGGGATTGTCTATGCTGGTCTGGGACAGCGGGAGGTCGCCGCACGGGAAGCGGAGCTTGCGGTTCAGCAGCTCCCGATCTCTCTGGATGCCTTTTTTGGTGTGTATCCGCTTATATACTTAGCCCAAGTCTATATCATGGTTGGGAAGTACGACGCTGCCCTTGATAAGCTGGAATTCCTCTCGTCGCTGCATGCTCCGAAGTACATCACCGCGCCCATTCTTCGGCTCGATCCGATGTATGACCCGCTCAGGAAGAATCCGAGATTCCAGGCCTTGCTGGCAAAAGCAGAATGACTGTTATGACTTCTTTCATTGGGCAAACCATCTCCCATTACAGAATCCTTGAGAAACTCCGCTGGCGGGGGAAAATCTCCGCATCACGATCACTTCTCAACAAGAGGGGGAGCATCACATACTCATGAAAACACTCTCGCTCTTGGTTTGGGCGGGCGTGGAAAAACCGGAGGTAGCTTTGGTCACAAGCCTCATCCCTGGGGAAACATAGCCTGAAGGCATCGTGCTGACTCTCAGGTCGAAAGTCTGCCACTCCAAAGGGTTCGGCACATCAGTTCAAAAGGAGAAGCGCCATGAATAAGAATATGTCAAAGAGGAATGTACTCTGCAAACCTGCAAGAGTAGTCTCTTCTTTGCTGGCGGTCATTTTGCTGGCAGCACACCTGGTCGGTTTGTCCGGAAATTCCCGTGCCATTGCCCAACAAAAGTACGAAAAACCGCCACAGGCAATCTTGGACGTTTTGAATGCGCCGCTGCCGCCCACGCCCTTCCTAAGCCCGACGCACGACAAAATAGTGTTTGCGCAGCCGGTACGTTATCCGCCCATTTCTGATTTGGCTGAACCGATGCTTCGTCTGGCTGGCATACGGATCAACCCGCTCACCAATGCAGAACGTAGTTACATCCACTACTTTCTTGGGCTGACTTTGAAGAACCTCACTGACGGCACCGAAACTCCGATCGCCCTGCCTGCCCACGTTCGTATTGGCTCTCCACAATGGAACGCCGACGGAACTATGTTTGCATTCACGAACGAAGCCACGGACCGGGTCGAGCTGTGGGTGGCGAACGCTGCCACTGGGAAGGCGCGGTTGTTGTCAGGGCTGAGGATCAATCCCCTTCTGTACTATTCGGTACAGTGGATGCCAGACCAGAAGACGCTGCTTTTGAAGCTCGTACCCACCGAACGGGGTGCTCCACCGGAACAACCCATCTCCCCCCCGGGTCCGAAAATCCAGGAGAGCTCAGGCGCGTCTGCGGCCAGCAGCACTTATGAGGTTCGGGATGTTCTAAAGAGTCCCTATGACGCGGATCTGTTCGATTACTATACCACTTCTCAGCTGGCGTTGGTGGATGTAGCGTCTGGTGAGGTGAGCCGCATCGGCAAGGCTGCCATTTTCGGCCAGGTTGTTCCCGCGCCTGGGGGGCATTATTTGCTGGTCGAACGTATTCACCGTCCATACTCCTATCTACGCACATATTACCGGTTCCCCAAAGAGGTCGAGGTGTGGACAACGAGCGGTGAGCTGGTTGAAACTCTGGCGAGTATACCCCTTGCCGAGCAAGTCCCGGTGGATGGTGTACCCACTGGTCCTCGCGACCATGCCTGGCGCCCCACCGAGCCAGCCACACTCGTCTGGGCTGAGGCGCTCGACGGGGGTAATCCCAAAACAAAGGTACCCCACCGCGATCGCTTGGTCCTCAAGCCGGTCGGGGCAACAACCACTGAACTCTGCAAGACTGAGCAACGACTCGATGGCCTGCAATGGATCGAGACGGGCGGGTTGGTTCTTGTCTCCGAATTTGACCTTGATCGTCGTTGGACACGCACTTTTATCGTCAACGCCGATGTCCCTGCAAAACCCTCCAGGCTGTTGTGGGACATGAGCTTAGACGAGAAGTACAAGCATCCCGGATATCCCGTTTACCGTGTCTTGCCGGCAGGATCCTGGGTGGTCATGCGGCAGAGTGACTGGATCTACCTCGATGGCGTCGGGTCTTCCCCCGAAGGTGATCGCCCATTCATTGATCGACTGAACCTGACCACGCTCAAAACAGAACGGCTCTTCCGCTCGGATCGATCAAACTACGAGTACTTTGTTGCCTGGGTGAATCCAGCAGAAGGAGCCTTCATCACGCGGCGGGAGTCACCTATCGATCCTCCCAATTTTTTCATTCGGACCTTGGCGCAGACACCCATGACAAGAGCACCTGAGGGAGAAGCCTCCTGGATGTCAACCTCGCGTGCCATCACACAATTTCCCGATCCGGCGCCTCAACTGCGTGGTATCACGAAGCGCCTCGTTACCTATACCCGCGACGATGGTATCCCCCTGTCGTTCACGCTCTATCTGCCCCCAGGCTACAAACCAGGCACTCGCCTGCCCACTGTCTTCTGGGCCTACCCGCTTGACTACGCGGAAAAGGGGGTCGCAGGTCAGATCGAAGGATCTTCCAAACGGTTCACGACCATTACAGGCACCTCTGAACTCTTCTTTCTGCTTCAAGGATATGCCGTGCTGGACGACGTAGCAATGCCTGTTGTCGGTCCCCCGGAGACTGTCTACGACACTTTCATCGAGCAGATCGTCTCAAACGCCAAAGCGGCTATTGACAAGGCTGTTGATCTGGGTGTGACCGATCCGGAACGCGTTGGCGTTGCGGGCCACAGCCACGGCGCGCTGATGACGGCCAACCTGCTCGCGTATTCCGACCTGTTCCGTGCAGGCATCGCGCGGAGCGGCGCCTATAACCACACGATGCGCCCCTTCGGATTTCAAAATGAGAAGCGCACGCTTTGGCAGGCCCGCGATGTATACATCAAGCTCTCGCCAGTCTTGCAGGCTAATAAGATCAACGAACCGTTACTCCTGATCCACGGCGAACTGGATCAGAATCCTGGGACTGTCCCGCTGCAGTCGGAAAAGCTCTTCGAGGCCATTCGCGGAATTGGTGGCACCGTGCGGCTTGTCATGCTGCCCTACGAGAGCCATGGTTACTTGGCGCGGGAGTCAACAGAACACGTTCTCTACGAAATGCTGTCGTGGTTCGACCGCTACGTGAAAGCAGCACCGCCGCGGGCGTATCGACTGCGCACTCCCAATAAGTGAGATGTACGCCCTGAATAGGTATGGGGTATCGGCACAACTTTATGGCAACTGCCTTGATCTTCTTTGCTGGAAGCCATGCGGACAGTGCTTGCCAATAGAATACTCGATGATGCTAACAACTGGCTGCGCCGGATGGCCGCCAAAAAACGGCTGGCCCCGGTGAGCTAGAACGTTAGCTAGCGGCTGCTTAAGAAATCGATGAACAAATCTCAGTTGAACGAGCTTTCTTTCCGTATAGGGTCACCCTTCAAAGCGAATCGCGACTCGTCGTACAAGAAGAGGCCGTCGCAAAGAGTTTCTCGATGAGTTCGACTGCAGTTTTGATCGGGCTGCATAGACATAGAAAAGCGAAGAGGCAATCCCAGAAACTTGGAATTGCCTCTTTCATTATTTATGAAGAAGAGATGCAGCGAGAAAGCGCGGACAAATTGTAAATTGCGCGTTTTGTGCGCCCCGCTGCATTTTAGCGGGGACAATTGTGAATTGATAACTATTTCTGCCGTCTCGCTGCGTTCGAAGGGGTTCTCAAAACCACAGCCACTCGTGAACAGCGCTCGTCCGGCGCTCTGCAAGTTGAGTTGAAGGCCCAACCATAATTGTCAATTGACAATTGTGCATTGACAATTATCAATTATCTCTCCCGTTTCGCTTCGCTCAACGGGATTCTCAAAACGACAAAGAAGTTAGCTTCGCCCTGGAGGGCTCGCTAACTTCTGTCGTTTTGGAAGTAGCCCTAAAGGGATCCTTCTGTACCCAGTAAGCTTGCTGGTGGTTACCGAGCTGCAGCTATCGTAGCAACACAGAGAAAACCCTCGTTTTCAAGCGTTTTTGGATTCTGTAGAAGTTGGCCTGCCACGTTGCTTTAGTCAGCCTCACGACTTCGCGCTATGGATCAGTTGGTTGGCGAGGGTCTGGCGTCTTGAGGCCAAGCTGACCTATCATGCCCCGCATTCTTCATCGAGTCGAAGAACCATACCCAAGATGCCAACCTCGAGGCGGGTTGACTCTTTTGTGACGATCCACGTGTTAGAATCACCAGGAAAGACCGAAACCTGCCTCATTTTCGTGCTGTTGCCTTTTAGCCTGAACTGCAGTAGCTTTGTAGTGGTGTATCAACCCGCCGCACCGTAAGTCCCGATTCCCACCATAGGAGGTCCTTGTGATCGGGCAGACAATCTCACAATTCCGCATTCTTGAGTAAGTTGGTGAAGGCGGAAGCCCAACGCCTCTAGCGAGGCGATACATATGATTGGAACGCTTGTCTCTCATTACAGGCTGCCCGAATGACAAATTCGTAGCCATCCTGCATTTGACCACCACAAGCTAGACTCTATCATTCATATTCCATGTCGAGGAAGACTCGCAATGACACAAGCTTAGGAGTGCACATCATGGATCGCAGAGACTTTTTGAAGGCCGCGCCTGCTGCGGCATTGATGGTTGCTCAGACTGCGAAGGCCGGCACCTATCCCCTCAGATCCGAGGACTCGGCTGTCAAGATCAAGCTCCAGCCCTTCGATTACAGCAGTGTGCGGCTGCTGGAGAGTCGATTTCTTCATCAGTATCAGCACGCGCGGGAGTATTACTACTCGGTGCCGGATGACGACATCCTGAAGGGTTTTCGCGCGACCGCAGGTCTCCCTGCCCCGGGGAAAACTCTCGGGGGATGGTGTGAGAAGGACAGCTCGATGGTCTTCGGTCAATGGATCAGTGGAATGTCGAGGATGTACCGCGCGACGGGCGACGGTGCCATCCGCGACAAGGCGGTGCGCCTTGTGACCGAGTGGGCGAAGACGGTGAAGCGTGACGGCGACTGCGGCATGCGGCACTACACGTACGACAAGATGGTGTGCGGCTTGGTGGATATGCAGCTGTACGCTGACGACCCGGAGGCCGTCCCGATGCTGGAGAAGATCACGAATTGGGCCAACGGGACATTCAGCCGTGAGAACATTCCGGCGAGAGCCAAGCCGGACGGCGTGTACCAGGGGCGGCCGAGTGAGTGGTACACGCTCTCCGAGAACCTCTACCGTGCCTACCAACTAACGGGAAATCCGAAATTCAAGACCTTCTCTGAGGTCTGGTTGTACCATTCCTACTGGAACAAGTTCGCTGACACTGCTGCTCCGGCCGATGCGCACGGCGTCCATGCATATAGCCACGTCAATTCCTTCAGCAGCGCTGCGATGGCGTACGCCGTCACGGGCGATCAGGCATACCTCAAGATCATAAAGAACGCCTACGACTACCTGCAGGACTTCCAGTGCTATGCAACCGGAGGTTTCGGTCCGGCTGAAACGCTCATGGCGCCGAATGGAAGTCTCGGTCGAGCTCTTGAGAGCCGGTACAATACATTTGAGACCGGCTGCGGTTCGTGGGCGGGATTCAAGCTGTCGAGGTACCTGATGCAATTCACCGGGGAGGCGCGCTATGGCGACTGGATTGAGCGACTCCTCTACAACGGGATTGGGGCAGCCCTTCCTATCACGACCGGCGGAAAGAACTTCTATTACTCAGACTACCGGGTCGCCGGAGGGATGAAGGTGTACCTCTGGGAGTTCTACACCTGTTGCTCCGGCACATATATTCAGGACACATCAGACTATTATAATATCATCTATTTTCGGGACGAAGCAGGCGTCTATGTTAATCTATACATCCCCTCCGAGGTCACGTGGAGAGGTCCGAGCGGAGAGGTCAAGCTGATCCAGGAAACCCAATATCCGGAGGAGGAGAAGATCACCTTACGGCTTGAGATGGCGCGGGGGATGAGCTTCCGCTTGCATTTCAGGGTGCCAGGGTGGTCACGAGACGTTTCGGCAAAGGTGAATGGTGCAGCAGTGGATGTGAGATGTGTGCCTGGGACCTGGGCGACGACTGAGCGTACTTGGAGTCCTGGCGATAAGGTGGAGGTTCGGATTCCACTGCGGCTACGGATGGAAGCGGTGGATAAGCAGCATCCTGACCGAGTTGCCGTGTTGCGCGGACCGGCTGTGCTCGTGCTTGACTCGGATCATCACGAATCGGGATTCCGCCTGCCAAAAGAGGACGGCGAACTCGCCACGTGGCTCATGCCCGATACACCATCGACCGTGTTCCGCATACAGCCACCTGGGGGAGGCCGCATCGGTTCAAAGTTCAGGGCGTTCTACGCGGTCGGAGAGGATTATCCGTATCAGATGTACTTTGATCGGAACGCCCTGCCTTACAGTCTTTGGTAGTCAGAGACCCCGAACTCTGATGCTCCAAACGAACCAAATTCGTGCAAGAAGCATGTGATTCAATGGGTCAAAGATTTCTGGAGGGCAATGGATTATATTGAAACTCCTAGAGATCTCGGCTCAAGCAAAATCGCTTACCGTGGGCGGGACCTTCATAAATCACCGCCAGAAGTTGACCCAAAAACTTTGTCACTCACATGAGGGCTTCCGTCTTAATGATCGGCGGGAAACATAATCAGTTCTTCCCGGTCCAGACCTCGCAAAAACCAATGTATGAACTTCTTGGAACCCCACGGGACCACAAGAAACAGTACATCTACGAGGCATCTCATGCGGTTCCTCTAACTTGGTTGCCAAACAGAGCCTCGAATGGCTTGACCGTTACTTTGGCTCGGTGAAAACGAAGTGGCCGTGCGAATCATGACATGATCCGACTGCGATGCACAGGAAAGCATTTCTCTGGAGGAGAGCTGACTCTGCGGGGTAGTGCGCAGTGCATCGCGTGAAGCAGAAACACGTCATAGAAAAGCAAAGAGGCAATCCCGGAAACTTGGAATTGCCTCTTTTGTTTTGACCAAGAAGAGATGCAACAAGAAAGCGCGGACAAATTGTCAATTCGGTTCCCGCCACAAGACGGCGGGATGCTCCAACCGACAGCCGCTCGTCCGGCGCTCTGGAAGTTGAGTTGAAGGCCCAACCCTAATTGTCAATTGACAATTGTGAATTGACAATTATCAATTATTCCGTAGCCCTAAAGGGATCCTCGAGCACCATGTAAATGCGTGCATAGTGCTCACTCTAGAGCTTGACTAACCACGATATCGTAAAAACATCGCCGTTTCTCAAGCCTCTTTTGTCCGGATATTGGTAGGACAATCGCTCCGTGCAGTCTTGCTTGAAAGGCTTACAACCTCACGTTAGATATCAGTGGTATGAGCTTCGGTTGCGGTTCAAAACATGCTCTAGGCGAAAACGAAGTGTGCTGAAGAATCAGCATCGACGCATATCGGTGAGGATTCTTCTTTCTAGGCCGAAATCCTTCAGTCATACCAGACTATTCCTCTCTGTAGGGAATCCTCCCTGATTTGGTGTCGGTACTTCTACGTACACCCTTGTCGGTAGTTTCCGGACGTTGACTTTGGCCTGATACTCTATTACAATCGACCCAGCACTGTGATCATCTCTGTCAAACTTCATTTGCCCGCGGAACGTGGGGCGGTGCGTTTTATGCCAAAACCGTATAACACTCTTGCGAGTGCGCTGATCGCCGACAGCTTGTTTGCACATAACACCTTTGGAAACCCTAGCCGTGGCATGTTATATTGTTATGCAAGATTCCGTGGTCTTACACGGAAACCAGATAATCCATAGTTAGGCGAAATTGTTCGTTTCTCGAAAGAATAGGTATATGAAAAACGTGTTTCGGTTTTTGTTGTTGATTACTTCCGTTGCTTATTTCGAAAGACCGTTAATCGGTCAATGGGCCCAAACCAACGGTCCCTACGGCGGCGAGGTTCGTGCCCTTGCCGTCTCAGGGTCAAAACTTTTTGCTGGGACATTTGACGGCGGTGTCTTTCTTTCCACCAACGACGGCACAAGCTGGACATCAGTCAATGCTGGCTTGACGGGTAGACACGTCTATACTCTTGCCGTCTCAGGCAGCACTCTCTTTGCCGGGACTGATGCCGGCGGCCTCTTTCTTTCCACCAACAACGGCACAAATTGGACTCAGAGTAGCTTGACGAATACTTATGTCGCCAGTGCCCTTGCTGTCTCAGGCTCGAATCTATTTGCTGGGACTAATGGCGGTGGCATCTTTATTTCCACTGACAATGGGACAACTTGGACAGCAGTCAATACCGGCTTGACGAGTTACCTGATGTCCATGCTCTTATCATCTCCGGCTCGAATATTTTTGCCGGGACTGTCGACGGCGGCGTCTTTCTTTCCACCAACAACGGCACAAATTGGAGTCAGGTAAGTTCTGGTTTCACAAATACTCATGTTGATGTTTTTGCCGTCTCTGGCACAAATCTCCTTGCTGGGACATATGGCGCCGGTGTCTTTCTTTCCACCAACAACGGCACAAGCTGGAGTGCTATCAATACCGGCTTGACGTACCACGGGGTCTTGTCTCTTGCGATTATCGGCACCAATCTCTTTGCCGGAACAACGGGTGGAGTTTTTCTTTCCACCAACAACGGCACAAGTTGGACTGCCGCAAACACCGGCTTGGTGAACACTACAGTGTGGACTCTTGCAGTCTCAGGCACATATCTCTTTGCTGGGAGCGGCAATCATGGGACGGGTGGCGGCGGCGTCTTTCTTTCTACCAACAACGGCTCCAGTTGGACCGCAGTCAATACCAGCCTGGCGAACACAGATGTCCCGTCTCTTGCTGTCTCAGGCAAGGATTTTTTTGCCGGGACTTTTGGCGACGGTGTGTTTCTCTCCACCGACAACGGCACAAATTGGACTTCGGCCAGTACCAACTTGGCAAACACTCGCGTCTTTGCTCTTGCCGTCTCCGGCACGAGTCTCTTTGCCGGGACTTATTATCGTGGCGTGTTTCTTTCGACCAACAACGGCACAAGTTGGACCCCGGTCAATAGCGGCTTGACGAACACATTTGTCAATTCTCTTCTCGTCTCCGGTACGAATATCTTTGCCGGGACTGATGGCGGCGTCTTTCTTTCGACCAACGGTACAAACTGGAGTCAAGTAAATAGTGGTTTGTCGGATACTCATGTTAATGTTCTTGCTCTCTCTGGCACGAATCTCCTTGCAGGGACATATGGCGGCGTGTTTCTTTCGACCAACAACGGCACAAGTTGGACATCAGTCAATAGCGGCTTGACGAACACTCTCGTTTGGGCTCTTGCAATCTCCGGAACGACTATCTTTGCTGGAACTAGTGGCGGCGTGTTTCTTTCGACCAACAACGGCACAAGTTGGGCATCAGTCAATAACGGCTTGTCAGGCACTTATGTCTATTCCCTTGCAGTTTCTGGCCCCAATCTTTATGCGGGGACTAATGACGGCGGCGTGTTCGTTAGTACCAACAGCGGCAAAAGTTGGACATCATTCAATACTGGCTTAACGAATATTGACGTGGCGTCTCTTGCCGCCTCGGGTAGCAATCTCTTTGCTGGAACTGTTGGCAACGGCGTGTGGCGAAGATCTCTAGCCCAGCAAACCGGCAGAGCAGTATTTGGTACGTTGATAGGATCATTCAATGGAGTTGAGGCATACTCGAACGACAGCGTTGAGTGCGTTAGTAATGACTATAATTCAACAGCAGGCGTTAATACAGGGATGAAATGGCAATGCGTAGAATATGTTAATAGATATTACTATATCATTTATGGATTAAATATCAGAATTGCGGGACGAGATGCATATCAATATTATGGCAATCCATCTTCACCCGAACTTGTCAGTTACCCTGATGGAGGTGTAACCGCCCCACAAGTAGGAGATATCCTTTGTTTTTCTGGTGGTTCTGCTGGGCATGTAGCAATTGTTCGAAATGTTGGAAGCACGTCTATAACAGTAATTCAACAGAATGTTCGGGAAAATTCAGATGATGCAAATTACACATTTCCGCTAACTGGGTCTGGTGGAACTTTTAAGGTTGATGGCACCCAATTGGGAACCGGTTACTCGTGTCAGGGTTGGCTCAGAAAGAAACCAACTACCTCAGTTCAGCAGTCATCTCTTATTGCACCATCTACATTCTCTTTGAGTCAAAACTTTCCCAACCCCTTCAACCCCTCTACGATTATCAGTTATCAGATAGCAAGCCTCGGAAATGTCAGTTTGAATGTGTATGATTTGCTGGGAAGAGAGGTCGCAACGCTTGTCAATGAGGTGAAATCACCAGGAAGCTACATCGCAACATTCGATGCAGCGCATTTGCCGAGTGGTGTGTATTTCTGCCGGTTGCAGACATCGTCGTTTACGGAAACGAAACGAATTGTGTTGCTCAAATAGTGTCAAGTGCAATTGCGCCTCCTTAGCAGCTCAATGTAACTTCTTGGGATTGAAGCGGTCAGCAAGTGATGATTTTGAGATGCTTTCTGAAAGAATCCTGCTGAAGGCGGCGGTGGCTAAGGCTAACCAGCGGCCCAAGCTGACAGAATGAGCATTGGTGCGGTACAGATTTGAAAGCGCAGTGATTGAACTTGTTTCGTGTATTACATTTTGAAAATTATGGTTGCTGGATCTTAGCGGCTATCCGTAATGTCTACCCACATAAGACGCCATGCCACAGAAAGCCAAGAGACACAAGTGGCTCAACACGGAGGGATTGCTGCAATTGCATCCAGAGTGTCAGCGGCGTGCGACACGGATCGCGATCCAGTGTTCTACATAATGGGCGGATCATTCTAATCAATGGTTGGGCGACCAGTAACGAGTAGTCAGTTTGAGCAACGGATCGGAGACTCATGACCTCAACCGAGGAGTTCACTCACAAGTACGTCGCCATACTCAGGTGTCGGACTTGGGGCGTGTGGCCGGAGCGGAGCCGCTGTGTCCTCCCCGCGTATGAAGAACCATTGCCGCTGCCCGATGGCAGCAGGTTACTGCTGAGTATCCACGTCGCGACTTACGCGAAGCGGGATCGCCCAGAGGCCATAGCCGCCAGGCCTCTCGAGAAGGCCGGTCCAATCCTCTGGCGGGGTCGAATGGAGACTGGTTATTGGATGGGAATGCATTACCTCAAGGCTCCAGAAGATGAGCTGCCCCTTAGCCTGCACTATGAAGAACCGTATGAAGGGGAGATCGACATCCAGCTCCACATTGGCCTAACGCATTCCGCGTCAGCTGAGGAGCTAGCGCGGGTAGCGTCGCCAATCTGTATATCGGTCCTTGCGCTGATCAATCTCTCCGCCGCAGAGTTCCTCGTGCCTGTCGCGCCCCTTCAAGTACGAGCCCTCGCTGACCACGGATCACAGCTTGATGACGCCGTTGTTATCGCCGTGCGACAACGGCCCGAAATAGTGATGGATTCCGTAAAGCAGGCCATCGACCGCTTCGTGCGCATCCGTGCGGAACTAGACAGAGACTCGGCGCAAGCTGTCAGCGTTGCGGCTCGCCGTTACGTAACTTCGCAGACAGAGACGGATCCGATCGACAGGTACTGCGACCTCTGGGAGTGCTGTGAATTCGCCACCCTGTTCGTGAAAGCGAAAGGCGGCAAAGTTGGCAGGGTTGCTGAAGCTCTGACGTCGCATTGGAATCAGACCTCGCATCGGTCTCAGCTTCGTAAGGCAGATGTCGAGCGTGTGTTGGAGATTAAGCACCTGTACGACGTTCGAGGAAGAATCGTGCACGAGGCGCTCGATGCGCCAGATGACCTGGCAGCGCGAACAGACTTGCTTGAGGACGTCGCCGCCGAATTGCTGAGGCACCGTCTTGGTGTACCGTTCTCGTCGAACGGGCGTGTGTTCGATCGGCTGTCGTCTCTAGCGCCCAACAAGCCGCTACAGCCGACCGGCTTCGCCGGCGGCTGAGCGCCGCGTTAGACCACAAAATGAAGAAGAGACTAAATCAAATTGGGAAAAGATTGACTCCGTTGGTCCCGAAGCTACCCGACGTAATAGATAGATCGTGGTTGGTCTCGACATATCTATCTCTAAAGAGGGCATATGCGCTGAACTATAAGGAAGATGCTTTTTCAAGACTGCCAAAAGGCAAGCAAGACAGCATAGTTCTCGGAATCAAGTCCTTGGGCTCTTCCAAAGCGGGTAATAGGGAGTGGGAAAGCGGCTATTACTTCAATAATGCTATGTTTAGAATGGTAGCTCTCACAGAAATCGCATTGAAAGTGCTCTTCGAACAAAAAGCAAAAACGAAACCGCCTCCCTTATATCCGTGGCTTTCAGAATGGTATGAGACGAGCTATGGAAAAACACTGAGTAACATCAACAGAGCCCGAAGCCGAGTGAATAAGTTCAAACATGAACCTCGGTCAAGGACAACAAAGAAAAGATTCGAGTCTATGCAAGAAGGTATTGATGCCTTCGAGGAGTTACTTCTGCTCTTGGAGCAAATATAAAGAGGTCTAACAACGGCTTACAGCGGATCGCCGGTGGCTCCCGCTGAAGCTGAGCGTGAGGTAGCATTGCCAATGAAGACAATCCGGAGACGAAAAAGGCTGTCTTCTCAATCTCTCTATCGGTTCATCAATCGGTGTCGAAGGGAGATGAAAAAGTGTCAAGATGTCAGCGCATACCTAGCAGCCATCGTGTTGATAGGTGCCGGTGTGGAATATATGCTTGCTGCTTGGACACGGGCATTCCCGGAAGTGGTATATGCACGACACAGAAAGTTGAGTGAGCACTGGACTCTGAAAGACCTCAGTGAGCTTGCATACCAAAATGGGCTGTTGGATCATAATGCTTTTCAGGCATCCGAGCGCATTAGGAAATTTCGGAACTTGGTTCACCCAAACTGGTACGCCGGACGCAAGCCAATCAGATTGTCTAAGAGCATCTTAGAAGCAAGAATATCGGACTACAACGCGGTAATTGATTCGATTCAACGCAACATCTAGCTCGGCAATGCTGCCTAACCAGCGACTCCCCGCTAAATAACAGCGGGGCCCCGACAGAATAGGTGGGGTAAACAGGCAAGCTTACCGGATGAGCGCACTGCAAAATTCATGGCGAGCATAGGTACAGGTACAAGACCGAAGGTGAAGCGCATGAACTCGGTTCGTGTAGTACAATTTCAATGTTTTCAGTGCCGCAGCTTAGCGGCCATCCGTTAGGCGGGCACTCAACCATCACCCATCCACAATTCCATGGAACGCCTCATTTGCCTCGACGCGAATGTTTGGATTAAGGAACGCCTCCTGCGCTCGTCTGTGGCCGCCGCCTTCCTTTTCTCCCTCAAGAACACCAAATCCCAGATTCTTTTGCCTTGGATAGTTCGCTGTGAGGTCGAAGAGAGAGTCCTCGCCGAGTGCCAAACCACAATTCAGCGCATCGAGAGGGAATTGGTTACCCTACAAGCTCTCACTGGAACGAAACCCGGCATAAAATGGCCCGTTGAAGGGGAGCTGGTGAAGGCCATTTCGGATCGCCTTCAAAGGCTTTCGCCTCTCATACTGGAGAGTCCGAAGGACCACTCTAAGTTTGATTCAGCCGTACAACGCGTCATCTTACATGTCCCTCCCTCACATCGCGAGGAGCAGTTCCGCGATAGCGTTATCTGGGAGACCATTGTCGACGTGGCACGCAGTAACGAGGCGGTCCTAATCACGGACGACAAAGCCTTCTGGGCGACTTCGAATGAACTGCATCCCCAGTTGTCAGCCGAGATTCATACGCAAAAGCTCTTGCTTGCAGTCTTTGGCGACATTGATTCGTACCTCAGTTCCATCCCTCATGACGAATTGAAGCCAGACATCAAGTCAATTACCCAACTTCTGGACCAGTCTCTGAAGTCCGAAGTCGCCCAAAGCGTGAGCGCTTGGCAGATTGCTCCCAATGAACTCATAGACCACCACGTAACCCCTTTTGCCACAGAGAATCCAACTCAGCTCGCAATCCGTTTCGATATGACCCATTCCGGGGCGACGTTGACAAGCGGTTCGCTGACCGGAAGCCCCATCTCAATAGCCGTCACATTGGGCACCTGCTTCTACGATCAAGACAAGAAGATGATCCAAGACCTTCAGACGCCTTGGATCACAGCATTCGGACCGGACGGCCGGCAACTGAATCAGATTGCCACTGTCTATCCTGAGGGACTGCATCTCGGCGTGCCTCGTGTTCCGTACCACGTGAAACGGGAACTGAAATGAGTGCCCGCCTAAGCCGTCGCTTAAGCTGACGTAACGGGCAGCGGTCAAGCCTCCATTGCTAGGGTAGGTCTATGGTTCGTGTAGTACCTAATGCTCACGTTGGTCTCGCTGCAGCTTAGCTCCGGCTGTTAGGCGGGCCTGAGTTGGCATCACAGATATCTCCAATGATTGACGAACGGGCGCTCAACATCTATACAGATGGTATCTTCTAAGTCAAGGCCCCGAAGAGGCGGCATCGGAGTTATCTTTGTTTACGTAGATCACAATGGGAAGGAAGTCTCCGAGCCTTTGAATTTGCCAGGCTACAAGAGTGCCACGAACAACGAGATGGAAATCAACGCTTGCATTGTTGCACTCGAAAACGCAGGGCCCTATTTGGAGAAACGGCAATTCCGCAAGATCATAATTCTCACAGACTCCAATTATGTTTTCACAAACTACAAGAATGCGATGTTTCTATGGCCGCGAACTAGGTGGCTGAAGAAATCTGGAGCACCGGTTCTTAATGCACGACTATGGAAGAACTTGATAAAGGCAATTCGCCAAACCAGAGCAAGAGTTGAATTCCAAAAGGTGAAGGCACATTCCTCCGACATCTTCAACAGAGCCGTTGACAAGCTCGCGAAACAATCTGCCTCGATTCCGCTGAACAAGCCATTAGCAGTTAGTACAGTTCGAAGGAAGCGCTCAAAGGAGGTGACCAAGCTCGGTAGCGTAGAAATGCTAGGTCAGCGCATTACCATACGCATTATTGAGAGCAAATATCTTTCAGTTCAACGCCTGTATCGGTATAGATACGAGGTTGTCTCTAAGACAAGCCCCTTCTACAGAAAGGTTGATTTCATCTGTTCAACAGAGGTGCTTCGGGAAAGTCATACATATTCTGTTCGTATGAACTCTGACACCGCAAATCCTCGAATAGCCAAGTTGTTTCACGAGGTTGTCCCGAAACCAAAGTCACCAGAGCCCGAGGCCGATAGTGAGGCCCGCCTAACCAGCGGCTCAAGCTGACGCACTGAGCGTCGGTGAAAACTAATGCCCACACACATGAATGAATTTGCATCAGCCAACGCTCGGGACAGTGAAGTCCGAGACAGTCTACTCCGCAGCTTAGCTGCCGTCCGTTATGCCGCACTCTCAATTAAGGAATAGAATCTTGTCGAAGAAACCCCAAAATAACGCTAAGCGTCCTGATTTGCTAGATCTTGATCACACCTGGAAATATCTGCAGCACGCAGATACACTTCAGTACGCGCGCCAGAATTTCTCCCTTGTCGCCCAATCCATGTTGGTTGTCGCCTTTTTTACGATACCTCACGAAGGCTACGCAGCCCAGACATTCCGTATGGCCATCGCTTCCTTAGGCGTGATCTACACCCTTGGTTGGTTCTACATGAGCAAGCGGCTTGCTGCGCGCATGCAACCGCTAAACGAGCGCCTCATGACCGGCGATCCAACGTATAAGATTTACATGGAGGCGGTGCACAGACACCCCTCCGGCAAATTCGTACTTGTATGGCTACTTCCTGCCTCAACCTTGTGTTTCTGGTTCGTATTGATTTGGAAGACACTTTGCTGACGAATAGATGCGGCGTTACAGTCGCTCAACCTGACGGAAGGAGTGTCGGTACAATTAGCATGGCTTGCATAGGTCGAGTGAATTTAGGAAATAATCTACGCGGAACTTGTTTCGTGTACAACTATCTTGAAAGTTTTCGTTCCCGCGGCTTAGCCGCCATCGTTAGGCCACCACACCGCTCAAATACATGAAGAAACTATCCTTGCTGATCGGATCAGGCTTCTCAGTACCTGCGGGCTATCCAACAACCTCAAAGCTCAATCTTCGCCTGTGCACAATTGTTGCCTCTGAGATTTGCGTTCACACAAGTCGTGAAGCTTGGTTTCTCAATGGTCAACCTGATCCAAACGCGTCCTGGATGGGTGTCGAAGAGCGGGTTTTCGTGCAAGAATTCCTTGCATTCTACAATTCAAAAGTGCTCCGACCGGGCGAATCGTTTCATTATGAGACCTTCTACGACTATTACATTTCTGCTTACCGCACTCAATCGTACTCTCACCATTTGCTGAAGTTCCTGACTGATTTCCGTCGCCAGAACAAGGTTATCTCAGACATCCACCACATATTGATGCAGTTCAATGACACATTTTCGCAACTCCTCGCGCAACAACTCACGAAACCGATTGAACGAGTACATCAGTGTAAGCCGTACGACCCAAGATACAGTGACTTTCTCTTGATGCTTGAGGATTTTGCCAATCATCATACTGTCCACATTCACACACTCAACCATGATCTCTATTTCGAGCAGTTCTCTCTTACTGACACAATACAAGGTTGCATGGATGACGGATTTGACGACTTAGGTTCAGATATTTTTGCCAAGAAGTATGATAAGTATGCAACCTACATGGTCAGGCTTCGCAGGTTCACAAACAAGTACGAGCAACCTTTTTGCCTTTATAAGCTTCATGGGAGCATAGACAATTTCTGGGCAAGCTTTGGCGATCAATCCGATCTTGTGAAGATCCCTTGGGGCCTCTCATCCCATGAAATCCACAAGCAGCTCTCAAACAATGGAAAACTCGAATATGCTCACAGGCCATCAGACGTTGTAGCAGATTTCCTTTCCGGTACGACCCACAAGGTAAGCCAGTACCCAACATGGAACTTACTACCCGATCTTACTAGAACACTTTCGCAACAACTTGAGTGAGTCGATCAACCTAATCGTCGTTGGATATGGATTTGGCGACTCAAGAATCAATGCATACATAGAAGAGCACTTCCTCAACGATCCACGCAAAGTGATGTTTGTCATCGACATCAAAAAGCCTTCGGTGCCCTATTTTCAACGCGGTAACGTCCATTTTCTTGGCGGCGGAGTCTCGATAATTGATCGCAATTTCATCAGCAAGAATCTTTCAACCTAATAGGTGTGGTCACCTAACCGCTCGCTCAACCTGACGGCGCCTCGCGCCAAGTAATAGCCAAGCCAGAGATCGTCAGGAAAGAGAAGTGGATTGAACAAACAGTATCCCGACCTCCACCTATACCGCAGCCCAAAACGCCTGCCTGCTGGCAGGTAGTAGGTCTAAAACCGTTCGATCCTGAAACTCACGCAAAGATCCTATCCCCCCACACGGCGGCATCAAGCGCCCGCACGTGAAATTTCCTAGCGCACATAGACACGTGCGGCTTCGCCCCCGCCAAGTTAAAATCCAGTATAGCGGGGGTCGCTTCATGCCGCCTCGCCAAAAGCTTCCGGTAGCAATAACGCCTCAACTCTGTCACTCACTCCGCTTCGTTCCACCTTCTAATCATTCATAAGAGTGGTATCTCTTTAGTCACTCCGCTCCGTTCGCTCCTTCGTCCTCGGCGTAATTGCCACACGTTGTGAACAGCGGCGGCTGTCACAGTTTTTGCAGCCACTTCGGACCTCATCGACGCAAAAACTGCCTACGCCATTCTCTCTCTGCGCCAGCCGCCCCCAAATCGTCAATCGCAAATCGGCAATCGAAAATTCCCTCGAACAAAACGAAGATACATCGCTCCTCTCTCATAAAGGGAAAAGAAGCAAAAAAGCGGGTCAATATAAAAACGGCAAACGGCTCTTTCTGAGCTGATGTGCAAAAAGGCAAGGGTATATAAACGCCGCAAGCGGGAAGAAATTGAAAGTTGATACCGCTCGCGGCGCCCTTGCCTTTTTGGTTTGCCGTTTTTCATCCCCACATCCGCTTTTTTTCTTTTCCCTTTCTTTTTTTCGGGGCGGTAGTCGTCCGGCGTCAAACCGTCGGGAGGAATTGTGAAGATCTTTCAACCACTCAAAATGAAATCTACAGGAAGAGTCATCGGGTACTTCTACAGGATCTGTGAAGACGGCAAGCTGCAGTACGTGTCCTTCGGTTCATCCGTGGATTCAATTGAAGCAGACAGGGTGGAAGCGGCAACCCAGGACGAGCTTGAAGCCACAAAACAACGGCAGCGCGAAGCTGGCCTACGTGGTTAGTCCCCCGAGAGAATGGGTCCGAAGAAAAGCATGACAAAAACACTAACAACCGGGGTGCGCATGGCAACGCACAATAAGGAGACCAACACCATGAAGTCAAACAATCAACCACAAGACGAATTCTTTCCCGAGGTCATAGAAGCGGGTCCGGTCCAGTCCGAGCACTTGACTGTACTTCACCGTGTCGTTCCAAAGGCTGAATTCGCCACCTATGCCGGAGCTTTGACTGACGCCCTGCTCGAGGAGCAGTCAGCCATCGAAGGTTACGTCCGCATCCGGAATGTCGCCGACATTCTCGACCAGGCGCTCGGACGAATCAAAGACCGGGCAATCAACTCAATGCCGGGAACGAGCGCAGACGTCTGCGGCGCGAAGGTCCAACTCAAATCCCTCCCAAAGAAGTACGAGTATCAGGACAGCATCATCGACGACCTCGAATCTCAGAAGAAGGCGATCGAAGAGAAGCTCAAGGCCCGGAAGAAATTCCTTGAAAACCTCCCGGCTGAGGTCGCCGATACCGCATCCGGGGAAATCATCCACCCGGCGCGATTCATTGCTCAAGGCTCAACTCTGCAGGTCACGTTCTAGAAATGGAACGCTCACCTGTTCATTAATCCATCACTCCATCATTCCAGTACAAGGAGATTCACCATGAACACCACATCATCATCTCAACTCTCTGGCTTCCAAAAAGCCCAACGCATCGTCAAGAAAGCCCGCATCGGTCTTTGCGGCGCAGCAGGATCCGGGAAAACCCTCTCGGCACTCAAACTTGCCTCTGGCCTTGGCCAGAGGATCGCCCTCGTCGACACCGAGAACAACTCCAGCGTGCTCTATGCCGACCGCATCGACTTCGATGTTCTCAACATCGAACCCCCATTTGAGATCGACAAGTACATCAAAGCTATCCACCAGGCCGAGGCTGCCGCCTACGATGTGCTCATCCTAGACAGCATCTCTCATGCCTGGGCAGGCGAGGGTGGCCTGCTCGATACACAGGGCAAAATGGCTGATGGCGGCATGAATAGTTTCACGGCCTGGCGCAAACTCACACCCCAGCACAACGCTTTCATCGAGGCAATGATTCGCTCCAAGCTTCATCTTATCGCAACGATGCGCTCGAAGATGGACTACGTTGTTGAGACGAACGAGAAGGGGAAGTCAGTCCCGAAGAAGGTTGGACTTGCCCCCGTGCAACGCGAGGGCATGGACTATGAGTTCGACATCGTGTTCGATCTCGACCTTAACCACAACGCCCAGTCCACGAAAGATCGGTCAAGCCTCTTTGACGGCAGGTTGGTTTCCAAACCGGACGAGAAGATCGGCAAGCAGATTCTCGAATGGCTCGACCGAGGTCAACAACCGGCGCCGGCTGCGACCGTTGTTGCGTCAATCGGGACGCCGATGTTCAATGAGTCAGGCTTTTTGACAGGCGAGAAGGAAGCCGTAGCGATGTTGGAAGCAATCCAAAAAGCAACTACTGTTGACCGACTGAACTCTATCGAGCAGAGTAGGCTTAAGGGGATCAGCTCCAAGAGGCTTATTGAGGATCAGGGCAAGCGGATCGCCACAGCCATTGATTCGAGACGCCGTCAATTGCAGTCTGTTTCCCAGGCGATTGGGTCATAGGCTCGGTTGAACCGGGGTGGCGCAGGCCAGCCACCCCGATTCTTGACCTTCGCTCTATCGGCCCTCCTACATACTTACTACTCAAATACTCATTACCCATATCCTCATCTGTACGGATTTCTGCTTGCGCGGAAATGTCGGCACTTCAGGCGACTTGATATCGACACAATCGTTTCAATGCTTCCCTGCAGCTTAGAGGCCATTTTGGATGGGCCGTTATCACTCTGATCGCTTGTTAATCGCTGCTTTCTGCCGTCCGGCGGTTGCTTTCTGCGTGCTGTAAGCTCAGATACAAAAATACCGCGTTTTAGGTATTGACAGTATGCCTCCCAGTCGATAGATTCGCGTCGCGTACAGAACGCACCGAACCGTCCCATCGTTCGTTGTTCAAGTTGCACCAATAACAGTTGCCATCGTGAATAACGCGGCACATTAAGGTTTTTCGTGAAAAAAAGGCCTTAATCTAAAGGAGCTTGCCATGCGCGCAAACCCAAAACCCAAGTTCACATACATCTACAAGGTCGAAACGGAGCTGGAAGCTCTTCGCAAGCACAAGGTGGATCGGAAGATTCCAGAGAAGGACCAGCGCAGCTTACTGTTGGCCACATGGAATCTCGCCAACTTCGGAGTGCAAGAGCGACGACCAGACGACATCCACCTCATGTCAGAAATCATCGGATGGTTTGACATTATCGCCTTGCAGGAGATGGGTAGCAATCTTGATCACCTTCAAGAACTGATGGGATTTTTGGGGAGCAAATATCGAGTGCTCTACACTGATCTTGCAGGGAACGTTGAGCGGATGACATTTGTCTTCGATGTCGACAAGCTGAGCACTCGTGAACTTGTCGGTGAGATTGCTCCGCCTCCGAGCCACTTCAAGCGAATCACCATCCCCGGAGCCAAAGTCCAGTTCCAAGGATTTGACCGCAATCCTTTCTTGCAGTCGTTTACCTTCAAGGACTTCAAGTTCTGCCTTGTAAACGCCCACCTCTATTTCAAAGGCAAGAGTGAACAGAAGATCGCCATACAACGAAGACAACTGGAAGCACTTGCGATGGCTCAATGGGCGAAGTCAATGGTGGCCTCAAAGTATGCAACCGAAAAAGACATTCTCTTGCTCGGTGATTTCAATCTCCCGTATATGGAAGAGGAAGACCCGATATACAAGATTTTCTCCAAGAACGGCTTCCACTCCACCGTCCACGCCACTTCTATCGGCTCAACTCTTCCAGGACAAGACAGAAATGTCGCCAAACAGGTCAACCACTATGACCAGATAATGTTCTTTCCAACGACGCAACATCACGTGACTGAGGAAACGGGTGTGTTCGATTATGACCAGATGATTTTCGCAGATCTGTACCAGAACACCGGAGGCAAGAAGAAGCATGCCGACTTCTTCACTTACTGCAGGTACTACATTTCTGACCACAGACCTCTTTGGGTGAAGATTGTCCCGTCGGAAGGATGATGATAGCACGTTCCCACATCGAGCAGCTTATTGCTCTCATTGCAGGGTTTCCAATTCAATCCTGTCGCACTGTTGCTTTATCTTCATAACCTTCACAACGTCTTTCTCAACGTTATGAAGACTATCAACTGGAATCCTCCTACTGTACGCAGACATCACTGCCTCTTCCTTGCTTCCTGCAGGAATCGCGAGCGTATAGTCGGCTTTGAGAGTCACCTGTATGATGAACCACTCTACATCGTATGGTTTCTTTTCACCCATGAATAATCTCCCGCACCAAGGTATTCGGAGAGAAAAGTAGAATCAAGCAAGACTCCTTGGCAGTTCCAACCGGCGCAATTTCTGGCGGCAGGAAACTCGCGGCATAGAAGCGGGGATCCTGGTCCGGACTCCACACAACGCGGTCATTATCAGGGGTCAACCTCAAGGTTGATTTTGGCTGATTTTGTCTTACTTTTACATCGGGCTTGCTGAAAGAACTGTCAAAACAGAGATTTGATGGTTCAGGATCCATTCACACGTGAATGGACTGATGACCCGTAGGGAAAGAGCCTTCAGCAAGCCTGTCTGCGGACAGTATTTGCCTCGGTGACCCAAACCAATGTCAATCGTCCTCATTGCCCTCAAAGACTTTCTCGTTGACGCCGACGAGAAAATTGATCTAACCAAACTGCCGGATGAGCAAGCCATCGCCCTAATCAAGAAATCATATGGATTTCTCTCCTTTGCTGTTGAGGTCTCAATCGAGAACGGAGTGGCGGTTATTAACCTTCCCGAGCAGAAGGAGAAGGCAATCGAAGAAGCTCAAAGGTTGTTTGAACGAGGAATCAACAAGGCGAAGCAGGGTGACTATCGTGGGGCTATCCAAATCCTGAAGAAGAGTCTCGAATACTTTCCGTATCACAACGACGCTCGTAGGAATTTGGCAATGGCAAACATGGAGGGAGGCGACGTAGAAGAGGCAAAGAATCAGTTGATAGATGTCCTACGATTAGACCCAAAGGATGTGTGGGGCTACGTGCTCCTGGGCAACATCTACTTCGGGTCTGAGCACGACCCCGATTCGGCTGAACCGTTCTACAGGAAGGCATACGAACTCAATCCTGATGACCCCTACCTACTGAATGCATACGCAGCGTTGAAAGCAGAGAAGGGTGCACATGAAGAGGCAAGCCATCTTTTTAGACGTGCAATCGGCCTCAACCCTCAATACCCAAACTCCTTCCTAGGACTGGCTGTTCTTCAATCGAAACAGAACGATAATCAGTCGGCTCTCGGTACATTGGATGAGTTGTTCAGCCAAGAACCTTCACCTGACATACGGAGTGCACCTGTCTATGAACAGGCTCGTGCGATGTACCTGCAACTGAACAAAGACCTCGCTGAAAAGCCCAATGAAGCTCTGACGAAGTTCATCGACGAGAGGTGCAAGACCATCGAAAAAGTGACGGGCTTCCCTGTTGAAATAGTTCGGGATGACGAACTCAAAGGGGTGACTGCCAAAACCCAACTTGCGTGGAAGAACAATCGGACCTGAGCACAAGATTATCTACCGACCCAACTTGCCTTCCATCGTCCCCCACTTGCTTGCTCATGAATTGGAGCACATCACGCTCGAGTTCGAAGCACGCAATGCTGGCAAAAGCAAACTGTTCGTAACGACCAACGCGACAGTGGAGAAGGCGCTTCAATCGCTTGGAGATGATAAGTACAAACTGCGTCAAACTGGGATTCCGAGTGACGAGGCCAATCGGTTAACACTGGAGTGGGTGTCGGGATTGACCAACCAACTTTTCAATTGTCCTCTTGACATGGTGATTGAGTACCGTCTCTTCCATCGGTATCCGCACATTCGTCCATTTCAGTTCGTTTCATTGTACTCCACCCAACAAGAGAACGCCGCTGTTCTGACTTCCGAAGACGTTCAGAAGCTCACTCCGCGAAAGATCTATCAAGCCAATGTTGCGATGAATACCTCTTATGCTCTGTTCGCAGATTGGCTCTACAAAGGGAAGACTGAATACACCAAGCTCTATAAGGCATCCAACGTCTTTGCAACAGGCGACAAGCTCTTCCATGTTTGGCTTGATATGTATAAGGACATTGGTGCAGCAGATGAGTACAAGCTCGTTGGCAAGTTTGCCGAGATACTCAGGCTCCGAGAGTGGTTCGAGTTCAGAGACGACGTCCCGATGAAGGAGCATCCACAGGGGACGACGAACCCAGAGCTACTCAAGTTGAAAGAACCAGCCACGGTGATGTATCTTATGAATGCTCTTGAGCGATTCGAGCACATGACATCCGAAGAGATAAAGAGCATCGCTTTCGAGATTGGGACGCTTGGAACGGCAGGAATTGACTTTACGAAGGCTGACAGGCGGTACTCACTCAAGTCGATACCTCAAGAACAGTTTTCTGGACTTCAGCTGCTTAGCTTCATGTATGTCGGGTTCAAGAAGATCGACCCGAACTTAGATACAGGGCTTGATTTCAAGGACGCATACGAAGCAGCATTGAAACTGTTAAAAGGGACTGGGCCATCATAATGCATCTATATGATTGCAGACTGAGGACGTTTATTCCCAAGGCTACCTCCGGCCAAATTGCTGATTTACTCCGAGAGCGGTTTGTAGAGAGGCTTGATGCTCGTCCGTCGGAGTCGGAAGTCCGATCTTGGAAGAATTCACTTAGTGCTTTCGCCGAAGTAGTCGCTGATGTGGGAATGGACGATGCATGGATAGTCTTGGAATACCAGCTTCCTTTGTCTTCATGCCGTTATCGACTGCATGGTTCTTGGATCAGATAAGAGCAAACAAAAACACGCAGTCCTGACTGAATTCAAACAATGGGATACTTGTAAAGCCACAGATGCGTCAGAGGTCGTTCGTATTGGGAATTCAGACTTGCTTCATCCAAGTGCTCAAGTGAGGGCTTATCGCCGGTATCTTCAGGATGCTCACTCAGCTTTTGGTAATGGCCGCATCAAACTTGCTAGTTGCGCTTACCTGCATAACGTCAAATCGGAGATAGAATCGCATTTCTTCGATGCTCGATATTCAGAAATCTTGAAAGACTCACCAGCATTCACCATCGAGACTATGGGAGAATTGTCCGAGTTTGTTGGCGAACGGACGTGGTGTGGGGCCTCAACGAAGCTCGTTGACTCCATTCTCACGGGGCAGTATAAGCCCAGCAAGAAACTTCTTGATTTCGTTGCTGACTCCATCGAGAAGTACGAGCCCTGGAATTTGTTGGACGAACAACGGGTCGTTTTCAACCGCATTCTTTCAGACGTCGAAAATGCCCGAAAAAGAAAGCTGAAAAAAGTAATCGTTGTGCTCGGTGGCCCCGGAACGGGAAAAAGTGTCATCGCAGTCCAAGTGTTGGGTGCTGCGGCCCGCCGAGGGTATAATGCCGTTCACGCCACTGGATCCAAGGCTTTTACCACGAATCTAAGAGGAATCGTTGGTCGAGAAGAACCATTCCTCTACACACACAACTTCATCAACGCAGCGAAAGATAGTATTGAATTGGTGGTTTGTGACGAAGCTCATCGTTTGCGCCTGAGAACTCAGTTTGGTCCGCGGATATTATCTCACAATCCGCAGGCAGAAGAACTCATCCGTGCGTCGAAAGTTTCGGTCTTTCTGCTTGATGGACAACAGAGCGTGAGAGTGGCTGAGGTTGGATCTCTTGACCATATCACGAATTGCGCGGAGCGCAAGAACATTGCTGTGAGTGTTTATGACTTGAAGACTCAGTTTCGATGTGCCGGAAGCGAATCATATGTCCGATGGGTCGATACTGTTTTGGATCTCTCTGGGTTAAAATCATTGGCTTGGCAGCGTAACAAAGAATACGAAGTGAGCGTGTTCGAATCCCCTCGTGATCTTGAGAAGGCACTTCGTCGGAAAACGGAAGAAGGATTCTCCGCCCGAATAGTGGCAGGCTTTGATTGGCTTTGGTCGGATCCAGGGAAAGATGGGGAGCTCGTTAATGATGTGCAGATCGGTGCTTGGTCTAGACCATGGAATCGCAAACCCAGAGACATGTGGAGAACCAATAAGGGAAGCGCCGAGAATCCCTCAAAGCATCCGTACAAGATCTGGGCAATGCAACCAGAGGGATTTGAGCAAATCGGTTGCATCTATTCAGCCCAGGGCTTTGAATTTGATTACGTTGGCGTTATATTTGGCTCTGATCTTCGATGGGATTCAACGACGAACAAATGGCTCGGCGACCTCGATGAAAACTGTGATCGACAGTTTAAAATGGGCCTGACAAAAAACCCTGAATTGGCGCTCGAAAAACTCAAACACCTTTATCGTGTGCTGTGCACACGAGGGATCAGGGGAACATTCTTCTATTTCTTGGATGGATCGACTAGGCGACGATTTGAAAGAATGATGAAGGAAACATAAGTGGTTCAGATGAATCATCTAATGGCAGGAAGAGAGCAAGCTCACATTAAGAGTTTTCTGCGATACCCAGGCAGTAAACGCAGAATGTTGGACTTCTTAGGGCAGCTCATACCTTCTGCCGAAGAGATTGAAGGGCGCTATGTGGAGCCGTTTGTTGGTGGTGGCGCCGTCTTTCTCTACACATCACCGAGGCAAGCCATTTTGTCCGATGTTAATCCTGATCTCATCGACCTGTACCGTGGAATTCGGTACGATCCCCGCACAGTTTGGAAATGGTATGGAAATTTGGCAGTACTAAGCGAGATTACCATTCAATTCGCGATTACTTTGAACCGTGTAACATTGCTGAGCGAGCTGCCCGAGTGCTTTATCTGAACAGAACCTGCTTCAAGGGAATGTGGCGTCACAACACTAATGGAAAATTCAATGTTGGCTATGGGGGGCAAGCTCGTCGTTGGGTAATCGATGAGTGCACACTCAATGATTTGTCACGTTCCTTGAGACGCGCAACAATTCGATGTTGCGACTTCGAGGAAGTTATCGAGAATTGCGACGAAGGCGATTTTGTTTTTCTCGACCCGCCTTACCGGCCAGGTGAAAAAGCGCTGGTCAATGGTCACTATGTTGGCAGGCAATTTACCTACGATGATCATCGTCGGCTGGCGAGTGTATTGGCCGGAGCGAAAAAGAGAAAGGTGAAATGGCTATTGACGATTTCCTCTCATCCGGACATTGTTAAGTTGTACCGTGGGTGTGAATCCCTTGCCCTGCCACGCGGAACTGGGCGCATGCCCGGTGCGATAACGAAAAAGTCGGGCGAAATCGTGCTGTCAAGCTGTCCCATTAATGGAGTCCCAAAACCATGAAAGAATTCTTTATTAAGGCGGCCCACCAAAATCATCCTTTGCGCGCTTTACAAAATTTCATGGAGAATGAGGAATCTAACGAGAAGGCGAAGCGCTACGATGACATGCGCTTTGTCGGCTACGTACTCGACATCAACTATGACACTGTAACGATCATTACTTCAGATCCATTCAAAATTGCAGTAGGAGGCGTCCCAAGGAATTCACTTCTCATAATGACAGCTTCGGTCCCCGAGGCAATGGTTACGCCGCACTTCACGCTCCTGCGTGTGCTCGATGCTGCACCGACGCCGCTTTCGAAAGAAACCCAACAGACCTATTTCGAGCTGCAAAAGAAGTCGATGCCCGAGCTCGACGTATTTACACAGTCAGAGCTTCAATGGGGGGCATTGAACACATCGGTTCTAGGAATGTTTTATCCCAACCCAGAACAACAGGACACCGTGGAGTTCTCTGGTGACATGAACAACTTTGTCAGCGCTCACAAATATCGGGTATATGCTCCTGATGACGCACTTCTTGATCTGGTCGTCAACATTCTAGTTGCTAAGCAAAATCGATTTCAACTTGGAGGCCTTCGCCTAACAGAATGTCGTTTACCGCTACCAAACAAGAAACAACCAAATGTCCCTGTGTGGGTATCAACGAGGGACTTCCTTGCTGCACGAACAGCAATGTTCGGCAAGACACGCCTAGGCAAGAGCAATGTTATAAAGCTCATCGCGCAAAGCCTAATTGAAACAACCTCTGCAACCAAAAACGTTGGACAACTGATATTCGATATCAATGGGGAATATGCAAACGACAATCCACAGGATGGTAACTATTCTCTGTCGAGTGCCTATAAAGATAGGTGCGCTGTTTATGCTCTGACCCCAAAGACTAGTCCTCCCTCGCGACCGTTGAAGCTCGACTTCTATGAACATCCGGACCGATCTCATAGGATACTCTCGAACCTTCTCAGTGGCGAAGGCCGAACCGCTATCTACGTCCAATCATTCAGAGGAATTAGCCTGTCACCAATTGAGACTCTTGAATCCCTCCCAAAGAACGAACAACTAAGAGCCAAACGCAAGGTTTTGATGTATTGGGCAATTCTACACAAGGCGGGGTTCCGCGCCGACGAGAAAAAATTAGCGGGCCTGCTCAACATTGATCCGGGGTTCAACAAAGAAGTTCGTGATCGAATATATGGAGGCCAGAAACCGCCGAAGATCCTGGACCTCGATGCACTTCAACAAGAAATGGAGTTTATAATCAATGCCAATAGAGAAAGCCCTCTAACTTCGTCTTCCAACAAACCTCTCTTGGATTCGGATGATATAGCATTGCTCGATTTCCTCAAGCCGACAAGTGGGGCTGGGACAAAAATGATACAGCGGTTTGATATCTATCACGATGCGAAAGCAGGTGATTTCATAAACGATATAGTTGATGAGCTGGATGATGGGCAGACTGTTATCCTCGATTTTGGGAACGCTGATGAAGAAGTGATGAAGTATTTCTCCGAAGAGCTTTCTCTCGCTGTGCTTGCACACCAAGTGGATAAGTTCACAAACAACAAGTTAGGCAATCACTACATTCAGTTGTATTTTGAAGAGGCTCATAACCTATTTCCAGCTAGGGAAGAGGGAGCGGTCGATATCTATCGCAGGTTAGCAAAAGAAGGTGCCAAGTATCATATTGGGATGGTTTATTCAACTCAATCGGTAACCTCAATCAATAGAGATCTTCTGGCTCAGACAGAGAATTTTTTCATTGCACATATGTCATCACAGGATGAAGTGACCGCGTTGGCGAAGATGAATGTCTCCTACGAAAATATGAAAGACGACATCTTACGGGCGAAAACGCCCGGCTACATAAGGATGTTGACGCGCAGCCATCGTTTTGTCATACCGGTGCAAGCTCGCAAATTTGATCCCAAGGTGCGAGGAACAAACCGCACCGGTTGATCCTAGGAGGAGCTCGGCTAACTTATGCCCTATAGTTCTGGTAAGAGACTCCCTGGCGAAAGAGCATCAAGACTAGGACATCTGGATGTGCTCAATAGCCCGCTTGTGAAGCAGCTGATAAAAAGTTTTGAGGAAATCGAAGCTGATCCACAAGTGGACAAGTCCAGATGGAACCCTCTCGATTTTTCCGGCAAACCGTTGGATCTGGTATTTGCTGTGGATGGTTCCTTTCAAGTCATTCAGGATGAAGTCCCACCTCACAAGGCCTTGGCATTCATTAAGACTGCTTTGATGGTCGTCGATCAAGTCAGACTGGCGCGAGTTGACAAACAATCTCCACATCCATTTGCACTTCGAGACATAATGTCGGACTCGGCCATATATCATGCCACAGTATTTCCTCTACGTCACGTCAAGGTACCCGGCACTACAGTCTACCATACCATTCGGCAGATAATCTATGAATCTATCAAGGATCCCTCGCCTTCGATTAAAGGCGAGATTATGGAGACACTAAAGTGGATTGCCTTTGAGAAATGGTCAGGACAAAGGAGACAATTGCCATTCTTTGAATGTCCCCACCCTGAGTGTGCGAGTGGCCGGGCTACACTTGATTATGATTTGGAAGAAGGAAATTGTCCGGCGTGCGGAAAAACAATCTATCTTACAGACATGCTTGGTTTCCATCACGACATGGTGGAAGACTCTGCCGCTGATGTAGTTGCGACGTCCTACATGGGTGTTCACGAGACTCTGTTGCTCTTCACTGGAATTCGTCACTTCTGGGAAACGAATCGCGAAGTTTTGCATCGATGCCTTTTTCTAAAGGATGGGCCACTTCAGATACGTGCCCAGTACTCGAAGCTCGTACAGCCAATCAGACGCTTTCTCATTCACGCTTATAACCAAGGTTATCCAGTCTCTATCCTTGGCCAGGAAAAAACAGGTTCTTTCGTAGAGCACTTTGATCTGATTAAGCGTGCAGCACCCGAAAACACGTTCTTCATTCCGGATCATCACTACATATGTGAGCAGATACAACATCGGCCTGCAGAAGGTGCACCCTATGGAAAGGATACCAACTATGGGGCAAAAGTATTCATCAATGTTGCCGGTCGCCATTTCTTGGTCCTAAGCGTGCCGGTTACGAAACCGATGCGAGATTACATCATGACTCCAGACATCTCTTCTTTGATTGGCTACGAACGAATGATCGCAACCTTGCCTCCCCTGCTCAGCAGTCGTCACGAGAATGCACTTGTGCCCATCGAACTAGCTCATTCAATCGCTTCTCTGTCCACTTACCCATCTGCGCAAGTGTTGAGGCTTTTTGCTGATGCGGAAATGGGAGGGCGCCAAGCAAAGTGACTGCACAAGAAAAAACTGCTACATGCTCAGCCGCTTTCCAATCGTTCAGCAAATAACCACCCCCCGGTCCCAAACTTCATTGAACTCCTTTTTCGGCGCACGGCACCGGACACTCCCCATCACCCATATATTCAAAGATGAGTTCATAACGAAGAGGTGCGAATTGGAGTATCCGCAGACCACCGAGTAATGCCAGCCTTGATTCAATGAGATCAGATTGGGGTAGCCTCGGTCGATGGCCTTCTTCAGATCAAGAAGTCCAGTGAAAGGAAATCCCAACCTCGCAAACCTGTAGCGGATTGTAAATGCCTGGTTGGCGGAAAACTGTTTTCAGTGAATGCCCGTCATGTCAAGTATCAAACAGCAAAGAGCTGTGGTTGTGTTCGGATTGCCGAGAAGCCGAAGAAGAAATCAAAAACCGAGTCGCCAAGAACGAGGATGTTTCTCGTAGTGTCTTGATTTGAAATATTGGGGATACAGATTCCCCATTGACCAACGCGCCATGGAACAGAACAATCGGCTCATCCAGAAGCTCGAAGCGCTGATTGGAGAGGGGGCCCGCTCTGATCCCCACCTCACCCGGTTGTTTCTCTTTTCTTTGATGACTATATTCACACAGTTTTAAACACCTTATCCTAGAGTCCAAGAGACCTCCGAGTCCAGAGACCTCAGCCCCATCGGTCAGCATCCAGGCCGACGGCTTAGGTCTTTTTCTTTTCAATCACATCTCGGATTGAATATGGACTCGACGAAGGACTTCAAACGAACCCGGATCCCTTTTGAAACCCCCATCCCAATCTCAAAGAAATCGAGGGAGGTCTTGCTCAATAACTATGGGAATATCCGGGCTGTTCTTGATGGCGGCGTTGTAACAATCCAGACGAAGAAGCTAAAGGGCGATCAGAGAGAAGTGGTTCGCATCAATACGAATGTCTCTCCGCCGACGATAGAACTCCTCCTCGAGGTCGCAGAACCCTGAGCATTTTCTAGAGATAGACCGCGCGAATCAACGGATGATCAGCACCTGCATACGATCCCCAGGCGAACTCACGACACATAAACCCGCTCTTTCATCTCCACGACCCTAACAAGCTCTCTCTCAAAATCCTCAAGACTTTGCGCAGGCAAATCTTCAGAGAATGCCGCGTTGATCGCTTCCTGTTCGCTCTGAGCAGCGACGAGCAACTTGTAGCGGGCTTCCAGCCTGACCTCGACCGAGAAGAAACTCAGAGGTCTCGTGTGTCCATTCATTCTTCCCCCATGCGTTGTCCGGAAAGGTAGACCGGCAACAGGGGAAAAGCAATGAATTGCCTTTTGCATTTTGCGACAAATCGCTTTGCATTGTGATACTCAAATTCATCTCCCACCCACGCTGGTGGTTTCTGTTACCTGGGTCGTTTTCTACTCCACTGCGCAAAACTCGCCCATTGCCCCGGAAATCGTCGGCGGTGTGGGATGGCGGTTCAGTCAGGTGCGTTTAGATTTCGGTCGATTGCTGACACTTCATCGATTGCAGAACTCTATAAGGCCGAAATCTTCGGCTTGTGCGTGGGCAGCTCTATCACGCGGGTTACGATTTCCGTGTCCTTTTTCGGTTACCTTTTTGGACAAGCAAAAAGGTAACAACCCGTAAGGGTCGAGATCTAAAGTGCCGAGATTTCTCTTTGGCGAGCAAAAAGAAAATGGACACCCAAAGGTGCGCTCGCCCGTCGGTATTATCATCAGCTCAATGTCGAATGGTCAGCGCAGTAATCTTCTGGTTCCCCGGCGGACTCTCGCCCTTTGTCCCCACTCAAACCGCCAATCGATTCCCTTTGCTTTCTGATTCGCCTGTTCATTATCTTGCCGCACGCACTCTGTAAAAGGAAGCGCACCTTCAGCAAAGCACCAACGTGACCTTCAGAGACCAAACCAATCGATCTCCATTACTGATCCTCTCATCACCTCAACACCTGACATCTAAGTAGTCCTGCATCGCGCCTCTTCCCGCGACCTAGCTCCATCCAAATAGTCTAGTTTCCGAGTCCTAGAGACCCATAGAGTCCAAGAGACCTCCAGCCGCAAGGACCCTCTCTCCCAGGCGGCCCAAGTTACGCACCTCAGTTTGGTCTCTCACCCCAGGACCGGGATTCTGGATTCCATCCAAATCATAGGGCGCAGCCCTTCGATCACAAGGCTCAAGGCGAGAATCCAGCACCTCTCCGCCGATACTGAGCCCCTCGTAATTATCGGAGAAACCGGTGTCGGCAAAACGTTGCTAGCCAAAGCTATCCATGCCCGTAGCCCGCGGAAGTCATTAGAGCTAGGTTCAGTCAACTTCAGCATCTTGAGCGAACGAGAGCAGCGGGTAGCACTACTAGGTGGTGGCCCGCCGGACCTCACTACCACTCGACGCAGTTGCCTCGAAGCTACTTCGACGGTACTACTCAAGCACATCGACCACGCAAATCCATTCCTGCAGGAGAGGCTAGCCGAAGCATTGACAAAGAAGAAGATCACTAGACTCGGATCAGACACGGTGAATCCCGTTCTCGCCAGAACCATCTTCACCCTCAAACAACCATTGCAGAGCTTCTACCGCAAGGGGAGAATAATCGAGCCTCTCTTCCTCAGGCTTAGAGAATGCGTAAAGGTCTCCGTCCCACCCCTGCGCAAACGGAAGCAAGACATACCACTCCTTGTCCACCATTTTTTGAATCAGTTACCTGACGGATGGGACCTACCGCAGCCGGAACGGGCCCAGGTGACACGCAACATAAAAAGCAGCGGGAAGATCGATGCAGCGCTCATTAGACTACTGCAGCATCAACGATGGGAACAAAACGTCATCCAGCTCAAGGCCTATGTTCGCAGCATACTGCTGCCCAGCCTTCAAGAATCCATCCAGGAGCAGGAAAAAATCGAACTGATGAAAATGATGCTAATGATCGAAGAGGGAAGCGAATTTTCCTTACGCGAGTCTCTGTCTGTCATTGAGGAAGGGATAATCCAGCGGGCTCTAGCGAAAAATGCAGGTCATCAAACCAGGGCTGCACAACTCCTGGGCATCAGCGACCGCGCGTTCCGCCGAAGGTGAACCCTCCTCTCTCCCGAGCGCTTTTTCACCTGAAGTCCTTACGTGGTGGAATAGACTTTCTCCCGCTCAGACGCAACCACTCAATTGCCAAGCCTGCACGAGACCTAATCCTACGCTTCCGCATGATCGTTTTGACGTGAGTCCCTACTGTGCGCCAAGTAATGCCTAACTTCTTACCAATCTGCGGCGCTGTCCAACCGTGGGCAATGTAGTAGAGGACCTCAGTCTCGCGAGCACTCAATGGCTGCCTGTTCTTCTTTTTCATCGTATCATGGTTTTTTTGTCGTTCAGCGAAGCGTATGTCTCTATTTCCATGCTCTGATAGAAGGTGAGTGTATCGTGCTCATCGCAGCAATCGGGGGGAAGAGTTTTCTCTTGTTGAGTCCCGATGAAAGTCACCGGGACGAAACCCCGCACGCTCTTTGCGGGGACTCCGACCTTTTATAAAGGTTCTGTTAGATGTAGTATTTTCGCCGCTAACTTCAATGTGCCAGCACGATGCACATCTGTTGATCAGACACGGCTTTGCGTGCACAGAAAGTTATGACAATGGGGCCATCAAGTTTCCACCGGAATCCCTGAAAACCAGCCTCGGTCAGATATTGCTGCAATTCAACAAGTTCGAAATTATGAACCCAGGACTGTTTCTTCAACAAACGATTCACTATTGTATTTCCCGCAATGAAAGTCTGAACCGATAGAGGTGCACCCGTTTTCATAGTTCGCGCGATTTCGCGCAGAGAGAGCACTGTATCGGGGAAGAGGTGGAGAGATCCGGAGCAAATTGCCCCGTCGAAGACGGCGTTGCCAAATGGCAGTTCCTCTACGCGGGCTCGCGCGAGATAAACACCTGACATGCGGGCTCGTGCTACATAGGTCATACCTTTCCGTAGTATGCCCATTGAGATGTCAATGCCATAAACGCTTCTAGATGCGGATGCGATACGGCGTCCGTAGGTCGCTGGTCCGCATGCCACATCCAGCACAGACCCAGTTACGCCCTCCAAGGTCTGAGAATGGAAACTCGCGATACTGCGAAGCGAACTGCCGCGAGCACCAGCCAGTTTAAGGTTAAGTTGCTGCCAGAACCGGGATTCGTAAATGGGGGCCAGAAAGTCCATAACCTTGGCGATACGTAAGACAGGGGCGAGGCTGGCCTGCGAATCTCCTGCAATAAAGTCTGGGATGCCGCTGGTGATGGGATACGTCCGGTCACATTCGCTGCAGTAGAGAGAGTTGTCCACTGAGCGAAGTGGACGCTTGCACTTCGGACAGACAAACGACATCGAGTTGGCAGAGAGTACCAGATTCATGCTATCCCTCCAAATTTTCGTTGTATTTTATTCCATGCGCCCGCAAGCAGTTTAGGCAAACCGCCTGCCCACCATAACGCTAGTGTAGGCGGGTTTGTTTACCCGCCGTAGCGCAAGCGAAGGCGGGCAGTGCCGTTGCCCCGATGCGATTTTGGTCGCATCGGGATGAGCAACGGCGTTGAGTGCACTCTATTCGTCATGAACCTTACCAGATGAGTGAGCGTCGCTGTTGCTGCTATCAGGCGAAGCAGCGGCCACTAGACTAACCTTGACCGCAAAAAACGGTTGACCATCTTCCTCTCTGGCTTCGTAGGACATTTCACCCTGCATTGCCTCAATTGTTTTTCGCAACATCAGCAAACCATATCCTCTCATTGGCGCCAGGTCTGGTACACAACTGCTTGCCACGTTCTTGATTTCTACACGAACAAGACCAGAGTCCCTTGTGATTGTGACATACACCTTGGAATCAGCTCCATGTATTCTTGCATTTTCCAGTGTTTCGGACAAGGCGTAGTAGAGCATTGCTTCTTCGGCCAACACCATCACCCTCGTTATCCCAGGTGGAGAAAAAACCATTTTAAGAGCTCCACGCGTTATTGTGGTGTCAACTTTCTTAAACACTTCCATCAAGTCAATCTGAGTGTTCTTTGTGAGAGTCTCTCCTGAGAAGATAGTGAGTAGGTTCGATTGCTCATTCAGATCATGTATGTAGTCATATAGATGTTCAATCCTCGTGGCATCAGGTTTACCAATCTCCCTTAGTTCAGACACCTGCTGAAGAATGGGGATAAGTATTTGTTTGATGTTATGTGAGAGGTAATCTGAAAGTCTTTTCCATTCTTCTTTGTCATCAAGTTTGTCAAGAGCAAGAGATGTCAGGCCAGTTGTCGAGTAATTTGGTATCTTTGTGTCCTTCCCTACACGCATCTCATACCTTTGTTCAATTGTCCTCTTTTCCAACTCAATGGAAGCAACCAATAGTTCGTGTTTGCGTTCCAGCAGATTAACTTCCTGTTTGTGAATATCTATCATGCTGGCGATTCTTTGTTCTCTGGTTTTCTCTCTTTCTTGAAACTCCTTCTCAAGCAGAGAGATGTATTCTTTTTGGTTCTTATTCACTTGGGTAAGCAATTTGATAATCCAAGCAACAAGGCCAAAACAGCCAACACCCAGCGTGATCTTTCCAATGGTTTCAAGTATCTGATAGAGATCCATTTTCACTCCTTCCTAGCTGGCCACTGTTTCACCTAAGGTCTGCAGCAAACCGCTGCGCCGTTGCGAACCCAAGAGCTTGGTGATGCTATTTTGCGTGCGTAGTAGTGCGGCGTGTTATGCACCGCGCAGCCGCACGTTTAGCAGAGTCAGAAACTTCCATTGTGAGTTTTCAGATTACGGCTGGTTTCACCACGTCTCGCCTGTCAAAGTGCGCAGCAAGCAGATAAATGAATTGAAGAATCTGATGATCGACGAACTCCCGAATGAAAGAGCCATATCGTGATTCGAGCATTAATTGAAATTGATGAGGTCGATATCTAGTTACGGATCCAAAATAGTATGCTAGAGCGTAGGTTGACAGAAGCTGGTGTAGGACAATTTCACCTGCCGCGGCGGCATAGGCATAAAATCTTCGGTATGGTGGAGACGATAGCAATATTGTCCAGAGGTTGTTCTTTAGTATTCCGTTGAGAGTGTCTAGACTGTCCGATGGAAAACTGGTCAAGTTGATAGGAGTTCGTTGTTCGAAGCAAATAAGCCGCCGGTTATTCTCGCTTTCATCAGTGACGACTTGCCGGAAGTCTCTTGATAGGCGCGCATCGTTCAGGAGCTGAGTGTGACCGATTGACATTCTCTGTAAGTCATCAGCGTAGAAGAAAAGTGTTAGCCAGAGATGCCTTGCTATATGATCGTGATTATAGTAGATGCGTGGAATATGGATGAAACGTTCCCTTCGCCCTGTCGCCGTGCTCCAAAGTCGATGACCAAGGATTGATTGGGCATAAAGCTGTGTTATGGGAATTGGAATGGTACGGGCCAAGGGGTGACCACACACTACCAGATGAAACTCGGCAAATGCATTAAGGCTCGCCGGTGTCGACGCGTGTGCGTCTACGGTATGAGTGGTCAACCTTGGATTTCTAGCATTTGCCTCAGAAAGCCCATGCCTCAATGAATCAAGATTCGAATGAGCCCCAAAGCTTAGAATGAAGGCCTTTGCGATATTGAGCATCGCGTAGTACGAAAGTAGAGGTTTCGAAGTGGTCAGTCTGGATGACGCAGCGGCTTCGTAGAAGTCTTTCGCCTGCTCAAGAAACGCTATTGCGGCAGTTCTGCGAGCGCTCACGCAGCGTGAGTTGATCGCTGACTCAATGACGTTCCAGGGATCATTTGCAAAGACCTGCGACTGTAGCGCAGCGTGACCGTGTCTTTGTCTAGCGGTTGACCAAAATGAAAAGTCGACGGGTCTGACTTTTATGACTAACTGAGAACCGCCCGCTCGAGGGGCAGGAAGTCTTCCGGGCATCTGCTGATCTCCTAGTTGATTGGTAGCTCAAAAACTCCTGTGAGGATGCGTGGCGCAAGCAGTTTAGGCGCGTCGCAGTGCCGTTGCGAACTCCTTCTATCTACTAATGTGTGAGCAACAGCATTGAGCGAGCTCTTTTCATTTAGCCAATCTTCGTTTTAGCATCGCCTATCCAGTGAGCGAGCGCTGGCGTGCCGTTTGATATGCGCAGTGCACCTGCAAAGTTACTCACTTGGAAACTCCTCTATTCTCATTTTCTGGATGTCGTCTTTGTGGCCGAAGTGGATACGAGATTCATCAACATCAGCCTGCGTGTACTTTCCTTTGACAAGGTCGGCTCCCATTATGATTGTGGCTCCTAATCCAAGAAGGCGAGGCGGAAACGTTAGAGACACTTGAAAACCAAAACCATATGCACCGAAGTCAAACGCGTCGTCGTGAACTTCTTTGATCAGTTTAAGTTCGACAAGCCGATACAGTTCACGCTCCAAGAACTTCGGCTCGCTCTTGGAGAAATAGAAAACAAGCCAGTTGCCAGTTGATTGGTTGAGCCAAGCAAACCTCCTTGTAGAGTTACCAGCCTCGAACCATTTACGCACGGATGAGATTTTTTCGCCTAGATAGGCACGCTCCCTGCGGCTTATTGCACCTATTTCCCAAACCATATACAGCCCAAGAGGATAGCCGGAGAAGAGCTTCCGCTGATCTGAGTACGCAGATTCCAGTTTGTTGAGCCAGAACGAGTATTCGTTGTGTGTGTTACGGGCAAGGATTCGGTCTGCCATTTCCACTTGGTACTGGTGCCAGTAGTTTGAAACGGCAAAATCGACAGGAGCGGGCGGAAACTTGTTCGATTGCATCCTGTAATATCCAAGCACATTTTGTTCGCTTCCTAGCGGAATGTCAGCCGAACTCAAGTACTGGAAACGGTCTGTCAAGTAGTAGTGTAGGTCAGCAACTGTATCAATCTCGGCAGTCATTTGCATAAGGTCTGACCAAGAGAAAACGTGGATCGCCAAGGGCTGTTTGTAGATGTCGGGGGCGACTGAAGAAGGTGGAATCTTGCAGTCCTCCTCGTGAACGAGAATGATCAAACCAACGACGGTCGCAACTCCGAGGCAATCAAGGTCGGTGTGGTAGTACCGATTGTGTAACAATATCCTCTCGTTTCGCTTGATACGATTGAAGTTCGTGGTAATTTGTTCAATTCCTCGCTCGATTCTGTTGCCAGCCCAAGAATCGATTGAAGCAGTACCCTTATCTCGAGTCTTGACTTCGATAAGAAAGACTATCCTGTTCATCCAGACGAGAACATCTGCCACTTGAGCCTTCGACTTACTCTTGGGATTAGGGAATGAGAAGAACTTTGAGAACTTTGAGTCGAAAAACCGAGCGATCAATTGCTCACCCGCCCAGCCTCTGGCAATGTCATTAGTCATTGGTATCATAGTCATCTACAGGTTCTGGTGTGCAGATGCATTGCACAAAGGTCTCCGACAAACCGCAGTGGTTTTTGGTGACACTGAAATCTGATGAGCTTTGTCTGAGCCTATTACTGACACCAAAAACCATTGAGCGAGTGAATGAGCCGAAAACAGCTTCAACAAATCTTTGCCTTTAGAATAGTCTGCCAATCTTAGCCCGCAAGCGTCGGTTTGCCGCATCTTATGCGTTGGGCGGCCTCAATTCTTTTTCGCTTTGCGGCGCACGTGTTGTCGAGATCGTATGAAGCAAGTAAAGATCATCGCCAGTCTCCGACGCGTTCGCGAGAGTCCCATATGTCCATAAGACCCCAACGGAGGAATTCATGTGGACCCTCCTCGAAGAAGAACTCTGTCTGACCTAATTTCTCTAAATATTCATCCACATAAAGAAACCGATCAAATAGGAATGATTGCACAGACAATGGCATCTCTTGAACAATGGCGCTCATCTCTGGTACAACCAGATCTGGAACGGACTGAAGCTTCTCGATGAGTTTGAGCACCTCCGCAGATGAAGAGTTTCGCATATCAATATAGGTCTTGTCGCGCGTGGCAAGATACCTGAGCTTCTCCAAGTTGATCATGGCCAACATCTCAACCGAAAAGATGCCGTTACGGATGTCATCCCAAATCTGTCTTGCGTGGCCTGCTGTCGAGGATTTCATGAGTGACATTCCAAGAGTTCCGAAACCAGCGCGCCGCAAAGCGACGTAATAAATGAGGCCGCTGACGCATGACGATTTCAGGCAAACCGCAGTGCCGTTGCAAACTCCTACTATTTACTATTGTGTGAGCAACGGCATTGAGCGAGTGAATGAGCCCAAAATAGGTTCACAACAACTTTGGTTTCGTAATAGCCTGCCAACACCAGCCCACGAGCGCCGGTTTGCCGCTTGTTATACGTTCGTTGGCTTGCGTGTTTGTTGCACAATTCCTCTCGGATGGTCATTTGATCTCAGACCGATGGTGCGACAACGCCTAACTTTTTCCTGAGCAACCGACTAAGAGTAAGCACAAAGGCGATACCGGCTATGAGCACTGCAACGATTCGACTGCGTTCTTTCTTCACAGCGAGTTCGTGTGCCTCTTCGTTTCTGATGAGCCGAAGAACAGAAATGAGATGGTAGTCTTCTGTGGAAATGACATTCTTATCCCTCGCGTGTTCGAGGTAGTCGGCAAACGACGGAGTCTTTTTCTTTGCCAGGAATTCGGGATCGTCTTGGTACAGTTGCCGCAGGAGTTTTTCTATTATCTTGGCGAGTGACAGTATCGCTTTTGTGTCCTGGTGGATTTCGAGAAGCCCACAGATCTGTGTCAGTTCTTGGGCAACCTGGGGATCGATATCGCGATTTGACTGAAGCAAATCTAGAAGGCGTTGCCGCACGTCCTCAGTGAGTTCTTTGTTTTGATCGATCTGCGATTTGAGCTCCTTGATGTCGCTGGTCTTTCTCTGAACGAGATACAGGAGCGCGAGAATCACAAAGCCTGCGGCGATCCAAAGAACTGTTGATGCTTTGGTTGACATCTGTACCCTCCAATTCTATTCCCGTACTGCAGCAAGCCAACGACGCATAACATCTGCTCTAACAACGCCGTTGCTTTTGCCGCTACAAAACAATCAATCCTCCCGCGACAAAAACCGTGGAGCGAATACAACCGTCATCCAGACTCAGCTTTGACATTGCCTTTGCAAATGAATAAGCGTCTTGGTTACGCCTGTTATGCGCCGCTGGCATCAAAGTAAGTCCTAACTAAGAACCTAATTGACGATTCAGTTCTAATCCTTAACAAATCGAGTTGGATTGCTGAGAGATCGGGATCAATGGCGTGCGTCCCTTCCTGGAATAAATCAACACAAGCCAAGGTTGAATCGATGTCTTTTTGCAGAAACTGACTGAAAGGCTGATGGTTGATACCACGACAGATGAAGAGCAACCTTGCCTTCCGAGTAGGTTTTCCATCATGGTACAACTCAGGTGCGTTGGACCAAGCTCGGATTTGATCATCTGGAGCCAGTCTATGTATGATATGGGTGAGCAACTCTCGCAGCGAAATTGAGTAGTGACGAACGGCATCAGGATTGTCGGAAGCCACTGATTGTGTTGCTCCTTGCCAGAGTTTGATCAACGATTTGTCGAGGCGGGAAAGATGCGATTCAATATCATCCTTCGTCTCTTTCTGAAGGTCAAATGACATGGATTGATCCTCTTCAGAATCCTCACGCTCCGAGGACGTGATCACTTCCACAAATCTGTTTCCAAAATAGAATTCAATCGGGGGGAGTGAGGTTACCACTGGCGCGACGGACAGGATGCTCAAGCGAGAATCTTCAAGTGACTTGAATAGTTGAGAATAGGAATCGGAAAAGGAAAAATGAGTAGCTCTAAGGGAATCCTGCATTTCTTGCGCTATGTTCGCGAGCCCGCCGAGTTTCGCAAAATCAATGTTTGCGAGACTTCGTTCAGCGAGAAGGGAAATCTCAGACATCCGGGCGACTTGAGACTGAATGCCCAGAAACGAGGTGCCAATTAACTCTGTCGCCAAGGAAATCGGAGCAAGCTGGGCTTTCCATAGTTCAGAGGCCCTACCTAACTCCTTGGAAAGAAGTTCTATTTGAGGTGATACGGACAACTTGGAAATCGCAAGATTAGCAGCACGAGCAGCTTCAAGAGCGGGGGAATTCAAAAGGTTCTCGACAGCGGGCAAGTGAAGTTTGAGAGAGTTTATTCTATCAAATTCCTTCATAAGAGGTTCAATTACCTTGAGGCTGTTCAATTCGGCGAATCTGAGAGACGTGTTGAATTCGGAGAAGACCTTTGCGTGGATTTTGCCAATTTCCTCAAGCCTTCTTGCCAAATCTCTGTATTGTTCATCTGGTGTCATCGGTATATACCTTGAAACCTCTGAAAAAGTCTGGCACGATGGTTGTATTTCTTTTTGAGCAATGAGGGAGAGTTTTTCCCATCATCAACTAGAGAAGGAACGGACATGCTCAAGAAGGATTCGCAACTGACGTTCGGGATGCAAGAAGACAATCTGATGCGCAAGAAGGACACGATGTTGGATAGGATCGATCAGATCATCGACTTTAATCGCATCGGAGCTCTCTTGAAAACCCTGTATGACCGACAGATAGGGCGACCAGCGATTCCCCCCGTGATGTTGTTCAAGATGCTGTTGCTGGAACAATGGTATGGCCTGTCGGATGTGAGGGTCGTAGAGGAAGTGCATGACCGCCGAAGCTTTGAAGGCTTGGTCGGTCAGGATATTCGTCGTTACCATGTCGATGACACCACGCTCGTGAAGTTCCGTGGACGGATTCGGCAAGCCAAAATTGAGCGGCGGTTGTTCGACCTGATCAACGAGCAACTGGATGAACAGGGCTTATTCATTCGCAAGGGCACTATCATCGATTCGACCATTGTGTAAGGAGCGACTCGTCCTGGACGAAGGAGAAAGAACGGTAAGCTTGTCGATCCCGATGTTGCCTATACCAGCCGTAAGGGAAAGGCCAAAGAGGGCATGAAGGTTCACCTGTCGATGGATCACGGCTCCGGATTGGTTGAACACATTAGCCTGACACCGATTACCGTTCATGATCATCATGTCTTCGAAGAGCTGATTCCTCCTCAGACGAAGGTTGTCTATGCCGATAAAGCCTATGATTCAGAACAACATCATCGGTATCTGAAGCAACATCAGAAGCGCAATGGCATCTTACGCAAGGGATGCCATTACCATCCCCTCACTGCGAAAGACCAACGCCGCAACAAATCCCTAGCGCAGATTCGGTCTGCAATCGAACCACGTATCAACGATCTGAAACGCTGGTGTCATCTCGAGAGACTCAAATACTTCACGATCAAGCGTAATCTGATTCAGGTTGTCTGTGCTGCCATCAGTGTCAATCTCAAACGGGGCCTTCGCTTAGTCGGGGGCTAAAAGCCGTCCAACCAAACGGCCAAAAAACCATAATAAAGTGCTACTGATCTAATTCAACTCAATCATCATGAACAGCTCTTAAATTTTCCTCCCACCCAATGACCTCTTAAACTCTACATGGCACTAAGCAAAGAACCATCAACGAGATGTTTTTCAGAGGTTTCACCTTCTATTGAAGCCAGTGGCGCAGTCCGCGGCTACACCCAGCGGTTCTTGGTGACCAAGACTTGACCGAGTACTACCTGAGCCTAAGAAATCACACCAAAAAAACAATTGAGCGAGTGCAATAGCCCAACGTGGTTTTTCCCTTGCCACTCTAGCCCGCGAGCGCCGGTTTGCCGATTGTCATGCGCAGTGTTGCCGAATGAAATAGTCTTACACGACTACAGTTGCATCTTGGTAATTCTGATGATTAACCGAAATGATATGAGAGAACGGATCTTTCGCACCATATTTCTTATACAGTTTTCGCCATTGTGAAGCCAAGAAGTAAGCGGCTCCGATGGTTCCAAGCTCAGACAGGCCTGCCGTGTAGAAGACCCATCGCTTGTTGTCAGAGTCATAAAGCCTTTGCACAAAAGACTGTTTACCATCGGCAATGTTCGGCAGATTGTCCACCGCAATTTGACTATTGTCCTGCACGAACTTCATTCGTGGCACGAACTTTCGTTCGGCCCATTGCGATACGACATTGTATCCCGGTGAGCCAAACGTGATCATGGATGACGTCTTGTCGATATCTTCCTCCTTCAGTGGGGAAGGCAAGACGACGACCTTAACATCAGAGACCATGAGATATTTCAAAATCCCTGGTTTGTCACTCAGACCAGGTATCCGATAGCTGAAAAGATTCGGGAAAAGGTTGGCTTGGACCGCCTCACCAATAGTCACGGTGGTGCCTGCATAACGCCTCGGCTTCCCGTCTGTTCCCACAGAACCACCTTCAACAACACGAATGTTCGACAAATAGACGGTTATCCTCTTGGTTTCGCCGATTCCAAAAAACTTAAGGAGTCGTCGTCGTCGAACTATCAAGAACGCTGACCAGCCGATGACAATGGTGATTCCGAAGAAGATGGTATTCGATATGACACCTGCTAGAACGTTCTCGCACATATATTGGTCTCCGTTATTATGCAACATTGCGCATAACGAGTTCAGGCAAACCGCAGTGCCGTTGCGAACACCTTCTGTCTGATATTGTGAGGGCAACCGCATTGTCCGAAGGACCCCTTCGGGGAGCGAGTGGATGAGCCCCTAATAGGTTTCACAATCATTTGACTTCATGATAGCTTGCCAGCACTAGCCACGAGCGTCGGTTTGCCGCTTGTTACAAGCCGTGCAGCTAACTAAGCACCAAAATCCTAATCTTGGCTGGTGCGTCTCTTGTGTCTCGATTTTCGTCGGATGTACTGGTCGTATTTTTCAGAAAGAACGTAGATGTATTCGCAGATGGCTGTCGCGAAATCCAAGATGTCTCTGGCATCCTCTTCCGTGGTGGAATCCTCGACTGCATGCGCTCCTATGTTTCGTTGCTCTCGTAGCACCTCACTCCAGGCAAAAAGCCTATCATCGATTACATTTTGATTCTTCAATTCCCTTAAGCCTTCGGCCAGAGTCTTTTTGCCGGTCTTGTCGACGCAGATGGCTTCAATTGCTTTCCCGCACATCACCGCGCAAGCAGAATAGACCCCGGCGGAGTAACATTTGTGGGCGTCTTCAAGAGCTTTGCGTGCTAATGGAGGAATCGGACCGTCGAGGGATTCTTTGGGCTCGGGCCAGAGGCGCTGAACCGCATACCAGCCGAACTGGTTACTCGGATCTGGATCAGGTTCCGCACCCGCCAGCAAGACCTCGTGGCAAGAGGGGCAATCCAACAGAAAATAGCCGTAAGGATCGCCTTCGTCGGAAGGCGGATAGACGTAGTTATAGAGTATTTTCGCATCGACTCTTGCAACACAACGAGCGCAATCGATTAGCATATTGGTGACCTTTACGATATTGAGGATTAAATACGTCTATCGGCACCTTGGGCTGCATGGCGTACAACTCGTGCAATTAAGCGTTGCGTCATTCCTTCTTGCTTGGCACAGTAGACATGGTACCGCGTCTTATTCGTCCCTAGACACAAAACCTCCTTCATCGATTCTTGCGAATCTGGAGGTTCTCAATCCCACTTTCCCGCAGTTACTCTCGTTTGTCAATCGCGGGCACGGTGCGCTCACATCAAGCTAGAACAGTCTGACCTAAAAGTCAATCCGCTATAGAAGTTGTGCTTTTCCAGGCCATTCTCCGTAATGCCGATGTGCCTGATCTGGCCTACAGGAGAGTTTGAACGATCAGTTCTTGAAGCAGAAAGTACTCCCTAGAGTCAATCACCATACTCTTCTTCAACAACCCGACGTATCCAATAGCATCACCGTCACGGTCCACGCTTTCCGGTTCACGGTTCACCAACTAGCTCTTTTGCCACCGTCTCCCTTCTTCCGTTTCACTTCTCACCGAAAAAGTTCCCACCCCCGCCCCAAAAATATCCGGCAAAAATGCCGGCTTGTTTTCCCTCACTCGTTCCTCTTAATTGGTGCCCAGTTCTTTGAGATCCAGGTGATCTCATCAACAAAGTGCACCCAACCGGGGCAATAACCGTGATCTGCTCACTAGTAGTTATTGGATAACCACCATCTGTCCCGAGCTGGTTATTTCACTCAAAACAGCGAAAAGGACCCCCTCTAGAAGATTTTTTTCTGGACCAATTGCTCATGGGCCCTCAGGAAACACCACAACCCATAGAGGTCACCCTCACGGAGTTCATAGGATATCTCAGGAAGAAGAAAATGTCAGACAGAACCATTAAGGCCTATGCTTCAGATGTCAATGGTTTCTTGCACCGTTCTGCTCGCCAGTCCGATTCCCCTGACCTTAGTTCTATTGTCGCAATTCAGACAAAGGATCTGGAAGACTACCTTCACACCCTGGCCCGTTCCGGATTGAGATTCGCATCTGTCAAACGTGCTTCCTTCGCCCTCAAAAACTTCTTCCTGTTCCTTCTCAACCAGGGCCTGATTCATAGCAATCCTGCGGCTACGCTGGCCGTGACGCCTGTGAGAGGAGGCATTCTCTCCTCAGATCAGATCGTCTCAATCTTTCACTATCTCAATCGGCGCCAACGCTCTTCAGAGGATTCGGACGTTGTCCGCTATCGAAGAGACGAGCTGATCCTGTTGCTCATGATCTTCTACGGAGTCCGAAAATACCAGCTGCGCACACTGCGACTCTCCTCTATTCACACAACCAAGAAATCTGTGTCGCTCATCATTAGCACGCTGTTCAGCCTTCGTCTCCACGCATCGGTCCTGAAGAAACTACGCACCTACTTGGAGCTCAGAAACTCGAGCTCCGACACGATCTTTCTCGAGTCCTTCAGCGAGAAACCTGTAGACAAGATGAGCATTCGTCATGCCCTGAACGAATTGAGCTATGCTCTTCACCTCGACTGTACTCCCAACACCTTACACAACACTTATGTGCATCTGCAGCAACACCCAGAGATGAGAGAATCGCTCATTAAGAGAATTCTGTCGAATGAATTCATCCACAATTATGGCGCGGCACCAAACGCATAATCGCACACTGGCAAGGCTCATAGTCTTGTCGCTCCTGAGCAGTTGTAAGCTTCCCTCTGCACTGGATGATCCGGAGCTGGTGAGCAGTCTTCGCTTTTCACCCAGCGCGTTTGATTCGTTTAAGTCAAACACTGAGATCTGTTACTCGCTCAAAGTCCCAGCCACATTGAACGCATTCATAGTCAAAACTGATTCAACTGGAAAGGAGTACCTCGTGAAGACTCTCGTACTCAATGCTACAGAATCAAAGGGTTCACACGCCCATACCTGGCTCGGCGATACCGATGACAACCTGTTCGCACCACCCGGCACCTATATCGGCGTGATCCAGATTCAACACAAGCGGTTCGAAGCAGCAGTTTTGATCTTTCACTATTGAGGCCTGCTGTCCTGAGCGAGACTGCCGTCTTTTGGCAGGCGAGTCGAAGGACGACAGTCTTAGTCTTCCACTTCTGAGCGACCTAATGAGCAATTATCTGATCCTGATCGCCGGAATTCTCAATCGCCACTTGCTACCGAAATCGATGGCGGTGCTGGCCTGCGTCATCCACAAGATCCCCACAGTTATGCGTTTCCCCCCTTTCGCAAAGGGGGGTTGGGGGGATTTGATTCTTCCGCCGAACATTCTTTTTGGTGCTCTCAGCGGTCTTGCCTCCCCCGAAGAAGTTTCTTCGGGGGAGGGTTTCCCCTTCCAACACTCTCATAACTCTCACAACATCCTCGGAGGTTCACATGACCCCATCACCCTTTCTCGGCCGGTTCTTTCTTGCGACAGCTGCATTCCTGTTCGCAGCCTTCCTGTTCGGAGCGTGTCAAACCGACAGCCATCTCACTCAAATGTCCGAACCCCCGGACATCTCGAAATACGATTTCGAAGCCACCGGCGAAGACTTTCTCATCTCAGCGCTTGATGAAGTCCACGCCATCGCCGACTGGGCAGATACGTTCACGAATGGACCCAACCTTTCAGTCTCGAACGACGCTTCAGCCACCAAAAAGATGACGCTCACGAAGACGGCTAACGACACAGTTTACATCTATGGCCAGGTCATCTCAGGGGGCTACGGTGCGATTGTCACTGAGCGTTACGCACATCCCAAAGGCCTGCTGCTTATTACGATCAGGAAATCGTACGGGAAGGGAAACGGACATATCGTCACGGAGACCAAGAGGTATGCCTCATACATAAATCTCCGCGATGACAATCCACAGCAAACCACCGTCACCGAGCTTTTCGGCCTTCAAAAGGACACAATCGTCACGCACGTCTTGCGCAACGGGAGGCTTGAGACGTATACGTTTCGTCTGCCTGTCGTCACAAGGGTTGTCAATCCGCAAGATGGCTCGATCCGGGTAGCAACGCGGTACGCATCAAATGGAGCCATCATTTCAAAGGTCCAGGACGGAGACGGCAACCTCGTCCAACTCCGCAAAAGCTATGGCCAGGCCGATGGCAGCACAGTCACGCGAACGGAATTTCCTGATTGCTCGTGGAGACAGGTTCGCACGCTGGGACGAGCCGGTGGCACCATTACTCGCGAAACCACATCTGGCTTCTTGTCTTTGGGGTCTGGGAGGTACTGCAACCCCCCGCCCTCCGGTCCTCCGGTGCATCCCTCCCCACGGGCACGCAAAAGCTGATGGAGCGACCACTCGCGAACAGTCACCAGCAATCTCATCATTTGCCTCTGGCTGCGCTGTCGGCCGTCCTCCGAAACCCCCAATCCTTACGATCTGCGGACGAACTTCTCAAGATGCGAACCTTGCAGTTGGCCGCCCCTCTCGCCGTGAGGCAACCTGGGACACTCGATCACTTTGTTCTGGTGTGGCAATGCCGATAGCGAAACCGCCTATACCTGTTTCAGCATAAGTACGCATTGGAATTCTGTCGTCGTTCTTGACCACAGAAAAACCTATGACCCTACAATCAATCTCAATACGTGTCAGCATTTTCTTCCTGCTCACATTCACCTCCTGCAGCATCCCACTCTGTGGACAGGTCCGCGGAAATACTATGGGCGCAGGCGGACCTGCCCACCAGGGCTCTCTGAATGCAAGCGAACCTGTTAGTCGTCCTGCATCAGACGCAGGTGTGGCAGCTACTCAACTCATTTTCATCGACACCTTGGTTCAGAGCTCCTCTATTGACAGTCTCGAACTCGTCTTGCTGCATTTCGAGATCGCCAAAGCATCGGAACAAGTTCGGGAAACCAGCTTTTGGAGACGCATCATTCCACAGATCCATTTATCGGCCAGCTTCGGCATGCACGATCTGATATTCATCGACCCGGGTTCCTTCACACCCTACATTCTTCCACGCGACGCATACAGACTATCGATCAGCCTGCCATTGAACGAGGCTATCAATTCATCTAGGCACACCGACGCCACCTTAGAACTGGACCGGCTGAACGCTGAGCTATCATTGCGCACCGCCCAGCGTCAACAGGCTCGCAGGTCTCTTGAAAAGCAACTGCAAGCATTGCAGGCCGAGTCGGCATTGCTTGAAAGAGACATGAGCCTCATCCAGGAATTGCTCCACTTCAATGAATTGCGCTTCCAACAAGGTAAGATCGAATTCGACGTCCTTACACGTTCCAAGCTCGAGCTTTCAGCCGCAATGAGATCGCTTCTTCAAATCCGTCACGAGGAGGCTCTCATCAAATTGAAGCTTTCATATTAGTGTTCTGCCAGATGGCAAATATGGCCACCGAAATCCACGGCATCGAGTACCAGCACAACATCCCCCCTTTCTCAAAAGGGGGGTCGGGGGGATTTGATACTTCCGAGCACTTTTCCGAATTCGCATAACGTCGTTACTCACGGAGACCCTCAATGAAACTTCTTCTCTACGTTCTTCAAGCCCGAACGAACATCTGCCCCGAGCTATCCGAAATCGATGGCGGCGTGCGTGAGCAGCTTCACCACGTGGGTTCAAATTTCGGTGAGTCTCGATCCAATCGTCGAGACAGCAGTTACCATTCCTCACCGAAATTTCCGGCAGGCGGGAGGAGGCGCTCCCGCGTGGGTTTCGATTTCGGCGCCCTTTTTTCCCGCTTCAAAATACGAAAGGCGGGATCCCGTACAGCGCGACTTTCTGTCCACTTTCTTTTTGGGCGAGCAAAAAGAAAGTGGACTCAACGTTCTCCTCAGAGAAAAGACAAACATCCTTCCGAGTGCTATCCAGCAGGGGTGTTCACATCTACTCATCTGCATGACCATGACTACTCGCGCAGACCCTCAATGAATCTTCATCTATACACACTACTCTCGCTTCTCATTGTCTATACGGAACTGTTTTCGCAGCGAGTGACAATCCACCACATCGACATCGGTCAGGGCGACGCCACACTCATTCGAACCTCTCACGGCAAGACCGTCCTTATCGACGCCGGTGACACAGGCAAAGGAAAAACCATCATTCTCCCTTATCTCCATAGCCTAGGGATTACGTCCCTCGACTACTTGGTCGCCTCACACTATCACTCGGACCACATCGGCGGCATTGACAAGCTCATCCAAGGTCTTTCCCCAGACAGCGTTCGAACTATTCTAGATAGAGGAGGCACACCCCCACTCCCAACATCCAGAGCTTTCCGGCAATACTGGTCAGCTGCCCAAAGCACCAATCGGCATGCCGCAGTCTATCTTGGCCAAACTATCAAGCTCACAAAAGAGGTTTTTCTTCAATGCCTCGCTGTCGATGGTGCTGTTTTCAGATGCGGTGAGGTCGCGGGGAGCAGAGCCCACCTGCCCGACGGCGGTCTGGCGGGCGAGAACAACCGCAGCATAGCCTGGTTGCTTTCATCTGAACACACGGTAGATGGTAGAACTTTCTCATTCAAGTACTTTACAGGCGGAGATTGCGGAGGTGTGACAGAAACCTATACAGATATCGAGACTCCTCTGGCCGCATTCGTTGGCGATGTCGATGCAATGAAGATCAACCACCATGGTAGCCGTTACTCAACCAATCGCACCTTCCTTGATAGCCTGCGACCCGAAGCAGTCGTCATTTCTGTAGGCGATCGGAACATCTATCGTCATCCTGCGCAGGAAACGCTTCATCGGCTGCAGAGCACGACCTCGGTCCGATACATCTATCAGACAGAGACAGGAAACGGTGGAATAACAGCAAAAGCAAGAATTCTGGGAACCGTAACGATTTCTGTCTTCGATTCCTTCTTCACCATCGGAGCCGACACGTTTCGCTTGCAGTCCCGGCCTGCCTGCAAGTCTCAATTGGTATCCTCGATAGCCCTAACGCCAGAAATCGCTCCTGCAATCCTCGTTAGTGCATCCGTCGAAGATGGTTTTCTTATGCTCAACCTTGTTGAGGCAATGGATGTTTGGGTCAAGCTCTTCAACATCCTGGGTCAGGAGGTTGACAAACAACCAAAAACACACTTCCTGCCAGGCATTCATCAAATCCATCTGTTCGACCCAACTCTGCCGTCGGGTGTATACCTCGTCCGAATCATTACTCCGTCGGGAGTCTTGACGAAGAAAGCCGTCTTGCTCAAATGACTGAGCACTGAAGAACAATGTTGAACGATGCAGTACAGATCATCGCCGACGTGCCAGGAAAACACCTAGACCCCCAGTTGCTCGTCCGCTCTCAAGCTGGCGATTCGTTGGGGTTCATCATGATCTCATACGAACAGAAACCTGCAATTTCGGACACGCCCGCGTCACGCTACTACGATATGCTCTTTTTCCGAGGACCTGATATCTACGAGTGCGCACGCATGAATCGAGATCTGCGATTTCAAATCCGTGCTGAGGTTGCGTACCAGACATTTACGCTACTGGGCAGAGAAGACCGAACGCGAGTCTCTCTCTACGTCGCATCCGACCAGGTTCTCAACCGCTTCCGGTCAACCTTCTACTATGAGCCTTGCGTGAAAGTCCAGATTGACGGTCTCTCAAGGAAGCAAATCGCGACCCTCCTGAGATGCACTGAGTGCCAAAAGGGGATCATCGAATGCAATGAATTTGTGAATCCGACTCCATCCCTTGACCTTCGGGAAATCAATTCGCCCGACGACATCATTCATTATCAGCCAGCTTTCAAGCGGGGGCGAATTCTAGTTTACGACATCGAGAAGAACAAAGATCTCATCGAGGAAAGGTATGCTTCACAGTCCATACGATCAATAAAGTCGACCATTCGTGTTCCTGACACAATGGCCGACACATCAGCGAGTGTGAGCAGAACTCCCCCAGGTTCGCTGAGTACCTCGAAAGACTCTTCAGCTGATGAGACCCTGGCACCAGACGATGAGAAAGAGGCAGAGGAATTCACATCATTCATCAATAAGATTCTCAACTCGCCTATGCCCGCCGCCTCTCTGGCGGAAGGCTCATCTGTAGGCGAGCCCCGGGCCGTTGACCATCACACTCACAGCGTTCACGACGACAGCTCCCAAGCCAGCACCTTTGTCATCACCCATCGGGTGCCAGACCAACCTCCTTCAGCTACCCAGCCGCCAGGGGCTAGCCCGCCTCTTCAGAGGCGGGACACAGGGCTTCAGAGGCGGGTCACGGGCCTTCAAAGGCGACTCAAGAGCCAAACCAAGAAATTGGCAGCGGGCCAACCGACGGAGGACACGTCAGATTCCAAACACGAACGACCGCAAGAGGAACCATCTGAATACGTCAGACTCCTCGAGCGTCTCTTTCGCTCTTTTCGTCAGCAGGTATTTGATAGCTTTGGTCACAAATGCGATTCAGTTATCGCCGACGCAGAATCCAAGGTCCGGTTTCTCACTCCGGAGTTTGATCTCCATTCGCTCAACGAAGGTACTGCTATCGTCGTACTAGACCTCATCGAAAACATCGCAGCTGAAGCGTCGTTCTTGAAACGTCCCCGGCTCCGACAGGCTGCACTGGCACTGGTGGCTGATCTCTATAACAAACAGTACCGAGCTCTTGGAAAGAAATCGTGTCATCGACAAAGTCGAGCAGTTCTACTATCGGCTGAAAAAGTGACCCACGTTGCTTACGGAGGATCTCAATGAAGCTTAATCCCTACATTCTCCTCTTGCTCCATTTGATCCAGGAGTTACTTCGCTTTACTGAATTGAGTTTCTTCCATCTTCTTCACAGCGGAACGATCACCTGCCCCGAGCTACCCGAAATCGATGGCAGTGTGCGTCGGCAGCTCAATCACGTGCGTTCAAATTTCGGTGAAAGGCAACCCAACCATCGAGAATGCAGTATTCACTCCTCACCGAAATTTCTGGCATGTGGGGGGAAGCTCTATGAAGCGGGTTTCGATTTCGGCGTCCTTCTCTTGGTCACTTCTCTTGGACGAGCAAGAGAAGTGACAACCCGTAAGGGTTGAGCCTCTATTTTCGATTGGGCAAGTAAAGTAAATCCTATGAAATGGTTCCACCATGAATGTGCAGCGCGGCATGATCCGAAGCTCCAGATCCTCGGCTCAACTCATGGAGCCGAGGGTCTTGGCATCTACTGGGGGCTCCTGGAAGAAATCGGACAACATTCTGACACATTTCACCTGAAAGTCATGCAAATCTCTGAAGAAAGTGACCAAACTTTCATGAATCTCCTTCAAACCTCCGAAAAAGCCGCAGACAACTTCTCTGCAGTTCACCTCGACCTGGCGAGGGTCCCAAGGCTTCCGGTAAGAATCCTCGGAAAGAATCTCTTTACTTCTCTGCGCAAACTGAAAGAAGTCATCGAGACCTGCGTTCAGGTTGGACTCTTCGACTCTCACAAGTGGCTGAAATTCAACGTCTTATACAGTCCCTCATTCGAACAACGTGCGGATGACTACACGCGACGCCGGCATAAGAACACGGACAATGTTCGCACAGACTCCGAACATTGTTCGGACAATCTCCGAACACTCTCCGGAGTTTGTCCGGACAACATCGGACAAACTCCGGACTCGCTTCGAACAAAGTCAGAGAAAGTTCTCCTAGAAACAGAAGAAGAACAGATACAGAAGGAGAATAGAGAGAGAACAGAAAAAGATTTGCTTGTTAAAGACGCCAGAGATATTCACAAGTTTTCCACTCAGCCGGAGGTTGCTGAGCCTGCAATTCAGGCTGACCGAGTCGAGTCAGGAACCGATCTGTATCTCATCGCTCTCTCAGACTCCGCATTCGAGGAATACGCCCAATCGTTCCGGTCCGAAATAGCCAATTGGAACGAAGATCGTTCAAACAGGTTTGACTGGGTCCCGCTCGATTCAGAGCTCCGCAAACTTTTCCTAGGCGGCTCTGATGACTACAAACTCAGGATGTGCTATCACGCATACAACGTCCTCACTGAGAAGGTGAACTACCCAGAACTTGTCCTGCGTGCTCTGAGGTTGATGTTGAAGGCCAGTGAGAAAGCTCGTATTGCCAATCCCTTCGCCTGGATGTGGACCTGCCTCCACGGCAACGGCGATGGAACGCTACCCTGGGTTCAGCTGCTCACAGCGGAGGAAGAACAATCCGCCACCGTGCTGATGAAGCGCTCTTTACCCCACAACCGTCCCCCATAGTTTAGGATGCTGATATGTTCGACTTGTATGTGCGCTTTTGTGCGTTGGCCCCGAAATCACGGCGGTGTGCGTAGGTAGATCTCCGGTCAAAGGTGGTCGACGAGAAAACTCGTCGAGCTAACAGTTCCTGCATCACTTCTACCCAAGACTGTTGCTCCTTGTGCGTGCGATTTGATTTCGGGTGTCCTTTTCTTTTCTGCCGCTTTTCTTTTGGACAAGCAAAAGAAAAGCGGCGACATCATTCACTAATTAACGAACTAACCACTCACCAATTAACCAATCACCAATTAACTAATCTAGATCCGTCCATGTTCCCCGACACCTTCGCCCGTGAGATCGCCGAAGACTTCATCAACCAGATATCCGCAGCCTGCGACCGCATCGAAATCGTAGGTTCACTTCGCCGACTCAAAGTCGCTGTCAACGACATCGATATCCTCGCGATTCCTAGGTTCATCCAGGCGGACGACGACACCCTCTTCGGTGAACCAGTTCAAGAGAATCAGCTCGACAAACAGCTTTCTCAACTCTGTCTGCAGGGAGACTTAGAGCTTGAGGCAAACGGCTCAAAGATCAAACGCTTCTTCAAAACGGTCGATGATGATGCCGTTCCTATCGACTTGTACGTCGCCACCGAGCCGACGTGGTGGACTTTGCTCCTAATTCGCACAGGCAGCCGTAACCACAACGTCAAACTTGCTCGAAGAGCGATGGAACTCCATATGCACCTCAAGGCGGATGGCAGCGGATTGTTGACAGACACAGGAAGCATCATTCCCATTCGCAGCGAAGAAGAGATTTTTCGCCATTTGAGGTTAGAGTATCGACCGCCTGAGGAAAGGGAGTACTGAGAATGTCCATCGTGCGCAGGATCCCTACTGCCCCTGAGATTCAAACGATCCTAAACGCTTGGTCCAAGACGCTTCAGCTGGATGGGCGGAGCGGCGAATCCATCGTCACCGAAATGGATTTGTATCGCCTCACTAGCATCCTATGCCAATACATCGAAAAGGTGCACCATCACCCATCATCCATCATCCATCAACCATCTGATGACCGCTCCCACTCACATAACATTCGCTGAATTCACTTACTTGCTCCTGCTCACAACTACGGGTGTAGCATTGAACACTCCCAACGCTGCCACCATTGCGATCGCATCAGTCTTGCCGGACATCGACACAGCTGCAAGTCTCCCCGGCCGGGCAATTCCATTCATCTCCAACAAACTGGAGCGCCGATTTGGTCATCGCACCCTCACACACTCGGTCATATTCATCGTCACGCTTGCCACCATTCTCCTTCCTCTCCACTTGCTGAGCCCAAACACCTACACTTGCCTTTTGGCCGGATACGCCTCACACCCTTTCCTTGACACAATGACGGTCCACGGCGTCAAGCTTTTCTATCCTCTGTCAAGCTTGAAGTGCGTATTCCCGTTGGAGGTCAATAATCCCCACCGGTATCGGCTACAGACTGGATCCAGGATGGACAGGATACTCGGGCTTTTCTTCCTCCTTGGCTGCATTCCGGTCTTCTTGATCGCCAACCAGGGATATGAACGGTTCATCCGATCCACACAAGGGAATATTGAGTCAGCTGTCCGTGACTACAACGGATTTTCAAAAGACAACCTGGTGTTCGCGAACACTACGGCCTACAACATGCTCACGAAACAACCCTCCAACGGTACAGTTGAGGTCATCGGGGCCCTAAATCCCTCTACTCTGATTTTCAAGGGAGTCGATGGCGACCTGCACACCCTCGGAAAAGACTTTGAGGCCGACTATGTCGCGGAGAACATACTTTGTCAGAAAGGTGAGCCCGCTCGTTCCTTCGTTCGAAGCATCGATCTCAGCAACCAACTGCTTTCGCAAATCACGACGTACATCGACACATCAATGGAGAACTATCTCTTCGGCGATCTCTCGACCGCGGACAGAGTCTCACTCCCTGAAAACATTAGAATCTTCAGCCCGGTCACCGGGGGTGGAGGCACGATCAAGTTCAACTACGCCAGATACCACGATATTTGCACCTTCAATCTCGAGTACGTCTTCATCACGAAGGGCATCTTGACAGTCAAATCGATTCTTCCCGGCAAAGGCCAGGAGGGTCATTCTCCGGTAGGGTTGACCTTGCCAAAACTCGAGAACTTTACCCAGATTTCCTTCACGCTCGATCCAAAGGAATCCGTGGTGTTCTACAAGTCGAGGGGGGACACAGTCAGAGAAAAAGAACTCATCGCCAGGAAGAACCTTGCCCAGTTTTTCCAGGATCAAATCAGCCTGAATCAAGAGCGAATCCAATTGCTCGAAAGCCAGAAGGTTTCCTTTTTATCAGACATCGATCAGAAGATCGCCAACGCGGAGCAAACCGTAAAGATCGACTCAATAGAACATAGTCATCGAACCGAGCTCTCGAAAGACGGATTCACATCTGATCCCGTCCTCAAGCTCTCCGAGCTGAAATGGCAAAAGAGCAAGACTCTTCTTTCTCAGCTCAATGCGTCAAGAGCCGCGACCTCATCGAAGATCGCACTGGACATTCGAAAACTGATTCTTGCAAATCAACAGCTCAGAGCAAAAGCAAAGGCAGCCGAAACACAATCCGAGGTCCTCTCAACCGTCAACGGCCTGCTTATGGATATCCGTCAGGTCCCACACAACAACAAAACCCAAATCACATTCATCATCAAGCGCCTCAAATGACAATTCATCCCTTCCTCTCCGAGAAGGTAACGAAGGGGAGGTCGCACTTCCATTGCCTCCCAAGCCTTCCCCTCCTCCTAAGGAGGGGACAAAGGAGAGGTCGAACAGATTCATACTCCACTACACCATTCCATTATTCCGAAACACATGGATCTCTCATGCCCTATGTCTGTGCAAAATGCAATTCCATCTTCCAGAATTTCCAACTTGCGTGTCCCGATTGCGGCCGATGGAATTCTCTCAGAAAGCAAACGAATGTCATTTCTAACCCGAGCGCACAACCTGTTGCACTTGCCAAAATTGAATCGTTCGTCGTACCAAGAATCAAGACCAGGATCGAACAACTCGACATATTGCTGGGCGATGGCTTTGTTCCCGGAAGCTCGGTTCTCATCACCGGACCTCCAGGCGCAGGCAAGTCAACCTTACTCATGCAGCTGCTCAAGAAGATGAACATCCCGTCACTATACGTCACGGGGGAAGAGTCTGTTCAGCAGCTAAAGCTTCGAGCCGATCGCCTGAGGATATCGTCGCAGAACATACTCGTCCTCTTCGAAACGAGCGTGAGCGCAGTCCTTTCACACGTCGACCAGACAAAGATACGGATGCTCATTGTAGATTCAATTCAAACCATATATTCCGACGCGACGACCTCCTTGCCGGGAAGTGCTACGCAAATACGAAAATGTAGTTATATCCTGCGCCGACTGGCCCAGCAGAAGAACCTTGTGCTCATCATTGTCGGACAGGTTACAAAAAACAAAACAGCGGCTGGGCCGAAACTTCTCGAGCACGCTGTCGACGTAGTTTTGCATCTCGACATTCAAGAAGGCCAGAGTCATCACCGTATTCTATTTGCTTCCAAGAATCGCTTTGGGTCAACTGCGCCCCGATGCATGCTATATATGCGAAACACAGGAGTAGTATTCCTCCGGATGAAACCGTGAACAAATCCGGGCCCTCATCAGACCTACGGCAGGACACAACCTTTTTTGGCAGGACCGAAGAATTGTATCAACTCGTCAAGAATCTTTCCAAAGGCCGTCACACACTGATCGCAGGAGACAAGGGCATTGGCAAGAGTCGGCTAATGCTCGAAGCAAAGTGGATCCTCTCGGGGCGAACCAGGCGTATCGATTTCTCAGCGAACATCATCGCCCAGCTACGCGGCAACCTGGGTGTTCGAATCAAACCAGACCAATACAAGATGCTCTTCATCGAACACTCCAGCCCGTTAGGTGATTGCCTCAAGGAAATTGCCGAGGACCTCTTCTATCTGGGGGATCTTCACGTAGAGCTCGACGAGGAGCGCTCAGACTGGACCTCGGCAAAAAAGCAGCTGTCAGGCCTCGGGGCCAACAAACTGCAAGCGTTGATTTTCGAAGGGATCTCCCAATCGCAAAAACCTTATCTCATCTTCTTTGACAACCTGGACAGAATCTCGCCCACTCAACAGAAATTCTTGGAGACCCTTTTGAACATTGCTCTCATCTGTGCGGCGGTTGTTCAAATGAAGGAGAACTTCTTCTTCAAGCGCATCTGGGCTTCCTTCACCAAGATCGAATTGGAGCCTTTGCCGGAAAGCGTTTCCATCCAGCTCATCAACTACTTTTTCGAGAACTACCCTCTGCACATCATTGACCCAGAACTATATCGAAGGGAGATCCTCAAAGCATCCAACGGCAATCCATTTCATATCAAGAACATGCTCTGGCACGGCTCCCGTGAGAAATATCTCGACACCGACGAGATTCGCAAACTCCGCCAGGTCGACGAAGGTCATTACTTCAACATGGGGCCGATCTACATCTTTGGTGTGAGCATATTCACGATCTTCAAGATTTTCTCCATCGGCATGGAAAACAGAGAATTCTATATCTACTTCTCGACACTCGGTTTCTTTGCGTACATGATCTTTCGTGTCTTCAGAGCGTTCTTCCTCTTCAGGCCTCAAAAATACAGATGAGGTATGGATAGAAGCACAAAATGCAAAGCGATTAATCTTGAACTTGATTGGCAAATTCTTTACAGTCCGGAGCATTTGTGAACAAATGGCAATCTGACATCTCAGAAAGACTGATAACCGAGCTCGAAGTACCTGAATCGAGAGGTTATGAAATCAGTCCTGACCTTCGGGGAAATGAGCATGTCGCAAAGCCAGTTTCGAGCGTTTCGAAAAGTTGTTTTCGATTTGTACGGTGGCAATGGGCTTCAAGGAAAGGTGAGGGAACTTGTATCGAAGACTCTAGGAAATAGATCGGACCGGGCCGGTGTCCTTCGACAGGGAGGACAAGAAGATGGCAAGGGGGCGGTGACTATGAGGTGACCCGGTCTGACATTCCCAAGAAACGAATCACTCTCGAGATCGTGCAGGGCTCCCAGCTATCTGATGCCGATCTCGATTTCATGGCAAAATTAGTCGCAAAGGCGATCAACCGGCAACTCGAGAGCGAAAAGTCTCTCACTCCTCATGGAGGTCAACGCTGTGACATCGAAACAGAACCCGATCGGTCCTAAAACTGCTGTCGGATACTGCAGATGCTCCACCGACGAGCAAGGTGCAACATCGATTCCTCAGCAGAAGGAAGAGATTGAACGCTGGGCCGCCGCGAACGATTTCAAGATTGTTGAATGGTTCTCGGACCAAGGAAGGAGCGGAACGAACTTTCTTGGACGTCCCAGTTTTGCAGAGCTCGTAAGAAGGGTGGAAGACGATCCCGATTTTGAGTATGTGCTGGTTTATGATGAGAGCAGGTGGGGGAGGGCCTTGAACCCAAGAGAGAACGCCTACTGGAAAGTGCATTTCGGGAGGTTTGATGTCAAGGTCCGAATCATCCACTCCAACTCCAAGAACGGAGACGACATTGGCAGTTACGTTGTGGAGGTTGTGGAATCCGCCGAAGCCTCTGAGTATTCCAAAAAACTCTCCAGATCTATCAGAAGGGGAATGTTGTCTTCCCAGCAGGGTATTTACTCGAGAGGCGGTCTCGCTCCTTATGGTTACAAGAGGATAGCTATCGATTTGAAGACTGGTGAGAGAAGGACGATGAGGGATGGCATGCGTTCGGTTCCAAAGCAAGAAAAAGTGGTATGGGAGCTCGCCGACGAAGCAGAGATTAGCACCGTCAGAAGAATCTTTGAAATGAGAGCTAACGGTCTTGGATATGTAGGGATAGCAGACATCTTGAACGCGGAGGGAATCACGTGCCCGAAACATGGCCGGTGGAGGAACAAAGATCAGAAGTGGGCGGGAGTCTCTATTTACGGCATCGTCCGGAATCCTGCCTACGTCGGCGACAGGGTTTATAATCGATTATCCTTCAGCAAAATCTTAGCGAAGGAGAAGGGCATCGATCTGTGCGGCAAATGGTACAATGACGAGGCTCAATGGATTGTCGTCCCGAACGCACATCCGGCTATCGTCTCTAACGAGCTCTTCCAGGAAGCAAACGCGCAATCAGAACCGCGTCCAACCAGGCCCAATCAGCATTTCTACAGAGGCACGTACTTGCTCACAGGGCTTGTCAAGTGCGTCCAATGTGGACACAACTATCAAGGTTATCGTCACAAGCCCACCGGAAACAAGTATTACATCGATGGTGGCTATGTCAACAAGGGCAACAATGTTTGTCACTGGTTTTCAATCAGACAAGACAAACTGGAAGACTTCATCCTTTCCAGCATAAAACAAACGTTCTATGATTCTGACTTCATGACGCGCACACAGGTATATGTCGAGGAGTTCAACAGACGACAGCCTTCAGCCGTCGAGAAGAGGATTGACAGTATCGATGAAATACTGAAGGAGAACGCTGGCAAAACCACAAACCTACTCTCAATCGCAGAGGAAGGAACCAACCTGAAAAGTGTTGCTGTTCGCCTAAGAGAGCTCGAAGAGATTCAGGAAAAGCTTGAACAGGAGAGGAGGCGACTGGAAAAGTACAAGCCTCCGAAACTGGATCCCAAGCTCACTGCTGGAGCTGTAAAACGCTTCCTGGACAACTTTGAAAGAACCTTCGATGAACTCTCGGTTGCGGAAAGGAAAGAGCTCCTCAGGAGAATCGTCGAGACGATTCTGGTCGATAAAGAAGAGCGGAAAGTTCGATGCTACCTCAAGCGCTTGCCTTCGATCCCCAACATCGCAGACCGATTGCAGGAGCCTTCGATCTTTCAGGGTGAGCCAAGTATCCCTGTCAACGACCAACTGCGTTTTCACGCCAAAAACGCAACTGAGTTACATGGTGCAGCTTGTAGCCCTAACGGGGCTCGAACCCGTATTTCGGCCTTGAGAGGGCCGCGTCCTAAACCATTAGACGATAGGGCCATAATCGATGCAAAATGCAAAAATCAAATTGGAAAAATGAACGAGCCGCTTTCATTTTTCAATTCACACTTTGATTTTTGCATTAACTCGCTGCCCCGCTAGGGCTCGAACCTAGACTTTTCTGATCCAGAGTCAGACGTGTTGCCAATTACACCACGGGGCAAGTTTTCAAAAAGTCAAAACACACGTGCTGCCAATGCCAATCCGACACAAGTTAGCGAGCGAAGCGAAGTAACTTGTTCGTCGGATTGAGCATCCCGCCGGTTTGTGGCGGGATTACACCACAGGGCAATGCACTGTGAAAAACAATTTATAGAAAAAAGATTTCTTTTCCAATGTATTCCGTCCCACGTCTCACCTCTCACCTCTTCCATCTACCAACATCCATCAACCATCCATCTCCCCCCTCACTACATACCGCTTACCTTGACTTTCGGGCCTTTTTTCGGTATACTTGTTACAGATTCAATTGAGTTTCATCTAAAGAAATATTTAAGAAGCTTGTCGAAACTCATCAATCTTGTTTCGACTTCAAAAACCCAAGGCTAAACTATCAAAAGGGAAGAACGGTCACAACGAGCTGACTCCAAGCCTTGATTCCCCCGACAGTGATACTCTTTGTTGCTCCTACCACCACCTCGAGATATCTCCCATTCGACGCTGTCCAAGACCTAACCTCTTTCCGGAAAGCGGACTTTTTGGAGAAAAATCCACTACTTTGCAGTTCACCTGTAGGGCGGGTGTCTGTAGATTTGTCGGTGTCCATGGACCGAGGCAGGAGCGGTAACTACGGTAAGAGTAAATGCTTCCAGGATTAGATTGCAGATTATGATTACGAAGTATGGCTATGATGTATTCCTTGTGGTCGCGATCATATGCCTGGCAGCGGTCGTCCTGGCTCTTGTATTTGCCGAACCAAAGATTCTGAAATATGGGATCGTGCTGCTTGCCGTTGTTCTCTTCGTGCTGACGGCCAATTTCTTCCGTGATCCCGAGCGATCGTCTCCTAACGGGGACGGGCTTGTCCTTGCTCCCGCCGACGGAAAGGTCATTGCCGTACGCCAGGTCGACGAAAAGGAATTCCTGGGATCGAGCGCAACGATGATCAGCATCTTCATGTCCCCCTTGAATGTCCACGTCAACCGCAATCCCATCAGTGGGACCGTGAAGCATCTGCGATACGTCAAGGGTGAGTACTTCGCAGCCTTTGAAGATAAAGCGTCAGAGAAGAACGAGCAAATGGTGATCGGGATCGAGCATCCACGCGGGCGCGTGCTTTTCAAACAGATAGCCGGTTTTGTGGCGCGGCGCATTGTCTGCACCTTGAAGATAGGGGACCAGGTGAAAGCGGGTGAGCGGTTTGGGATGATCAAGTTCGGATCTCGGGTGGACGTGTTCGTGCCGGCGCAGACGATTGTCCACGCGAAGGTCGGTGATCAGACCGTAGCCGGAGAAACAGTCCTTGCGGAACTTCACTAGTGCCGTTTCCACAACCACATTTTGGATATTCGAAAGTCGGTTGCAAAGTGGAAACGAGCACTTCGCCTTATTGAATGCTGGGCCCGTTGTTGGAAGTGGCTTCAGCTTCTGCGGAGACATCAGGGTATGAAAATTACGAGAGCTATTGTCCCAAGTCTCTTCACGGTTCTGAATGCGTTTTGTGGCTTCCTTTCGATCCTCAATGCAAGCCAGGGCAGGATTGAGATGGCTGCATGGTTCATCATCCTCGCCGGGGTCTTCGACATGCTTGACGGACTCATGGCGAGGATCACCCGATCGTCCAGTCAGTTCGGCGTTGAGCTTGATTCGCTGTCTGATGTCGTTTCCTTTGGAGCGGCGCCATCGTTCCTGGTGTACCAGGCCCACCTCAGCTCCCTTGAGAGCCTCGGCGTCATCATCAGTTCGCTTCCGCTCGTGTTCGGCGCCATTCGCCTTGCACGCTTCAACGTTCAGCTCGTGGGGTTTGAAAAGGACTACTTCAAGGGTCTGCCCATACCGGTGCAGGCCATCACCGTCTGTGCGTTTCTCCTTCAGTACAACACGGAGCGCTATGGTCTTAACGGCTGGACCCGTGACGGATTGGCGGTCCTGGTCGTGATACTTTCATTATTGATGGTCAGCAAGGTGCGCTACGATACACTGCCCAAGTTCACGAAGCGGGGCCTGCGCGCGCATCCGTGGCGGGCAACTTCCATTTCCGCGGCTGCAGTCGTTGTGGTCGCATCGATGGGAGCGTATCTCTTCTATGTGATGGCCGCGTTCATCGGTTTCGGCGTTCTCAGATCTCTCTATGAGTGGGTTCGCTCAGTCGCAACACGCGTCGAAAAAGACACGGACGAAGAGAGCGAAATTTCAAGCATCGACATCTAATCTAGCGTGGAGAAACAACTTGTATCATTCAAAAATCTTGGTGACATTGAGGCAGTCAATCCTCGATCCTCAGGGAAAGGCCGTTGAACACGGAGTTCATTCTCTTGGTTACGATCGAGTGCGGAACGTCCGCATCGGAAAGTTCGTTGAATTGAATGTGGACACGGAGAAGCGTGAAGAGGCGGAGAGAATTACAAAAGAAGTGAGTGAGAAGCTCCTGGCAAATCCCGTGATGGAGGATTATAGCTTTACGATTGAGGAGACAAAGGCTAAGTGAGTAGTTCATTGGTGAGTAGTTAATTGGTGAGTGGTGGGTGAAGGTCAGCCAATCTTCTACTTAACTACTTAACTAATTAACCAATTAACCAGTTAACCAATTAACCAGTTAACCAATTAACCAGTTAACTAATTAACCAGTTAACTAATTGGCCACTGAACCAACCAGCATGAAGCTCAAATTCGGCATAGTGGTCTTTCCCGGCTCCAATTGTGACCACGACGCGCATTACGTGGCAGAGAGGATTCTTGGCCAGGAGGCCTGTCTGATCTGGCACAAGGAATCATCCGTTGGGGATGTGGATGTCGTCATTCTGCCGGGCGGATTCTCCTATGGGGACTACCTTCGCTGTGGCGCGCTGGCGCGATTCTCGCCGATCATGAAAGACGTGGTCCGCTTCGCGAACAATGGCGGCATGGTGTTCGGCATCTGCAACGGATTCCAGATCCTCGTTGAAGCGGGTCTGCTTCCCGGCGTCCTGTTGAGAAACAGCTCACTCAGATTTGTCTGCAAGTACATCTATCTGCGGGTGGAAAACCCCGAGACCCGGTTCACCGGTCAATGCCGGAAGGGCGAGGTACTCGAGATTCCCATCGCTCATGGCGATGGCAACTACTTCACAGACAACGACACACTGAAGCGTTTGGAGGATCACCGTCAAATTGTGTTCCGGTATTGCGACGCGTCCGGAAATATCACGGAGGAGGCCAATCCCAACGGATCGCTCTCCGATATTGCCGGGATTATCAGCGAGCGAGGGAATGTCATGGGGATGATGCCTCATCCCGAACGCGCCTCCGATCCGGTTCTTCGCCATACCGACGGCCGCAAGATTTTTGATTCGATTGTCGAGAGTTTTGTTCTACATCCACAACTTGTTTGAAAGGAGAGCGTGAGAGTATGAATCTTGGAGCGCCCGAGATAATACTGATATTGTTCGTCATCCTCATTTTCTTTGGTGCAAAGAAGATCCCAGAGTTGGCACGGGGACTGGGAACCGGTTTGCGGGAGTTTCGCAAGGCAGCGCGTGAGATTCAGGACGACATTGAGAAGGACGTCAAGCAGATCGATACCAAAGAGAACAAGGAAGCCAAAGAAGAACCGAAGAAGTAGTTTCAGACCTCCTGCACCAGACAGCGTGCTCCTGCCCGGCAAGATGCACAAGGGGAGCGACGTTTTTCATTGCTGCAGAAGCGCGCTGGTCAACTCCATCGGCGGCATTCCGCAGCATTTCAATTGCGGCCACAGCCGTACTGCATCAGCCGGATGAAAACCTTTGACACCATTCAACAGGAGTTACGCGCGGGAACCATTACCTGCGAGCAGCTCACGCAAGAGTACCTTCGTACAATCGAAGCGCGTCGCGGGCTCAATGCATTTCTCTCGGTGCTCTCTGAAAAGGCTCTCGAGCAAGCGCGATGTGTCGACCGAAAGCTCTCTGACGGAACAGCCGGACCGCTGGCCGGCATGGTCGTCGCGATCAAGGATGTCATTTGTGTGGAAGGGGAGCGCGTCACCTGTGGCTCCAAAATCCTCGAGAATTTCGTATCGCTGTACAATGCAACCGTTGTTGCCCGCCTGCTCGATGCCGACGCCATTCTGATAGGCAAGACCAACATGGATGAGTTTGCGATGGGCTCATCGACGGAAAACTCCGCATACGGCCGCGTCAAGCTGCCGCAGGACGAGACGCGTGTGCCGGGAGGATCGAGCGGAGGTTCGGCGGTGGCCGTGCGCGCTGGAATGGCCACGGCTTCGCTGGGAACGGACACGGGCGGTTCGATCCGCCAGCCGGCGTCCTTCACGGGCGTCGTGGGCTTGAAGCCCACGTATGGTCGCGTTTCACGATACGGCCTCGTGGCATTCGCTTCATCGTTCGATTCCATCGGCCCCTTTGCGCTCACGACGAAGGACGTCGCGCGCGTACTACAGATCATCGCGGGTCACGATGCCATGGATTCAACATCTGCCGAGATTCCGGTCCCGGATTATACAGCATCGCTCACGAAGGATGTGAAGGGCATGCGTGTGGGCATTCCGAAAGAATACTTCGGCCAGGGACTCGATCCTGAAGTCCGGGCTGCCATAGAAAATGGCGTCGATCGCTTGCGCAAGTCGGGAGCGGTTGTGCGAGAAATCGGCCTGCCGCACACGGAATACACCATCGCAACTTATTATATCCTGGCGACTGCAGAGGCTTCGTCGAACCTGGCCCGGTATGATGGCGCCCGCTACGGGCATCGCGGCAGATAGAGCACATGAGCTGTCAGATATGTACGTGAAATCCCGGAGTGAAGGTTTTGGCTCCGAGGTGAAACGGCGTATCATGCTCGGGACATATGTGCTGTCTGCAGGCTACTACGATGCCTACTACCGGAAAGGGCAGAAGGTCCGGCGACTCATTCAGGAAGATTTCTTGAATGCGTTCAAAGAGGTCGATTGCCTGATAACTCCCACATCGCCCACGACAGCCTTCAAAGCCGGCGAAAAAGTGGATGACCCACTGCAGATGTATCTTTCCGATATCTACACAACCTCGGCGAATCTCGCCGGAATACCGGGAATCAGTGTCCCTTGTGGGTTCGATCACCTGGGGCTTCCCATCGGTGTGCAGATCCTTGGACGTCAGTTTGATGAAGCAAACGTCCTGAAAGTTGCTGATTTTCTCGAAAGCGCTTCTTAACTTTGTGCATCCTTAACGACAACCTCCACATTGTATTCAGCATCTTCTGACCTATGAGCATACTCGTTGACAAGGACACCCGACTGGTCGTGCAGGGAATTACGGGCGGCGAAGGGACATTCCACACCAAACAGATGATCGAATACGGAACAAATGTCGTCGCGGGTGTCACGCCAGGCAAAGGCGGGACGACCTACCAGGGAAATACAAAGGACCAATTCACGAAACCGATTCCTGTCTACAACACCGTTGCAGAAGCTGTTGCTAAAGAGAAGGCGAATGCGTCGGTGATTTTTGTGCCGGCGGGCGGAGCGGCTGACGCTATCATGGAAGCGGCGGATGCCGGCGTTAAACTCATCGTGACAATTACCGAAGGTATTCCGGCGATTGACATGGTGAAGGTCTATGATCACTTAAAGGCGCGGGGTGTTCGGATGATCGGGCCGAATTGCCCGGGCATCATATCGCCGGGACAATGCAAGGTCGGGATCATGCCAGGATTCATCCACAAGCCGGGTCGCGTTGGTCTTGTGTCGAGGAGTGGTACATTGACCTACGAAGCCGTCTGGCAGCTCACCCAACGCGGAATCGGTCAATCGACGTGCATTGGTATTGGCGGTGACCCCGTCATCGGTACGCGATTCATCGATGCCGTCAAACTCTTCAATGAGGATCCGAATACCGAAGCCATGATTCTGATCGGCGAAATTGGCGGAACGGCGGAAGAAGAGGCGGCGGAGTACATCAAAAGGCATGTCGGGAAACCCGTCGTGGGCTTCATCGCAGGCCAGACTGCCCCTCCGGGACGAAGGATGGGTCACGCCGGAGCGATCATTTCTGGAGGAAAGGGAACTGCAGCGGAGAAGTTTGAGGCGTTTCGCAATGCAGGCATTCATGTCGTCGAGAGCCCTGCTCTCATTGGTGAGACGATGGAACGGGTTCTCAGGGGCAAGAAGGCTGGCCCGAAGGCGCGCTCCAAAGCCGCCAGGAAGGTGGCAAAAAGGGGGGCCAAGAAACGGGCGACATCCCCGGCGAAGAAGAAACCAGCAGCCCGCAAGAGATCAAAAAGGTCTTGATGATCCAGAACGGAAGAATGTGCCGACCAGCCAACGGCACTTTTTTTCTATCGTCGTTCACGAATCACAGAGGCAACGACCATGTGGGAAGAAAAACGCATCGGCATCGTCAGGGAAGTGACGAGTTCGTCCGTCACCGTGATGGTTGACCCTGAGATCACGACGCTCTCGAAGAAAATCGGCGCGAAGCTCTACTACGTCGGCCAGATTGGCACCTACGTTCTGATTCCTGTGGGCCAACTGCTTGTGCTGGGAATCGTGGCGGAGTTCAAGAAGGCGGACGTCTACGAGAGCGAGAAAATCGTGCAAAGGTTCCTCATGGACGTAACACTGATTGGAACGCTGAAGAAGGGGAAATTCGAGAGCGGTGTTTCCGTCCTTCCAACAGCGGATATGATTGTCTACCTGCTAGAGGAAAAGGATCTCAAGGCTGCGTTCTCGACCTATCAGAAGTTCAACTTCTCCGTGGGGCAGCTTTCGCTGTTTGAAAGTGAGCGCGGCGTACCTCGACCCGAATAAATTCTTCGGCAAACATCTTGCGGTTCTGGGATCAAGTGGAGCCGGCAAGTCGTGCACCGTCGCGTCGTTGCTGCAAAAGGTTGTCTCGCTTCCCGACACGAACATCGTCATTCTGGACATTCACAACGAGTATCAGGAGCGCGTTCCCGGATGGATGCCAGCATTTCGATATCGCCGCGCTGGAGTTGCCATACTGGCTGATGAATTTTGACGAGATGGTGGAGTTGTTTGTCGATCCCCGCGATGAGAACGCAACGACGATCGTCTCGTCGCTGCAGGACCTCATCTTCGCGGGAAAGAAATCGAAGAACCCGCGCCTTGCAACGATGATCACCGTCGATTCGCCCGTCTACTTTGATATCAATGAGGTGCGGGCGAGGATGCAGTTCCTGGATACCGAGAAAATCACGGGAGGCACGGGAGGACCGAAGGAAGGTCCGCAGTACGGCAAGTTCACGCGGTTCCTCGTGCGGCTGAACAGCATGGTCAATGACCCGCGCTACGCGTTCATGTTCAAACCGCGGGTTTGCATGGACTCAGAATCCGCCAAGGGATTGCTGACGATGATCTTCGGTCTCGACGGGAAGTCGAAGATCACGATCATGGACATGAGTGGAATCCCGTTCGATGTCGTCAACACGATCGTTGCGCTTGTCGCACGAATCGCGTTCGATTTCAACTTCTGGAATCCGAACCGCCGTGATCTCCCGATCCTGCTGGTGTTTGAGGAGGCGCACAACTATCTCTCCGCCAATGCCCGGGGTTCGACCGCCGCTCGCTTGACAGTGGAGCGCATCGCAAAGGAAGGGCGCAAGTACGGGGTCAGTTGCATGATCGTGAGCCAGAGGCCGTCGGAGATATCGGAAACGATCCTCTCGCAGTGCAACAATTTCGTCGTGATGCGGTTGCTCAATCCCGTCGACCAGAACTATATCCGCCGACTGGTACCGGAGACCTTCAGCGGTCTCGAAACGGTCATCTCCACGCTGCGACAGGGGGAAGCGATCGTCGTTGGCGACTCTGCACCGATGCCGATGAGAATTCAGATCGACCTGCCGAATCCGCAGCCTGCCAGCTCGGATATTTTCTTCTACGACAAGTGGAAGCAGAAGGGATCCCAAACCAATGCCGATGACGTAATGGAGCGGTGGTGGAATTCGCATAAAACGTAAGACGGGAGATGGATGATGGTTGATGGAAGAAGTGAGAGGTAAGAAGCAGAAAGTAATTGGGTTTGTAGCCATTTGCAGACAACAGCAACTGTGCGGTGGGCAAGGGATCCAGCTCGAAGGGCTAACGCGTAGGATACCAGAACTCGGCAACAAACAAATTAACCAATCAACCAATTAACCAGACTTGATATACGACCTAACTGAGGGTAGCTTCTCCTATGGCTGTTGAACGAACACTGGCAATACTGAAACCAGACTGCGTCCGGAAGAATCTTCAGGGCGAAGTCATCGCACGCATCCAGAAAGCTGGTTTCAAGATCCTGAGTGTGAAGCAAGTAAGTCTGACGAAAGAAACAGCGGGGGCGTTCTACGCGGTTCACAAAGGCCGTCCATTCTATGACGGACTCGTGGAGTTTATGTCGAGCGGCGCGTGTGTGCCCATTGCACTAGAAAAGCAAAACGCTGTGGCGGATTTCCGCACACTTATCGGAGCCACCGATCCGAGAGAAGCGGTGGAGGGGACCATCCGGAAGTTGTTCGCAGACAACAAAGGCGAGAATATCGTCCACGGTTCCGACTCGCCCGAAAATGGCAGGATTGAAGTTGCGTTCTTTTTCTCTGAGAGCGAGCTCGTCTAGAAGCGCGGACGAAAACGCACTATTCGCCACAAAGACACTATGGCACAAAGAAAAGGGGGAGAAAAGTAAAGTTTTCACACGCCCTGGTGTCTTCGGGACTTTGTGGCAAGGCTTTTCGACCGACTCTCTAGGGGGTGTTCAAGAATCTAACCGCAAAGAACGCCAGAATTAGATTGAGGCGTTCATTTTCGGTAGAATGTCAGACTTCTCTCTTGTCGGCCTTGCTTGCCCCGAACGTTTTTGGTTCGGGGGCGGTTTGTCCTTTCAATTGAGAATCTTAGTTCTCAACCTACTACCAAAGAGTCCCCATCACGCCCCTCAACATGAGGTCCTGCAATGCCCCTCTCCAGATGGAGAAAACTCAGTCAGAAGGAGTTGTTCAAGAATCCCTGGTGGGTATATCGCCAGGACACGTTCACGCTTCCCAACGGCGAAGTCGGCGAGTACTTCTATGTCCACACCAACGGCTCGAGCATCGTGATCCCGGTCCTGGATGATGGCAGGGTGGTCATGGTCAAACAGTACCGTTATCTGCGTGATGAGGAGAGCCTCGAGCTGCCTTGCGGAGGCGTAAAAGCTGGAGGCAGCTACGCGGAGACAGCCGCTCTGGAACTGGAAGAGGAAGCCGGGTACACAGCAATAGAGGTTGTTGAGGTTGGAGAGTTCAATCCTTTCAACGGCGTTACAAACGAGATGTGTCGTGTCTACGTGGCGCGCGGCCTCAAACATGTCGGAACAAAGCCGGATCCGACGGAGGAGTTTGAGCACGTGGAGTTGAGGCCCGAGGAGGTGGATGAGCGGATACACTCGGGGGAGATTTGGGACGGCATGACGATCGCTGCGTGGTTCATCGGCCGCCCGAAGGTGGTCTAACGCGGTAGTGAAGGAAATAGACCGTCAAACTGTTGACTCGAAAGCACGAATTCTGAAATCCTAGACCCTAAACAAATTCGAAGCAAAAACCAAAAATCGCAAAATGACGAGCCATTTCTTGTATCTGTCATTTCGATATTTGTGCTTGGGGATTCCTTCGGATTTCGATACTAGGGTTTCGGATTCTACCCGCGCTCTTGGGGGCCTTGCCTGCCCCGAAGTCTTTCCTTCGGGGGCGGTTCATCTCTTCCCCGTGGATCTGGATTCTCAACAAGCTGCTAGTGCTCAAGTCTCGCCTCACACCTTGCTTGAGAGGGGGCTTTTTTGTTTCTGCTCGCAATAATGAAGAGAAGATTCCAGTGATGCGTCTGAGACTGTTTCTGCTTCCCCCTTTTTTCCTTCTTGCTGCGCATGCCTCCGGTCAGGTCAAGACCGGAGCAGATCTGCTGTTTGAAAAGTACTTTCATCTTGTAAATGGAAAAAGGGTGGGACTTGTAACGAACCATTCCGCCCTTCTTTCCAACGGCAAGCGTCTCGCTGACGCTCTCCATGAGAACCAGCGGACAAAACTCGCAGTGTTGTTTGGTCCTGAGCACGGCGTCCGTGGCGATGCGCCGGATGGCGAGGACGTCCAGCACGGTGTCGACAAGAAGACCGGACTCCCTGCATACTCACTATACGGAGCGATCAACAAGCCAACAAAGGAAATGCTGAAGGACGTCGACGCCCTGATCTTCGACATGCAGGACGTGGGTGTCCGGTTTTACACATTCATCAGCACGATGTCCTATGCCATGGAGGCGGCCGCTGAGCAAGGCATCCCCTTCATCGTTCTGGACCGTCCAAATCCGATTCGCGGGACCTGGGTCGAAGGCTTCAATCGTGAGGACTCGCTTCGCTCGTTTGTCGGTCTTCATCCCATCCCTATTGCGCACGGGATGACCATCGGTGAGCTTGCCACGATGTACAACGACGAGGGGTGGTTGAGGAATGGCATCAAGGCGAAGCTGACCGTCGTGAAAATGGAGGGATGGAAACGCACGATGTGGTATGATCAGACCGGCCTGAAGTGGGTAAAACCGTCGCCAAACCTGCCGACGCTCGAGAGCGCAACTGTTTATCCCGGTACCTGCCTCTTTGAGGGGGTGAACATATCCGAAGGGCGCGGCACATCCCAACCGTTTGAAAACATCGGTGCTCCGTGGATCGACGGAGGGGCATGGGCTCGCGCGCTGAATGCGTTCAAGCTCGACGGAGTGCAGTTTGATCCTGCGGTGTTCACGCCGCGGAGCATTGAGAATGTTGCCCTCCACCCGAAGTACGAAGGCGTAAGGTGTGCGGGCGTTCTCATCAAGATCACCAACCGGGAATCCTTCGAGCCGGTGAAGGTTGGCGTCTATATGCTGGCCAGCGCAAAGAAGCTCTTCGCTGATAGCCTGAAGTGGAGGGCGCGATCCGTCGACCAGCGGGCGGGTACACCCAGACTGCGGATGGCCATCGACGCCGGGATTCCGCCTGAGAAGATCGTGCAGATGTGGAAAGAAGACGTGGACAAATTCAAGGTCGTGAGGCAGAGACACTTGCTGTATTGATCGTGAGAACTTCGTAGTCTATGTGTTCTCTGCGATCTTTGCGGTTCTTCTTTTCAGTGGCCTACAGGAGAGAGACAACGAGATGTATTCGCGGCGAGAGTTCTTAAAGACAGCATCGCTGGCTGGCAGTGCAGTTGTGCTGAACTGCCGCTAGCTCCTTAGCAAGCCATTCGCGGCCGGATTCTTCGGACTGCACCAGGTCATCGAAACACATCCCGATGCAGTGATCATTCTGCGCACCGCGGTCGATGCATTTTTGTCTGCTGGTGATCACGTCAGTGTCTGGAAGTCCAACAACAGGCCATCGGGCACGTACTTCTATCGGCTTCTGTTTGGTGGTGCGAGTCTGACGAAGTCGATGGTGTTGTTGAAATGAGATGCTTCTTGAAGGAGACTTCACTTGCGTAGAAAGACATCAGTTTTGCCGATAAACACATGCCTGTTCATTGCGATATTGATTCTGGTCGGATCGAGCGCTTTCTCCCAAGGCGTATCGAGGTTGAACACACCGAATGGAATCTATGCAGTGATACGGGAGGATTCCACGCGGGCAGGGGTGCTCTCTGGAAATCCCTCACACATCGTCCTTGTGTACGATGGGAGGTATGTGGACTCGTCTCAAACTGCAGCGCCTCGATACATCACTGTCGACACATCGTCCTTTGTCCCATTGATCCTAGAAGGACCCCCGGATGCAAAGATGGATGGTCATGGTCATACCTTGCTGAGCGTTTCGCTTTCGCAGAAGTATGCCGGTCGGCTTGAGCAGTTCACGAAAGCCCACTTGGGCGGCCGGGTCGCGATCGGTACTTGACGGGGAGGTCATCACGATGCACAAGGTACGCAGTATCATCCAGGGCGGGAAGTTCCAGATTACCCGGTGCTATGACAACGCGTGTGAAGTGTTGCGCGCAAAGCTGGCGAAGTAAGTTTGTGTTGTCACGAGAGAAGTCCGTCTTCTGCCCAATCCGCACACGGAAGAAGGCGGCATTCATCATAACTACACCTTTGTCAGCGCCTGTTTGAGATCATCGATGATGTCTTCAACGTCCTCAATGCCTACGGAGATTCTCACCAACCCGTCAGTGACGCCGATGAGCTGACGTTCCTCGGGCGGAACGGAGGCATGGGTCATAGTGGCCGGGTGCGAAATGAGAGTCTCGACGCCGCCAAGGCTTTCAGCCAGCGCGCACAAGCGCACTGACTTGAGGAACTTCTTCGCCTTGTCAAGGCTTCCAAGATCGAACGAGATCATCCCGCCGAATCCCCTCATCTGCTTCTGTGCCAGGTAATGCTGCGGATGGGAGACAAGGCCTGGGTAGTTTACCTTCTTGATCTTTCCATGGGTATTCAAGTACGCTGCAACCTCCACCGCGTTCACATCGTGGCGCGCCATCCGAACTGCCAGCGTCTTGATGCCTCGCAGACACATCCATGCCTCGAACGGACTCAAAATCGCTCCGACAGACTTCTGGATAAACCGCAGGTGCTCTGTCAACTTCGCATCGTTGAGGACGATGAGACCCCCCAGCATATCGCTGTGTCCGTTGAGGTACTTTGTGGCGCTGTGAACCACGATGTCAATACCGAAGTCAAGCGGATTCTGAAGATAGGGAGTGGCGAAGGTATTGTCCACGACGGATATGAGTTTTCGTGGCTTGCAGAGCTTTGAGACCCCCCGCAGATCGGTGATCTCCATCGTCGGATTTGTCGGTGTTTCGATGAAAACCATTTTGGTATGAGGCTTCAGCGCGGCCTTGAGAACATGAAGGTCCGTCGTGTCGACAAAGTCGAACTGAAGACCAAAGTCTTCAAGGACCAGCTTCGCGATGCGATACGTTCCCCCGTAAACATTGCGGGACACAACGACATGGTTGCCTGCCTTGAGCAGATGGAAAAGAGCAGCCTCGGCAGCCATGCCCGAGGCAAATGCGAGGCCTTCTTTGCCGTTTTCGAGCGCAGCAATATTCTTTTCAAGCACCGTCCTCGTCGGATTGGCGATGCGGGAGTAGACGTACCCCTTGTTCTTCCCAAGCTCTTCGTTGATGTACGTTGATGTCAGATGGATCGGTGTCATCAGAGATCCGGTTGTCGGATCCGGTTCTACACCGGCGTGAATCGCTTTCGTGGAGAAACCCATGGCGGCCCCGTCGTTTGAGATCAGTTGTGAGAGTGTGCGTTCTATCGTTTCGGAATCGATTGTGTGGGAGCGGATTCTCTAGCTCTGCGTGGGCGTTTTTCCCCGTTTTCGCTCGATATCCCGCAAAAAAGTGACAGAATATACCACTTTTAACGTGGAAAAGAAAAGAAATCGGTCATTCCTGATGGCATGTCGGAGGCGACTGGCAGTCAATCGAGTCGACTAAGGAAAATGATGGATTTGGGCCGCTGGGATTCCTCTTGACATTGGCACTTCTTTTTAGTATAATTTCACCCCAATTTTTGTGCAAATTGACGCGATTTTTGTCAAAAACGTGAGGATTTTGAAAGGATTTATGGCAACAACTGCAGATTTCAGAGTTGGAATGATAATCACGCTTCAACGGCGAGCTGCATCGGATCGACGAATACATCCACCGTACCCCGGGGAACCTTCGGGCATTTGTTCAGGCCAAGCTGCGCAACCTGAAAACCGGCCGAACCACGGATACTCGTTTTCGGTCTGGCGAGGAGGTCGAAGAAGTCCGCCTGGAGCAAAAGGAGTTCACCTACCTCTACCACGATGGGGCCAGCTTTCAGTTCATGGACAAGGAATCGTACGAACAAATGCCTGTTTCCGAGGTGGCTTTGGGGGAGGGGCGAAATTCCTGAAAGAGGGTGAAACAGTTCAGCTGATGATGGTGGGAATGGACATCGTGGGATGCGAGATTCCGTTCAATGTTGAGCTTAAGGTTGTGGAGACAGTCCCAGGCGTCCGGGGGGATACCGCCTCCGGGGCGACGAAGCCCGCCAAAGTCCAGACCGGTGCCATGGTCAATGTTCCCCTGTTCATCAACGAGGGTGACATCATCCGCGTTGATACACGGACGGGCCAGTATCTGGAACGGGTTAAGAAGCTAGGGGGACCGATTCACACCCTCAGCCCTCTGGGGGTGCACGAACGAGCTCTAGAGCTCTCGTCTTTCAACACAACCCCGGGACTTTCATGGATCTTGCATACGTCAAGAAGGTGATCAAGCTCATCGAGAAGAGTGAAGTCGATGAGATTGAGATTGAGGAGGAAGGAAAGAAGATACGGGTAGTGAAGCACAAGAACTCTCAGCCAACGTATGTTGCTCAGGCTGCGTATCAACTTCCGTTTGCTCCATCTCAGCAACCCCCGATGGGTCTCCGGCACCGGCTCCCGCCACGCCGGCCCAACCCTCTGTCAAGCCGGAGGCAAAGCATCATGAAGTCCGCTCTCCCATCGTTGGCACGTTCTACCGGGCTCCCGCGCCGGATGCCGAACCCTATGTTGAAATTGGTCAGAGCGTCAGCGTGGGCACGGTGCTGTGCATCGTTGAAGCGATGAAGCTGATGAACGAAATCGAATCTGACGTCAACGGGAGGATAACGCAGGTCCTCGTGGAGAATGGCAAGCCGGTCGAATACAACCAAGTCCTCTTCTTGATCGAGAAAGCCTAGTCTGCAGAACGAGTCTCCTGCTACAGAGCACATCGCGCTCAATACGTAGGCCTCGTCCGGAAGGAACCGTTTGTTCAAGAAAGTCCTCATAGCAAATCGCGGTGAAATTGCGCTTCGGATCATTCGAGCGTGCCGCGAGCTTGGCATTAACACTGTTGCCGTCTATTCGGAAGCCGACCGTTATTCGCTCCACGTTCGGTTTGCTGATGAAGCGGTCTGCATCGGTCCCCCCCAAAGCAAGGATAGTTACCTCAGCGTCCCACGTCTGATCGCTGCAGCGGAGGTCACGAACGCCGATGCCATTCATCCGGGATATGGTTTTCTCGCTGAGAACGCGAGTTTTGCCGAGATCTGCGGGACTTCCGGATTGACATTCATCGGTCCGACGCCTGAATCGATCACCGCGATGGGCGATAAGTCCCTTGCGAAAGAGACCATGCACAAAGCCGGTGTTCCCGTCATTCCCGGAAGCGATGGAGTCATCTCGGATTTCAACGAGGCGAAACGAATGGCGGGGGAGGTCGGATATCCCATCATGATCAAGGCAACCGCAGGAGGTGGCGGCAGGGGCATGCGCATTGTGCGCGACTACGCCGATCTCGAGAATGCCTACCGAACAGCAAGTCACGAAGCAGAAAAGGCCTTTGGGAATCCGTCAGTCTATGTCGAAAAGTATCTGGACGAGCCAAGGCATATTGAAATCCAGGTCATGGGAGATCGGTACGGCAACGTGGTGCATTTCGGTGAACGAGACTGTTCCATTCAGCGGCGGCATCAGAAGCTGGTGGAGGAATCTCCTTCGCCGGCTGTCACGTCGGAGATCCGGGAGGCGATGGGAAATGCGGCGGTCAAAGGGGCGAAGAGCGTTCATTATCTGGGTGCAGGAACGATCGAATTCTTGATGGACAAGAACAAGAACTTCTACTTCATGGAAATGAACACGCGCATCCAGGTGGAACATCCGGTGACGGAAGAGGTCATGGGGATCGATCTTGTGAAACTGCAGATTGAAGTCGCGGCAGGGGAGAGACTGAAGAAGATGAAGCCGAAGCCGGAATGGCACGCGATGGAATGCCGCATCAACGCTGAAGATCCGGCGTTTGATTTCCGTCCCTCGCCGGGTAAGATCGTGAGTTTTCATATGCCAGGCGGATTTGGCGTACGGGTCGATACGCACGCCTACGCCGGATATGAGATTCCCCCGTATTATGATTCCCTTGTGGCGAAACTGATTGTGAAGGGGATGACGCGCGAAGAGACAATTGAAAAAATGTACCACTCTCTCGACGAGTTTATCATCGAAGGTATAAAGACGACGATTCCGTTCCACAAAAAGCTGATGCAGAATGAACAGTTCCGCGAAGGCAAGTTTGACACGAGGTTTATCGAACAGTTTGATTTCAAAGACTGATCCACCGGTGTCGGTGGGGATGGTGATGAAGCAAGGACGGCCGATCCCGGATCACGCAATCTCCAAAGCCCATAAACGAGGACACTATGAACTTCCCAGAAGGTCTCAAATACACCAATGACCACGAATGGATCCGCGTAGAAGGCGGCACTGGCTGGGTAGGGATCACCGACTTTGCCCAGAGCGAACTTGGCGATGTCGTGTACGTGGAGCTTCCTGCCCCCGGCACGAAGGTCGAGAAGGGCAAGTCGTTTGGCACCATCGAAGCGGTCAAGGCGGTCTCCGATATCTATGCGCCGGTGTCGGGTGAGGTTCTGGAAGTCAACAAGAATATTCAGGCCAGCCCCGAGGCGGTCAACAAGGACCCATACGGTGAGGGTTGGATGATCAAGATGCGAGTCGCGAATGCCAGCGAGCTCGCCAGCCTGCTGGACGCGGCCGCATACAAGAAGATTGCCGCAAAGTAGAGTGCCGCGCGCCGTCCTCGGCCTGCCGAGGTACGATTGATATTCACCCCTACTTTCTCTAACTTGATGTGACGAAACGCGGCAAACTGGGGGGAGTGTTTCTGACCGCTCAGCCCCTTGAAGTCTGCCGCTTACGGTTCCCTTATGAAGAACCCGGCTGACGCATATTTGGCGCCTGCGATGTCTGGGAGACTCAGTCGGTCGCAGTGGGCTCTCACTACCGCCCTCGCTCTTGTCCTTTTGCCCACCTGCCTTGGGCTTGTCTACCTTCTTGCGGACTTCTGGGCATCGAACCAAAGCACAAGCAGGGAAGCAACTGCCTCAGTAGCTCGCGATACTCTTCTCCTTACCGGATATGACCAGGCTGTACGCCTATCGTTCATCGCGCAAGAGGCGTATGTGACCCCATCGAGGCGTGACTCCCTCCACCGGGAGTTTGACAAAACCGTTCGTTCCATACACGCGATCGGCACTTCCTATGTCAACGTTCTGTCCGATGTCCCCGCTAAGGAGAAAGAACGTCTCCTGGTCAGTTTTGTCGGCCTGTGGTCGATATTCGATGAGCTCGTCGAGAAGTCCGAAAAAGTTTTCACACGCGTACCGTCGTCAGCTGTTGCGCGTGGACAAAACAATCGGTCAGCATCAACCTCTCAGACAGACAGCTATCTCCCTGAGCCGAGCCTCTTTTTCAGGATGATGCGCGAGCAACTTGACCGAGCAATGCGAGCCGAGCTGCAGCAAAACCTAATGGAGGTACAGCGCTCGAGAGCAGAGGCCGAGGTCACGACATACCGGGGATTCTTCGTCGCTTTCTTTCTCTTTGGACTGGGTTCAACGCTTGCGATCGTCATGATTCGCCGGGGTCGCCAGAGTGAGGAGCGGAAGCGACGCTATGAAACACTGCTGGAGGCATCGCTTAATCCGATTGAGGTGGTGGACGTCCACGGCAAGATCCTGTACGTGAATCCGGCGTTCGACCAATGGGCCGGTTCATCGTTGAGCAGGCTTCTGGGGCATCCACTGTTTGAGGGGATGACGGTCCTCAATCAAGCTGGTGATGCGGAAGTGTTGTGGGCTCGTGTCTCGGAGGTCCTCAGCGGCGGAGAAGCCTGGTCCGGTGAAATTGCATTGCCCCGGGGCGACGGTGCGATGAACTACACTCTTCTCATCATCTCGCCAATTGTAGACGAAGACGGCAGGTTGTTGGAGGCGGTCGGCATCCACCACGACGTGACGGAGAGGCGGGAGCTCGCGCTGGAAATTCGCTGAGTCGCAGGAGAAGTACCAGAATATCGTCGAAAGTTCACTTGACGGAATCGTCGTCGTCCAGGAGGGCAAACTTGTCTTCGTCAATGCTTCCTCAGCGAGAATTTTCGGCTATGATTCTCCGGAGGAGATGAGGGAGGTGAGCTTCGTGGACACGGTTGCCCCTTCGAACCGGTTCCTCGTGCTGGAAGGGTACGAAGGTCGCGCCATCGGGGAGGATGTACTGAGGAATTTTGAGCTGAAGGGTTTGGCCAAGCAGGGGAGGGTTATCGATCTCGAGGTCAACGCGAAGCTGGTTTCGTGGAATGGTCAGCCTGCCGTGCAAGCCTCCTTCCGCGATATCACAGAACGAAAAAGTCTCGAACGCGAGCAGGCGCTGTGGCTGTGGGAGCAGGAGACGATGAGCACCATTGACAGGCAGCTTGTTTCCAGTGTTGGCCTGCAAGCCGTGCTCGATGCCATTTCCTACCACGCAAAGGCCCTCACGCGAGCCGACTGGGCTGCCGTGAAAATGGTGGACCTGGAATCCAACCAGGCGACATGGCGTGCGATGACCGGTAATCGTATTCCGATGCCGAAGGAGCCGTTCAAATTGGAGGGCGCTCATGTCGGATCGTGCGAGCCAACGAGCATATCGTGATGAAGGACCTCGGCGAAAACCCCGAATTCCCCATTGCGGAATTCCCCCAGTTCAAAGAGGAAGAGATCATCTCTGCGGTTCGATTTCCTCTCTTTGTGGAGAAGGATATCAAGGGACAGCTGGTTGTAGGCTATCGTCGCAACCACGATTTCACGGCGCGGGAGATCCGGCTGCTGTACTCGCTCGCGGAGAAGTCCTCCATTGCGCTGGCCAACGCTCAGCTTTACGACAACCTCCTTTCACGAGAGCGGGACTTGGAAATGCTTTCTGGCGCGAGGGTCAAGGCTCAGGAGGAAGAACGGCGACGCATTGCGCGTGAGATTCACGATAGCCTCGGCCAGATGCTCACGGCGATCAAGTTCAATGTGGAAATCCTCGAGGACGCAACCAATCTGCAGGGAGAGGATGACCGGCGGCGTCTTGCAGATATCAAGACATTGCTCGACAACGCGATGGCGGAGGCGAGAGAAATTTCTTACAATCTCATGCCGAGTGTTTTGGTGGATTTTGGATTGATGCCTGCGCTGCAGTTCCTTGGTGAGCAATTCTCGAAGAGGCATCATCTCAATGTGCACGTTCACGTCAGCGGAGTGGATGGTCGGCTCGATCCGTCGATCGAAGTTGGGCTGTACCGTATCGCTCAGGAAGCCCTGAACAATATCGCGAAACACGCGGAAGCTCATGAGGTCAATGTCCAGCTCCTTGGGGATGAGAAGTTCGTCAAGCTCTTTGTGGAGGACGATGGAAAAGGATTCCTCGTGAGTCGCATTGAGCCGCGGAGGGATCAGCGGCATGGGATGGGCCTGGTGAGTATGCGCGAGCGTGCGGCATCATTCAATGGCTCGTTTGTCCTTGAATCGCGTCCCGGACAGGGAACGGAAATCATTGTGGAAATTCCACGAACGGCAGCTGACAGCAATGGATAAGATACGCATTCTTCTTGCAGACGATCACACACTTGTTCGAAGCGGCATCGCCACGCTCCTGCAGAGCAACAAAGACTTCATCATCGTGGGGGAGGCGGAAGATGGTGAGGAGGCGGTGCGCAAGACGGGCGAGCTTCATCCCACGGTGGTTGTCCTTGATCTGTCGATGCCCAGGCTCTCCGGCATCGAGGCCACGAAGATCATCAAGAAGAAATATCCCCAGATCAACGTGCTTGTACTGACGATGCATGAGAACGAAGAGTACGTTTACCAAATCCTGAAGTCCGGGGCAGCGGGATACGTCCTGAAGAGTGCCGGAAAGGATGAGCTGACCGCCGCGATTCGGGCGGCAGCAAAGGGGGAGAAATTCTTCAGTCCGAGGATTTCACAACTCATGGCTGAAGGATACGTCAAGCGTGTTGAGCAGCATTCCCCGGATTCCGATCACGCCGGTGTACCGCTGACACGCAGAGAGCGAGAGATACTAGCCCTCGTAGCCCGCGGGATGACTAACCAGCAAATCGCGGATCAACTCTTTATCAGCCCGCGAACGGTGGATTCGCACAGGACGAACATCATGCAGAAACTCAATATCCATGACCTGGCCAATCTCGTGCGCTATGCCATCGAACATGGCATTGTGAGTCAGGGGGAAGGGACTTCTTCGACAAAGATGCCGTAGGAATTCAGTTGAAAAGCGGCGCCACTGAGACACGAAGTTACAAAGTTACTTAGTGGGGAGGAACATGAAGACTTTTTTTCAGCCTGTGGCTCCAGCCAGCCCGCCGACGTCCGAAGGACTCAGGCAGGCCCGCCTCAGCGAGCTAGGGAGGCTGGCGGGGATGAGCTCGACAGAGTCCGCTCGCCTCGCTCCGCTTGGCGGAGCGTGTCGGAGTCTGATCGTCAGATTCCCGGGGAATCTGACGGATTCTCCCGAACGACCTTTGGCTCAGTGTCTTGACAGCCCGCTCTGTCCGGCGGGCAAAATCTTTTGATAGGGGCAGCGTTACTTTTCTTCGCCGATTTTGTACTTCTTCATCAGGCGATACATCGTCGCCCGTCCGATTTTCAACCGTCGCGCCGCATCAACGATATTCCCCTCGGTTGCCTTGAGGGCCAGTCTGACGATCTCCTCTTTGACCTTCTCCAGCGACCGAATATGCTCCACACCAAGGGAGAGCGGCGATGACATACTGGCCTCTTCTTGCGATCCAAATGTGACAACTGCAAGAGGGAGGTCTTTGTCCGTGATGGCAGGGCCATCGGCCATCAGGACGGCGCGCTGGATGGCATTTTCGAGCTCCCGGACGTTTCCTGGCCAGGGGTATTCATAAAGAAGCTTCAATGCTTTCTTTGAGAAGCCTAAGCCGGGTTTCGAAACCTCTGCAGAAAACTTCTTCAGGAAGTGCTCCGACAGCAGAAGGATGTCAGAACGGCGATCACGCAGTGGCGGCAGCATGATAGGAAACGTCGCCAGACGGAAATAGAGGTCCTCACGGAATTGCTTCTGAGCGACGGCCTTGACGAGGTCTCGGTTCGTCGCAGAAACAAGTCGCACGTCGGTCGTCAGCGTATCATTTCCTCCGACGCGCTCGAATTGCTTGCTCTGAATGACCCGAAGAAGTTTTGCCTGGAGGCTCAGATCGAGCTCGCCGATTTCGTCAAGGAACAATGTGCCACCGTGGGCCTGTTCGAACTTGCCGATGCGCCGCTGATGCGCGCCCGTGAATGAACCTTTTTCGTGGCCGAAGAGCTCGCTTTCCAGCAGGTCTCTCGGAATCGATGCGCAGTTCACGATCACGAATGGCTCATCCTTTCGGTTTCCGTTGTAGTGAATGGCGCGGGCGATCAGTTCTTTGCCGGTGCCGCTTTCGCCAAGCACGAGAACGCAGATGTCATTGTCCATCACCTTCTGGACAAGCTTGAAGACCTCCTGCATCGAGCCGTTGTCGGAGATAATGTTGTCGAACTGAACCGGTTTGCCCACCGCTTCCCGCAGACGGGAAACCTCGCGCGAAAGATCATGGGTTTGTATAGCGTTCTTGACGCTGACTTCAAGCTTGGCGAAATCGACTGGTTTCGAGAAATAGTCAGTCGCTCCGAGCTTCAGCGTCTCAATCGCGACGTCGACTTTACCCTGGGCGGAGAGCATGATGACCGGGAGGTCCGGATACTGAGACTTGATCTTCTTGAGCGTGTCGACCCCCCCGATACCAGGCAGCATGATGTCGAGGATGATCGTATCAGGGATCGTGGTGAGATTCTCAAGACACGCCTCGCCGGTCGTGAAACAACGCGCCTCATAGCCCCACTTCTTCGTCACCCAATGTTCGAGAAGCCGCGAAATCGTCTCTTCATCATCGACTATGTAGATGAGCCGTTCTTGTGCCATGGTAAATCTCTCACACGTTAGTTGTTGCCATTGCGGGGAAAGTGAACAGTGAACGTCAGACCCTGTTCGTATGCCTGTATGTTCAACAATCCCCCCTCAAGTTCGACAACATGTTTAGCAAATGCAAGGCCGAGTCCGTCGTGACGGATTTCGATGCCGGGCGACTGGATCCAGCGGAACTTCTTGCTCACAGCACTCACCGAAACGCTGAGAAATCCCCTGTCTTTATTAGTGACATTGATTTCGAAGAAGTCCGGCCGTTCCATTGCCACGATTTCGATGTGGCCCCCCTCCGGCGCGAGGTCGATCGAGTTGACAAGAAGGTTCTCCAGAATATGCACGAGGTGATCAGGCTGCGCCCGTTCGATAAAGATGGCAGGCTCACATCGTGTTGTGATCGTCACGGCCTTTGCGAGGGCGAGCGCCGATACTCTCTCTGTGGCAAGTTGCGTGAGGAGAGAGACATCTTCGCGATGCTTTTCGTCGAGTTCCTTGTTGCTCTCGACGACTTCAGACTCGATGTAGGTATCCAGGAACTCTGATAGCCGCTTGCCCGCATCTCTGATGATCTCGACGTACTCTTGTTTCGCATCGGGCGGTAGCTTGGGGTCGCTTAACATCACCTCGGCATATCCAATGATAGATGTGAGAGGTGTGCGGATCTCATGAGAGATGCGAGCGAGGTATTCGGACTTTTGGATCTCTTTGTTCGGCGGTGTGTCCATAGTCATGTCAATCCACCATATGTTAGTGGCTCATTGAAAAGTCTGCAGATGCCGAAGACTGTGCGAAGTGACTCCACTTCGAAACGGCATTCCAGAACGAATCACACTTTCATACACACCTCTCGTCAATTGATATGCCACGGAAAGCACGCAGAAAAGCTCAGCAAATCCTCTGATATCGTGCGGTTCATCGTTCGTCGCACAATGAGCGCGCGTCTCACAATGAGATACCCATCCTGATCCACTCACTGAATCCTCCGATTCGCTTGATATTCTTGGAAAAATGAGCTTGTTTGTTGCACGAAGAGACTAGTGTATCGCAATGAGTCAGAAAACCCAAATTGGAACAGTCATGAGGCACGAGAACAAGTCATCATTGTCAATTTCCAAGGAGATTTTGGATTGGCACAACCTTTGATTGACCTATGTCAGACCACAGAGAATGAAACCAACAACAAGACATAATAATCAGGAGTCAGCAATGAACAAGTCACTCGTAATCCTCGGCGTCGCACTGATGAGCTTCGCACTCGTTCAGGACGTATTAGCTCAGACAGCGACACAAGCGGTCAGTCTTTCAGTGAGCAAGGTTTATAGAATAGCGATCACAGGTGCAGCGACGATCAACTTGGCGATCAATGCTGGAGTAGCCGGAACAGACGCTTTGACACCAGTCACCGATGCGACATCGGCATACGCCATAACGCAGAACAACAGTGCAGCGACGAAGGTCACGGCGAATTTGGACGCAGTGATGCCGAAGGGGCATTTAAAGATTGCGCTTGCCAGCGGCCTAGGCACGACAGCGGGCACGGTTGACATAACGAACGCAACGAGTGGTACCGCGTTGAATGTGGTATCTGCGATTGCGATGGGTGCAGAATCAGGAAAGTCGATCACCTACACGTTCAGTGCGAATGCATCAGAAGGTCTCTTCACGGCGAGCAAGACTGTTACGCTGACTGTGGTTGACTAGTTCTGGCAGTAGCTTCGATCCTCCGAAAGGAACCTGAAGAGGGCCGTCAAAGTGGGAGTTGACGGCCCCCTGCTGTTTTTACCCCTTCCAGCGATTTAAGATCTCCGGCTCGGAATCGACTTCGAATTCACCAACTCATGGGTTGGAATGTCAGGGCAGATAATCATCAAAGCCTGAGAGCCCGATATTTGTCTTTCAACTTCGCGTCTGTCCACGCTGTCACCGCTCGAAACGACCTGCAACTCTCGACCATCGACATTCCTGAAGAAGCCACAGATTCAAGGCGCAAGCGTCTCACGTCCTCGCGTTCTGGTACGACACGATCCAACGCCTAAAGCATGGGATGTACGGGGCCAGGCATGCGATGATTCCAAGCCTTGACCTAATCCCAATCTAAGACATGAGTCCCACTATGAGACGCAAGTGAACAAAAGACCTTATGAAATCAATGGGAAATGCGTGCATTTGACTTTGGCACGGGTGTTGAGATATGTATGTCAGAACTTGAAAATGAAAACAACAACAAAACATACTAACCTGGAGTCAGCAATGAAAAAGTCAATCGTAATCCTCGCCGCAGCAATGATGAGTCTGGCACTTGTGCAGAATGCATCAGCCCAAACCGCAGCACAGGCACTCAGCCTTTCCGTGAGCAAGGTTTATAGAATTGCAATCACGGGTGCGGCCACGATCAACCTCGCAATCAACGCGGGCGTTGCCGGAACAGATGCGTTGACACCGGTAACTGATGCTACATCAACCTACGCGATCACGCAGAACAACAGCGCTGCGACCCATGTCACCGCCAATCTGGATGCCATCATGGCACATGGGAAGTTGCAGATTGCCCTCGCCAGCGTTTTGGGAACGTCATCCGGAACCGTCGACATTTCGAATGCGACCAGCGCCAGTGCAGCGACCGTCGTAACTGCCATTCATCTAGGTGCGGAAGCAGGAAAGTCGATCACCTACACATTCAGCGCTAACGCGTCAGAAGGTCTCTTCACAGCGAGCAAGACCGTTACACTTACCGTAGTTGACTAAGTTTGCCGGGGCAACCCGTCGCCTCCGAGTAGAACGCAGGGGGTCGTCAGCGTGAGAGTTGACGACCCCTTCGTGTTTTTGTTCAGTCCAATGTCTTTGTCCGATGAAAAAAAGATGTGTATCAGAGTTTCCTAGAACTGCGCCGCACTTTCACTTCGGACATGTTCATGAGGCAATTTGTCTGTCGTTTGGTAGTTCTAGAGAGCCAGTCGAAAAGTGTCGCCACAAAGTCACGAGGACACCAACGTGTGAAAACTCCACTTTTTCTCTTCATTTTTCTTTGTGCCATGGTGTCTTTGTGGATACTGCCGGGTTTTCGACCAAGCTTCTAGTCTCAATATGGCCTCGGAGTATCAGAATGAAACACTCACAGCAAGTTGATACCGTGAAATCAATAAAGAAATCGTGCTTTCCTCATGGTACAAGTCTTGTGACAGATGTGTCAGACCACAGAGAATGAAACCAACAATTAAGATATAATAATCAGGAGTCAGCAATGAAAAAGTCACTCGTAATCCTCGGCGTCGCACTGATGAGCTTCGCACTCGTTCAGGACGCATCAGCTCAGACAGCGACACAAGCGGTCAGTCTTTCAGTGAGCAAGGTTTATAGAATAGCGATCACAGGTGCAGCGACGATCAACCTGGCGATCAATGCGGGAGTAGCCGGAACAGACGCTCTGACGCCGGTCACTGATGCCACATCGACCTATGCGATCACACAGAACAACAGCGCCGCTACCAAGGTCACCGCAAATCTGGATGCAGTGATGCCGAACGGGCACTTAAAGATTGCACTGGCCAGCGGTTTAGGCGCGACAGCGGGCACGGTTGACATAACGAACGCAACGGGAGCCAGTGCGTTGAACGTGGTGACAGCGATAGCGATGGGAGCAGAGACAGGAAAGTCGATCACCTACACGTTCAGTGCAAATGCATCAGAAGGTCTTTTCTCGGCGAGCAAGACTGTTACGTTGACTGTCGTCGACTAGTTGTAAGGAGTGTGAGAGCTATCGTGGCCGGCCACAATGGACCGGCCGCCCCTTACAAAAGGAAACCAAAGGAATGAGAGCTATGAAACGAGTCAGATTACATATGGCCAAGGAGATTTGGGGTACGGTCGCCCTGGTTCTTCTGACTCTGTCATCTGCTGTTGCGCAAGAGCAGGCAAACACGAGTCAGATCCTGACGCTCCAGGTCGTTGAAACCAACAGGATAGACATCAGCCAAAAGTCATTGACCTTGGTGATCAATCAGGCCTCCCTCGAGAGCGGGGCGCCTGTTGAAGCCGTCAACGAAGACGGAATGCTCGTTTGGATAACAAACGGCGAGAACAAGAAAGTTACTGTGGCCAGCAATAATCCTTCTCCCCGGTTTCTCGTGAAGATGCGAGCACTGGACATTTCGGGGGGTTCGGGGACCGCTGCCGCTGACGCCATCCTGAACGACAATACGACGAAGGACCTCATCAGCGGGATTTCAAAGAGCTTCGGTAGATGCAAGATCCATGTGGCTGCTTCAGCCAAGGTGAGCGATGGAATTGGAACTGAAACATACACAATTACATACACAATCACAGGCGGTTGAACCAACTGTTCCTTCCTGAGACGAGCTTGAATCTCATTTTGATAGACCCTATATTGAGTCCAGTGGACACCAACATGGTTCGCATATTCGCTCATCTCCGGAAGTCCTTGCTTCTCAAGCCAGCGTATTTGCTACCTATCCTCCTGACCTCTCTGCTCCTCTTGCCGTCGGGTATTTTTGCGCAGGCATCGCACAAGCCAAAGGTAACTGTTCCACAACTGGCTGTCGTTGGAGTGAGTTCGGGGGTGGTTAGTCTTGCAATTACGGGAGTTGGTGTCGTAGCAGGTGTGGACCCGATGACAGTGACAAACCAGACAACCAGCTTGTTGTGGGGGGCTAATACATCGACCGCGAAGATCTCCGTAAAAACGTCGCTCGCAGTTCAGAAATACACACTGCAAGTGCAGGCGATCAACATCAACGGTGTCCCATCGTCGTCCGGCATTACCGCCCCTGTGGTCACGGTCCTCACGACGGGCAAAGATTTTCTGACTGGCATTGGATTGAAACGGGGGACCTGTAATCTCCTCTACACGGGAATCGCGCACGCTGTGGACGGTGTTGGGAGCGACAGTCACACAGTAACATTCACCATTACGAACTGAGAATCGTGAGACTGAGATTGAACATTCTTGCACGTTCACACATGAAGGGTCTTTTGACTCTGCCGATGATCTGTTTCGGGTTAATGATCACAGCAGTGTCTGGCCTGGATGCGCAGACTCTTCTTGGAACCACACCGTCGATCAACATCACAACCGCGGTGCCAGGATCGGAGCCGACACCCGTGGTGAACACGAGCAGTCGGATTCGCTACAGCGGGAAGACTTACATTAGCAAGATAACGGTGAGAACGGTATGTGCCAGCCAGAAGTTTGACTTGAGCGTGATTGCAACTGGTGTGACCAGTGGGCACGGATCTCCCGTTGCAGTTGTCCTGGTGAATGGCATGCTTGCTGCGGATTTTATTACCAGCATCCCTGTTAGTGCTACTCAAATCACACCCACGCTTCAATACACTGCTGCGCCGCAATTCTCTGACGGTACAGGAACAGACACACACACGGTAACGTACACACAAGTGGCTCAATAGGTGTTCTATGGCAAGAACCATCTTCTCTATCTTCGCTGCGATTACTCTTTGTGGGACAATTGCAATTTCGCAAGTGTCAGTCATTGGCGACCTCAGCAATGACAAAGAAGCAAAGCCGGGCGAGCGCTATGATGGAGTCATCACAGTGAAGAATGACTCGGATGACCCGCAAGAGGTGAAAGTGTATCAGACCGACTACTTGTTCGCGTGCGACGGGACGAACAACTACGCGGATCCCGGCACGACGGCACGTTCGAATGCAACGTGGGTCTCTTTCAGCCCATCATTCTTTACGATCCCCCCGCGATCCACGGCGACGGTCAACTACACCGTCCAGGTACCCACAGATACGGTGGTGAAGAAACTGGTGGGCTCGTATTGGAGCATGCTGATGATCGAGGGGATAGCGAAAGGCTCGGCAGAATCGGCTGCTCAGTCGGCTGCTCTGAAGGACAACAAGAAGCCGCAAATGGGAATCCGGCAGACGATCCGGTATGGGATTCAGGTCGCAACGCATATCGCTCAGACCGGAACGAAGAAAATCGATTTCCTCGATGCGAAGCTGGTCACGAAAGACGACGGCAAGAAGTTCCTGCAGGTGGACATTGGAAACTCCGGCGAGGTGTGGGTCCGTCCGACAATGTACGTCGAGTTGTTCGATGACAAAGGCGTGTCAAAAGGAAAGTTTCCAGGCGTCGCTTATCGACTCTATCCGGGGACTTCCGTGAGGCAGATGATTGATCTGAGTTCGGTGCAGAAGGGTTCTTACAAAGCACTTGTTGTCGTCGATGCCGGCGGCGAGGATGCGTATGGTGCTGAATACAACCTGAAGTTTTGAGTCTGAAGAGTGAAACGATTGAATGACACGTATCCGGTTTTCCGAAACCGGATTTTTTTTCTCCTTGCCCTGATTGCTTGGTGTTTGCCCGCGTTGTTGGCGTTCCAAGCGCGGATGATCGACGTGATTCCGACAAGCGGCACCCGTGTCGATGCTCAGGCAGGGAAACTGCTGACGCTGAGTTTTAGGGTGACGAACAACTCCTCCGCGAAAAAGCGGTTCGAATCGGTTTTGAATGCTCCCACCGGTTGGCGACGATTGGCGAAGGACTTGCCGTTCGAGCTTGAGGCTGGGGCGAGTGATATCCGGCTTCTGAGCATCTCCGTCCCGAGCGAGACCCCCGCTGGCGAGTATACTGTGCGATTTGGCATTCGGGATGCTTCAAATTATTCAGAAGCCTCCGAGGTTTCAGTCACTGTTGTCATCACTGCTGTCAAAGATCAAACGCTCAAACTCGTGGAGTCCCCCCGACTGGCGATTGCAGGAGAAACATACATCGCGACGTTTCTTCTGACGAACAAAGGCAACATCACGACACCGGTGCGACTGTCTGCGCAATCGAGCAACAGGTTCGTAGCGACCGTCGATTCATCAGTGGTGCATTTGGTTCCCGGCGAGTCCCGTTCCATCAGCGTCAAGGTCCAAACGGACGCCAAAATACCTTCCAAAGTGCAGGATATCCTCGATCTTGCCGCTGGACTCGATTCCGCGAATATCGCACATGCAACCAGTTATGTTGAGGTCGTCCCGCGTATCACCGGGGACGAAGATCAATTCATTACATTCCCCCTGCAGGCGACAGCGAGGTTCGCCGGTCAGCAAGGCAAAAACGGCGCTCAGATTGAAGTCGGAGGCGCCGGATCGCTCGCCGAAGGGCGCGGTGACTATCTTGATGTGTTGATTCGCACACCGGACATCCAATCGAAGTCAGTTCTGGGCCAGCGGGATGAATACCACTTGGGGTACTCGACGAAGCAGTACAATGTGTTCGTGGGAGACAAGAATTTCAGTTTGTCCCCTCTCACGGAATTCAACCGGTATGCGTTTGGAGCCAGTGGCACTGCCACGATGAGTGATTTTACCGCCGGAGCATTCTACAACAAGATGCGGTTCGGAGTCCCCGATCAGCAGGAGTGGGCAGGATTTCTTACGTATCACGCAAGTGAGAAGGCTAGCATTGGCGTGAACTATTTGGGAAGGAAAGACCAAAGCCAGAGCAGCGTGTTCTCACTGCGCACTCTCATTCAACCCTTTAAGGCAAATGAAGTTGATCTTGAGTATGGAGTCGGGGGGAGCGGAAACCAGACGGACCAGGCATATGCTGCACGATGGAGTGCGCGTGAAAGCTGGATTTCTTATGATGCTCAATATCTGCACGCCGGTCCGTCGTTCACGGGCTATTATCGTGATGTCGACTTCAAAAACCTGAGCGTCAACTTCCTGCCTCTGAAAGACCTCAGAATTGAAGGATACTATAGGGATGAGGTTCGCAATCTGAAACGCGATTCCACGTTGTTACTTGCCCCTCACGACCGGTATGTCCTCGTTGGGGGTGGATATTCCAGTCTTGTATCTGTGTACTACAGGGTGAATGACCAGGAAGACCTTCTTCCGGTTTCGCACTTTCGGCGTGGGGACAGGACATGGCAGCTCCGGATGAGTCAGAGCTTGTTCGGTGTCATGCTTGTTGGAAATGCGGACATCGGAACGACACGAGACGATCTCTTAGGGAACAGCAGTCCCTTCCAGCGCTATGGAGTCTTCGCAAGCGTTCAGCCCTTCCCGGGTCACACGTACGGCTTTACGGCGGAGTACACCAAGGAAAATGATCTCTCAACACTGGAACCTCAGCAGTTGCTCTCGGGGAGTGTCAACGCTACAGTTCTCATCGGTGAAGGGACGCAGATCTCCGCCGGACTTTTCGGCACGAAGACCCAAGGCGCCTTCAATCAAACATACAGCTTGTTCGACGCGAGTATTGAACACAGATTCGCCGGCGGCCAGAGTATAACGCTGCGAGGCCGCCAGAGCATCTTTGCCCCCTCGAATGAAGGAAAGGAGTTTGCCTATCTCGCGGAGTTTTCGATTCCGATTGGTGTGCCCATCGCGCGGAAAACGGAGACCGGCAGGCTCACAGGAAGACTGGTGGATTCGGAAAAGGGAATTGGGATTCAAGGTGTGTTGGTGTACGCCGGAGGGGCAACCGCGCTGACGGATCGCAATGGTGAGTACCATTTCGTGTCCCTGAAGCCCGACAGGTACTTCGTCCAGCTTGACATGGCGAGTGCCGGTCTCAATCGCGTTGCACTTCAGCAGCTGCCCCACGAGATCGCAATTGTGGGAGGGCAGGAAAGTCGTTTCGACATATCACTGACTCGATCGATTACTGTCTCCGGGACGGTGGTTCTCTTTGGCGCGAGGGAACAGTCGCTTGCGGACACATCACAACCTGCCATTGTGGAACTGGGCGGCCATCCCAATGCTGTCATGGAGTTGTCAAACGGCATAGAGGTCCATCGGAGAGTGACAGACAATCAAGGGCGATTCGCGTTCGCTGGCATCCGCCCCGGGCGTTGGACGTTGCGCATTGTCGATGGCAACTTGCCGGTGAATACTTTCTTCGAAAAAGACTCCTACGAGATACAAGCTGCGCCGGGCGAATCAAAGGGAGCAACCTTCAAAGCGATCCCGAGGAAACGGCGCATTCAGATTCTCCAACAGGGAAAAACGATTGAGGCCGCACCTCAGAAGGAAAAGCCCGTCGAGCCAGTACCGAAGAAGGACACAAGGGCTCCTGCGCTCGGTCCGCAGCAGCCCACTGCAGCGGCTGCGCTAGTACCATGGACAATTGTGTTCATTCCGGAACGAAAGGTTTTTGCTATCGAACACTCCACCTGGCCGACGAAGAGAATGGCTGATTCAGTAGCGGCAGGAGCGGGAAAGCAGACTGGACTGCCGGCGTTCGTGGAGATTGTGCGTCCAAAACGAGGAAAAACGACGTTCAGGATTCTTTTGGGAGTTTTCGAATCTCGGAACCAAGCTGAAGATGCTTGCAGAAAACTCAACAAGACCCCCTAGCAACAAGACCTTGCGAAGGTTACCCAAGCTCATTCACCCGCCGCCGCAAGGTTCGCTACGCATCCAACCGATCTTTCCTTCCGCCCGCAATGTAGAAAATACAACTTTTCCAATCGACGTTTCTTTTCGTCAAAATTCTCCACTATCTTAACCTCCTACCAGGCAACAACTTGCCGCAACCGAAAATCCACGGCGGTTAGTTGTTTGCTGGCACTTGAATTGTCCCTCTCAACTCGACAGGTTTCACGAACTCTCTTCACATACTTCTTGGAAATGACCTTAAAAATGACTTTCTTTGCCTCACGGATGAAAAACACATCCATTACATTGCTGCTCGGACTTTCTTTCTGCCTGCCTCTCGCCGCTCTGGGACAAGATGGAAGTAGTGTTACACAGTCGCTCACTGTCGAGGTAAAGCCTATTACGAAGATCGCGGTGACGGGGAATCCAGGACCATTGTTCATCACCGATGCGAGTCCTGGCTCCGAGGAATCGTCAGTGAGCGACAACAGCACGAAGTACAGCATGTTGACGAACCTCGAGAACATGAAAATCGTCGCTTCGATCAACACTCCGATGCCGCAAGGGACGAAGCTTCTGGTGAAGCTCGAGAGCGGCGCGGGATCGAGCAACGGCTTTGTCGATGTGTCGAGCGCGATGACGCCGGTCGACGTCGTCACGGGCATCGGCAAAGGAAGCGATCTCAATCAAACAATCTCATACGCATTTGCCGCGAACTCAACCGTTGGACAAATTGTCGCGGATTCACGCGTTGTTACATTGACTCTGACGAACTGACAGGAATGAAATGAAATCGCTGTACACCATAGTAGGAGCAATCATCATTCTCGCCGCGAGTGCGGGCGAACTCAGCGCTCAGAGTTCAAGCGCCGCATCGCAGGTAGTGACTTTCGGCGTCAGGAGAACGGCGTCGACGGTCGTTTCTGATGCACAAGTCGGGTTGTTGGCAGCGGCTGAACCCGGCGCGAGCAACGTCGGTGCTTTGAAAGTCACAGTTGGTTCAGAGTCAGCATTTCAACAGTCCAGCGAGTTTGGTCCGATCGTATCTGATCGCTCTGCGTCCAAGTCGGAGCGCGGTTCGCTGGCGGGTGCACATGAAAATGCCAGTTTGCTCAAATTCCGCAGCAATACTCCGCGAAACGCCGGACCTTCTGTTGCGCAAGCAAATATGTCGAAAGGAGTAGTGATCACTTTGACGGAGTGAACCGTCGGTTCAGTTTGTCAACTCGCCGTTCCGAAGCCTCAACCCTCTTTTCGTCTCAACTTTCGTCCCCCATCTTCTTTCTCTTCTAGTGTCGCGTCTCGCATGTCCTTTGAATAAATCGTTCGGTTGAACTTTTTGCGTCACAAGGTACATCACTAAAGATCACAATATCTGACTTTTCGTGAAATCTCAGGTAAGAAGCAAAACACACCCCCCCTTACATCCTCGTCAGAGTCCGCTCGCCGGAGCGGGTTAGACTCCCGACTTTGTCGAGGCTCGTCTATTCGACCAAGACGAACAGACGGCTGCCGGAGTCTAACGACCCTCTCCCTGACACGCCTGCTTGCCCACAGAGGGGACTGTTAGGGCTGAGCGAATCGGTTGCCAAAGATCGAGTACTAAACGTCCCCTCTCGTGCGAAGGGATGTGCGTAGAGAGAGGGGAGCAGAGGGGTGTGTGCCTTTTCGCAAAAAGCTTGAGTTGATGCCTGCATAGATCTCTGCGTTGTGCTCTTGACTTGTTCAAGGTTCTTCCAAGACACGACACTGGCCCCTCTCGTTCCTTCCCTCTCCAAGGTCGACTTTTTCAAAGATCGCCAGATGTCCTCACTTCGATTCCCGTGAGAAATCGCCGAATTCTGCTTTTTCCCCACAATTCGCCATTTTTTGACTGAGATTCTCATTTTTGTCTACGGTATAGACCGTAATCACACACGTTCATGACCCTATTTTTCAAATTACGGTGTGCGATTGATGGATTCTCTTCCCCTTCCAGTGCACATTTGATCAGGAATGCAAAGTAAAACTGTGTAACTACCCACGTGGACTGGAGATAACCCATGAAAGAGACAAGGATTCTTGTTGCAGATGACCATCGAGACTTTCGAAGGGTCGTGACAGATTTTCTCAACGGCCTGCCGAATGTCATCGTCGTGGGAGAAGCGTGTGATGGCGTCGAGGTCATCGACAAGTTGGAGCAGCTCGACGCCGATGTAGTCCTGATGGACATAACCATGCCGCGGCGAAACGGATTGGACGCGACGCGCATCATCAAACAGCGTTGGCCGCTGAAGAAGGTCGTCATCGCGACGATGCACGAGAGCAGCTTTTATCGTGCGCAGGCGAAGGAAGCGAATGCAGACGGTTTCGTTCTTAAATCATCCTTGAAGGACAATCTCCGGGCGATGTTTAGCGACGCCGGAATGTCTTTCGTCGGTATCACAGCATGAAGGCAAAGGAAATGAACTCCAGGAAAACCAACATGAAAACAATCAAGATACTCCTTGCAGACGATAACGACGGATTCCGTCGAGCGCTCACCCTGTTTCTCGAACAGCAGGAACAGGTGGAGATTGTCGGTGAAGCGAAGGATGGAGTGGAGGCGATTGAACAGGCGGAGAAGTTCCATCCCGATCTTGTTCTTATGGATCTTGAAATGCCAGGTTGTGATGGATTTGAGGCGACGAGGGAGATCAAACTCCGTTCTCCGCAAACAAGGGTGGTGGTTCTCTCGATGCATGGCGCCGACATCTACCGTCGGAATGCGTGGCGACACGCAGCTGACGAGTTTATCGACAAAGCTGACATGAAAGAGGATTTGGTGGAGATTATTACCAGAGAGCAGGGGCGGCTTGGAGGTCGCAGCGTGGCGGCGGTATGACGCACGGTAGCGCTTCACGATCTGATTGAGTCTGAGGTACAGGATCATCACGGTAAGAAAACATGCAAATCAGGATTGCAGTGTCCTATAGTGCTTAGGTCCTCTAACATATTGCCCGGTGTCTACCGAGGCCTCTTGGTTGTCGGGTTAGCTTGCATCTTGACGGTATCGGCAGCATTTTCGCAAACGAATACCGCGACTGCGGGAGCAACGTGGGCGGCCGCGACCTGGAGTCTTGGTCACGTGCCATTGGCCACAGAAGATGCTGTGATCAATTCGGGAGTCAACCTAACAGTCGGGACTGCAGCGGTATGTGCTTCTCTCACTATAGGCAATGCGACGGCGACTGCTACCACGCTGACCCTTGGGGCAGGTGGCAGCCTGGCGATAGGTGCCTCCGGCGGCACTGGAAACCTCACACTCAATCCAAGCAATGTCAATGTAGCATTCACACTTGCGGCTGCAACACGATCGTTGTCAGTCGCAGGCACGCCTTCTTTGTCGGCAACGAATGTCAGCTCTGTCACAGTCTCTACGGGCACAATCTCGTTCACACAAGCTGCTGGATTCACATGGGGGAGTGGGACGCTCACGATCACTGGGGCGGGGAGCATCTCGTTCACTGGTCTTCTGACTCAGTCAGGCGGAACCATTCAAAACACAACTGCCGCAGGAACGCTGAACCTTAACGGCGGTTTCGCTTTCTCAGCCGGCACATTCACGACGATGGCGGCTGAGACGATTAACTTAGGCAGCAATCTTACGGTCTCGGCTGTTGGTGGTTTGACGTTCAATGCGACGAGCAATGCCATATTCACCGCGACGGCGACGATTACTCCAACCGCAGCAATCACCTTTGGTAATGTTCAGCTCAATGCAGGCACGCAGACGTTAGCAGGCGCAGTGACGGTTGCAGGCAATTGGACGAACAACGGAGGCACGCTCAGCGCAGGGACAAATGCTGTGACGTTCTCTGGTGCAGCAAAAACGATTGGGGGTACAACAAGTACTACGTTCGGACCGCTGACGATTGCAGCGAGCGCCACGGTGACGATGAACAACAACAACTCGTGCAGTGATCTGACATTCACGGCCAGTGGGGCAGCGAGTTCACTGACGCACGGAGGGACGAGTGCATTGACCGTTGGTGGGAGTGTGACAATCAATCAACCGACGGCTGCAGTCGTAACAGCGTGGAACATCAATGCTGGTAGTGCCTCGGTAACGGGGACGACGACGGTTGGTGGAGTGAACAACACTGCGGCTCGTATCGCTCGAATCGTGGTGACGACGGGATCGTTGACATTGGGAGGGGTGGTGACGCTTTCGACCGGGACGAGTTCGGCGGTAGCGGACATACGTGTCACGGGGACGGGATCGATTACGTTCTCGTCAGCTTTGAACCACAACGAGGGGTCGTTGGTGTTTACTGCAGCGGGGACGATGAACTTCAACAGCACATATGCATTCGCATCTGGAGGTTCGGCGGTGCCGATATTGACGACGGTTGCCGGTGCCAATCTGAACTTTGCGAATGATATGACGGTCTCCGCAGCTGCGCTTGTTCTGAATGCGACGAGCAATGCCACATTTACCGCAACGGCGACGATTACTCCTACTACAGCGATTACATTTGGAAATATTCAGTTGAATGCGGGAACGCAGACGTTAGCAGGCGCAGTGACGGTTGCAGGCAATTGGACGAACAACGGAGGCACGCTCAGCGCAGGGACAAATGCTGTGACGTTCTCTGGTGCAGCAAAAACGATTGGGGGTACAACAAGGTACTACGTTCGGACCGCTGACGATTGCAGCGAGCGCCACGGTGACGATGAACAACAACAACTCGTGCAGTGATCTGACATTCACGGCCAGTGGGGCAGCGAGTTCACTGACGCACGGAGGGACGAGTGCATTGACCGTTGGTGGGAGTGTGACAATCAATCAACCGACGGCTGCAGTCGTAACAGCGTGGAACATCAATGCTGGTAGTGCCTCGGTAACGGGGACGACGACGGTTGGTGGTACAAGCAACACTGCGACTCGTATCGCTCGAATCGTGGTGACGACGGGATCGTTGACATTGGGAGGGGTGGTGACGCTTTCGACCGGGACGAGTTCGGCGGTAGCGGACATACGTGTCACGGGGACGGGATCGATTACGTTCTCGTCAGCTTTGAACCACAACGAGGGGTCGTTGGTGTTTACTGCAGCGGGGACGATGAACTTCAACAGCACATATGCATTCGCATCTGGAGGTTCGGCGGTGCCGATATTGACGACGGTTGCCGGTGCCAATCTGAACTTTGCGAATGATATGACGGTCTCCGCAGCTGCGCTTGTTCTGAATGCGACGAGCAATGCCACATTTACCGCGACGGCGACAATTACTCCGACCACAGCGACCACGTTCGGCAATCTACAGATCAACTCTGGTGTGACAGTGACGGCAGCTGGTAACATCACTGTTGCGGGCAACTGGACGAATAATGGTGGAACGTTTACGCCAGGAACCAATACCGTTACGTTCAACGGTACTGGTGCTCAGACGATTAACGGCACGGCAAGCAGTGAAACGTTCTACAACGTGACGCTAACGAAGACGGCTGGCACATTGCTGAACACGGGAGGCAACATAGCGACAGTCACAGTGAACAACTTCACCGAGACAACAGGCAACTTCACGGCTCCAGCGACCTTCAATGTCAATGGAAATGCAACTCTTACCGCCGGCACGCTGACTGCTGGGACGAACACAAATCTCGCCGGCAACTGGACGAACAATGGAGGCACGTTCACGCCAGGTGCAAATACGGTGACATTTAACAGCACGACGGCAGCGCAGGCAATCAATGGATCGGCCGCGACTCAGACGTTCAACAACCTGATCGTAAACAATCCCGGACAAACCCTGAGCGTTGGCAGCACAACGACACTGACCCTGAATGGGGGGATGACATTGACCGCTGGAGCTTTCACAGCGGGAACAGCTGCTACAATCAACGTCGCCGGTGATTGGGCGAACAATGGCGCGACATTCACGCCTGGGGCGGGTGTGGTCAACTTCAACAGCGTGACGGCCGCACAAGCGATTAACGGAACTGCGGTTTCACAGACATTCGGCAGCATTACTGTGGCGAAGACGGCACAGACCCTCAGTGTCGGTGGGAGCACAACGACCCTCACACTGAGCGGAACGATGACGCTGACATCCGGAGTATTTGCAGCAGGTACGGCGGCGACGATCAACGTTGCGACCAACTGGACGAACAATGGAGGCACGTTTACGCCAGGTACCTCGAGCGTTCGCTTCACCGGTGCGGGGAGGACCATCGGGGGGACGACGGCCACGACGTTCAGTGGACTCAACATTGCTGCGGGTGCGACAGTGACGGCGAATGTGAGCACAACGGCTGACTCGGTGTCGCTTGATGTATCGAGCACAGCGACGTCGCTGACGCTTGGGGCTGTAACGCTGACGGTGAACAACGGCTTGACGGTGAACCAGCCGGGTGCGGCGGTGGTCACTGCATTGAACGTAAACGCTGGCACAGCGAACGTCAGCGGGACGACCAATATCGGTGGTGCGGACGTGACCGCAACACGCATTGCGCGGATTGCTGTGACGACGGGTTCTGTGACATTCAACGGACCGGTCACGTATGCAGCCAATACAGTTGCTGCCACGGAGGTGATCACGGTGACGAGCACCGGTTCGATCACGTTCACGCAGGCGCTGACGCTCAGTTCTGGTACGCTTTCAGCCACGAGGTACAGGGACGATAAGCCTCAACGCTGGACTATCATTCGGCGGTGCTAACACGCCGGTCTTTTCAACGGTGGCGGGGACGAACGTAAACTTTGGAGGGAGTCTGACGGCAACGACGACGGTGCTGACCCTGAATGCGACGAGCAATGCCATATTCACCGCGACGGCGACGATTACTCCAACCGCAGCAATCACCTTTGGTAATGTTCAGCTCAATGCAGGCACGCAGACGTTAGCAGGCGCAGTGACGGTTGCAGGCAATTGGACGAACAACGGAGGCACGCTCAGCGCAGGGACAAATGCTGTGACGTTCTCTGGTGCAGCAAAAACGATTGGGGGTACAACAAGTACTACGTTCGGACCGCTGACGATTGCAGCGAGCGCCACGGTGACGATGAACAACAACAACTCGTGCAGTGATCTGACATTCACGGCCAGTGGGGCAGCGAGTTCACTGACGCACGGAGGGACGAGTGCATTGACCGTTGGTGGGAGTGTGACAATCAATCAACCGACGGCTGCAGTCGTAACAGCGTGGAACATCAATGCTGGCAGTGCCTCGGTGGCGGGGACGACGACGGTCGGTGGAGTGAACAACACTGCGGCTCGTATCGCTCGAATCGTGGTGACGACGGGATCGTTGACATTGGGAGGGGTGGTGACGCTTTCGACCGGGACGAGTTCGGCGGTAGCGGACATACGTGTCACGGGGACGGGATCGATTACGTTCTCGTCAGCTTTGAACCACAACGAGGGGTCGTTGGTGTTTACTGCAGCGGGGACGATGAACTTCAACAGCACATATGCATTCGCATCTGGAGGTTCGGCGGTGCCGATATTGACGACGGTTGCCGGTGCCAATCTGAACTTTGCGAATGATATGACGGTCTCCGCAGCTGCGCTTGTTCTGAATGCGACGAGCAATGCCACATTTACCGCAACGGCGACGATTACTCCTACTACAGCGATTACATTTGGAAATATTCAGTTGAATGCGGGAACGCAGACGTTAGCAGGCGCAGTGACGGTTGCAGGCAATTGGACGAACAACGGAGGCACACTCAGCGCGGGGACGAATGCTGTGACGTTCTCTGGTGCAGCAAAAACGATTGGGGGTACAACAAGTACTACGTTCGGACCGCTGACGATTGCAGCGAGCGCCACGGTGACGATGAACAACAACAACTCGTGCAGTGATCTGACATTCACGGCCAGTGGGGCAGCGAGTTCATTGACGCACGGAGGGACGAGTGCATTGACCGTTGGTGGGAGTGTGACAATCAATCAACCGACGGCTGCAGTCGTAACAGCGTGGAACATCAATGCTGGTAGTGCCTCGGTAACGGGGACGACGACGGTTGGTGGTACAAGCAACACTGCGACTCGTATCGCTCGAATCGTGGTGACGACGGGATCGTTGACATTGGGAGGGGTGGTGACGCTTTCGACCGGGACGAGTTCGGCGGTAGCGGACATACGTGTCACGGGGACGGGATCGATTACGTTCTCGTCAGCTTTGAACCACAACGAGGGGTCGTTGGTGTTTACTGCAGCGGGGACGATGAACTTCAACAGCACATATGCATTCGCATCTGGAGGTTCGGCGGTGCCGATATTGACGACGGTTGCCGGTGCCAATCTGAACTTTGCGAATGATATGACGGTCTCCGCAGCTGCGCTTGTTCTGAATGCGACGAGCAATGCCACATTTACCGCGACGGCGACAATTACTCCGACCACAGCGACCACGTTCGGCAATCTACAGATCAACTCTGGTGTGACAGTGACGGCAGCTGGTAACATCACTGTTGCGGGCAACTGGACGAACAACGGCGGGACGTTTACTGGAAGCACGGGCACCGTGGACCTCAACGGCACGGGTGCACAGACAATCGGAGGAACTGCATCGACAACGTTTTACAACTTGACGCTTTCAAATGCATCCGGCGCCTCGCTCGGGATTGCCGCCACAATCAGCCACAACCTCGCGATCAATAACGGTACGCTGGATGACAAAGGTTTCCAGATTGCGGGCAATGGCACCGGAACGATGACGATGGCAGCGGCGACGGGACTGACACTTGGGACAGCAGCGACGGCTACGACCTTCCCGACGAACTTCATCGCGGCGAACATCTCGCTTGATCCGGCGAGCACGGTCACGTACAACTCAAACGCTGCACAGATCATTTCTGAAGTTCCGACCTACGGGAACCTGACGCTTGCGGCGACTGCGGCAGTGACGAAGACGCTTGGTGCAGCAACAACAGTGAACAGTACCTCTTACTGTCGGAGTTAACAACACGCTTGACGTCGGCGCCAGCAATTTCGCGATTGACCTGCGTGGAGATTGGGCCAACGATGGAGCATTCGCGCAACGCGCGGGCACTGTCACGCTGACTGGAGCTTCGGCCCAAGCGATTGGTGGCTCGACGACCACTACATTCAACAACCTTACAATCTCGAACACGAGCGCAGCAGTTTCTGCCGGCACGAACTTCAACACGTCCGGCACACTCACCGTCAATGCAAACGCCGTTCTTACGCCTGCAGCAGCCGTTATTGTCGGTGGTGGCGGGACGTTGACCGGCAACGGCACTGTCCATGTGACGCGCACAGCGCCTACTGCCGACTTCAGTTCGCAATACACCATTACGACCACGACGCTCACCAATCTTACCGTCGACTACAACGGCGCCGGAGAAGTGCTGTCAAACCTGACCTATGGTGGACTCAAGGTCAGTGGGTCGATCGTCGGTGCTGGCAATACTGCAATCGTGGGCGGCGTGTTTACCGTGACCGGGACGTTCACGCCGACGAGCGGCGCGATCACGATGAATAACGGTTCATCGATCATAAATAGTGGCGGCACGCTGGTTTTCAGCGACCTGGGTATTGCGGTTTCCGCGACTGCCACAGCTTCTGGTGCATTCACGGTAACCGGATCGCTTACCCTCGGGACGGGCTCCACCTTCACGCCGTCTGGTACCGTCACGGTGAATGGAGA
>CAVUAC010000062.1:0-25227 GCA_963739335.1 uncultured Bacteroidota bacterium | reverse complement strand
AGAACTGAAAAAGACTGTCGTGCCTTTTTCCTTTTGCTGTATGAGGAATTCTCTGAGCTCAAAAACAGAAGGAGGATCAAGCGATGCCGTTGGCTCATCCAGAAAGACGACCTTCGGTTTTCCAACGAAGGCGACTGCCAGCTCGATCTTTTGCCGCATCCCTTTGGAGAGTGCGGAGAGTTTTCGCCCTGCTGCATTCGTCAAGCTGAAGTGCTTGAGTATCTCGGCAACCTCCTCAGTCGGTCGTGGGCTTTTCACGAGCAAAGCGTGCAGTTCAAGAAATGCCTGTGTCGAAACTGTGATGGAGCGAAACTGTGAATCGGCTTGATAGCCAATGTACTGGCGGGCCGCCAATGACTCCGGGTGCATGGCAAGGATGGAGACCGAGGCACCGTCGTCGGCGTTTAGGAATCCGAGAAGAATACGGAGCAGCGTGGATTTTCCCGCTCCATTCGGGCCGATCAATCCGACGATTTCGCCCTGACGAACCTGGAAGCTCACACCTTTTAACGCATGGACAGGACTCTTCGAGCGGGGATTGTACGTCTTACTTACGTTTTCGGCTTGAATCGCCAGGACCGGAGCTTCCATGCGAGCGTGACTGTTGGGGTCAAATGTGTTCGTCGAAAATACGGAGGAACTCTGCAAGTGTCAACGGAATTCGCCGGTACGGAAGAAGTCCGTCTTCTAGCTGACCCTACCATGGAAGACGGACTTCTCCAGGTGACAGCAATGTCCAAGCATGCTAGACCGGCTCAGCGTGGACAGTAAATCTACGCACTTGAGGGAAGTTTTGATAGAGCCGCGTTTCCACCTCGGCGATGACCTGATGGACTTCTGCCAGTGTCTTTGACTTGTTCAGCTTGCAGGTTAGGGTCACGCGATAGTCAGATGCGTACCTGAGAATCGAAATATCAGTACATCCGAGAACTCGTTGATCACTGAGGACAAGCGTTTCGAGGGCTTTGCATAGTTCGCGTTCTTCATCAGTGGCATGGGAGGGTTGCCCTTCTTCGGCGAGATATTCTTCAAGGTGGATCGTTACTTTCTCAACCGAGGAGATTTCATTACGTATCTGTTCCTCAATTTCCGATGCCAGCGTGTGCGCTTGATCAAAGGTGCTGCCCTTCTCATACTCCACATCGAAATCGATGAAATACTTGCCTCCGGAATGATGTACTTCAAGGTTATGGGGAGGGGGGAGACCTTTGTTGACGACGATCATTCTGACGCGGTCAACAATTGTTTCGTCCTGACTTCGGAATGGTTCAGCATGGACCGTAACATCAGCGCCCGGTTGGATCCCATGAATGGCTTTCTCGACATCGTCCATCACGCGATGTGCTCGTTCGAACGGCATCGTCCGCCGAATGCCGACGGTCACGTCCACAAAGGCCCTCGATCCGGACATACGCATGCGCATCGATCTCAACTCCTCCACTCCCTCCACCGTCTTGATGCTCTGCTCAGTCCGTCGCGCCACGTCAACAGGCACACGATCCATCAGTGCGTCAATCGTGCGCCGCCCAAGTCGGTAGCTGACGAAGAGGACCAGCAACGCCACTCCTATCGCGGCAACAGCATCAAGACTCCCATAGCCGAACGAGACAAACGCGAGGCCGACAAGAACTGTTAGCGAGGACCAAATGTCACTCGAAAAATGAAGGGCGTCTGCTTCCAGCGCCTGGCTGCCGTGTTTTTTTGCAACCCGACTTAACGCCCGCGACCTGCTTGTGTCAACCGCGATCGAGACAGCAATGACCAAGAAACTCCAGACGTTTGCTTCGACATGAGCAGAGCGTACGATGAGCCGCTCAATTGCCTCCCAGATGATCCAGCCACACGTCACAAGCAGAAGGATGGTCTCGAACAACGCAGAGAGGTTTTCCATCTTTCCGTGACCGTACTGGTGATCCTGGTCCGGCGGTCTATCGGCAACACTCACAGCAATGTAGGTGATCAGCGCAGCAAGCAGGTCCAGGCCCGAATGAGCCGCTTCTGAGAGGATGCCAAGGCTGTTCGTCGAAAGACCTACAACAAGCTTCATCGCTGTCAGCAACAACCCGGCGAACACCGAGCTTAGCGCTATCGCTTTCTTCTCACGAACTGCTATTTCATCCATCATCGGATCTCTTCGAATGTCACAGTACCTATAGGATACTGCTTCCAGTTATCATAGTCAAAGTGCCACCACTCCCACTCGAACACTTTGAAGCCCCCTGCTTCCATGACACGGCGGAGAAACTCCCGATGCCACCGCTGCAAGGATGTCCCGCCCTGATAATCGGGGTACGCCCGGTGCGAGAACTCATCATACCCGCTCACCATCTCGACAGGTTTGCCGGTCTGAAGATCGTAGAGCGTGAGGTCGACCGCACAGCCGCGATTGTGACGTGACCCTTTTGAGGGATCAGCGACAAAGATCTTCTGGTCGCCGGGTGTTGCGTCCCAGAACATTTTCGTGACATACCATGGGCGGTATGCATCATGGATCAGAAGCCCGTACCCTTGCTGGCGGAGCGCCCGGTGCACACGGATGAGCGCTTCAGCTGCCGGACGCTGCAGAAAAGCTTTCGCCTGCGAGTAGAATTTTGCTCCCATGAAGTTATTCGTCGTGGCATAGCGTATGTCGAGATGAATCGTCGGATCGAGATGCGTCAGTTCAACGAGGTCGTGTTTAAGTAAGTGTCCTTCCTCTTTTGGCGGCGAAGCCCGCAACGCCTCCTTCCGCAACTCGTCGGCTGTCTTGAGCGGTTTGATGCGAAACGTTGTTCCGTTCTCTCCTCCGAAGAAGATGCGCTTGAAGATGCCCGCTTTCGCAGAGAAGGAAGTTCCATTGCCCTTGGCATCCCGTTGGAAAACACATGTCGTATCGCTGAACGGCGACCCTCCCAGAATCGTGAAGTGATCCCTGGTGGTCTCACGGAGAAGGAACGAGCGCCCGGATCGTGCCAGAAAGTACAGCGAGCCATTTTGTTCCAGCAGGCAGAGCGTATCGCGACCGAATGCATACTCGCCGATCAATCCCTTCTGCTGCGGAGAAGCATCGGAGGGCTTTCCGCGCATTCCCGCTTGCACAAAACCACGATGAGCCTCAACGCGGCGCGCTGCAAGAACGTCACAGTAAATACAAACGAGCGTCAGCAAGAGCGAAAACGCCGACGCAGTGATTATCGTGGAGGATCTTGATCTCATGAGAACTGGCACCTCAGAACTTCAACACCTCACGCATTCTTTTTAGAAGAGGCTGAATCTCTTTATCCCAGGTACTGCCAGTTGTGGGCTCCCGGGTCTCATGATATTCGTACGCGGCTCCATACGCCCGGAGAAGATCGGTAAAGGCACGATGAGCGGGAAGAAACGATCGGTACACATCCTGTGTGCCGATCGCCATGTAGACATACGGGAGCGAATCCTTTGAGGTTTGACGGTACAATTGAAAAATATCGTGCCCATTTTTGGAGATGTTGGGCTTCTCTCCGAATGCCCGCTTGAGGCTGGGTACTGCGAACGCTCCGCCGGTCGAGTTGTGTCGTTCATACCGCGCGGAACGGTGATCGCACCGCTCAGCGAACCGACAAACCGATATTTTGCCGGATGTCGGAGGCCCAGCATCGTCGCTCCATACCCGCCCATGGAGAGCCCCGCGATGGCTTGGCGCGCGGTGTCAATCGAATAGAGCTTTTGAACGTACTCAGACACGTCACTGACAACATAATCCTCATATCGATCGTTTGGCTCCATGGCGGAGTTGACGTACCACGAGTTCTCTCCATCCGGCATGACGACAATCACCGGAATATTCTGTACATACTCGCTGAGCTTTGTTTTCGTCCACCAATCGTCGTGAGCACCAGTGAGACCGTGAAGCAGGTACAGCACCGGGTAGCGTGTATTCAGGTCGTACTTCGACGGCAACAGGATGGAAATCTTCTTTGTTCTTCCCAGGCTCGGCATATAGAAACTATCGACGCGAGCGGTTGTTTGAGCCCGGAGATCCTCCTCGAACAACAGTCCGAAGCCAAGAATCGCGCAACTGCACAGGAAAAAGATTCTGTTCATAGCGTTGAGATTGTTCATTGAGGGTTAGAGCATACCATTTCTTTTTCGCAGAAACCACTCGATCGAAAACAAGGCCACGACGGCGGCAAGCATCCAGCTTTTGTTCCAGAGCTCGAACTGCTGTGCAACACTGACGTCCCGTTGACGGAAATTGGGAAGCGCGGCGACATCCTCCGGCAGACGCTGCAGACTCTGAGAATCATAGTATTGCCCCCCCGTCCGCGCCGCTATCTGTTGGAGGATGAGCTTGTTTGCCCGCGTTTCCTGGAATTCAGCGTTGAGGCCGCCAACCGAGAAGGAACCATGCTCCTCCGAAATCCGCTGCCCTCCTGCAATTGCCTGTGCCGTGTAGGTGTAGTCTCCTTCCGGCAGCGGATCGTACACCCCTTCGAATCGTCCGTTGCCGAGCGACGTCAGGGTGAGCTGACTGGCCTGCCCCTTCTGGCTGACCGAAAGGGAAACCTCCGCGTTTTCCATTGGCCGATAGTTCTCATCATAGACTTGCGCAGTGAATTCAACCGGCTCGGATCCCGCGAAGATCTCCTTCGTCGGGCGAACCTGAACTGGTTTCTCATCGTCACGCGTGACAAGCCAGCGAACACTGTTGCTGAAGAGATTCTCCAGCATCCGCTCTCCACCAGGGATGCCATCGGAATAACTCTTCCATCGCCAAATGCCGTAGCAGAGAAAAGCCAGTGACTTAGCGCGGTTGACGCGGCAGCTGACCAACAACGGGTCGTTTGTCATGATTGTCTGCACTCGCGCATATGCGAGGACTTCCGCCTCCGGCTTCGCACGGAACGGTACATCAAGGATGAACGCCGGCGGCAGCTTGCTCCATACATCGGTGGATGATGAGACTTTGACAATAGGATTGTTGCGCTGATTCTCGGACACAGCGACAAATGCCTGTGTTTCGTCGCCAGTCTGCGCCGGCACTACAAAAGGAAGGAATCCCACAAGTGTTTGGAGCCTTCGGATATCTGTCGTCCGACTCAGAACGAAGAGCACACCTTTACCAAGACCCACAGCATTTGCCACCACTGTCATTGAAGCGTTCGCGCTGCCAGGTCCGGGGTAGCCGATGAGCACAACACAGTCAGCAGCCCGCAACGTCTGCTCCGTCAGTACTCCTTCGTAGAAGTTTCCCTTGTCTCGTTCAATGAAGCTTCTGACTTCAACATTGTAGTCGTCCTGGAGCGCACGACGGATTGCAGCGACGTCGGGGGACGGAGCTCCGGCGACAAGGACCACCTGCATTTTGCTTCTGAGTACCTTCACGTAGAAAGACGACCGATTGTTCTGATAGCTGATCTCTCCCGAAAGTTGGGAGACTTCCACCGTGATTTTCCTTGTGCCTTCCTGGTCTGGGATGAATGAGAGTGGAAGATCGTAGTCACGCGTGCCCGACTCGAGCGACATCGTTTTGCGATCGACCATTTTCCCGCCATCCAGCAGCGTCACCTCCACCCGCTCGCGATGATAGCCTGAGCTTTTCAATGTGACATTCACGGGAACCTTGTTGCCGACATAGGTGATCGTGTTGGCGAGAACCTTGCGCACCAGCACATCGTGAGGTTCGCTGGTATCGCCAATTCCGACAGTGAAGACGGGTATTCCCATAGCTTCTGCTTCATACAGCGGGCTTGCACCAGACGTCGCGTTGCCATCCGTGAGCAAGAGAACGCCTTGAACATTTTTCTCCGACGTCAGTTTCTTCAGCTGCTTGAGCGCGTCACCGATATCGGTACCCTCACCTGAAAAGGAAAGGGAGTCCTTTGCGAACGATCGCAGCAATCGGGTTTTTGTGTCGAAGACACCATACAGCAGATCGCTTTTCGCCTGAAGCTTCTGCAATGCTGGAGAGTCCAGAGCTCTGAGCAGATTCGCTCGCCGGTCCCCCGTCTTGTCCTGAATCGTCATACTCCTGGAGTGGTCGATGAGCACCGCAACCACAGGCTTCTCAAGGCGGTGATACACCAAAGAAAGAAGCGGCTCACCGACGAGCAGAAAGATGAGAAACAATCCCGCACCGCGTAGAATGATCAGCGTCCATCGAAGCAGTCGAGAAACAGGTGGGAGGGTGAATCGATAAGCAAAAACTGCAATGGCCCCGGCCCCCGCTGCCGCGAGCACGACGAGAAATGTTTGAAACGACGTGGTAAGATGGAGATCGGGCATCGGGGTCGACCGTCAGGGTGATGTGGAGAAATCTACTTGAGGTAAAGAATCTTTTGGGAAAGGACGGGACCGGATGATGCTAGCCGGCAGACATAGATCCCCGATGCGACCTGATGTCCAGCGTCATCAAGACCTTCTCGCCACTGGAAGTAGTTGAATCCCGCCTGAGACTTCCCCTTGTAGATTGTGCGCACAAGCTGCCCGAGTATATTGTAGATGGCAAGCTCAATCTGCTGCTCACTCCCAGCCTGCACAACAATCGTAGTGGATCCATTAAACGGATTTGGATAATTGTTCAGGAGGATAAATTGTCCTGGGGTCAGACCATCATTTGGGCCGGTAGCCGCTGTAACAGCTTTTGCCGCATCGACCATTCCCCAACCATAGAAGTTGTTCGGATGCGTCACCATCCCGGCGCTCGTGTCATAGAGTGCTCTTGCTGTTGAAATCAATCGATCCCGAACCTGCATGGGGGTTAGGCTTCGGTGGGCGGAGAGGATCAGCGCAGCGACGCCTGCCGTGAGGGGTGTGGAGAAGGACGTTCCACTTCCATATTGGTAACCCCCTTCTCCGTACATCAGGTAGTCAGAGACCCCCTGCGCCACAACTTCCGGTTTCACGCGTCCATCGTAGGTTGGGCCCGTCGAACTAAACCCCGCAAGACGACCGCCGCTATCTACTGCACCTACAGAAACAATGCTATCAGCATCAGCCGGCGCGATCATGGTACCGGTCGTTCGTACCTTTGAAGGCTGATATTTCCCCTCGTTTCCCATGGCGGTGACGAGGAGTACGCCTTTCTGCGCTGCGATCCTTGCCGCTTTCGTTGTGGTTGCAGTGCGGCCATCGAGATTCTGATACGTATACCAATCGATGTATCCAAGGGAACTAGAAACAATTTCCGCCCCAAGCCTTTCTTCCCACTCAAGCCCCGCTACATACAAGTCTTCTTCCAATTTGATCTCGACACTATCGATCTCTGTTTTGCCAAGAATGAAGGATGCCCCGTATGCCACACCGATCAGTCTGCCATTCTCGAACCCTCCAATGGCCGAGAGTGTTCCCGCTCCGTGGTTTCCTTCAGATGTACCGTCTCCCGGTTGACGGCTTGTGTTGCTGTCCTGTTGAACAAAATCGTACTCAGCAATCACCTTGATGTTTTTCAACGCCGGATGGACCGTACGTTGATTGAACCCATCATCCAGCATACCAATCACCACGCCGGCACCGGTAATGCCCTGATTGTGAACATCGATCACTTTGATGTCGCTCAGTTGAGTAAGCGATGGTCCGTAATCCAATCCAGCTGTTGATGTTGTCTTGAAGAGCGGCTGGACCGCCGGTGGCGAGACGTTCGGCTCCCGTCTGAAGGAAATTGCCACTGGTTCGACCGAAGTGACAAAAGGAATGTTGGCAAGTGAGGCGCGCTGGTCGGCAGTCAGTTCGGCTGAGGCTGCGTTGAACCATCGGGAGGTTGACCGAATCACGACCCCCGCCGACCGCAGTTGATCCAGATATGATTGATTGACAGGAAGGTCGAGTTCGTCGATGAGTTTATCAGGAGGAAGAACCTTTGCACGCCTCCAGAGAGCGTGTTCTGAAATGCCGAGCGTTTGTGGATCGACAAGGGAGAGATTCACTTGTGGGCCACGGTCGCGGAACGTGATCCAATAGCGCTGTGACTGCTGAGCGAATGCTGCATGGGGTAAGCCCGTTGCTTGGAGGATCAGCAAAAGGCCGATAAGGAACATGCCCGCGCGGGCCGAATCACACCTTCGGCTGAGCAAGCACCGAACCAGGCTCGAATGTATCATTGCTCCCCCTGCTCGCCCTCAATCAAGATCCGGATTCACCCACGAGTCTCTCGATGATTTGAATCGCTGAAACCCCTTCGGCTTCAGCATTGAAACTTGTTACAATCCGATGCCGGAGTACAGGAGGGGCAAGCGCCTTGACATCCGCGATGTCGGGTGTGTGTCGCCCCGCCAGAATGGCGCGTGTCTTCGCACCAAGAATAAGATACTGAGACGCCCGCGGACCCGCACCCCATCGGATCCAGTTTCTGATAAATATCGGAGCATCACTCGCTGACGGGCGCGTCCGATTCACCAGCGCCACGGCATACTGGATAACATTCTCCGCCACCGGCACCCGGCGAACGAGCTCCTGAAACGCGATAATCTCTTTCCCCGTGAGTACTCGTTTCAGATCGGGTGTGTACGGGCTTGTGGTAGCCTTCACAATTGCCACTTCCTCGTCGAACGATGGATAGTCGAGCCAGAGGTTAAACATGAAGCGGTCGAGCTGGGCCTCCGGCAGGGGATATGTACCTTCTTGCTCGATCGGATTTTGCGTCGCCAAGACGAAGAAGGGCTCCTGCAGCACATACGTCTGACCGGCAGCGGTCACGTGATGCTCTTGCATCGCCTCGAGGAGTGCCGCCTGGGTTTTCGGCGGCGTCCGGTTGATCTCATCGGCCAGGATAATGTTGGCGAACACAGGACCATGAACGAATTTGAACGCCTTCTGACCCGTGGCAACATTCTCTTCAATAATTTCTGTCCCTGTGATGTCGCTGGGCATCAAATCGGGCGTGAATTGTATGCGGCTGAACTTGAGATCGATCGCTTCCGCCAGGGTCTTAATGAGGAGTGTCTTGGCAAGGCCCGGGACACCGATGAGCAAACAATGACCGCGGGAGAGAAGAGCAATGAGTAGATGCTCGATCACTCGTTCCTGGCCTACGATGACCTTCGCGATCTCGGAACGGATATCGGAATAGGCCTTGGAGAGTTCAGAGACAGCTTCGATGTCGTTCATGAATATCGAGTGCGTTCAATGGACGGATAGAATGCAAAAATTCGTTCGAACGAAAACGCCGCGGTTACAGCCGCATGTCCCAGTAGATGTTTTTCTTGAGCTCTTCAACCCACTCGGCATTCTGACGGTTGCGTTTAAGGTAGAGCGCCATCTGCTCCACGCGCCTGTAGTCATCCGTCAAGTTCACGGCGTGCGCGGGAACACGCTTCTTCAGAAGAACGATTTGATAGCCATAGGAATTCCGGAGCGTTACTCTGTGCGGCTGGCTGATTTCCCCCGCCTTCATATCTTTCACAACTGACGCGAAATCAGGCTCCAGCTGGTCGATGGCAACTCGCCCGAGATCACCCCCCTCGGTTTTCGTCTCATCATCCTCGGAGTATCTCCGCGCAAGCTCCGCAAAGGATTTGCCGGCTAGAATGCTGTCACGAAGGCTCCTGAGCTGCTTGACAGCAGCCGAATCACTTGCCGGACCTCTTTCTGTTCGGAGAAGAATATGACGGGCGTGCACCGATTCCCCCCTCCGTTCGAGAAGCTGAATAAGGTGAAAGCCAAATTCCGTTTTCACCACCGGCGAGATTTCCTTCTCCTTCAGGGCAAACACCGCTTCCTCAAACTCAGGCACAAACACGAGGCCTCGCTTTGCCCATCCGAGATCTCCGCCGCTCGGAGCACTGGGGTCTTGGGAATACCGCTTGGCGAATTCGGCAAAATCCCCACCTGCAACAATACTGTCTCTGATAGCGTTGAGCTTTTTGTGAGCCTGCTCCTGCAACGCGGAATCCGGTTTGGGGACCATGAAGATATGGCTCAGCTCAAGTTCTTCAGAAACCTTCGGGATGCTGTCCTTATACGCCTCATAGAATTCTTCGACTTCGCGTCGAGCGACTGCAAGATTTGCTTCCCGCTGTTGCCGTATTCGCTGGATCAGGAGCTGCTTGCGCATCTCGGGCCGAAACTCTCTTTTCATCCGTGCCACAGGCTTCCCATAGATCTTCTCCAGTTGTTGCTCTGACCCTGCCTGCCGTATGAAATTCTGAAATTGCTGATCGAGCGCATGAGTGACCTCTTCCTCAGTCACGTTGACGCTATCGAGAATTGCCTGGGCAAGAACGAGCTTATCAGCAATCATCCCCTCAAGAACTTGCTTCCGCAGTTCCGGCGACTTGGCATCGAGACGATTCTGAATAGCAATGTACGTGATACGCTCCTGGAGATCAGAATCTGTGATAATCTCCTTGTCAACAACAGCAACGATTTTATCAAGCATCGTTTGGGCAGTGACGGGGCGTGCCAGCGAGCATAGTGCCAGCCCGATGGTTGCAGCGTGAGCAAACAAGAATACCGGTCGTCCCTTCATACGAACATTTCCTATCTCACATTTTTAGACGAGCCCGTGTCGGCTTCTTCACCCAGCATGAACTCAACAGCATGTTTGGATCGCAGCGTCTCAATCATCGCATCGAGAGCACGTCGGCGCCGTTCAATCGTCAGCCGGCTCTGAATATCCTTTTCAACGTATGCCCGATCGGCTACCTGTCCCTGATGGTTCAACTTCCAGGTGATGACAATGTAAAAGCCCTCATTGGTACGGACAGGGAACGATGGCTCAGGTTTGGTGGATGCTGACGCAACCCGCCAGAGTTCAACTGGCATCAGTGTGCTTTGCGTATAGTACGTCGAGTCGACGCGCGCCAGGATCATTGAAGCCTGTTGAGGATCTGCCAACATCTGACGGAGCGCTTGCCCCCACGGTGTTCCTTTCAGCACTGTTGCGCGAAAGACGTTGGCTGCATCCCGATCGCGAAAGAGGAGATAGCTCGTGAGCACAACATCTGCAGGGAGCGTATACTCCTTGCTGTGAGCGGCATAGTACCTGGGAGATCTCTTCTGGCGTGCTTTCAAGCGATTTCTCCGTGTAGATTTCTTCCTGCAGCAAGGCGTTGATCGCCAGTTGTCGACGGACAACTTCCAGTTGTGCCCGCACACTTTCTTTGTTGTCCAGGCCCCGTCGAACAGCCTCTCGGTAGAGAATCTCGTCGTTCATCCATCGACGGGCATACTCACTGACCTGCGCCTGCGTCAACCCTCGAGAGGAGTCCAACCGGGCCTTTACATCCTCCAGTGTCAGCGTCCGATCGTCAAGTCGGGCTATCGGCCTTTGCCCTGGCTCTTTCTTGCTGCATCCGACGATCAACGCCAGGCAGACAACAAGATAGATTTTACTGCTTGGCAACTGGGTTCCCTTTGAAAGCTTCGGGCAGTAGCTCTTTTCTCAGAACGACCGGATAGCGTTCTTTGAGACCTGCAATCCATTCTTGTTCGCGAACCTTCGAAGCATACTCCTGGTACGAGCTCATCAGCTCAGGCATTGCCTCATCAAACGTCTTGACCCGGGAACTGTCCTTGCCAAGAGTTTTGATGATGGACCAGCCGGTCGGATGTGAGAACGGCGGGGCAATGCTATCCACCGCAAGAATCGCGGCATAACGTGAGAATTCGTTCAGAGACGTTGCCGTCAATCCCCAGACGCCCTTCTTTTCCTTGTAGCCAGGGCGCATGGTATACTTTGCAGCGACATCACCAAAGTCTTTTCCCGCCATCACTTCCTTGTAGGCCTCTTTTGCAACGCTATCGACGGTTACGTAGATACTCGGCAAAATTGACACGATCCGGCCACCGGAATTTCTCCTTGTTCCCGTCGTAGTACAGTGTCAAGAGAGAATCATTCACCACAACCTTCTTCCATACCTCATCTTGCTCAATACGATAGAGGAGGATTCCGTCCTGATACTCTTTCAAGAGGTTCACGAATGCGGGATACCGTTCCGGCACAAACCGGGCATGCTCCGCCACAATCTTGGCTTCCGACATTCTCTCCACCATATACTGCACGTTCTTCGGATTCAGAAGCATCGATTTGAACTCTGCCGTTCCGTTGACATGGTCGATAAAATCGTTCACCGTGTACGAGTGGTCCTCACACGTGAACAGTGTCTTCTGTCTTGTCGCCGCCTTGAGGGTATCGCTCCACACAAGCGAAGATACCGTTTGCGTCGTGTCAAATGAACGCGTCAGTTGATCGAGAAGATAGACATCAAAGTCGAGATGATATCGTTTCTTCAGGGCATGGACATAGTTTCCGTAGTCCGCGTTGTACCGCGTCTGCATATACTGCTGGCGGATATCTTTCTCCACGTCCTGAAATGGCGGCGTTCCCTGGAATCCGACAGTCTTGAAGATGTGGTAGCCGTACGGCATCTTCACCGGCTCAGTGACAGAATCGACCGGCGAGCCGTAAAAGACTTTGTCGATCTCTGGCGGAATGCGTCCCCGCTCGTAGAACCCGATATCACCGCCTTTCTGGGCGGATGCAGGGTCCTGGCTGTATCGTTTTGCGGCTTGCGCAAAATCCAACCCGCTCTTCAAGAGTCTATCAATAATCCAAGCGGAATCTCGTACTGCAACCGAGTCCGACTGCGTGGCGTTGAACCGCCGCAGAATATGCAGCACGTGAACCGCTCCCTTGTAAGGATTGCGTGCGGTGACCTTGACGATGTGGTAGCCAAATTGCGTGCGTACGGGACGTCGTGTATACTCCCCAACCTTCAGACTATAGCAGGCATCCTCAAACTCCGGAACCATACGACCTGCCGTGAAATAGCCCAGATTCCCTTTGTTGATGGAGGCACTTGGATCCTGTGAATACGTGGCTGCCAGCGAATCGAAGATCGACGTCGGGACCAGAGCGATAACCTTCATTGCCTTGTTGTACGCAGCAAGTGTGTCTTCCGGTGCCGCCTCCGGACTCATCCGGATCAAAATATGGCTCGCGCGGAGTTCTTCGAGCTTCCGGTTGTAGAGTTCCGTCAGTCTTGGCTCGACAATGTCTTTCTCTACCATATAAGAAGTAGCAACAGTGACCTTGTATCCTTCAAGCTCACTGCGTAACGAAGAGTCGGCCAACAATCCTCTCTCCGTAGCTTCCCTCACCTTGAGGTGGAATTTTACCAGAAGGTCCAGAAATCGTTCTCGATCCTCTATGGATGAGATTCGGGCTTTTTCCCAACCTCCGTTATTCTTCGCATAGCTTTCTTCAAATTGTTCAAGGGTGAGGGGATCACCGCCGATTTTCGCCAGAATGGATGAATTGGATCCTGCACAACCTGCCAGAATAAGCGCTGAACAGACGCTAACCAGTAAGACTCGAGAGTACTTCTGCATACGAGAAATGTCGAACCTCCATAAGGTGAGGATGTGGATTGATAACGCATGCCCATAGGGCAAAGTGTTGAAAATTAACCAATTTTGGCGCGCTAAGCAAGGAATTATTCCTACGCGCACGCACAGGCTCGGCGTGACAAGACGCCGCTCTGTTCTATTTGCTGGACTTTACGATGTCCTTCTTCCGTTTGAGGAGCTGGTTCGCCTTCCAGTTCTGCATTTCAAACCATTGCGGTGTCGCAGAACTCTGAACGAGGTATTGATCCCCGTCCTTGAGGCGGAAGAAAGTGAGTTGCGCACCCGCATAGGAAATCTGCGCGGTGATCTTCGGTGGGCGGTTGGTGAGTGTGTCGACAAAATCGTCAGCCTGAACGTTGGAAAGCGAGGAGAGCAAATTGTTCACAGCTGAATCTTGTGTGGAGTCCTTGCCGATTGTCCACGCGCTGTCTTTGAACGCAAGGACAAATGTCGTGTCGCCGAACTGATACTGGATCTCCTTGATGTTCTCCCGCGGAACCGACACGATCGTGCGATCGCGCCATTCCTTGACGGGACGGTTGAAAACGTAGACGGAAGCACCGCTCACAAGAGCGACATCGTTTGAGGACATGCGTCGCGCATACACCTCTGAAAACCCACCTGCGGTTTTTCCAATGACGAAGGTGGCTTTTTCCGTTCCCTTTTCGAAAACCCCGATTCGCGTCCCGGTTGAATCTACCTGGAAGACAGAGTGTTTCTCCGCCTTGTTCGAAACGACATTCTTCACTTCAAGATTCTTCATGTCATGGATCAGAGCAGCGACGTTGCCCTGGTCAGCACGGTACGATACGGGTTCCTGCACGTACCATTCGACCCCCCTTTTCTGAAGGTCCACGCTGGCCGTCGATGACTTGATTTGTATCCTGTCGACCGCCAGCGAATCGACGGAAACGAGGTACTCACCGGTCTCTCCAGTTGAACTGCGTTCGCCGGGCTTCTGCATGACGAGGTATGCAATGATCACCAGCAGCCCAAGAAGTCCGATCAGGATATACGTGTTGCGTGTCATAGTGACTGAGCCTCCATAGCCCGCTTGAATGCGACCCTCCTCCGCCAGCGCAACAGACCATAGGCAACGATGAGCAGAGGCGGTCCAATCAGATTCACGTATTTCAACATCTGCTTCGTCCCGTCGGAAACCTGGTCCAGCGGCGACGTTGCCACATTTTTGGAGCGGATCGTAATCAATCCGGCGTCATCTGCAAGATAGTCGACGATGTTCGCGAAGAACGTTAGGTTTCCGCGGTTGCTCAGAAACTCATCTTTCATGAAATCACCATCGCCCACGACAAGGATACGCGTGTCGGGACTCGCTGCAAGCGCTGCCGCCGGTTGTTTGCCGACGAAGTAGCTCTTGAACGATCCATGGACGATCGTCGCCAGCGGAATTCCATTTTCTGCGAGCTCCGCGGGCGTGTAGCGCTGAAATGGATCCATGATAAAGAACCCTGTCTGGCGGCCGCTGCGTTTCGATGAGCGCACGAGCACTTCGGATTTCACACCCCTCAGGGCAGCCCCTGTCGTGTCAATGGAACTGACGAAGGGAAAAATGATCCCCTGCAGGTCTTTAACAATCGGATTTCCCTCGTTGAAGTTCGAGGCAACGGGTATGTACGGGAAGGGGACCTGGCTCTGGAACGTAAAGGACCCCTGCTGCTGCATCACGGAGATGTTGGCGCACTGCACATCCCGCACAAGATCGGGGTTTACACGGACGCCGTACTGCTGCAGCATATCGTCCAATCCGACATCGAGGGGTTGCCCCATACGCATCTGAAGGCTCGCGTTGATGCGGTTGATCAGAAATGCAGCTTTTCCTCCGCGCATGAGGTACTGGTCGATCTGGTATTTCGCGCTGTCCTGGAAACGGCTCGCAGGTGAAATGACCAGCAACGCCGCAATATCCGCCGGAACGGGCTCCCCCTTACTCAGGTCCACCGGCATTAAGTCATATTGCGGCGACAGGGTTTGATAAACCTGGCGCATGCTTGACATCTCCGGCTCACTGTGGCCGATGGTGTAGCCGATTTTTTTCTTCGCCTTTGTGGTGAGACGTTTCAACGCACTGCTGATATCGTACTCGAGCGAACTCAGGTTTTGAATAACGGGTAACACTTCCTTCCGATCCTCGTACAAAAAAACCAGGCCAAGGTACCCGCGCTTCACCTCAAGTTTATCCGCGTTCACAACCTGCGCCTGAACGGGGGCGATCCCCTGCTGCTGTGCCTCCTGTTCTCCCTTTTCTCCCTGCGGATTGATAAACTCGTACTGCAGGTTCCCCTTGGAATACGCCTTGTAGTCGTTCAGTATATCCAGCACAGCCCGCCGATTATTATTGTAGGGTGCAGGCAGATCCTCTGTGAAGTACGCCTTCACGGTCACACGGTCGTCCAGCGAGCCGACAATGCGCTTGCTTGCGTCGGAGAGTGTGTAGACTCCCTGCGACGTGAGATCAAGTCTGCCGAACAATCGGATCGATATGAAATTGAGGACGACCAAGATCCCCAGGATAACAGCAACTCGAACACCGGTTTGGATTCTTTGTGTTTTCATGTTTCAGTCATTAGTGATAATTCCCATGTTGCGATTATCAACCGACAATGACCTCACCATCTTCTCCGCCCAAGGGAGACGACGGTCAGGTAAAGCATAAACCCCAGCATGGAGAGGAAGTAGATCACATCGCGCGTGTCAATCACGCCGCGGGCGACATTCGAAAAGTGGTAGTCAATACCCAGGAACTCCACAACGCTTGCGAGTGATTCAGGGATGTAGATCAGAATCTTGTCAAGCATGAACAGGATAAAGACCATGACGAAACCGATGATGAACGCCACAACCTGGTTCTCCGTCAGGCTCGACGCGAAGAGACCGACAGCGACATAGACACCGGCGGTAAGCATCAGGCCAAAGTAACCGCCGATCACCGGTCCATTGTCGATCTTTCCCAGGAGCGCGATGGTCAGGTAGTAGACCAACGTGAGAAGAAGGGCAACCCCCACCAGCGCCCATGCTGCGAGGAATTTTCCCAGGACGATCTCGAAATCGTGGATGGGCTTGGTCGTCAAGAGCTCCATCGTGCCGGTCTTCTTTTCTTCTGAAAGCAACCGCATCGTGATCGCGGGCACCACAAAGAGAAACACCAGCGGCACCAGTTCGAACATCAGACGCAATGTCGCGAGATTTGCCAGGAAAAGATTGCTTGTGTGAAACCAGCCGATGATAGCCAGAAACACCACGATGACGACGTAGGCGATCGCTGAGTTGAAGTACGAGCGCACTTCCCGGCGGAAGATGGTGTTGATGTTCCTCCAGGAAGCGGAGATTTGAGATTGACTGAGGGCCATGGTCTTCAGATGTTCGGTTTACGATTGACGATTTACGATTGCGATTTATGACCGAGGATGAACGATCGTCGAATGTTGTCGAGGAATAACGGTTCAGTTGTCTGATCGCGTGAGCTGATGGAATACATCTTCCAGGCTTGTTGCCTTTCGCGCCATCTCGAGCAACACCCAACGCTCGGCAACAGCCTGCCTGAACAGCTCTTCGCGAATGTCGCTTCCCTTCGCGGCAAAGACAGAGAACCGGTGCGCGTCGCCTGCGGCACCATCATACTGCACGGACTCGACGCCCGTGATGGACTTGATCTTCGGAAAAATTTCCGTCATGGCGTTGGAAACCGCTGCCTTCAGTTCCAACGTGATTGATTCAGAACCATGGAACTTCCGCTGCAGCTCGGAAGGTGTTCCATCGGCGACGATGGATCCTTCATTGATGATGATAACGCGATCACACGTTGCCTGCACCTCAGTGAGAATGTGCGTGGAGAGGACAACGGTCTTCGCACGACCAAGTTGCTTGATGAGGTTACGGATCTCGACGATCTGATTGGGATCCAGCCCGCTCGTCGGCTCATCGAGAATCAGCACGTCGGGCTCGTGAATCATGGCTTGAGCGAGACCGACACGCTGCCGGTACCCTTTCGAGAGTTCGCCAATATCCTTGTGACGCACCTCTTTGAGTCCGCAGACCTCGACCATCTGCGCAAGTTGCTGCCTCATCTTCGTCCGATCTAAGGCGTGGAGCTGGGCAGCGTACTCGAGATACTCCATCACATTCATGTCCATATACAGCGGATTGAGCTCGGGCAGATACCCAATCTTGCGACGCACTTCAAAGGAGTGTTCGGCATTGGAATACCCATCCACATCCACGGTCCCGGCGGTCGGTGGCATGTAGCAGGTGATGATTTTCATGGTCGTGGTCTTACCCGCACCGTTCGGGCCGAGGAATCCCAGGATTTCGCCCGTCTTGACGTCAAACGAGATATCATTAACAGCTTTCTCGTGTCCGTAGTACTTCGTGAGATTGCGAACTGTAATTGCCATGGACTCTCTTTATTGTAAAATGGTCGAACAAAGGAGATAAGCGCCCCGAGGCTTCGCACGATTCTGCTCTTCCAACAGCGGCAATGCAATTTTATCAAGAAAGATGAAAAAAATCAAGGAAAGCGGGCAGAGGGGGAGATTAAAAGATTTCCATCTGAGCGGTGTGAACGGAGCGAAAATGGTCGGTCGAAAGGGAAAGCTTTGTCTCGTTGAGATGAAAACGCCTGCAGGTGGCCTCAAAGAGCTGGTCGATTGTCTCAGCGATTTGGCCTTCCCCTTTGAAACGCATGCCGAACTCGTTGCATGTCAGGTTGCCGCGACGCACTGCGCGTATGCGGCCGAGGATTTTCGAGGTTTGATCAGGCAATTCGCGCTGAAGCCAATCCACAAAGAGATCCTTGACAGCATTGGGAAGGCGTACCATCGTTTGGCTCGCGAACCTGGCCCCCCGGCGAGATGATTCCTCCAAGATCGCCGGAATCTCGATATCATTCAGGCCGGGGATGATCGGACAAGCGTTGATACCGACCGGTATGCCATATCCCGCCAGCACCTCGACAGTTTCCAGCCGCATGGCCGGAGTTGATGTTCGCGGTTCCATCCGGCGGCTGAGATCGTGATTCAGCGACGTGATCGACATAACGACGAAGACAAGGTTCAGCGAAGCAAGTTCTTCCAGGAGGTCAACATCGCGCTGGATGAGTGCGTTCTTGGTCACGATGGAAACGGGATTACGGTGCCGGAGGAAAACCTCGAGGCACTGACGTGTGAGCTGCAGCTTCCGCTCTATGGGCTGATAGCAGTCGGTGTCACCCGAGAGCAGCACGACCTGGGGCTGCCACGCGTAACTTCGGAATTGCCGGTCGAGCAGCCTGGGAGCGTCGGGCTTGACCATGATCTTGGTTTCAAAATCCAGACCCGATGAATATCCGAGATACTCATGCGTCGGGCGGGCATAGCAGTAGATGCAGCCATGCTCGCAGCCGCGGTATGAATTCAGACTGTAGTTGAATCCGAGATCCGGGCTGTCATTCTTCGCGAGGATGGAGCGGGTATGATCGATGTAGAACTTCGTCAGGACGTTGCGCTCGGGCTCCGGGTCCTGGAAATACTCAGCGAGATCGTCAGGCGCCTTCTCCAGGGCAAGCTTTTCAAATCTGTTCGGGGGATTGAATCGTGCCCCGCGTCGCGCGAGCATTCGTTGCTTCAAGGTCTCCTCAAGAACCAGGACGCATGCGAAACAACGGAATCTGTTTTGCTGACATTGAGGAACGTGCGTGGAGTTGTCGTTCCCGGCGTATGGCTTTCTTCGGCGCCGGCGGCGTGAGTCCGAGCTCGTCCTTGAGCGTCTGCACATCATACCCAAACGGAACGAGCAGCGTCTCGGCAGCCTTCAATGCAAATTCCGTGTACTGCTCAATGTCGTACCCATCCTCAAAGGCATAGAGGGCGAGCGGTTTGGCCTTCTCCGGCTTTTTCTTCCCTGATTGATCGAGGATGATGAACTCGATCGATTCTCCAGCTGCAAGCAGCACGCCCGGGCGGCCAAGTTCGCTGGCGCGCGTGCGCGTCGCTTCGAGGTCGGCATCTCGATCAGCGACATCGTCGCCACCAACGAGCCCAACGACCAGTTCGGCGGCGATGACAAGGCGTCGCTGCCCTACTTCAACACGCCCTTCCTGGGCGTGGGGCGTCCCTTGCATGCCACCGGCTACACCGAGACCGAGCAGAAGTCGTTGCGCGATCACGGCGTGGCGGTGCTCGGCCTCAACCGCACCACTACCGGAGTGGTGATGGGCGAGGCCGTGACGATGCGGCTGGCCGACACGGCCGGCAACCCTGACGACACCTGGAAGTATCTGGAGTGGCGCGACTTCGCATGGCGCCATCCGCGAGTATCAGGTGGTCAACCTGCGCAAGCGCTTCTCGCAGTATCGTCTCACCATTGGCGATGCCGTGCCCAACTACGCCATGGTCAACGAGGCCATGATCCGCGGCTACGTGCTGGGCCTGTGCGACGACCTCATGCAGGCGACCCTGATCGTCAAGGGTCAAATCGCGCGTCAGTACATCCAGGACAACATGGTGGTGACGCTGGATTTGCGGCCCGCAAGGTCACGGTCACCCTGGTGGTGCCGATGGTCTCGCAGCTCGCCAACATCGACGGCACCGTCAAGTTTTCCTTCAACACCAACTAAGCCGGCCTCGCGGTGACCGGATGCGTGACTATGACCGACAGGCTATTCTTGCCGAGTGCCTGCGTGCCTGGCGTGTAAATCCCATCGCTAGACGCATTGTCAAGATTATCAGCATGTTTATAGTGGGAGAAGGGATCAAGGTGCAGAGTGATCACAAGGCAACCCAAGAATATCTGGTGTCGTGGTGGGATCATCCTCTCAATCGTTTGGGGCGGTCAGTGGTTTCCTTCTGTGATGAGGCCACTCGATCCGGGAACTTGTTCTTTTGTGTACGGTTGACCAGGTTACGGGGATGCTATATGTTCGTGCCGTGCCTGCGGACCAGGTCGGGGAGATACTTTGTGCTGAAAACGATGTTCAGCAGGATTAAGTTATAAGCCAACCGAGCAGGGTAAGTCGAATTGGCCGTCCTATGACCGGACTAATACGCAGCCGTTCTTTATGCTCCATTACGCTTACAACCAGCTTGTCGGTGTGCCATGGGGTGAGCCAGATCTCGCCCCTTTGCTGCCATGGATTGGACGGTACAGCAGCTGGTTGGAGGATCGAGCCCGGCTTAATCGTTTCCGCTTCGCTTATCAGATCATCTGGAAAAAGAAGTGGGATAGTGAGGCCGCCAAACTTGCCAAGACCAGGGAATTGCAAACCAATCCGCCGCCGCCTGGATCCTGGCTGCTGCTGGATCCAGATGAGGTTGTAGAAATGCCGTCTCCCAATCTCGATAGCGGCGATGCGGAGAAGGACGGTCTCTCGCTTAAGAAAATGATAGCCATCGGCGCAGGTGTGCCAACGCATTACCTCGCCGAGCCGGAGAGCAGCACCAGGACTACCGCCGAGGCAGCCGGCACGCCCACCTTCCGCGGGATTGGAACAGACCCAGGCTTATTTCCTGGACATTCTTTCCGAGCTGGCGCAGATCGCCGTCCAGCATCGCAAGAAGATGGATAGGCGGGTTGACCCCAATTCCAATATTGAGGCAGTCGGCCCTGATATCACGGAGAGAGATAACAGCGTTCTTGCCCTGGCAGTCTCCCGCATTTATCCCGCCTTCTCGGAGTTGTTTGACCGGGGAGGTATTGATGAGAAAGAGTTCATCCGTGTTGTTTATCGCATGGCCGGAGAATCCCAGCCGCCGGATGCGCCGGCTATGAAGAGGAAGCCGCTTAAGGCACCTGGTGGAGGTGCGTCTCAAACTGCCAAGAGCAGTAAGACCGATGCCGCCGACGTGCCAGAGCCGATAATTCCAGATGGGTAAGGAGCTCTATGTCAGATAATCCAATCATAATTTCACTCAAAGCGCAACCAACCGAAGAAGGTTTCAACATTCTTGCCATCAATGCCGGCGTGGCCCGTGGACATAATATTGAGTTCACGCCATCAGTCCTCAAAGAAAGTGTCGGACTGTGGGATGCTGTCCCTTGCATGTTGGATCATCCGGGCTTTTTCGAAGGGCCGTCTGTGCGAGATCTTGCCGGTTCTTTGCATGAGCCGGCCTGGAATGAAGCCGAGAAAGGTATCCAGGCCAGTCTCATTCCAAGTGGACCGGCTGCTCAGGTGATCGTGCAGCTGCGTGAAGCCGCAAAGACTGATCCTGCCATCATGTCAACCGTGGGTTTCTCGGCGGTTCTGCGGGTGACAACCAAGGCAGATGGAAAAGTTGACCGGATATTGAATATCTCGAGTGTTGATTGTGTCGTCAATCCAGCGCGGGGAGGCAAATTCCTCTCCGCCATTCAGTCAGGAGAAAATCAAATGGAAGAAGAAAATAAATCAGTCCCTAAGGTTGTACCATCTCAGGATGATACATCCGCCACTCAGGTCCTTCTCGAGGCCCAAAAGAAGGCCGAGCAGAAGAAGCAAACCGTGGATGAAAGTCTGAGATCTTTGCGCCTGCAGACTTGTCGCACCTTGCTCAAAGTCTCTCTCGAGGGCAGCAAGTTGCCAGCACCGGTTCAATCCCGCATTGAAAAAAGGTTCGCCGGCCAGGTGGATCAGGGCCAGCCCTTCGAACCGGCCGATCTCGAAAGAGCCATCGCCGAAGAGCAGGAAATGCTCAGCCTGCTTACCGCAGCCGGCGCTATTCAAGGGCCTGGACGCATCACCTCCATGCAGACCAGCGCCGATATGCTGGAAGCTGCCGTTGATGATCTCTTCGGTGCCAAGCGGGATACCAGGTTGGCCAATGTTAAGGCAGCCCATCTTTCCGGAATTCGTGAGCTTTATATGATGCTCACCGGAGACTATGACCTGCATGGCGGGTATTTCGGTGAGCGGATCCAGCTTGCCACCACCGCCGATTTCAGCGGTCTGGTCAAGAATGCCTTAAATAAACTCATCAATGAGCAATGGGATGCGGTTGGCCAGGCCGGCTATGACTGGTGGCAGAAGATCGTCAAGGTCCAGCACTTCGCCAATCTGAATAATATCTCCGGCATCCTGGTTGGCACGGTCGGCAGCCTGCCTACAGTGGCAGAAGGCGGGGAATATACCGAGCTCGCCATTGGTGACAATCCCGAGACTGCCAGCTTCGTCAAGTATGGCGGTTATATTCCTCTCACCCTGGAATTGATCGACCGAGATAATACCCGCAAACTTGCGGATTATGCCACGCAGTTGGGTGCAGCCGCCATTCGCAAGATCAGCGCCATCGTTGCCGCCATCTTCACTGCTAATAGTGGTGTCGGACCAACCATGGCGGATACCGGCGCTTTGTTCAATGCCACAGCCGTCACAACGGCCGGTGGACACGCCAATCTGCTCACCACGGCCATTGGCACGGACTATACCGCCTGGAACATCGTTGCCCTTGCCATCTTCAATCAACCAATGTTCTTGAAGCAGGCCGTGGGCTATTATGGCACCGGTCCGAAGATGGGCATTTGGCCAAAGTATTGCCTTGTGCCTGGGGCATTGCGTGCAGCTGCAGAAGGTTTGTTCGTGCCTAGGTGGGCCAGCCAGCTGGTTGCCCCGAATATCGGTGGTCCAACATGGGGCGGACAGGTGGAAGTCGTCACCGTCCCGGATTGGACGGATGCCACGGATTGGGTGGCAGCGGTCGATCCTTCCATCGCTCCGGCTATCATATTGGGCGAGCGTTTTGGCTTGAAACCCAATATCTATACGGCCGGTAATGACACGGATCCCGCCGTCTTTATGAATGACGAGACCAGGATCAAGGTCCGCATGTTCCTGGCTGCCTTGGTCCAGGATTTTCGCCCGCTTCATAAGGAGAATGTCGCAGGCTAAAGATGGCTGATAAATCTCTTGCAATGATTTTCGTCGCCGTTGTACCGGATTTTGCCGGTAAGTCTGCCACACCTTATCAGGCCGTCTGGCAAGAAGGCGAGGATGTTCTTCTCCTCTGTGCAGATGGTAGAAAAGTTCGTTTTAATCCTGAGGAAGTCAATCGGGTAATTCTTTATGCCCATCTGCTCACTAGCCAGCCGGTTAATTCGGTTGAAGGGGTGAAGGTAAAATCTTCTCCCAAGGCTTCTTCCCAGCGCGGGAAGAAGTAATGTCCCCCGGCCATGGGGGTTCAATCTTTCCCCATGGCCGGGTTCATCTTCTACGCTATAAGGAGACCAAACCATGCGTAAAATCTATGCGTTCTTAGTTTCGATTTACACTTTCTTCCTCAATGACTGGGTGAAGAATGGCCAACTTGGCGGTTATGTGCATGATACGGCCATGGGTCAGCATATTCCTTGTACTGCCATGCATTATGTCACCGGCACGTGGTCTATGGCTGCCGGTGCTACAGCTGGAACTATCGCTATGTCGAAGGCCGCTGCCGCAGAGACAGCCGTGATTACCATTCCTGTCTTTGTTCGAACCAATTCAGTTGCCTTGAAGGGTGCCTATGTCAAGACCGTTGAAGTGGATTATGAGATCCTTACTGCCGCAGCTACCAGTATGACTGCTAGCGCGAATAATATCACGCGCGGCGCGGATGTTACCGGTCTTACAGTCACTTCGGTGCCTGTTACCCAGGATCTCGCCGCAGCGGTCGCAGCTGCCACGGTGGCCAAGCATAAACTGACCATCACCATCACCACGCCAGCCTGGTTGCTCAATACCGAGTATTTGCTGATCGTTATTACCGCGGTGTGTGCCACAACCACCGCTCTAAAGGTCTGCAGCGCCGTGGCCAATTTCACTGAGAGGATCTAATCATGAATGATCTGGCTCAATTGTTCGTGGGTGGTATCCCGCTGATCATCGTTATCTTCGGTCTGGTGGAGTTCAGCAAGTCCATCGGATTATCGGGCAAGATCCTTACCATTGTTTCCCTCTTGCTGGGACTTGTTTTCGGCATTGCTTACAAGATTGCCGAGACAGGGTTGCCGTCCGGTTTTGCTGCCTGGTTCGTGGTCGTGGTCTTTGGCCTCGCTCTCGGACTGATCACCAGCGGCTTCTATGATTTCGCTGATAAGCGAATGCCAAAGATAGGTCCATAATTCTAAAGATTGCCTGACCAGGACAGGCCGTCTCAGGTGGGGCGGTCCTACCTCCTCCCGCCCCACCGTCTTTTTTTCTTGCCTGCGCCAGTACCGCAGGTACAGGTGTGCTTGTAAAAGATCCTGGACCTGCTGCCATACAAGATTTCTTGTATGTGGCCATGTCCAGCCAGGTGAACAAGATTTCTTGTATAAGGTGCATCTCGAGCTCAGGAACACCTGTGCCTGCACGGCACAGTGCAGGCAAGAAAGGATCTTCCATGAGAAATCCAATTGGAATAGGTGATGCCAGTTCGAATGATACCAATCTCTACACGGATTGGAAGCAGGCGTGTGCACGTGGCTGTAAGTTCGGAATTGTAAGAGCCACCACCACCGGGGCCTGGAAAGATGGTAAGCCTTCCATCATCCGGGATAATATGTTCTTGCTTAATTCGGATAGCATGAGAGAAGCCGGCGTAAAAAGAATGTCTTATGCCTGGTTCGATCCTCGCTATAAGGTTTGCAATCCTGTTGCGCAGGCTATCGATTATCTTTCTACGATCAAATCAGCGGGTGGAGCAGGCGAACTCGGCCCGATGATCGATATCGAGGATGCTCCGGCAGCCGGGATCTATTCTTTCGTCGGTGTTGGTACATGGATTAAACTTTGGTTGGATGCAGTTGAACTCGAATTGAGAGTGAAACCCAGGATCTATACCAATCAATCCTATGTCTGCAATTATCTCTTCAATTCTTATGTCAAGGAGACCTGGCTTTCTGATTATGGCCTTGTCATAGCGAATTGGGGAGTAGCCGCACCCTGGGTGCCGCAACCCTGGGCTCCGACTGCCTGGGACGTCTGGCAGTATAGAG
>CAVUAC010000061.1:0-4061 GCA_963739335.1 uncultured Bacteroidota bacterium | reverse complement strand
GCAAGCAAATGGTGGATTGCATGATCCCAGGATCACGTACTCAAGGTGGGCCGCACCATCGCAGACCTCGGCGGCACAGAATCAATCAGGCCGGAGCAGGTGAGCGAGGTGACACAGTATAGGAGTTTGGATAGGGGAATGTGGGAAATCTGACCAAGATTTCTGATCCGGTGTTGGAAAACCCGTGTCATAGCCCGAACCAACGGAACCGCCGGCTGGATCCAAACAGCCGTTTCTCCTCAACGAGAGCGACAGAAGGCTCAGCAAAACTCCCGGTCGGCTTAGGGCCCGAGAAGAAGTCCACGTCCACGCGCCCAACGCGGTCGCCTCCAAACTCGACATAGCAGGAACCGGCACCGTTGTAAATCGGGGGCTGCGCGCCGCCGCGTACTTCCGCAATCAGCGAAGCGGCAACAACACGCGCGGCTCCTTCCGCGAAGACGCCTGCTTTCGGTGTTCCCACACTTGTCACGTCGCCTACCGCATACACACCCGGAAATCGCGTTTTGAGGGTTCTCTTATCAACAGGGATCCAACCATTCTCTGTCATTCCGCTTTTTGCCACCACATCTGGGACGCGGTGTTTAGGAATGCCCAGGAAAAGATCGTATGGCATTTCCCTATTATCGTCCAGGATGGCAACACGCCGCACGGGGTCGAGCGCACGCACCATGCGGTTCGGGATGTAGATGATACCCCTCTCAGCAAACGCGGCGAGCAACGCTTGTGAGGTTGCAGGTGATGGAGGGATCGGGATACCAAACGGCATAACGAGGCTAATCGTACAAGCGTCGCGAACACCGCGTGCAGTAAGGTAATCGTGCAGCAACAATGTTGCTTCGCTTGGTGCAGGCGGACACTTGAACGGCGCTGATGTGACGCCAATAATCGCGTGGCCATTCGAAAACGCTGGAAGCACCTCCCGCAAACGTTCGGCCCCAGCCATAGAGTAGAATTCGTTGCCGCCTTCGGCGAGCCCCGGCGTGGCGTTTATATCATAATCCGCGCCGAGTGCCACGACTAGGACATCGGCGTCGTAGACGCATTCGTTGGTTGTTACCCGTCGTGCTTCAGGGTCGATCGCTGTGATTGACTCTTGCACAAAACGCACACCAGGCTTCACGATGTTACGATACGCGATGCGCACAGAGTCCGGCGCCTTCCGGCCGAACATGAACGTCGAGCTTCGAAAAGCCGAAGAAGAACGAATCGCTCTTATCGATAAGCGTGAGATCGAGGCTCCCGCTGAGCGCGTCGGACAGGATGGCGCTGAGTTCCAGACCACCGAAACCCGCACCTAATACAACTACGCGTAGTTTCGTTGTTTGCATTTTTCTGCCTCCTTCTTGTCTTCTGGATTGCCAAACTTCAGTTTCGCATCGATTGCGCGACGATGAATCGCCGCACTCCGCCTCCATCGTTTCGACTCAACTCGTCGAGGGGTGAGGTCAGAAGGCTCACTTCTCCATTTTCAACAACCTCGCATTGATCGCCACGATGACAGTGCTTAATGACATCAACACGGCTCCAAGTGCGGGAGAGAGGAGAATCCCGAGAGAGTACAGGACCCCGGCGGCCAACGGGATCGCAAGGGCATTGTACCCAGTTGCCCACCAGAGATTCTGAACCATCTTCCCATACGTTGCTCTCGCCAGCTTCACGATTCCAACAACGTCTCGCGGGTCGCTTCGAACCAAAATGATGTCGGCTGTTTCGATGGCGACATCTGTGCCTGCTCCAATTGCGATCCCCACGTCGGCCACAGCCAGCGCGGGTGCATCATTCACGCCGTCGCCGACCATCCCGACGGTTAATCCTCGGCTCTGAATTTCCTTTATCTTCTCAGATTTCTGATGGGGGAGAACCTCAGCAAAATAGTCATCAAGACCGAGTTCTCTTGCTGCCCACTGAGCCACTTGTTTGTTATCTCCAGTCAGCATCATGCATTGGATTCCCATCTCCTTAAGCTGTCTTACGGCTTCTCTTGATTCCGCGCGAATCATGTCCGCAAGAGCAATTGCCCCAAGAGGTTTCCGGTCCGACAGGACAAAGACAACTGTCTTTCCTTGAGCGGAAAGTTCATCCACTCTGATATGGGAAATGGTAATGTGATTTTCAGCCAAGTAACCGGGACTGACTACGCTTATCATTCGATTGTCGACGACTGCCTCTGCCCCTTTGCCTGGAATGCTCTTGAAGCCTTGCGGCTCAGGAAAACTAACCGCACGCTGCTTCGCAGCGGCAAGTATGCCTTTCGCGATAAAATGTTCGGAGCGTGACTCTACGGAAGCTGCCATGCGGAGCAGGTCGTTTTCTGAGGCTGTGTGATCATACACGACTATGTCAGTCACTCCAAACTGTCCCTCTGTCAGTGTTCCAGTCTTGTCGAAGATGATGGCTTGGAGATTGCGGGCGCGCTCGAACGCACCTCGGTTCCGGATGAGCAAGCCGTTACGTGCAGAGATTGCCGTCGAGACGGCGACGACGAGCGGTATCGCAAGGCCGAGCGCGTGTGGGCAGGTGATGACCATCACCGTGACCGTGCGTTCGACCGCAAATGCGAATGGCTCACCCGCCGATACCCACACGGCCAGGGTAATCGCACCTGCCGTGATCGAAATCCCAGTGAGCCAGACTGCTGCCCGATTGGCAAGGTCCTGCGTCTTCGAGCGCGACTCCTGAGCTTGGCGGACAAGTTCAATGACTTGAGAAAGATACGTCTCTTTACCCGTCTTATGCATCTCGACTGTGATCGCGCCTTCCCCGTTGATGGCGCCTCCAATGACCCGATCCCCAGGTTTCTTCTCCAAGGGCCTTGATTCACCAGTCAGGAGGGCTTCGTTAACGCTTGATTCCCCTTTGATAACTGTTCCGTCTGCCGGGATCTTTTCCCCGGGCTTTATGAGGACTTTGTCGCCGTGTTTTAGTTGTTCGAGAGGTACATCCTTTATTGTCCCATCTGGCTGGACCACGTGTGCCTCTGACGGCATCAGTCGGGCAAGTTCCTCCAAGGCACGGGAAGCTCCCATGACAGAGCGCATTTCAATCCAATGACCTAAGAGCATAATGTCGATCAGGGTTGCAAGTTCCCAAAAGAAAGTCTCGCCCTTCAATCCAAATGCCACAGCGCTGCTGTACACGTAAGCTACAGTGATAGCGAGACCGATCAAGGTCATCATCCCAGGCTGTTTTGCTCTCAACTCGTTAACAAGACCCGTGTGGAAGGGCCAGCCCCCATAGAAGAACACGAACGTGGAGACGACAAAAACGACAACGAGGTCGCCGGAGAACTGGAGAGATTCCAGTCCGAAAAACATTTGAATCATATGCGAGAGGAGGAGGATCGGGAGGGTCGCGACCAGCGATACCCAGAACCTCTTCTTGAAATCCTCTACCATCATTGCGTGGTGTTCATGCCCCCCGTGGCCGTGACCTCCGTGACCCATGTGCATAGAATGATCGGCGTGCGAATGTCTATGCCCTTTGTGCATCTCGGGTGCCATGTGCTTGTGGTCTTCGTGGCTATGATTGTGCCCGTGATTGGAGGTCGCTTTTGATCTCTGAAGGTACACCTCCGGATCACTGTCGAACGCCACCTTGCAGTGAGTCGAGCAGAAGTAGTACGTTCTTCCTTTGTATTCGGACCTTCCAGCAGCCCGGCTCTCGTCAACTTGCATCCCACAGACAGGGTCTATTACCATACTATTTGCTCCCTAGTGATGCGATGAGTTTCCTTCATTTTCCACCAAACCGAATCGAGTGCTCGAAATATACGATATTTTTCCCGTCGAGTCATCAGCTTAGCTCGCCGGCGGGCTGTTCTGAGAAACCGTTTCCCTCTTGAGAGACCCAACTCTTCCATAAGAAGTAGATCACCGGATACACAGCCAACTCCATCATCACTGACGTGACGACGCCTCCGACCATCGGTGCAGCGATTCGCTTCATCACATCGGCTCCAGTACCGTGACTCCACATGATGGGGAGGAGGCCGGCGATGATCACAGACGCTGTCATGATCTTGGGTCGCACCCGCTTGACTGCGCCATGATGGATTGCAT
>CAVUAC010000060.1:0-95012 GCA_963739335.1 uncultured Bacteroidota bacterium | reverse complement strand
GCGGTTCGCCCGCCAGGTGGCACGGATCCCCGATCCGTTCCTCGCGCTGGTCGGCTACGGGGAGGCCGGGGCCCTGGTCACCCGGAGGCTGGATGCCCGGGGCCGGCGGTTGGTGGTCGTTTTCGAATCAGCTCCCAGGGACCGCTCGATGCACTTGCCCTCGAGTCCCTGCGCGCCGATGTCCCCGCCCTGAGCGCGAACACACGGGACCCGGACACGCTGATGCTCGCCGGTCTGGCCAACCCGCGGTGCGAAGGGAGTCCTGGCGCTCACCGACGACGACGAGTCGGAACCTCGCCGTGGTCCAGGCGGTGCACCTGATCCGCCCCGGGCCTGCCGGTCGTGGCCAGGGCAGAGACAAGGCGACGACGTCACGGCGGATGCAGCCTTTCGGCGACCCGACCGTGGTGGACCCCTACGACGCGTTTGGGCGACCACCTGCGGGTCGCCCTGCGCACGCCGAGCCTGGCACAGCTCGTCGACTGGTTGGTCCTGCCCCCGGGGGTGCCCCGTTGCCACCCCGTGACCGAGCCGCCCGGGGAAGGAGGGCCTGGGTCGTGGTAGGGTTCCATACGGTTGGTGGGAGAGGTGGTAGAGCCGACCTGGACGCCATGGGGGTGCCGGTCACGGTGGTCGACCCCGGCATCCTCCTCCGGCGAGGGGACCGGACCGGAGGAGCAGAGCTTCGCCGACCTGGCCGCCGGGGCAGTCGGGATCGTTGGTGCCGACCGCCGGGACACCCTGACCGTCTCGTACGTGGACGCCGCACGGCAGGGCGACCCGGCCCATCGTGGTCGTCGCCCGACAGGAGGCGCCGGCAAAACGACGTCCTCTTCGCAGACAGATTGACCCCGGCATCCTGCTGGTCCCCTCCGAGGTGGTGGCGCGCGAGGTTCTCGAGCGGCTGTCCAACCCACAGCTGTGGCAGTTCCTCCAGGCGGCGAAGGAGCAGTCCGAGGCGTGGGCGGCGCACGTGCTGCACGATCTTGTTGCAGTGGTGGGGGAACCCTCGCCCACCGTCTGGGAGGTGCGCATCGATCGGTCCGAGGCTCCCGCGCTGTGCCGGGTCCTGGCCTCGCAGTCGGTCACCCTCGGCCAACTCCTGGCCAGTCCCTGGGTGCGCTTGGAACGACTCGGGCTCATGGCGCTGATGGCGCAGTGCGCCGGCGAGCGGACCCTGGTTCCGGGCGATGACCTCCCGTTGGCGGTGGGCGACCTGCTCCTGATGGCCGGGGCCCCGGGGACCCAACGCGCGTGGGATGCGACCCTCTACGAGGACGACCTGCTGGCCTACGTGCTCTCCGGCGAGGCTGTCGCGACCTCGTGGTGGGGCCGGCGGCTGTTGCGATGACAGGGCAGGTCTCCGTGCGTGAGCCAGCCCAGGAACCCGCAGAGGAGGGCCGTGGTTGGCTCACTCCCGTGGACGGCTTCGACCTCTCCGCGCTAGTGGACCCCCAGGCCACCGACGACCCGATGCGGTTCACCCTCGACGTTGCCCGACGGGCTCCAGCAGGGCCGCGGGGCGTGGGGCGGCGCGGCGACCGGCGCGATGGTCGCCGCCGCGCAGCGGGTCGACCCCAGGCCCGGGATGGCGGTGCGCACGCTCAGCGCCACTCGTCGCCCCCCTGCTTGTGGCCGGTTGCACCGTGCGTGGAGGCGCTGCGCACCGGGTCGGCGACGCCAGCCCTCGCCGTCCGGTGTCTCGACGACGCCGGCGGGCTGCTAGCCCACGGGGTCGTCGTCCTTCGGTGTCGGGCGCACGGTGGACGATGCCCGACGGTGCTCGGTGGCGGGCGTTGAACGCCGGCGGAGCTTGCGCGCGGGCGCGGTGCCGGTCATCGAGGCGCCCGTGGGGCCGCCGCTGGCCCCCGACTTCACCGTCACCTGGAGTTGCGGCCGGTGTCGGGCCTCCCTATCAGGGTGCCGGGGCCGGCGTGGCGAGGGGCTGGGTGCGCCCGCGCGGCCGGTAGCGCGGGTCGACGCCGCCGTCGTCACGGCGCTCGCCGACGCCTGGTGGGTCGCGGTGATGGCCCGGATGGACCGACCCGTCCGGCGGCGACCCTCGGGTTCACCCTGGACCTGCCCGGTGACCCCGGGGACCTCCCCCGCGAGGGGATGGGCGGGCTGGCGCCGCTGTTCCACCGTGGGCGCGTCGTGGCGGCCCGCGAGGGATTCACTGGTCGAGTCCCGCGAGCTCTGGACTGTCGACCGGTCAGCTGGTGAGCTGGAACACCCAGACCGTGGCCGTCATCGAGTTGTCCGGTCCCTCGCGGACGACCACCGTGTCGGACAGCGAGTCCCCGACGCGCTGGGTCCGGGAGGTGGACAGCATCGCGATCACGCCGACTGCCCCGAAGAACATGGCGTCCACGACCAGCAGGAGGACCAGCGCAACGTCAGCTCGCTGTTCGTCGCCGGCGCGAGCGGGCGCTGGACGAAGTGCTGGGGCGCTTCGTAAAAGAGTGGGCCTTGATGGATGCACTACGGGAGTGGGGGAATGCCATGCCGTCCCCGTGGGGCCTCCGGTGAAAAAGGAAACGAGTGAGGGGCAGGGAGCGAGAGACATGCTGATTCCCATCGTCATCGAGCAGACCGGCCGCGGCGAGCGGGCCTACGACATCTACTCCCGCCTGCTCAAGGACCGCATCATCTTCCTCGGCGACGCCGATCGACGACACGTCGCCAACCTGATCATCGCCCAGCTGCTCTTCCTCGAGGCGGAGGACCCGGACAAGGACATCAACCTCTACATCAACTCGCCGGGCGGGCTCGGTCACCGCCGGCCTGGCGATCTACGACACCATGCAGTACGTCAAGCCGCGACGTCACCACCATCTGCATGGGCCAGGCCGCCTCGATGGGCGCGCGTGCTGCTCGCCGGCGGGCGCCAAGGGCAAGCGCTTCGCCCTGCCCCACGCGCGCATCATGATCCACCAGCCGCTCGGGCGGCTTCCAGGGGCAGGCCACCGACATCGACATCCACGCCGAGGAAATCCTGCGCCTGCGCCAGCGGCTCAACGAGATCCTCGCCACCACACCGGCTCAGTCGCTCGAGAGATCGCCCGGACACCGACCGCGACTTCATCCTGAGGCGCCCGACGCGCTCGAGTACGGCCTGATCGACGAGGTCATCGAGCACAGGGAATAGGCGCGTGTAACCGTGACTAAAAAATGGGCTATTTCTCCACGGGACAATTACCTCATTCGCCACCTGACTAACCAATCCACGATTTACAAGGCTAATGATTTCAGTTTCACCAATATCAGACAACTTCCTTGAAAACAAAAGAGTATAAATATCCAGCAGTTGTAGATTTTTGAATAAACGCACCTTCACCTCACCTTCCTCAAGAGGCCTGGTTCCTAAACCAAGATAGGCTGTTTGTAAATCCAGCTTTGAGATATTAAAAGTGCACTCAGGACTCTCGGTTGTTATTGTATCTGATTTGATTGATGACGAAATTTTATACTCACCTGGCAAGGTAAATAAAATTAATGAACTCACAGGTATTATATCTTCCCATGTTGAATCCGGCTCTATTTTAATCGTCGATACATTCGATTGACCATTATTAATACCCCCCTTTTCCTGCGACAATGAAGACAGGGAAAATGCTTTACCCGATGGATCTCCGGACCGGTAATTGTATATTCCGGTTGAGGGTAGAGAAAGTTTTGTGGGATCCGGGATTGCAATTAAGTGAGTGTATTTATTTGATATTTGTATAACGAGCTGGATTTCCTCGCCGATAATATAGTTCTGACGTTCCGGGAATACTTTTAAAATAATCATAGATTTTGTTCCTTGCTTTGATGTTAACTCGGTTTTGCAATATCCTACGCAAAATATAATAACAACTAAGAGAGTGGATAGAGTTAACATTAATTTTTTATTTTTCTTTAAATAGTTCATGACCATTACAGTTTTCGTGTTATCAGGCATCATTCTTTTTTAATTTCGTTGCATCCCAACCGCGAAGACGAAGCTGACACAGACCACAGAACGCAACGGTATTATCGGAATAAGTCATTAAGCACATATCATCATCATCGTCATGTCTATCATCCTGCGAACCAGCAGGAACTGATGCATTACCAACATGATACCTGGAGTGAGGCGGAAAACAAATGGTGGCCTACTCATGTACGAATGTGCCCAGATCCGTAACGTAAAAAACAAAGACACACTTATTTCGCGTGGCATCCGCAACATCTACTGCAACCCCTTGTAAAATTGTAACCCCAGCAGTACCAGCCGCAACAAGCGAACTTAACTGCGAGTGTAAGTGATCGAAATGCACAATCACAATTCCGTCATGTGATGCTTTGTTGACTCCTTGCTTCGAACCGGATACCAATTTGAGATCGTTTAAAACTTTGGACCGAGGTAAAACTTTGTAGAGAAGGTTACTATGTCGTGCTGCTGTATTCAGTTGTTCGGTATTCAACCAATTATTCGTCGCAGTATTTACTTGTCCCGCATTATATGTTGGGTTATTTACTTGAAACCAATTTCTTACTCCATTTTAAAATCATTGAACGACCTAACAAAAAACATTGCACCTTCGACCTTATGATCTGCATTTGACGGAGCCGCAAAATGTTCAGTGGACAACAAAACATTACCGGTTGCCAGCATCGCATCCTCACAAATTTTATTATAGTCCAAAGCTCCCGCCAGATTTGCGATGATCCTTCATTTCATAATTATCGTTTGCCGCCATCTTATTTTGGACTTCAACAAAAGCCTCCCGATAGGATGTTTTTATTCCGTTAATATTGGTTGTAACAAAATCAGCAATTGTATTTTTCTTTCTTACATAACGTGCGATGTGGAGTTCACGCCATATTTCTATTGTACCGGACGATTTGATTAATGCGTCGGGAACTTTTAGAGGTGCATCGTCTGTAACATCTAATACTACGGCTCTTTTCCCAAGTACTGCCGGTTTCTTTTTATCGTAAGCAAGGTACACGGAAATTTTATAAGAATCTCCTGCAGTTCGAGCCGGTCGAAAGAGTACCCCCGTTTGTCCCGCTAATTTTCCTTTTGTCCAGGCATATGATGCTCGACGTCGTCCGTCTCCTGCAAATCAGCGCGGCATCTTCACGGCAGCTTTCTGCATCTAAGAGAAAACCGGCTGGGCTCTCTGGCAAATGCGCCAGGCGCGAGGCCGATATCATCAGAGACAGGCGGCGGAGATTCCAGCATATGAGAACTGCGCCGGAGAACAACAACCATATTGTCTGAAAGGAAATTATGAAGACTTCTCTCACCTCAGTCGTGATCCTTCTCACCCTCGTGTTCTCCGCGGGGGCGATGGCGCAACAGAAGAAGGCCCCGAATTTCGTGTTGAAATCCAGCGATGGGACTACCTATGAACTGAACAAGTACAAGGGAAAGGTCGTGATCGTCAACTTCTGGGCGACGTGGTGCGGACCGTGCAGAAAAGAAATTCCGGACTTCATCGAGGTGTACAAGAAGTGCAAAGAGAAGGGCTTGGAGATCATCGGTATCTCACTGGACAGCGACGGATGGGCGAAAGTGAAACCTTTCGTCAAAGCGAACAACATCAGCTACCCGATCGTGGTGGACGACGCGAATGTTGCACCGAGCTTCGGCAAGATTGAATTCATCCCTACGACGTTCATCGTCGACAAGAATGGCAATATCGTCGATGAGCATGTGGGCGGCATGAGCAAAACACAACTCGAAGCAAAGCTGAAGCCACTCCTCTGAAGCAAGAACGAGCTACAACAAGAGCAAGGGACAATGAAATGCATCAGGTCGGTTCACAGTTTCTCCGTTTCACTCTGCTCATTCTTTTGATGGCAAGCCTTGGTACCCGCTCCGCAGTTGCCCAGGGTGGCGGGCCGGTGTCCAGCGCGGGCAAGCTGCAGGTCGAAACCAAGCTCTCCGTTGACAGAGTGCCTGCGGGCTCGACATTCAAAGTTGCGGTGACCCTCAAGATCGAAGAAGGCTGGCACATCAACTCCAACACACCGACGTATGACTATCTCATCGGCACGGTGCTCGACCTCCAGCAACGAGAGGGCGTGATCATAACAGACCTTCGCTACCCTGAGGGGAAGAAGCTGAAGTTTGGGTTCGCCGATGACTCGTTGAGCGTCTACGAAGGCAGCCCCACCATCTTCTTTACAGTGAAGCTCTCTGAGAAAACGCCCATCGGCAAAGACACACTCCGCTCAAAACTGCAGGTGCAGGCATGTAACAATCAAGTGTGCATTGCGCCGGCTTCTGTCGATGTCCTTATTCCCATCGAGATCGTCGCCGCGACCGAGAAGGCAAACCCGATCAACGATGACATCTTTTCTTCGTACACCAACCAAGGCATGATGCCCACCTCCGTTGACAAAAGCGAAATCGGACAGATCTTCGCGGAGAAGGGAACTTTCGTGGCCTTTCTGGGGATCTTCGTTGTCGGTCTTGCGCTCAACCTGACGCCGTGCGTCTATCCCATGCTCTCGGTCACGGTCTCGCTTTTCGGAAGCCAGGCCGAGACAAACACCCTGCGAGTGTTTCTGAAAGCAGTGATCTACGTGCTCGGTATTGCCACGATGTACACCGTTCTGGGCGTGAGCGCTGCCCTGAGCGGAACGCTCTTCGGCAGCTGGCTCCAGAGTCCATGGGTGCTCGGTGGCATCGGTGTACTTTTGCTCGGCCTCTCACTGAGCAGCTTCGGGCTTTATCAGATTCAAATGCCGTACTGGCTGACAAGCAAACTCGGCGGAACAACCGGGACAGGAATAATCAGCCTGTATCTGTCCGGCCTTGTCGTCGGGGTATTTGCAGCTCCATGCATTGGCCCTCCGGTAATCGCTCTCCTGACGCTCGTGAGCTCGAAGGCAGATCCCGTCTTTGGATTCTGGGTCTTTTTCACGCTATCTGTCGGTCTCGGATTTCCCTATCTCATTCTGGGGACCTTTTCAGGGATGTTGAAGAAGATCCCGCGCTCCGGCGCCTGGCTCGTCTGGGTCGAGAGAATCTTTGGAGTGATCCTCAGCGCCGCCGGTTTGTTTTATCTCTCGCTTGCGTTCGTTCCAAAGATGTCAGCGTACGTCATTCCTGCTGCTCTGATTCTTGGTGGTTTGTATCTTGGCTTTCTGGAGAGATCGGGCAAGGAGAAGAAGAGCCTGCAGCGATTCAAATGGGCTTTCGGAGTCCTTGCAGTAGCTTTTGGCGTCGTGTCGGCAAACGCTCTGCGCGAACCGGGTATGAGCTGGGAGAATTTTTCTGAGGCGAAGGTCGTCAACGCCAGAAGCGAGAGCAAACCGGTTCTTATGGATTTCTATGCCGATTGGTGCATCCCGTGCCTCGAGCTCGATCACAAAACCTTTACCGATCCAGACGTGATCACCGCTACGAAGGATTTTGTACGCCTCAAGGTCGATCTGACCCATTTTGATTCACCCGAATCGGAAGCCCTGCGCAAGAAGTTCAACATCGCCGGGGTACCGACGATTGTTTTCCTGGAAAAAAACGGCCAGGAGGTGACAAGCTCTCGCGTGATCGGGTACCTCTCTCCGAGAGATTTCATCGATCGGGCCAAGCCGGTTCTCGCTGCAGGTATGTAGCAGCCCCGCAACGCATTCCTTCATGACCCGAGGAACCAATGCCTCCGGGAACAATTCTGCGTCATAGAAGTTCGCAAAAACGCATCTACGTCGAGAGGGCAGAGTACTTCGTCACCTCAGTGACCCACGACCGCTATCCATATTTCAGTATTCCGATCTTCGCGGATCTTTTCGTTCTTGATCTTTCGTTCGGCAGGACGATCAACTGGTACCAACTCTTTGGTTACGCCGTTCTGCCTGAGCATGTTCACCTTCTGTTCCAACCTCTTGGGAAGGCGAATTACTCCGACGTGATGGGTTCTCTCAAGCGCAACGTTGCTCGCGATATCAACGATCTGGTCAGAGGGCGTTCGTTTGTCCGAAACCTAGTCGGAGACGACGATTCGAATCGTCGTCTCCGGAGGAATTTCTATCTCACAGCGGAGAAGAAGCCTCATCTCCCGTATACGCTCTATGAAGACCATTTCTCTCGGTTGGATGCTCTCTGCCAAAGATTTGCCCAGACACATACCCAGAGTCTCGACCTACCTGGATTCCGTTGGCAGAAATCCTTTCACGACCAGATCATTCGAGGTTGACGAGATTTCGACCGCCACATCGACTACATTTATTCTAACGCTGTGAAACACAACCTTGTCAACGAACCACGGGCTTGGCCCTGGATGTGGGTTATCGGTATGCCAACACCTTCACTCATCGATCAATCCGGGAAATCATGAGTACACACCAATCGGATCGAAACCGATTGCACGAACGCTCCAGATAGAAGACGGACTTCTTTCATGATGCCTGCAACTCTCCTCTCCTTTCTCGTGTTCTAAGATGAAATCGGCCGCACTGTCATGAACGAACACGACCATCACAAGGCCAACCGCCTCATCCACGAAAAGAGCCCGTATCTCCTTCAGCACGCATACAATCCCGTTGATTGGTACCCGTGGGGAGACGAGGCGTTCGAGAAGGCACGAAACGAAGACAAACCGATCTTCCTCTCGATCGGATATTCAACGTGCTACTGGTGTCATGTAATGGAGCGAGAGGTTTTCGAGAACGGCTCGATCGCTGAACTCATGAATCGCACCGTCGTGTCCATCAAGGTTGATCGTGAAGAGAGGCCGGACATCGACCGAATCTATATGTCGGCTCTTCAGGCAATGAGCGGAAGCGGCGGGTGGCCCATGTCGATGTTCCTGACCCCCGACCTCAAGCCGTTCTTCGGCGCAACCTACATCCCTCCCACCGAACGTTTTGGAAGAGCAGGCTTCCCACAAACCCTCGAGCGCATCCACGAGGTGTGGACCTCCGACCGGAAGCAAATTCTTGAGGCCAGCCAACGTATACTCGAATACATTCAAGAGGTCTCCATGCCCGGGGAAACAATCATCGACGCCGACGTCGAGGCGCTCAACGCCGGCTTCGGTTTCTTTGAACGGCACTACGATTCGCAGTACGCCGGCTTCAGCGGAGCGCCGAAGTTCCCTCGGCCGGTCGTCCTGAATTTCCTCCTTCGGTACTATGCGAGAACCGGGAATCAGTCCGCGCTGACGATGACACTCGAAACGCTTCGTCGCATGGCCGACGGTGGAATGTGCGATCATATCGGGGGCGGATTCCATCGATATGCAACGGATGCGCGATGGCACATACCGCATTTCGAAAAAATGATCTACGATCAGGCTCAGCTGGCGATCTCATATGTCGAAGCATATCAGATAACGCACGACTTGTTCTTCAGCGACGTCGCGCGCGATGTCCTCGAGTATGTTTTGTGCGAGCTTACACATGCCGACGGGGGATTCTACTCAGCCGAGGACGCTGAAAGCGCTCTAGATGCTGGCAAGCCCCGCGAGAAGGAAGAAGGAGCATTCTACGTCTTCACTCACCGGGAGATCCTCGACGTACTTTCTCCCGGCGAGGCGAAGGTCTTCAACAGGTACTTTGGGGTGGAAGAAGCGGGAAATGTCTCTGCAGATCCGCACGGAGTCTTTAGAGGCAAAAACATTCTCCACGCTGTTCAAGACCCCGCTGATGTCGCGGGGCAGTTCGCGCTTTCGGAGGATGAGGTCAAGACGATCCTCTCAACAGCCCGACAGAGGCTTCTCTCCGCCCGGAGCAAGCGGCCACGTCCTCAGCTTGATGACAAGATCCTGACTTCCTGGAACGGCTTGATGATATCGGCGTTCGCCCGAGCATACCAGGTCTTCGGCGATGCTCGCTATTTGAGCGCAGCCGAGAAGGCCGGCCGCTTCATTCTCACTCACCTGCGTGATCGCTCGACAAAGGAGCTTCTCCATCGCTATCGGGATGGCGATGCCCGTATCGAGGCACAGCTTGACGACTACGCCTTCCTGGTTCAGGCCTTCATCGATCTGTACGAGGCGAGCTTCAACATCGAGTGGCTGACGGAGGCGCTGTCCATTACACAGACGCAGAATCGACTCTTCTTCGACGACGAGGCAGGCGGATTCTTCGACACATCGGGCCGGGACGCGTCGATCCTCGTCAGGACGAAGGAGTGGTACGACGGTGCAGAACCCAGCGGCAATGCGGTTGCTATCCTGAATCTCCTTCGCCTCTCGCAATTCACAAACGACCGCACCTTCGATGAAATGGCGCGACGGTCTCTCTCGTTCTTCGGTGATCGCATTCGCCAGTCGGCACAGGCAACTCCCCAGTTCCTCGTGGCACTCGATTTCAGTCTCTCGAAGCCCGCGCAAATCATCGTCGCGGGCAAGGACGATGATCCACACGCCATGGCTCTTTTGAATGAGATGCACTCACACTTCCTCCCCAACAAGATCCTGATGCTGGCAGATGGCGCGAATGGACAGGAGATTCTCACTCAGTTCATTCCGTTTCTGGCCAGCGTGAAGATGGTCGACGGAATTTCGACGGCCTACGTTTGTGAAGGCTATGCCTGCAGGCTCCCAACGAGCGATCCGGCGGTGCTGGCATCGTTGCTCAAGCACTGAGGAGCGTCATTGGGCACCCTGTCGGTTCCATTGATTCTGCGAGGAACTCATTCGGCTCTCAGCTTGTTCGTAAGTGTGAACGACATTCAGTTCAATCATCATCATAAAGAAAGGGCTTCGGCATGAACAAGTTGGGCAGACTCGCAGTCGTGGCGTTGGCGCTGATGTTCGCCACCTTTTCGCTCCACGCTCAGCAAAAGTCGGATAAGAAGGAAACTACCTACAAAGGATATCTCGTCGACAAAATGTGCGGCACCGGCTTCACGAAAGGTGGGGATGTGAAGAAAGCAGCCGACAAGGCGAAGAAGCACACCAAGGACTGTGCGCTCGAGGACAACTGCAAGGCGAGCGGATACGGCCTTATCTTCGACGGCAAGTTCCACAAGTTCGATGACGCAGGAGACAAGCTCGCGCTCGACTATCTGAACAAGACGAAGAAGGAAAGCAACCTTTTCGTCCAGGTAAAAGGAACGAACGATGGCGATGGCATCAAGGTTGCGTCGATCAATGATGTGAAGAAGTAACGCATCATCGGAGCGGGGCCGCACGAGAGGGCGGCTCTGCTCCACTTCTCTATTCCACTCAGCTGCTCCCTCCATCCTCATTTCCCAAAACAAAGAACAAGTCCAATCGTCGTGTGCTTCGGGTCCTTGCGCCCTCCCAAACGATTTCTTATTTTGTGGACGTCGTAGATTGAGTTTGTGAAGCACCACAACATCCCCAGCGGTTGATTGAAGGGAGGTGTATGAGTATGAGGACGTTCTTTCTTTCGCTCAGCGTTTCCTTTTTGTTCGGTCTCGTCGCCTGCAAGGATCTCGGAACGCTGTCGGAGCAACAGCGGGTTCCACCGCGACCGCTCACTGCAACCGAACAAGCGCTCGTCACAGCGGACAACTCATTCGGCTTCAAATTGTTCGCAGCAGTGAACAACACCGAGGCGAACAAAAGTGTTTTCATTTCTCCCGTCAGCGTCTCGATGGCACTTGGGATGACGTTAAACGGTGCGAATGGCGCAACCAGGGACTCCATGGTCCGCACGCTCGAGTTTGCGGGGATGAGCCAAGCCGACGTCAACGCGTCGTACAAAAGCCTCATTGCACTGCTGACCGGCCTTGATCCGACGGTCAAATTCCAGATCGCGAATTCCATCTGGCATCGGCCGGAGCTGAACGTTGAACAGCCATTCAAGGACGTGAACAAGCAGAACTTCAATGCCGAAGTCAACAGCCTCGACTTCAGCGATCCGAATGCGGCAAACACCATCAACGCATGGGTGGACCGCAGCACGAACGGAAAGATCAAAGAGATTGTTCCGAAGCCCATTCCTTCCGAAATTGTGATGTATCTCATCAACGCCATCTACTTCAAAGGCACGTGGACGCAGCGCTTCGATCCAAGCGTGACCCGTGATGATTTCTTCACCCTGCCGAACGGCTCGCGAACAGCATGCAAGATGATGTACCAGAAAGCAACGCTGAGCCATCTCTCGAACAACGAGCTCCAGGGCGTCGATCTGCCGTACGGCGATGCAGGGTTCAGCATGACCATTCTCCTTCCGAAGGCGGGAACAAACATCGATGACTTTGCCGGCAGGCTCACGCAACGGTACTGGAGCTCATTGTCGAGCAGCTTTGTGAATGGGGAAGGAGAGCTCTATTTCCCAAAGTTCAAACTGGAGTACGAAAAGACGCTCAACGATATGCTCAAGGCGATGGGCATGACCATCGCCTTTTCGAAGACGGAGGCGGATTTCACCAATATCGACAAACGCGGGCAGCTGTACATCAGCGAAGTGAAACACAAGACGTTTGTGCAGGTCGATGAAGAAGGAACAGAAGCCGCCGCCGTGACATCCGTAGGTGTCGGCATCACGAGCGTCGGCCCGAATTTTGTGATCCGCGTCGACCGTCCGTTCATTTTCGTAATACGAGAAAATCACTCGGGAACGATTTTGTTTATCGGAAAGATCGTCGAACCCAAGCTCTAGAGAGTCGGTCGAAGAACAATGCCACCCCGCCTGCCAACTTAGTTCCTCGGGGCGGGTGGGTCCCGTTGTACGGGATCCCGTAAATCGGGACAGGAAAGTCTCGAACCTGCCTGCCGAAGTGCTTCGGCACGCAGGCAGGGACACCAAGGCGTGTAAGAACTCTACTTTTTCTCTTCTTTTTCTTTGTGCCTTGGTGTCTTTCTGGCCAATAGTGGGTTTTCGACCGCGCTTCTAGAACCGGCACTAACAGATTGAAAGGAGTCCTCCCTGCCGGATAGAATTCTTCTCATCGTCTTTGGTACTCTCAGCGGGATCGGTCTCATCGCGGCAGCCCTCTGCCTGGTCTTCGCGGTGAAGAGCGCGAGGAAACCTGACGGCGAGCTCAAGATGGCCTTGTGGTCGTTCGGGTCGTTGGCCGGACTTGTTTTCGCCGGCATGTGCTTTGCGTACTTCATCCTCCCCATCCTCATCAACCATTGGTTCCACACACCGGATTGATTCATTGATCTAAAGAGAAAGAGAGTCGCGAATGAAATCGGCGTTGCTCGTGATCATCGTCATCGCACTCATCGCCACAATCTCCTCGTGCACATCGGACCGAGCACTTCGCACGGAAAAAGCTCAACTGGCAAATGAAGTCCGACAGGAATTCCTCCACTCCTGGAATGCCTACAAGAAATACGCGTGGGGGCACGATATGCTCAGGCCGCTCAGCAAGTCACCCGTTGACTGGTACAAAGGCACTCTCCTGATGACTCCGCTCGACGCTCTCGATACGATGATTCTCATGGGATTCAAAGAAGAGGCAGACTCGGTTCGGGAATACATCGCAACACACCTCTCGTTCGATCAGGACATCTTCGTGAAGAACTTTGAGATCACCATCCGCTTGCTCGGCGGATTGCTCTCGAACTATCAGCTCACCGGGGATCAACGCTTGCTGAAGCTTGCCGATGATCTCGGCACAAGATTGATGCCTGTCTTCAAATCCCCTACCGGCATGCCCTACGTTGATGTCAATCTCAAGACGGGCGCAGTTCGAGGCACGAGGACGAATCCCGCTGAGGTTGGAACGCTCCTCGTGGAGTTCGGCGCGCTCAGCAAACTCACGGGCAAACCTGAGTATTATGATGCCGCGAAGAACGCGGCCATGCAGATTTTCAAGCGGCGCTCTTCCGTTGGTCTTGTTGGGATGTGGATTGATGTTACCACCGGAACTTGGCTCGACACTCAGAGCCACATCAGCGCGTGTATCGATTCCTACTACGAGTATCTTCTCAAGTGTGCGATTCTGTTCGATGACCAGGAGCTCAAAGCAGCATGGGATACGAGCCAGGTGGCGATCATGAAGTATCTTGCTGACGAGGCTGCGAGCGGCTTCTGGATCGGTCACGCCGATATGAACACCGGCAAACGAACGAAGACCTGGTTTGGCCTGCTTGATGCATTCTTCCCTGCCGTCCTCGCGTTATCGGGGGATATCAAGAATGCGGCCCGGCTGGAAGAATCGTGTTTTGAAATGTGGAACAGGTACGGCATCGAGTGTGAGGTATTCGACTACGCCAAGATGGATACTGTCGACCCTCGCTATTCGCTCAACCCCGAGATCATGGAGTCGGCGTACTATCTTTACCATTACACCAACGACCCGCGTTACATCGAAATGGGCAAGACCTTCCTCGATAATCTGAAGAAATACTGCCGCGTGGACGAAGGATACGCGGGTCTCAGGAACGTAGCAACGAAACAGAAATCAGATCTCATGGAGAGCTACTTTTTGGCAGAAACATGGAAGTACCTCTATCTCCTCTTCGCTTCGCCTGAGACGCTCGATTTCAATAAAGTGGTGTTCAATACCGAAGCACATCCAATAAGAAAGACATGGTGAGGGGCAAGATGGTTGACTGGTGAGTGGTTAACTGGTTCGTTGAACAAGGAGGAAGAACGCATGCAAAACAAGGTGCAGCTCCGCAGTGTGCTCTCCCATGAGATGGCAGTTCCTTTTCTGATAGCCCTTTCGCAACTCGTCATTCAGATGATCTTCCACGGGAACTATGGTTATTTTCGTGACGAGCTGTACTACATCGCCTGCAGCAATCATCTCGCTCTCGGATACGTCGATGAGCCGCCGCTTTCGATACTCATTCTTTCCATCAGCCGATGGATTCTGGGCGACTCTCTTCATGCAATCCGTTTTCTTCCGTCGCTTGCCGGTTCGGGCGTCGTGTTCCTCGCGGCACTGATGGCCCGACGACTAGGCGGCGGACGCTTCGCTCAGGGGCTGGCTGCTGTATCAGTTGTCGCAGCCCACGAACTGCTCGGGACAGGAAGATGCTTCTCGATGAATGCCTTCGATGTGTTGTTCTGGGCATGCGCGATCTATGTCATTATCAAAATCCTGACTGAGGGGACACCCAGGTTGTGGATCCTGTTCGGCGTCGTTGCGGGACTGGGATTGCTGAACAAGTATTCGATGGGATTCCTGTGCATCGGCCTTGCCGGAGGCTTGCTCCTGACGCCCCAGAGAAAGCACCTTGCGTCGAAGTGGTTTTGGATGGGGGCACTCATCGCCTTTCTTTTGTTTCTCCCGCATGTCATATGGGAGATCAAAAACGGTCTCCCGTCGTTGGAATTCATGCGCAATGCCAGCCAGGACAAAAACGTCCCTCTTTCCCCATTGGAGTTTTTCCTGGGACAACTCAGGGACATGAATGTCCTGAACGCACCGATCTGGTTCTTCGGTCTGTACTACTTCTTGTTTGATCGCGAAGGTCGGAGCCTTCGGGTCCTCGGATGGACATATGTGATCGTGTTTGTCATAATGATTGTGGGAAACGCGAAAGTCTACTATCTCGAGCCCATCTACCCGATGCTGCTCGCCGGAGGTGCAGTCTTAGCTGAGAGAACTGCTCGGGCGCACAACTGGAAATGGATCGGACCGATCTATGTCGGCCTTCTCATCCTGCTGGCCATCATCGTTGCCCCTTTCACGCTCCCTGTTCTTCCAGTAGAGAAATTCATAGAGCATCAGAAGCTGCTCGGTCTCGCTCCGCGGGCCGAGGAGAGAAGCTCGGTCGGAGTGCTGCCTCAATACTATGCTGACCAATTCGGTTGGGAAGAAATGGTCGCGGGTGTGGCAAAGGTGTATCAGACGCTCAGCCCTGAGGAACAGGCGAAGTGCCTCATCTACGTTCGCAACTACGGCGAGGCCGGCGCAATCGACTTCTTCGGCAAAAAGTACGGTCTCCCGAGGGCCTCATGCGCTCACAACAGTTATTGGCTGTGGGGTCCGGGCGACCGGACGGGCGACGTCGCGATCATCCTCGGAAACAGTCGGAACCTCCAGGACAATCTGAACGATCTCAACCGCCGCTACAGGCAAGTGGAGTTGGTATTCACGACAAGCTGCGACCTCTGCATGCCGTATGAAAACGGCCGCCAGTTTTTCCTGTGCCGGGGAATGAACACGACGATTCAGAAACTGTGGCCTGAGGAACGGTTCTTCATCTAGGTGATTGGACCAGATTTCTTTTGTCTTCATCATCTCGAAATAATGGAAAGTCTATGACCAAGAAATCGATCTATTTTCTCGCGTTGGCTCTTTTTATAAGCGAATATGCGATCGCACAGATTACGGCAGATGAGGCAATTGGACTCATCGATCAGCTCCCGGCGTCCAGACTCGATGCCGCCCTTCCAAGGACTCCGTTCTTGAACTGGCTCAAAGAGCTCGTCGGTCCGGCTGCAAAGATCCAATGGGAGATGAATGATTGCGGCGAGCTCACGGGCGTAGCGGCAGCCGACGAGGAGCGCGACATCTCTGTCTGCATGGAAGCCACCATCGATCTCACGGAGAGTCGCAGGCTTGGAATCGCGATCAGGGTAGGCTCAGAGAAGAAGGGGCTGACCGAATCCCCTGTGGTCGCGAACATCTACCTCGAGGCCAATGGCGATGTGGTTTATTTCAAGAAGCTCAGCGATCTTCAGCAGGCCCTGAATGCACCGAAGGTAAAGAAATAGAGCGGTTAATTAGTGAGAAGTGAATTGGTGAGTAGTCTGCGCATTCGGCCCAGAAATCCTGACAGGCACGAATCGCATCCGATCGGACACGGAAATTTCCGATTTTGAATTCCTCTGGAAATTCGGATTTAGGATTTGTTGAGTGCCGTTTCCAAAAAGTGTTTTTGTGTCTGAGTTTGGGATTGTGCAATTGGAAACGAGTCCCGCTCGTAGTGCGACCGGGATGCCTTACTGAATCCCAGCCCGCTTCGCGGTCTGGCGGGCAAGCTCTATCGATAGAAGCGGCACCAGGATGTAGTGCTTCGGATTTCGGATTGTCCCTTTGCTTCTGCCGCGCCCCCTTGCCTTTGTTTTCGTCTTTCCCTACCTTGCCTGCGTTGATTTACCCGCGTACGCGGCGCGAGTTTCTTCTGCGCCATCCACATAAGCACAACCTTGAAGACACTATCTACGATCACCGGAGCGAGGCCCTGTTGCCTGCGGTGAACGATCAACCCTAACCATCACGAGGAGGAACCATGGACTTCCTAAGAAACTATGCGCTGCTTTTGGGCTATGCAATCGTCGGAGCGCTTGCGATGTCGGCCGCGCTTGCGATCATTGTGAAAATCTGGAACGCGCTCACGCCTCTGGACGAATGGGAAGAGCTGAAGAAGGGCAATATGGCCGTGGCGGTCGTTCTGGCAAGCGTGATCATAGGATTCTCAGCCGTCGTGTGCTTTGCCATATTGCCGGGCCAATAAGATGAACCTGAGAACCGTAGCGAGAATCCTGCTCATCTGTTGCTTCTTCCTTGCTGTCACTCACGGCGATCTGTTTGCACAAAAGCAACAAAGCAGCAGTCCGGACTCCGTCAAGAGTTCACGCACAACAAAGGCAGTTGTCTCGAAGTCGTACGCGCCGAAAACCTACGACACGAAGTTACCTGCGTCATATCTTGCGCTCAAGTACTCAAGGTCCTACGCCTCAAGCGACCAGTGCGCGTACGAGACAAACAAGGGCCTGCGCTGCAAACGGAAGGTTGTTCCGGGCACTCTCTACTGTAAACAGCACGGTGAGAAATACGCTTCGAAAGAGGAATCGGACAAATCCGATTCCGGCAAACGGAAGTAGCGGTGGCTCAGCAGAGGAAGCCGCAGAGAGCAACTGGATGCGAGATTCGAATATCTCCTGCCTGCTCCAAAGGAGCACCAGGGGTCCCTCGGACAGGCAGGCAGGAACTCCAAAGTAGCACGAAATCCTAAGCACGAATATCGAAATCCTAAACAAGCACTAATTTCTAAGCACCAAACGGTGATTGTCGTAGAGATTAGGTTCTATGATTTTTGGATTTCTTTGGATAGTCGGATTTGGGATCTCGAGCTTAATGCAGTGAAATGCGAGGTCCTAATGTCGAGATCGGAAACAATCCCGAATTCCGAAATCGAAAGTCCGAATGAGTTCCTGACTCGAAAGATGGTTGGCAAAAGACCATTTGGTCTTAAAGTGCAAGCTCTCCGTTAGACATTTGGATTTCATGTCTTGAATTTGTTTAGAGATTCGGATTTGTCTTGTGATTCATCGGTGCAAGAGCATTCACTTGGGATCCAAGATGAGAAACCTCATAATCTGTTTGTCATTCCTTTGTGCTGTTTCACTGCAGGCCCAGATTCCCAGAACGTTGTCGAACGAAGACAAGGTGTACGGATTGTCGAAATTCTGGCAAGAGGTGAACTATAATTTCGTTTACCTGGAGAAAGTCGACAGGGCAAAGTGGGACAGCACGTATCGGGCGATGATCTCAATCGTGCAGAAAACGGAAAATGACTACGAGTATTATCGCGAGCTTCAGAGGTTCTGTGCCTTGCTGAAGGATGGGCACACCAACGTCAATTTCCCGAGGAGCATTGACACGCTCATCATGAACGCGATGTTCGGGAAGTACAGGCTTTTCATCACCAACATCGATAACAAGGCAATTATTACAAGGACAAACCTCAGCATGAAAGATGAGGTGCCGATCGGCAGTGAGATCGTTGACGTGAATGGTTTACCAACACGGGAGTACATCAAACGTTATGTGGCTCCCTACTTCTCCTCATCGACAGAGTACGCGCTGCAGGATTTGTCCTTCGCCAGGCTGCTTCAGGGCTTGCGGGGCGAGAAGTATGACATCAAGATCAAGACCCCGTCCGGAGTGATGAAGACTCTGTCCCTCGTTCATGAGCGAACGTCGGAAGAACAAGTGTATCCTCCTTTTGAGACACGGGAGCTTCTCGACTTCCGCTGGTATGGTGATCAGATTGCATATGTAGCGCTCAATTCGTTTGGTAGTCCCAGGATCGACACATTGTTCGTTCAGAAGCTGCCTGAACTCTACAAGGCGAAGGGATTGATAATCGATTTGAGGTACAACGGAGGTGGCAGCACCGGGATCGGAACTGAGATCCTGCAGTACTTGACGAACGATCCTTTGCTGTACGGTTCACGACAGATCACGCGGCTCCATATGCCGGCGCACAAAGCGTGGGGGAAGTGGGTTACCCCCAAAGACACTGTGAACAACGCTTGGCAAAAGAAATCGTATCTGCACTACCTGGACAAGGCCTACTACGAGTTCGAGTATTCACCCGACAGCAATAAGGCGACCGGTCAGCGGGTCGTTGTACCAACGGCATTGCTCATTGGGCACAACACTGCCTCCGCCGCCGAGGATTTTCTCATCTACGCGGACAGGCAGAAGCACATGGTGAAGATCGGCGAGAATTCTTACGGGAGCACGGGGCAGCCGCTGATGTTCGACCTCCCCGGCGGTGGCTCTGCGAGAGTTTGCACAAAGAAAGACACATATCCTGACGGACGAGAGTTCGTGGGGTATGGCGTGAAGCCCGACATTGAAGTGAAGCCCACAGTGAACGACTTCGTCAAGAAGAATGACCCGGCCCTGACAAGAGCTTTGGAGTACCTCAAGGAGAGAATCAGGTATGTACTTTCCGCCAATTCATTATTGGCGGCAATGCCTTGAGAGCCAAGCAGCCGCAGTTGCCTTTGTTATTGGCGTTGGCTAACTTGATTGCAGTTATTCATCGCTTCGCATCACAATCCCATCCTTCTTCCGCAAGGGAGATGCCATGTCTTCTTCGCCGCAGAACCAACCCATCCCCGGTCCACCCAGGCCACACTTTTTTCTCCTTCCCCAAGATAGAATCGGCGTTACTTTCCCGTTCGACGATCGGACGATTCGCCGCCTAAGGACAATTCCAGGTTGTCGTTGGGAAGGCGACAAGCAATTCTGGAGTTTCCCCCGCACGCGAGAAGTGCTCGAGAAGCTTCTCGCCGCTTTCCGAAGCGACTGGAGGATACTGGATCGGACTGTGAGTGAGGCATTTGGCTTCACCAAGCCAGAAGCCGCGAGAACTGTACGAACAGTCCAGACTCAATCACAGAGCAGGTCCGACCTTGAGGCCATGACAAAGGAGCTCCGGCTTCGCAACTATTCGCCCAAGACGATAGAGGCTTACAGGAGTTGTATCCGTTCGTTCTCAGACTTCTTCAAGCCGCGGCGTTTGCAGGAATTGAATGACGAGGACATAAGGAATTATCTTCTTCATCAACTCCAGCGAAAGGGACTTTGTGCCGGGAGCGTTAGTATGATCTTGAATGCGATCAGATTTCTTTACGTTGAGATCTACAAGCAACCCGTTGTTGTCCGTGATCTACACCATCCGAAGAAGGGACGAAAGTTGCCTGTGGTCCTGTCTTGCGAAGAACTCAAAGCACTCTTTGACGGTATCAGGAATATCAAACATCGACTGATTTTGATGGTTGCATATTCAGCAGGTCTTCGAGTCAGTGAGGTTGTGCGTTTGAAGACGGCGGACATCGACGGTGAGCGCAAGCTTATTCACGTCCACTCTGGAAAAGGAAAGAAAGATCGCTACACGCTGCTTTCGGAAGTCGTTTTGGAGGGATTACGAGACTACTGGAAGGCTTTCAGACCAAAGGTATGGTTATTCGAAGGACAGAAAGACGGTGAGCCGTATTCAGTAAGAAGTGCGGAGAAGGTATTTGACAGCGCGAAGGCGAGAGCCGGCATCACGAAGCACGTTACGATACACTCCTTGCGGCATTCATTTGCCACTCACTTACTTGAACAAGGCGTTGATATTCGATTCATACAGGAACTACTTGGTCACAGGAGCGTCAAGACCACAGAGATTTACACACACGTGAGTCGGCGGATGATCGGCGCGATCAAAAGCCCAATAGACCAAATCATTCAACCTAGAGGCAAATAATCGCACTTTACATCGTCCCATGACCTTGTTTGCGTACAAGAAGCGAAGTACCGAGTACGATATTCCACTAGTTAGCTGAAAATTGGTTTGCGTCCCCCTGTATGTCACACCGGACGACCATATTCTATTTTCTTTTGCTCGGATGCCTCGTCATCCTCCCCACTAGTCTATTGCTCGGACAGGTGACGGGCGCACCTCAAAGAGCCACAATTCAGCAACTGCTCAACTGCCTTCGCGAAAGTTCTATCGAGGACTCCTCATGCTTTGATCAAGGGGCCGTGATCAACGAGCTCCTGCGGCGAAAACCAGTGGACAAGCTCTTGACCACATACACCAGTTCGAGCGACTCCTTCCAAACTAGATTGATACTACAGGCGCTCCTGTATCATATCAGCGACGCGAAGGTTGCGGGTTTCATGCGCAAGAAACTCGACTCGTCCGCTGAGGAGGGCAACTACTACGCCGCAATGTATCTGGCGAAAACGGGAGACACTACGGCCCTCTCCATACTCAATCGGCATTTTTGGCAGTGGCAGGTTTCCTCTTGGCAACTGGCCACGACTGCGAAGCTTTTCGGCAAGTTCAAGTTTCGCCCTGCGATTGAGAACCTCATAAAGTCCGTAGATGCTGCGTCCCTCAACCTCGTGGAAGAAGCACTTGCCAGTTTGAAACGGTTCTATCCTCGCACCCCGACATTCACAACGCTGGAGGACGCAAAAAAGTATTACCAGAGCCAAAGGCACTGACTAGAACGTGAATTTGATGGACGCAAACCAACTTCAGCTAACAAGCGGCAAACCGGCGCTCGCGGGCTAGTGTTGGCAAGCTATTGTGAATGCAGAGATTCGTTGTGGCTATTGTTGGCTCATTCACTCGCTCAATGGTTTTTGGTGTCATTTGATAGGCTCAGGCAAAGCTCGGCAAAATCTTGGTCACCAAAAACCACTGCGGTTTGCCGCAAACGTTAGCCGCAACCGCACCTGAGAATGGTTGTAGATTCTCCTTAGATTACCAATGTAGGCGCACTTGGCTAGGGTTTGGTGGATTTCTTCCCAACAAAAAGCAAAAGCGGTTTTTGAGAGAGTTGTCGGAAAGAGTACATTAGGTCGTCAGGTCGATCGAGTTATCTAAGTCGCTGACGAACCAACATCGGGTTCAGGAAATCGAACGAAGCCTTGTTGAAGCCAGCCAGGTTCGAAGCGTGCGCCACGGTAGGTCACGCTGGGTGCAGTGCAGTCTCAAAGAGTTGTGGTATGCGGCAGCGGCTAACAACCGGCAAACCGGCGCTCACTCCCTGTTTAGGCGACGGTAGCTCGATGGTTAGCCAAATGTAAAGAGTTCGCTCCATACCGCTGCTCGCTCTTTTGATAGACGGAAGGTGCTCGCAGCGGTACGGCGGTTTGCCTGAACGTTAGCTGCAAGCGCCACAATCAGGAGTGGGTAATTCTGCTCACACTCGCCGGCGCACTTGGGCTCAGATTTGCTACGGCTGAAAGACAAGAACTTTTGTTGAGTTCTATTTTCTCATAGATTCTCGCAACCGTCGAAATTCATCGCCACCTCTAGCATTCACTTTTTCTGTCCGGCAAATCGGAACCGATGAATGATTGAAAGCGCAAGGTTTACAGCGTGCGCCAGCGAGACCAGAGGTGAGATTATTGCGAACTCAAAAAGTTGTGGCAGGGCGCCTGCAGCTAACAAGCGGCACACCGGCGCTCGCGGGCTAGTCTAAAGCTCATGCACTCGCTCCATGCCGTTGCTCACACATTCGGATGTCTAGAAGGAGTTCGCAACGGCACTGCGGTGTGCCGCGAACGTTATGCGAAATGGTCGAGGGGGTGCAAGAGAAGTTGCCAGTTGAACAAGAACGGCGTCCTGCTTCGCAGGACGACGAGCGAGTGACAGCAAAAAAAGTGGGAACAAGATAGAATCCCATTTTTTGAGCAAAGCGTCGTTTGGGAGTGAGTGACCAGGCTTTCTACTTGCTGCGAGTGGTTGTGCTGGTATCACCTGGCGTCAAGCTCGTCAGCAGTCAAGGCTTCCAAGCTTTGCGATTCGCATCAAGTCTGGTCAGCTCAGGTGATCCTCGTGTGGGCGGGTGTGGTCACTCACGAACAATAAGACGCTTTGCTCAGACGAAAAAATCATTCACAATGTTCCCATTTTTTCGCTGCCGCTTCACTCTGCAAAGCGATTGGCGTTCTGTGAAGCGGACTCGCTCTCCATTCTTGTTTATTATAGGCATTTCATAAAACGACAATCTGGGCGACTCGCAACTTTCTATTGTCTTCCCCTCGCCCACTTCGCATAACAAGCAGCAAACCGGCGCTCGCAGGCTACTGATAAGCTCATTCACTCGCTCAATGGTTTGTGGTGTTCTCTCATAGACTCAGGTCATACAAGGAATTAGTACATTGTCACCACAAACCACTGCGGTTTGCTGCAAACGTTAGCTGCAAGCGCCACGGTCAGTGGTAGGTAATTCTGCTCACACTCGCCGGCGCACCTGGGCTCAGATTTGCTACGGCTGAAAGACAAGAACTTTTGTTGAGTTCTATTTTCTCATAGATTCTCGCAACCGTCGAAATTCATCGCCACCTCTAGCATTCACTTTTTCTGTCCGGCGAATCGGAACCGATGAATGATTGAAAGCGCAAGGTTTACAGCGTGCGCCAGCGAGACCAGAGGTCAGATTATTGCGAACTCAAAAAGTTGTGGCAGGGCGCCTGCAGCTAACAAGCGGCACACCGGCGCTCGCGGGCTAGTCTAAAGCTCATGCACTCGCTCAATGCCGTTGCTCACACATTCGGATGTCTAGAAGGAGTTCGCAACGGCACTGCGGTGTGCCGCGAACGTTAGGCGCCATTGGCGGCCACTCGTCTTTCAGAGGAATCTCATGAAAGTAGCATCAATCGTACTGATCTTGGCTTTTGGGGGGGTTCATCCCGCCGTCGCGCAAAGCCGCGGCTCCGATTCAGTAGATTTCCACCCGGATGGTGTTTTTTCGCCTCTGACGCCGATCAAGATAGCGTCAACCATCGTAACGTGCTTTGAGATCAAGACATTTGAATACGTCTACGACGAGGCATCAAAGAAGTACTTCTCTCGTTCTCTTCCACCGTCTGTCGATGTATTCTTTAGAACACCGCTCGGGCTTCATAGCAGACCAGCCAACCATCTTATGTTGTCGCGTGATACACTTTCATTCAGTGTATCGCATCCCAGCTTTGGAGTCATGACGTTTCATGGGACGTTTCTCGACAAATCCGGTCACTACACGAGTAGCGAGAACAACCCATTCAGGACCTACGCGGTTGTTCAAGGGAACGTAAGCATTGTACGGGATTCGACTTCGCGATTTAGCAGCATTGTTCGCTGGACCTACTCGGCGTCCGACTGAATCAATGAAGGCCGCCAACGTCGCCTAACAAACGGCAAAACGGCCCGCCAGAAGGTGAAGCATGGCGGGTAAACGCTCGCACGCTGGATAGGTAATGTTGAAACAAAGGTTGGCTAAATGAAAAGTGCTCGCTCCATTGCTCGCTGCCGGAGCAACGGGACGTCAGTTCGATACCGGCAGCTCGCAACGGCGTTTTGCCTAAACGTTATGCGCAAGCAAAGATTCATTTCCTAAGGCGTTTTGCGGCACAACTTGGTAGCCGATTGTCCCACCACGCAATTTTGTTCAGGATATTATATGACACATTTCTGGCCGTTGGCACTCCTTTGTAGCCTTATTCCCCTTCAAGCTGTAGCACAGATCAGACAGCAAGATATGTCGGCCTACGTGGACACATCTTCCGCCTGCTCATTTCTTCTCCCCAATTGGTTTACCGTAAAACCAAGTCACGAGTATCACGACATCCTTGAAGTATGGGAATCTGGTGAGTACAGTTTCAATTTCTCGTTAATCGAATGGTGGGAACAAAACTATGAATATGAGCGGTATGTTGGCACGCTTCCCCAAGATTCCAGTGATGCTTTCCTCAAAGACGTCAAGTTGGACACCTTTTTCAGCGGTGCTGTCAACTATCATGGGCTTGTTCAGTATGCCAGACTTGACAGTCTGAAGGAATTCAAAACCCCAGCGGGCTTAAGAGTCGTTGCTACCTATCGTACCGTAGTCTCACTTGACGGTACTCCCATCGACAACGAAAAGCTTGGCCCCTTGTATTTCGTTGACACATCCAAATTAGGCAGAAAACAAATCCTCAAGTTCGACTTTTCATGGTTTGATATGGCTAACGCTGTCTATAGAGATCTTGCGTCAGCAATTGCGTTATCGGTTCGTCCCAAATAGTAATCTTGGTTGTCTATACGTTCGCGCTCGTCTTGTGCCGCAAAACGCGATCGAAATAGAGCTTTGCCTGCGCATAACAATCGGCAAACCGGCGCTCGCACATTGGATAGGCGATGTTGAAACAAGCGTTGGCTAGATGTAAAGTGCTCGCTCCATTGCTCGCCGCCACAGCAATGAGTCAGTTCGATAGTGGCGGCTCGCAACGGCGGTTTGCCTAAACGTTAGCTGCCACCGCGTCAGTCATTGGCGGTAACTTCTGCTAGTATCTGGTGATGCACTTCGGGTGTGGCGCGATCGAAAACGGCTGCTGAAAAAGCTTTTGAATAAATCTCTGTTTGAGCTTATTGGTCGCAACGATTCGTACTGATCTCCACCCGAATCAGAGATGAGAGTAGAGCAAACTCAGAGTCATCAGCGTCTTGCGGCGGCAGCTAACATTCGGCAAAACGGCGCTCACTCATTTGTTTAGGCGATGGAGGTTCAAGGATTGGCGAACTGAAAAGAGTTCGCTCCATTTCGTTTGCCGCCGAAATGTGAATGTTTGGTAGCGGCAAACGAAACGGCGTTTTGCCTCGACGTTATGCGCCATTGCGTTGCACTTCCTGGATACAATTGATGGAGTATTCTCATGAACCCAAGCGAAGGTCAGCGATTGGCCGAATTCTCCCGGACCGTTCGTGAGTCCACCCTGAAGCGTCTCCTTCAAGTACCGCTTGGCAAGGAAAACTGGTCTCCATTGTCAGGGGTTATGACTTTCGCGGATATCGCTCATCATATCGGCGAGGCCGACCGGTGGCTCTTTCAAAAACTAGAAGACCCAACGCTGTCAAAGATGGCCGGGAAGGCTGGAGAAGCAGCACATGTCACACCTGAGGAGTTTCAGAAGCTTGTAGCGAAGCTGAGGCAGTCTGGCGAGCAACGTGCCAAGCTCCTTTCAACTCTGACCGATTCATTCCTTGATTCACCGATGTCTGATGATCGGTTCGGTGAGGTTACAGCCTGGTGGGTAGTCGTTCGCGGCAACCTCGATCATGAGACGCATCATCGCGGGCAGCTGGCGGTTTATCTCAGGATCATCCAAGACTACCCATGAAACTGACGCCTACAAATCTTTGAACGCTTTCTTGGTAGCCTCTGAAAAAGCGTGCAACGCAACGAGCGCATAACAATCGGCAAAACGACGCTCGCTCTCTGGATAGGCGAGGGATGTTCAACAATGGCTAAATGTAAAGAGCTCGCTCCATTGCGTTTGCCTCATTCATGAAGTGCCAATAGAGGCAAACGCAACGGCGTTTTGCCTAAACGTTAAGCGCAAGCGGCAACTCACAATGACAACGCTGATCACGAGAATGATCTCCAACTATTTGGCTGCCCCAGCTATGATCAAGCAACCTGCGGAGGGGTGACATGGGTACACGTCTTTCGAAGGCGCAGCTTCTCAAGGCTATTGATGACGAACGGTTGGCCCTGGACATCACCATCGGCCAGTTGAGCAAACGGCAACTGACGCAAGCAGGTGTTACGAAGGGAGGGTGGTCGGTGAAGGATATTCTGGCTCACCTGCTTGAATGGCAGCAGATGAACCTCGATTGGTATGCAGCAGGTTTGCGAGGCGACAAGGTTCATTTGCCTGCTCCAGGCTACACCTTCAGAGATCTTCCGAGGCTGAACAAGATGATCTATCAGAAGCATCACCGTCGCTCGCTTCCGTCCGTGCTAGCGGATTTCGAGAAGCATCACAAGGAGATTGTCACCTTGGTCAAGTCACTCTCCGACGCTGACCTGACAACGCTAAATCGGTATTCTTGGACTGGACCTAGCTGGACACTAAGCGATTATCTGCGGGCAAGTACGGTGGCGCACTATCTATGGGCGAGACAACGCATTCGACGGTGGCTTCGGAGGGAGGCTCGGGCTAGGAAAGGGGCAGCTAAATGAAGAGTTGCCGCCAGCGCTTAACAAACGGCAAACCGGCGCTCGCACACTGGATAGGCGATGTTGAAACAAGGGTTGGCTAAATGTAAAGTGCTCGCTCCATTGCTCGGCGCCAGAGCAATCGACGATCAGTTCGATACTGGCGCCTCGCAACGGCGGTTTGCCTCAACGTTAGGCGGCATGCCCTTGCAAAGGAATCCTCATGAGACATCCTTTGATCGGTTTACTCGTGTTCTTGGCTTTCTGTCCTTTCGCTTTTTTCTGCTCGAAGAACAAAGCTACCGTCTCCACTACTGATTCGGCCAGACCAATGGCTCGCGCGAACACTCAACCATTTTCAGCCCAAGATTCGGGGTTCACGAGTCGAACTTACTTCTACTCCATTGTTGCTCCCGCCGGCTGCTCATTGAAAGTTCGCCATGACGGGGAGGACATTGATATCGTGCGCGACAAGCACCAAGTTCTCCATATAGGTGTCCTTGAACTTCGCAGTAGCTACGACATCCGTTGGGCAACCACTCTTGACAGTCTAGATGCATTTAGGGGCTTCGCAATGACACGTGCCCTCACTCCTTTGTTCGGCGAGCCCGATGGTTGCCATCCACTCATCACAATAGATTCGATGACCGAATTCAAGAATCCATTCGGGCTTAGATGCTTGCGAATCAGCGCCACTGATAAAACCATATGCGACGAAGACACTCTCGGTCCCGGTATCCGTGTCGAAGGATACTTTGTCGACATTACTCGAGGAAAGAACATCCGATTGATCCAGATAATGAATACATCTGAGACTCCTGACAGGACCGAACTCTGCAAGGAAGTCTCTCGCAACATTAGGCTCATTCAAGAAGGCAATTAGAAGGGCACGCCGCCTAACAAGCGGCAACACGACGCTCGCGGGCTACTAAGTAGCTTGTTCACTCGCTCAATGGTTTTTGGTGTTAGTCATAGGCGCGTCTGAATCAAGGGAATTGCACATTGTCACCAAGAACCACTGCGTGTTGCCGCAAACGTTATACGCCACCGCAACAATCTGTAGTGGTAACTTCTCTACGGTTCGGTGTGCACCTTGGCTTGGATTTGTCGCTCAGGCGTGAAAAGAATTTGAGAGTTTTGATTCAGCAACCGGAGAGAGTGTCAGTCTCTCTTCGCACAGCACAACATCTCCATCGTGTTACGGCTCATCAAAAGATGGTCGCTCGGTTGACGCCAGCTCCGGTCGAAACGTGCACCACGGTTCTGCACCTCGTGAAGGTGTAGTGCAAACTCAACGTCAGTGCGTTCAGCGGCGGCGTATAACAATCGGCACAACGGCGCTCACTCTTTCATAGACGGCTGGCGTGTTGTGCAAGTCAACGAAGTGTAGTACGTTTGTATAGTCCATCCAACGCACGGTTGGTGGTCTTCTACAATCCGCAGAACAATCTGGTAGACACACGCCAGCCGTAATTGAGCTCGCTCAATAGTTTGTGGTGTCATTTCCTAGCCTCAGTTCAAGCACGGTCAAATCTTGGTCACCACAAACTACTGCGTTGTGCCTGGACGTTAGTTGCAATTGCCACACGCCATCTAGGATTACCATCATGACGATTATTGGAATTACCACCCGTATCTCGAAATTGGTGGCACCGATCTTGTTTCTTTCCTCCCTTGCTACGGTGAGTATCTGTGCGCAGACCGAGCGACGTGACGATCTGGCTGCGCTCATGAGGCAACACGCCATCTGGGATCCAGCGCAATTCATTCTCGACAAACTTCGAACAAACCGAATAGTGATGATTGCCGATTTCGGTCATGGTGTCTCGCTTTACCAAAAGGTCGTGATCAATGCTCTTGACGCTTGGATAACTGCTTGGGAACGGTCGAGCATGGGGACTCCACCTCGTGAGCTTCCTTCAAAGCTCTTCTTGGTCCTCGAGATGGATTCCATTGAGGTGCAATCACTCAAGAGCTATTTTCTCACCGGGAATGCGATTGAAACCCTTAGGCCGGACTATTTTGCGGGAAACTTCACGATAGCCACTCTTGAATTCTATTATGACCTTAAGACTCTCAGGCATCGAATCGACAGCTTTAATCGCAGTCGCAGAACCGATGCGACAATTAGCTTCGATATCGTCGGTCCAGAGAAACCAATTGATCCCAATGTTTGGACTGCCAAGTGGTCCGATCAGTTCTATGCCTACGAACGAGATGAATACTCCTCCGCGAGGATAAGCGCGTTACTCGATAGTTTCCCGGACTCAAAGGCTTTGATCTATTATGGCGGCGCGCATCTAGACAGGCAGAAGGTGCCAAAACTCGGAAGTAATCAAGGTTGGGGCTATTTCATCGCTCACTATCTTTCTGAGCATTTTGCATCCGAAGGTGGAGTATACACATGTGGCCAGTTGCCCGTCCTCAATGTCACGTGGCTTGATGAGGCAGTCAGAATGGTTGGGAAAACGTTTGCAATGGACAACTCCTTCCTCAGGGGTGTTGCGGTTGGCTCAAGTGCCTCCTTTATACCGGTCGACGGCGTCATCTACCATTTTTCGCCTGCACGTGAGTCACCCAAGATCTCGGTAATCCCATCGGAGGACATCGTGAAACTTGTCCTTGCGAGAATTGGCTCTTACACGGACACTTCAAAGCCGTTGCAGAGTAGGAATCTCATACTTTGTCTCGAATATCTCTCGAATGTGGCTCTTAAAGACTTTCGTTCTTCGGAATACAACAACCGGACTGCGATTGATAGTTGCATCAAGGCGTGGCAAAGGTGGCATCAATCGAGTGCCCTCAACATCGTGGAAGACCTCTCAAGCCTCAAGTATTTCAGGACGATCGTTGAACGCATGAGCTCATCGGACGCAAGCCAGTTTGGCCGATATCAGAGATTACTTGCTGGATTGACCGGATTCAAGGTGTGGTTTCCGCCTGATGTTACTCAACAAGAGCGGGTAAATGCTCTGCCAGCATATTTGGACAAATATCGCAAGCCAATTGTCATTGAAAACCTCATCCGACTCTTATGGATAGGCTCAAGAGCTGAATGTGCTCGCGCAATTGCCCTCTTAAAAAGGGAGACGGGTGAAAACTTCGATACCGCCAAGCAGTGGACATCGTGGTGGGAGGTAAGGCAGTCCAACTAGGCAACCTCAGCTGCCTGATTTCCCGGCTCAGATAACTGTCGCGAATAATTGTGTTTGATCTGTTTACGTGTGGCAACTGCAACTAACAATCGGCAAAACGGCGCTCGCTCATCTGTATAGGCGAAGGGAAAGCTAAGATTGGCTAAATGTTAAGAGCTCGCTCCATTGCGTCCCGCCACCGGAATTGAATCATTCATACATATGTGGCGGGCGCAACGGCGTTTTGCCCCGACGTTAGCTGCCATTGCGACCTAGAAAGACATCTCACATGAAACGAAAGACCAGACAACCCCAACCGGCCATCAATCTTATAGAGAGAGTCATTGCGCAACTCGACACCCTGGTTCCTTTCCTCGGGATTTCGCATAGACATGTCTTCCGCGAGATTCAACAAAACATGGGGACGTATTTCACTACACGGCAATCTCATCTCTTCCCAGATTCATACACCCTGTACCGCACTCAAATAGCTCATTCGGCATATGTCTTAGGCTACTCGTATTTCGAATCGTTTCTTTCTGATCTTCTACAACAGATTTACCTTGCCCGGCCTACAATGCTGCCAAGAGACAAGCAAATCAAGTAACTCTGACGTACTCGAATCTGGAGATTTCGACTCTCTCCTCAATCTCATGATTCAAAAGGAGGCGATTGAGGCATTCTATAGGCCTGCTGATCAGATTGTCGAATACTTTGAAAGGAAGCTCCAACTCAAATGGCCGCCAAGTTACAAGAAGGCCTTTGTCATGGCATCAGCTCTTCGAAACTGTATCGTTCATAACCTCGCTGTTGCCGATGCCCGGCTTGCTCGAGTCTCAAGATACAAGGTAGGCGACCACATTCGGCTCGACGCATACCAAGTGAACGAGCTTGGCCTCAAAGCAAGGGATCTCGCTCGAACCCTATATGCTCAAGCGTCGCGATTGCATTTGGACGGTCGCAACGGCAGCTAACAAACGGCAAACCGGCGCTCGCACACTGGATAGGCGAGATTGAACCTCAGATTGGCTAGATGTAAAGTGCTCGCTCCATTGCTCGCCGCCACAGCAATGAGGTATTCCGATAGTGGCGGCTCGCAACGGCGGTTTGCCTAAACGTTAGCTGCCACCGCAACAGTCATTGGCGGTAGCTTCTGCTAGTATCTGGTGATCAGCTTCGAGTGCGGTGCGATCGAACACGGCTGCTGAAAAAGCTTTTGAATAAATCTCTGTTTAAGCTTATGGTCGCAACGATTCGTAGTGATCGCTACCTGAATCAGAGATGAGAGTAGAGCAAACTCAAAGTCATCAGCGTCTTGCGGCGGCAGCTAACAATCGGCAAAACGACGCTCGCTCTCTGTATAGGCAAGAGTTAAAACAAAGATTGGCTCGCTATAAAGAGCTCGCTCCATTGCGTTTGCCACATTCATAAAGTGTCAATAGAGGCAAACGCAACGGCGTTTTGCCTAAACGTTATGCGAAATGGTCGAGGGGGTGCAAGAGAAGTTGCCAGTTGAACAAGAACGGCGTCCTGCTTCGCAGGACGACGAGCGAGTGACAGCAAAAAAAGTGGGAACAAGATAGAATCCCATTTTTTGAGCAAAGCGTCGTTTGGGAGTGAGTGACCAGGCTTTCTACTTGCTGCGAGTGGTTGTGCTGGTATCACCTGGCGTCAAGCTCGTCAGCAGTCAAGGCTTCCAAGCTTTGCGATTCGCATCAAGTCTGGTCAGCTCAGGTGATCCTCGTGTGGGCGGGTGTGGTCACTCACGAACAATAAGACGCTTTGCTCAGACGAAAAAATCATTCACAATGTTCCCATTTTTTCGCTGCCGCTTCACTCTGCAAAGCGATTGGCGTTCTGTGAAGCGGACTCGCTCTCCATTCTTGTTTATTATAGGCATTTCATAAAACGACAATCTGGGCGACTCGCAACTTTCTATTGTCTTCCCCTCGCCCACTTCGCATAACAAGCAGCAAACCGGCGCTCGCAGGCTACTGATAAGCTCATTCACTCGCTCAATGGTTTGTGGTGTTCTCTCATAGACTCAGGTCATACAAGGAATTAGTACATTGTCACCACAAACCACTGCGGTTTGCTGCAAACGTTATGCGCCATGCGCCGCCGCCCCATAGTGGAAAGGACAGTGCCATGAACATCGATACGGAAAAGGTAGACGATACGGTGCTCGCTTTGCTTTATCTCACCAGCTTCGAGTATGGACGAGGAATTCGAGCCTGGAAGGGTCACGACTGGGATGCTCTCAATCGACTCTACGATAAAGGCATGGTTGGCAATCCCAGAAGCAAGGCCAAGTCTATTCCTCTCTCTGAAGATGGAGCCAAACGCGGCAAAAGAGCTGTTCGTCAAGTTGTTTACCAAGCCGTAGTAGCGGCGGCGCACCGGCGCATAACACGCCGCAACACGGCGTTCGCTCTATCATAACGGCTGGCGTGTTGTGCAAGTCAATGAAGTGTAGTACGTTAGTCTAGTCCATCCAACGCACGGTTGGTGGTTTTTTGCAATCAGGACAGCAATCTCATAGACACACGCCAGCCGTAATTGAGCTCACTCAACGGTTTTTGGTGTCATTTGTAGGCAATCGTAGTTCAAGTCAAATCTTGGTCACCAAAAACGGCTGCGTGTTGCGGCGAAACGTTATAGGAAATGGCGGCACACCACATTGCTAATTGACCCCGAACATTTATGCCATTCAGAAGAGTCCTTTACCTACTGATGATTTGGTGCAGCGGTCTTTTTGCGCAGCGGTCCCATGTTGGCCTGTACGTGAATCCTGATATCGACACTGCCAACGTCGAGATCGCTCAAGTCATTCAGCTTTGGCACAATTACCTGAACGCAAATCCCGATAGCACATTCGATAACCCTTACTGGCTCACTTCAGAACAAAAGCGGTACAAGAAGTTCGATTTCCTCAATACTGTTTATTTCCGACCTAGCTTGTACTACTTCCTTGCTTATTACAAACCAACTGTGATGAGTGTTTTGCAGATCGATAGCGGATTTGTTATTCGCACGTTGTTTGCCTCAGAAACGGACTCTCATTTTTCTCGCCCGTTCTGTATTATTCGCGTTATGGCGGCTAAGGAGAACGGCAAGTTTCGACTCAGCAACATCCTATCTGTCAGCACAAAATCTTGGCAAAGGGAAACTGTCGGCAGTATAACATTCATATTTCCTCCTAGCCACCGTTTCAACCGAAAACTGGCGCAACGCATGAACTCATTCGTCGATTCTCTCACTACGATTTGGAATATCAAACCTTTTCCGACTGAATTCTATCTTGCAGACGATTTGGGCGAAATCATGAGAATGCTGGGATTCGACTTCTACGTTGGCGAAAGCTACAATCGAGGCACGGGAGGGCTAACCGATATCGCGAATCGCATCGTGTTTGGTGCTGGCCAGGATGAGTGGTATCCTCACGAATTCGTGCATATTTATGTCAATCCGCTTTTTCCTAAGGCACACCATTATTTCCTCGAAGGTTACGCTGCCTCGCTCGGGGGATCTAGAGGACATGAACTTTCGTGGCATATGAAAAGGATGCAGAAATATCTCGAAGATCATCCAGACCTTGATTTGGATAGTCTCTTGACGTTTTGGCATTTCGATTCTTACACTGATCCCAAGTACGTTTTTGGTGGTTTGCTTTGCAGAGCGGCTCTTGAAAAAGGCGGCCTGCCAACTCTCAAGCAACTCTTCTCTTTTGGAACGGAAGACAAGGATTTCTATGACGCTGTTCAGACTGTCCTCGGAATAAAGCAGCAGGAACTTAACCAGTTCATCAGAAAAAAGTTGGCTGAATATGGCACAAGATGAACTTCGGTAGCGGTGTGCCGCCACTTCCTATAACAAGCGGCTACACGCCGCTCGCGGGCTAACGCTGGCGGGCTATTATGAAAGCAGCAATTTGTTAAAGCTATTTTGCGCTCGTTCACTCGCTCAATGCCGTGCCGCTTCATTTGAATAATAGGGGGTAGCGGCACGGCACTGCGTGTAGCCGCAGACGTTAAGCGCAAGCGGCAACTCACAATGACAACGCTGATCACGAGAATGATCTCCAGCTATTTGGCTGCCCCAGCTATGATCAAGCAACCTGCGGAGGGGTGACATGGGTAGACGTCTTTCGAAGGCGCAGCTTCTCAAGGCTATTGATCACGAACGGTTGGCCCTGGACATCACCATCGGCCAGTTGAGCAAACGGCAACTGACGCAAGCAGGTGTTACGAAGGGAGGGTGGTCGGTGAAGGATATTCTGGCTCACCTGCTTGAATGGCAGCAGATGAACCTCGATTGGTATGCAGCAGGTTTGCGAGGCGACAAGGTTCATTTGCCTGCTCCAGGCTACACCTTCAGAGATCTTCCGAGGCTGAACAAGATGATCTATCGGAAGCATCACCGTCGCTCGCTTCCGTCCGTGCTAGCGGATTTCGAGAAGCATCACAAGGAGATTGTCACCTTGGTCAAGTCACTCTCCGACGCTGACCTGACAACGCTAAATCGGTATTCTTGGACTGGACCTAGCTGGACACTAAGCGATTATCTGCGGGCAAGTACGGTGGCGCACTATCTATGGGCGAGACAACGCATTCGACGGTGGGTTCGGAGGGAGGCTCGGGCTAGGAAAGGGGCAGCCAAATGAAGAGTTGCCGCCAGCGCTTAACAAACGGCAACACGGCGCTCGCACGCTGGATAAGCGCTGTTGAAACAGATGTCGGCTCGATGTAAAGTGCTCGCTCCATTGCTCGCCGCCAGAGCAATTGACGATCAGTTTGATACTGGCGGCTCGCAACGGCGTGTTGCCTAAACGTTATGTGCAAGCGCCACGATCAGTGGATGGTCATTCTGCTGACACTCGGCGCCGCACTCGCGCTCAGATCTGCTACGATTGAAAGAAAATGAATTTTGGAATTCGTACGTTCGAAATACTCGCGTAACCGTCAAACCTCATCGGCCATCTCCGTAATTCAAGAGCTCAATGCTTTGCTGTCCGGCAAATCGGAGCCGATGAATGGTTGACAGCACATGTTCTAGAACGTGCGGCGCCGAGAGCAAAGATGAGACTGTCGCAATCTCAAAGTGACTTCGCAAGGCGCCTGCACATAACAAGCAGCAAAACGACGCTCGTTGTCTATTAACGAGCTTGTTCACTCGCTCAATGGTTTTTGTTGTTATCTTTGGGCGCCGGCAAAGCACAGAAAAATCTTGGTCAACAAAAACCACTGCGTTTTGCTGCGAACGTTAGGCGGCATTTGCGGTCAGGAGATCTGCGATCATGCGCACACCTATTTTCGTCTCTCTCATAGCTTCAATTCTTGCATCAGCAACGCTCATCTGTCAGTCCAAAAGCCTCGGAAGCGGCAGTGATCCTGCGTTCAGCTCTGACTCAAGGCGCGTTGCATATAAGTACGGAAACAGTATCGCTGTCGTGGGACAAGATGGAAAAAACATCAAATGTATCAGCCGACTCGTGTGGGACGACGAACCCAGTTGGTCTCCAAGCGGCAGGCAAATCGTGTTTCAAAGCTACGGTCGAACTTGGAGCAAGAAACGTAAGTTCGCGATTTGGATTATCGATTCTGATGGAGCCAATCCTCACAGGCTCATTGAACCGGCTTCAGATGGAGATCAGCGCCCATGCTGGTCTCCAAGTGGCAAGCGAATCGTATGGACTCATGGAAAGCGGCTTTGGATTTCCAATGCGTCCGGAAGCAACGCGCACCCATTGACATCAGAGCCAGCCGTGCTGTATGAGAGTGCCCACGACTGGTCACCTGATAGTAAGACAATCATCTATTTTAGAGAGGATGACTACAACGCGGGACACTACGTTTGCCTTATCGATGCAGACGGAAAGAATCAGCGGCGATTCAATGCTATCGCTTTCGCTAGCGATGCCAAGTGGTCACGAAAAACAGGCTATATCTTCTACACTGATGAGACATCGCTGTTCAAAGTGAAGCCAGACGGCTCCAATGGCGTACGAATTTGCTCATTCGGCACTCCATTTCAGGTTGATAGGTTCGACATATCATTTGATGAGCGTACTGTCGTCTTCAGTGTCGGTGGAGCTGAGGTTGACGAAGAGGTATTCTTATTAGACCTGTCGCAAGCGAGCAAGTGATTCAGTCGACCGCAAACGCCGCCTAACAAACGGCAAACCGGCGCTCGCACACTGGATAGGCGACGTTGAAACAAGATTTGGCTAGATATAAAGTGCTCGCTCCATTGCTCGCCGCCACAGCAATGAGTCAGTTCGATAGTGGCGGCTCGCAACGGCGGTTTGCCTAAACGTTAGCTGCAAGCGCCACAATCAGGAGTGGGTAATTCTGCTCACACTCGCTGGCGCACTTGGGCTCAGATTTGCTACGGCTGAAAGACAAGAACTTTCTTGAGTTTTATTTTTTCATAGATTCTCGGAACCGTCGAAATTCATCGCCACCTCCAGAATTCACTTTTTCTGTCCGGCAAATCGGAACCGATGAATGATTGAAAGCGCAAGGTTTACAACGTGCACCAGCGAGACCAGAGGTGAGATTATTGCGAACAAAAAAAGTTGTGGCGGGGCGCCTGCAGCTAACAAGCGGCACACCGGCGCTCGCGGGCTAGTCTAAAGCTCATGCACTCGCTCAATGCCGTTGCTCACACATTCGGATGTCTAGAAGGAGTTCGCAACGGCACTGCGGTGTGCCGCGAACGTTATGCGCCACGCAGCTCATATTTGTAAGGCGAACACAACATGATACCTCAGGTTTCTCTGAAGGCAGTGATCGACGAAATGGATGTGCCCAGTGAAGAGCATCACGCTTATCTCAATAAACGCACAGGTGAACTCTTCACCATCAGCGACGAAGAAATTAGTATCATCGAGAGCGGAGACCCCATCCAGGACTATCCTGAGTGGCAACGCGAGGCCATTCGCAAAACCCAGGAAGTACTTGCCTCTCCCGATTTCCTAGAGCTGCCAAGCAAGTTTGACATCCACGAATACGCCATTATGGAGCAATTCTGCTCCTCACGTGAGGACTCAGAGTTGCGTCAGAGGCTCCTTGACTGTATCCGCGGTTCCGGCGCCTTTCGCCGTTTCAAAGAGGCAATCCATGAGCATGCAATCGTCGATGATTGGTACCAGTTTCGTCACGCCACGCTACACGAAATCGCCATCGAATGGCTCGATGCGAACAGCATTCCGTACATTGCCGATGACACGTGACAGAATGATATCTCAACGACGCAATAGGTTGTCACGATTTCACAGAAGCTGGCCATTAATGCGCGGCGCATAACAAGCAGCAAAACGACGCTCGTCGGCTATTAACGAGCTCGTTCACTCGCTCAATGGTTTTTGTTGTTATCTTTAGGCGCACACAAAGCACAGAAAAATCTCGGTCAACAAAAACCACTGCGTTTTGCTGCGAACGTTAGGCGTCATTGCCGTCGCATCGGTTATTAAGGGCGGCGGCCGCCCTGGTAAGGAATTATGGTCACACTGAATTGCACACTGAAGCTGTCGAAGAGACTTCCGTACTCAACGGTTGAAACCACATTGCCGAGCACGAATAAGCTCGGCAATTGGAGTGCCAATTCATTCAACGTCGGCCGATACCCGTGTATTCTGATCACAAACGAGCGCACACTACTCTCAGTCCTCCTTCCACTAAAGGAGTCTAGCACGTTTTGGCCACGATTCGTGCTTTCGCTTCAAGCGCTCCTCAAGGCCATTGGTGTACCGGACAAGCTTGTCGATGAAGAACTGCGTGAATACGCACAAGTCCAGTTGACGCGGAAGACCAACCGTCATACGCTTGGATCGATGAATGACTTTGTCTATAACGTACAGGCTCGTTTTCAGATTGATGGCAACCCTTCGCTTGAAGACATCGCTCTCGATCTCAGTAGTATGCCGTGCGGTCCCTTGAAGTACGCTCTGCCGAAGGAGGCTGTCCGCCAGGTGTTTGCGGCCGCCGCGTCAAAGAAATAGTTGTACATTGATATGAAAGTATGGACAAATAACTACCGCTCCGGCAACGAACGCCTAACAATCGGCAAAACGACGCTCGCTCTCTGTATAGGCAAGAGTTAAAACAAAGATTGGCTCGCTATAAAGAGCTCGCTCCATTGCTCGCCGCCAGAGCAATGAGGTATTTCGATACTGGCGGCTCGCAACGGCGTTTTGCCTCGACGTTAGGCGGCATTGTGCCGCTGCGGTAGTAGAATTAGCAAGCGAATATCAGTTTCAGAACTCCAACGAAAAAGCAGTTTGCGGTGCGACGCTTGGCGAGCTCGTTTCTAAGCCCGGCAACATCACACAAACCCGTCTAGCGCAACCTGCTATCTTTCACCAGAAAGGTCCGGTAGCTCAATGACCCCGAGCAGAAAATCGACATCAATCGTTGGAATTGCTTGGTACCGCCCTGAACAGTGGGTCGCGCTCAAGCAATTCAGTGAAGACCGTGACAGCATGGATTCCACATACGAAATCTGGAAGCGGGGAGCGCAACGAGCCATGCGAAAGCTTCGCTCACAGGGACAACAAGTCGTCCCTGTTGATTTCGACCTAGAAGAATTCAAGGCGTGGTGCTCTGCAAACAGAAAGCGACCGATCGCGGCTTCCCGATCCGCATTCACCGTCATCAAGCTTCGTGACACTCACAAGCTCTGATTCGAGAGCCGGGGTGTTGTTTTCTATTGATCGCACCGCAAACTTCTGAGAACAACTAACTACTGAAAGTGGTACATTCACGCGGCACAACGACCGCCTAACAATCGGCAAAACGACGCTCGCTCATCTGTATAGGCAAAGGAAGTTCAAAGATTGGCTCGCTATAAAGAGCTCGCTCCATGTCGTTGCTCACGCTTTTGAATTTCTAGAAGGAGTTCGCAACGGCACGGCGTTTTGCCTGAACGTTATGCGCCAGCGCACGCAGCGACCCAACCATTCGTCTTCGTTACATACTGTTCTTTATAGATAGGATGAAGCTGTGTTCTGTTCGCCTCAGTAGGTTTTTATTACTACCAGGCTCAGCTGGCTATGGTGGCAATGCTCAAATGAGATTGTAGCGTCAGTCTGCTCCTCCAGCTCTTTCGACGCTCCTCTCGGCTATGTTGACGATCAGTTAGTACGTCCAGCTCGTTTGCGTAAGGCTATTGGATTTCCGATATTTCGCTCAGTGACGGTAGTTAAGGAAAGAGTTGTTCGTTCCATCGACGCACCGTCAATCTCAAAGTCAAGATCGGCTCTCGATCTTCAGCTATCTACATCGGTTACTACAACGCTGCGTGCGCCGGACGCATAACAATCGGCAAAACGACGCTCGCTCTCTGTATAGGCAAGAGTTAAAACAAAGATTGGCTCGCTATAAAGAGCTCGCTCCATTGCGTTTGCCACATTCATACAGTGCCAACAGAGGCAAACGCAACGGCGTTTTGCCTGAACGTTAAGCGCAACGGGCGAGGGGAGGTGGAAGAATGTTTCGAATTGAACAAGAATGTCGTTTTGCTTCGCAAAACGTCGAGCGAGTGACAGCAAAAAAAAGTCGGAACATGGTAGAATCTCGGGTGTTGAGCAAAGCGTCGTTTTGGAGTGAGTGACCACGCCTTCTACCGTGCTCAGTGTGTTTCGGCTAGTATGTTCTAGGATCAAGCATAGGCGACTCTTTGCTTCTGAGATCCATCCATTGCTCCAGGCTTGGCTTGCTCAGGTGAGTTCTCTTGTTTGCTGTTGAGTGGTCACTCACGATCAAATAAGACGCTTTGCTCAGACGAACGAAAATTCAAAATGTTCCGCTTTTTTTGCTGCCGCTTCACACAATCGATTGGCAGTTTTGTGAAGCGGACTCGCTCTACATTCTTGTTCATTTTAGGCGAATCGGACTCGACAGGCTATCCACTTCGCAACAATCTGTTCTGTCCCCCTCGCCCGCTGCGCTTAACAAGCGCCTACACGGCGCTCACACAATTGGTTATCACTGCATCCGGAAAGTATTCTGCGTCTGTCAATTGTGTTCGCTCAATGGTTTTTGGTGTCTTTTGATAGGCTCAGACAAAACTCATTCAAATCTTGGTCACCAAAAACCACTGCGTGTAGGCGCAACTCGTTAGGCGCAATTGTGAACACAACCTAGGGACTTATGCCATTCTACAACGACACTCCAAGCCGACACAACATTGTCATCTCGTTCACCCCGAACCCGAGGTACGATTTCGCAATATTCGCTAAAGGCTATCATCTCGCAGCTAAGCAACTCGCTGACAGCTTTCTCTTAAAAGTTGGCTTTGGCGACCACGAAGGCTACCCAATTGTCTTCTTGTATCGTCAGGCATTCGAACTACACCTTAAGAACATCATTTATTGGGCAGCTCGTCTGGGTCCATTCAAGGATATTCACACTATCGATAGGAAGCTTTACAACACTCATCGGTTATCCGATCTTTCTCAGGTTGCAACGGCATTGCTTTCGCGTCTCTTCCCAACGGAGTCTGATGTGCCTGAGTGGAATCGGAAGATCACACAGTATGCTCGTGAATTCGACCAGATTGATCCGACCTCCTTTTCGTACCGATATCCAATAGACAAGGACGGTCGCCCGTCTACAAAGCACCATCAAGTCGTTAGCATTCTCTCACTCTATCGTAACATGGAAACTCTCTTAGACATCTTGGAATCAATCAATTATGGCCTTGCGGGGGAGACTGATCAGGCTGAGGCAGCTTACGAGATCTTACATGACTTCTCGCTTAATTAAGAACGTGTTCACAACTGCGCATAACAAGCGGCAAACCGACGCTCGTAGGCTACTATGGGCACGCTAGTTGCAAATCAAAGTTGTCACAAAGCAAAGTTGAGCTCGTTCACTCGCTCAATGGTTTTTGGTGTCATTAACAGGCTCAGTCAAATCGAAGTCAAGTCTTGGTAACCAAAAACCACTGCGGTTTGCCGCAGACGTTAGGCGCAAGCAAAATTACAATTCGATCGTGCGTTTTGCGGCACCCTAGGTCAATCACGCAAAGGGACGTGTGTTCTCGGTGAATCATTAGACATATGATACTTAGCCAGCGGCTCTTCGACTCTGAAGCGAGCCGACGCTCGCCATCATACCACTAATACTATGGGCAAGCCTATGAAGCACATTTTCCTCGTTCTATTCCTCCTCAGTGTTGCTCAAGCCACCGAACTCGAGGACTACTACGGCAAGTACCTATCAGCCGGAAAGCTGAATCAAGTCGCATTCACTTTCGCAAAGAGCGGCGTCACTGAGCTTGTTGTGGACGGTGTTTCCGTCAAAGACGGAATCACGTATGACATTCTCGGCATCTTCGAGGGTTCACTGCTCCTCAGAATCGACTATGTGGATTCTAACAAGCAACAGTGCGTCATAAGGGCTTTGATCCTCAATGAGAAAAGGACATTTGTTGTTGCTTCGGGATTCTATGTAGCCTTTCGCCTGGACGCTGACAATCAGCCGAAGACTTTGCGATCGTTTACGTTCGAGCTCAAGCGGCGGTAGTCACCTTGAACCGCCGGCTAGCATCGCGTTCACGCTCAAGACCAAACCGCAGAGTTGTTCTTCAATGCGAGAGACCGTTTCGAAGAAAGGCATCTCTCGTCTACGTCAGGCGGTGAAAACACAAACTAAGAACGATGCGTCCTCGCGGATTTGCTTCGCTCGTTAGCATCTCACCCTTGAATGCGTCGAAAAGCATCTTGATCCGCTTATTGTTGTGCCGCAAAACGCGATTAAAATAGAATTTTGCCTGCGCATAACAAACGGCAAACCGGCGCTCGCACACTGGATAGGCGATGTTGAAACAAGGGTTGGCTAAATGTAAAGTGCTCGCTCCATTGCTCGCCGCCACAGCAATGAGTCAGTTCGATAGTGGCGGCTCGCAACGGCGGTTTGCCTAAACGTTATGCGGCATTGTGCTCCATCAATCTGGACTGCATATGCAATCATCCAAATCGCATCCTCTATCGCTAGTATGCACATTCATCGGCGCCCTGCTATTCTGCCCGATTGACACACTTTCCCAGGCCAAGTCTACATTGGTCTCTCGAGACACCTTGACCACACTGAGTGGTTCTGTCTATGACCTCTTCACGAGAGAACCTGTCCCGGATGCAACAATCCAAATCGCAGATTCTCGCAATCTGACCAGTTCCGATTCGACTGGCGCATTTGCTATTCACAATCTTCCTCCAGGCTGTTACACGGTTCGCATCAGATGTCTAGGCTATTTTCGCATTAGCATCGATTCAGTCAGAACGCCGCAAGTCAAGCCACTCCATCTCGGACTCAGGGCGCGTCTGATTCATCAGGACACAGAAGGGGTAGCCGAAATTGCTCGAGAAGACATCGCACAAGGACGCGTGCAGATCAGAATTGCCGGCCTGATCGCAATTCGCGACACCCTCAAAGAGGCAGCAATCAGGCGCATCGAAGCCAGGTACGGCTTCCAGTCCGTCTATTCCGGGTGCACTGATGTCATTGCAGATCTATATAATCGTACGGTTTATCAATATCTCGACTCGCTCAATGGCAATGGTTGGCGAGACAAGTTCGAAAAAGAAGTCCAAGCTGTTCGGACGCGAAAGAAATAGTTCGCCATCTGGGAAGCACAACGCCGCATAACAAACGGCAAAACGACGCTCGCTCACTGGATATGCAAAGGAAGTTCAATGTTTGGCTAAGTGTAAAGAGCTCACTCCATTGTGTCCCGCCGTCCAATCGGAATTTGCTAATACGGCGGGCCGCAACGGCGGTTTGCCTAAACGTTATGCGCCATTGCGTTGCACTTCCTGGATACGATTGATGGAGAATTCTCATGAACCCAAGTGAAGGTCAGCGATTGGCCGGATTCTCCCGGACTGTTCGCGAGTCCACCCTGAAGCGTCTCCTTCAAGTACCGCTTGGCAAGGAAAACTGGTCTCCATTGTCAGGGGTTATGACCTTCGCGGATATCGCTCATCATATCGGCGAGGCCGACCGGTGGCTGTTTCAGAAACTAGAAAACCCAACGCTTTCAAAGATGGCCGGGAAGGCTGGAGAAGCAGCACTTGTCACACCTGAGGAGTTTCAGAAGCTTGTAACGAAGCTGAGCCAGTTCGGCGAGCAACGTGCCAAGCTCCTTTCAACTCTGACCGATTCATTCCTTGATTCACCGATGTCTGATGATCGGTTCGGCGAGGTTACAGTCTGGTCGGTAATCGTTCGCGGCAACCTCGATCATGAGGCGCATCATCGCGGGCAGTTGGCGATTTATCTCAGGATCATTCAAGGCCACCCATAAAATTGACGCCTGCAAATCTTTGAACGCTTTCTTGGTCGCCTCTGAAAAAGCGTGCAACGCAACGAGCGCATAACAAGCAGCAAAACGACGCTCGTTGTCTATCGACAAGCTCGTTCACTCGCTCAATGGTTTTTGTTGTTATCTTTAGGCGCGGCCAAAGCACAGAAAAATCTTGGTCAACAAAAACCACTGCGGTTTGCCTAAACGTTATGCGCAAGCAAAGAATCATTTGAATGGGCGTTTTGCGGCACCTCTGGCTCAATCCAGAGAGCACTCTTGTCCGGAATCCATGAAAGAGGAAACGACATGACAATCAGCCCTATCAACCAGTCGCAACTCAAAGCCTTGAGAAATGCGGCATTGCTTTATCTACTGATGATAATCAGCGCCCCCATTGGCCTGTTGTATGTCCCAAGCACGCTAATCGTGCCCGGAGATGCAACTGCGACAGCCGACCACATTCGGGCTTCCGAGTGGCTTTTTCGCATCGGCATCGGCAGCGAATTGTTCCACCAAGCCATTGCTATTTTTCTCGTTCTAGCTCTTTATCGCCTATTCAAGCCGGTGAACGAGCAGCATGCTAAGCTAATGGTGATCTTGGGTGCTCTGGTCTCCGTTCCGATTATGTTTATCAACGTGCTGAACGAAATCGCCGCCCTGATCCTGGTCAACGGTGCCGATTTCCTGTCAGTATTTTCAAAGAGTCAGCTTAATGCTCTGGCATTGCTGTTCCTCCGTTTGCATGAACAGGGAACTGAGATTGCACAAATATTTTGGGGACTTTGGCTGTTTCCGTACGGGATTCTTGTGATTCGTTCGGGTTTCATTCCCCGCCTCTTGGGTGTTCTCTTGTTCATCGCAGGTACCGCCCTTCTGGCCAGTTCCTTTACCTCCCTAATTCTGCCACAGTACGGGGTTCTCTTTGGCCAGATCGCGATGGTTCTTGATTTTGGGGAATTCCCGATAATCTTTTGGTTCTTCATCAGGGCATTATGGCCATCTAGGATTACTGAGCCCGAGAGAACTAGCAGCTGACCACAGACTTGTGTGCCGCAAAACGCGATGATATTGAACTTTGCCTGCGCCTAACAGAACCTATATTGAAAGAGAAAGGTAGAAAGAAGCGGAGAGAAGTAGAGAGAGCTGTACAACGGAAAACCTCCTTGTCGCAAGTTAGATTATGTCCGTGAGTGACGGACTAATTAACGGGGCTCGAAGCCCAAGCTGGGATGGTGCAGCGAAAGACGAACAAAGGAGGTTTTCCATGGCAAACGTAGAAAAGGATTTTGCCAAAGGCAAGCCCATCTATGTGGGGGTTGACGTGCATAAGCGGGATTGGGTTGTGGCTGTTCTTTGTCAAGGCGAGGAGCTGTATCAAGCGACAGTGGTACCGGATCCTGGGGGGCTGGTACGATTGCTGAGAGGGTTCAAAGCGAGTGAGGTCCACACTGTCTACGAGGCTGGTCCGACGGGTTATGATTTGCATGATGCGTTGACGGAAGCAGGCTTTGACTCGATTGTGACGCCCCCATCGTTGGTGCCGCGTATAGGGGGACGAGTGAAGACAGATCATCGAGACAGTAGGAAGTTGGTGTCGATGCTTGCCGGAGGTTTTTTGAAGCGAGTACATGTTCTGATGCCAGAGGAACGAGCGCACCGACAGCTGCTCCGAACCAGAAATCAGATCGAGCGTCATCGACAGCAGACACAGAATCAGATCAAATCCTTGCTCCTGTTTCACGGCAAGCGTGTGCCGCCGACGCTGCGAGAGCGGTGGAGCGAAGCTTATCTGCGCTGGATCGAAGTCATAGAGTGGGACCACCCCGCCCTGAAATCAAGCATCAATGCACAGTTGGAGCTCTTCCGTCATCTGGACGGACAATACAAGGCGCTTACGCGAGAGATTGAGGTTCTTGCACTTACAGAGAAATATCGGGAACGGGTTCGACTGCTGACGCACATCCCTGGCATCGGGATCTTCACGGCGATGGCGATCCTGATCGAATTGCAGGACATCGAGCGGTTTCGACGGGCAGATCAGTTGGCAAGCTATGTGGGGTTAACGCCAAGTCAGTGCTCCAGTGGTGAGCGCATACGGATGGGACGCATCACCCATTGCGGCAATGTACACTTACGGACACGGTTCGTTCAGAGCAGCTGGACGCTCATTCGGTATGATCAGGCCATGCGAGCACGATACGAACGGATCAAGCACCAGACTGGGAGCGGCAAGAAAGCAATCACGGCTATTGCACGAGGCTTAGCGTTACGAGTTAGACGGGTCTTACTCGATAAGGCCGAATACAAGCTGAACTATTGTGATACGTTGGGCCAGGAACGAGGTCAGACCGGTCAGTTCAAGCGTTTTGTTCTTCGGCCAGCGTGAGATGAGATGCACACCCGATGTCGAACAGACAAGCCAGACCATGGTTATAAAGTTGTCGGACCAATTTGGCTGCAACGAGCCTGATCGGTACCGCGCTAACAGAAGATGGCTGGCAATCCGTATCTCGCATTTAGTTAATGTAGAGGTCTCGCCAAAGACCATCACGAATAGGAGTTTGGTCACAAGGGTGTGAAGCACTGAACCGTTTTGACGAGCGAGGACTTATCGATCACTTGACTTTCAATATAGGACTTTATAAAAGGTCGGAGTCAAGAGAAAACTCTTCACCCGCGTCGTTGCGATAGCAACGAGTTTGTTCCTGTTCTTTGACAACGTCGATCGACGGTTGCACTGACCGCCGAAGAGACATCCCTGAATGTGGGGCACGAGAGACTTCGAACTGGTCCCAAACACTTTACTGGGCTTTGGCCTCGGCACAGATCACCAACACGTCCCAGATGTTCATCGGCGACGCACTCGTATCCCAATCAAACGAGCGGAGGACTTATTCGCCACCAGTTAGGCGCACGGGCTTACGAGCACGAGGCCAGTTGCGAAGTTTGTTGATCTCGATGCCTTTGAATGTTTTGAACTCTTGTTGTCGGCTTAAGACATAGTAGCTGATCTTCGCCAGTTCTTTGGCAACGACGGTGCGAGCAATTGCCTTGGTAGCTCGACGCTCCAGCCGAGCAGCGAAGTGCTTAATTTGGGGATAGAACCTCATCGCTTTGATTGCGGATTCAGTGAAGGCGAATTTGAGATACTGGTTGCCGTCTTTCGAGCCCGAGCGATGACTGTGTTTACCGCCCGAGTCCTTGGCGCCAGGAACCAGCCGGCAGTAGGAGCAATAGTGCTTGTCATCGGCGAAGCCGGACTGGTATGGTGAGAGCGGAAGGTTGGTGATGTTGAACTGAGCGAGGATGCTGCTGACCCGCTGAATGATGTTGGTGCGTTTGTGTTCCATCACCATCCGTTGGCGCAATAGATCTCGCAAGCCACGATACTCTGGAGGCAGTTGGTGTGCTTCCGGGATATAGCCCATTCGAAGCAGCTGGGCTAACGTTTCGGCATCAACGGCATCGGTTTTGACTTTGGCGTATGAAATGGCTTTCAAGTACTTTGCGTGAGCTAGAACAACCGAGATGCCGATCGAGCGAAGCAGATCACAGAACCAATACCAGCCGGTGGTGCATTCGACGACAGCCCGATGCTCGTCCGACCATTGCTGGAAGTAGGCGGCGATCAGAGTCTGTTTTCATCTTCGACCGAGCGATAATCGTTCCGGTCTCATTGACCGTGCAGATCGCAATGACTCGGCAGTGTAGATCGACTCCTGAATACAACATAGGTCCTCCTGTGAGTCTGTGAGTGATGATGTGATCTGGTTTGGCAATCAATCATACTCATATCTCCTGACTCATGGGAGACCTTTTAGAAATATCAAACGGCAACCCGCCACTCGTGGGCTAATATGGGCAGGCTCGTTCCAAATCGAAGTTGTCACAAAACAACGCTGGGCGAAACCACTCGCTCAATGCCGTTGCTCATCCCGATGCGACTTCGGTCGCATCGGGAAAGCGGCACTGCCCGCCCGGCCCTGTTCAGCTCTAGACGGGGACGGGCGTTTTGTCTAAACGCTCATGCGCCATTTGCCTCAGCTCGGGTTATTGGGCACAGGCTGCGCGGTAGGGAGCAAATCCCTGGCAATACGATTCACTTTTCTCTGAAAGCTGACTCATGAACAAAGAGCTGCTCATTACACTAGAGATCTTGCTGGTAGTCGTTACACCTCTGCCTTTTCTGTACCTAAAGGGAAACTGGCCGTTGCGCGCTATCATCCCCTGCCTCTTGAGCATACCTGTGCTATGGTATCTTACCTACGCATTGCTACATGAGTTGGGCCATGTTGCTGGAACGTACTTGGTCGGTGGCAAGGTCGTCGATTACAGGCTCATCCCAAGATTCTGGCTGGGAGAGTTCGGACGCGCCTGGATCAAGTCTGACGGACTTACACAGAGTTGGCAGCAACTGGTCACGACAGGCTCTCCATACATACTGGATGTCGTGTGTATTGTCTCAGGCATGTTCGTTCTTCGACGAGATTTTTCCAGGAATCCTCTTGTTGTTGGTCTGGTTTTCATGCTTCTCTGCCTCAGGCCTGCGTTTGATTTCGTCTGTGAGCCCATTGCATTTCTCTCGGGCGACAAAGGCGACTTCGATGCGATACAGAGGATCATCGGAAACAACCTGACTTGGTTGTTCATCTTTTTCTCGTTAGGTCTATCTCTGCTTTCGGTCTTGACAATCTTGAGACGCTTTGTCAGGTTTCCAGAAACCTTGCCTCTTGAGCCAAAAACGTGATCACGATCGTGCTCCACACAGAAGCAAACGGCGCATAGCAAACGTCAAAGCAGCGCTCGCTCATTTCATATGTCGAAGAAAATTCACACATTGGCAATAGAGTTCGCTCCATCGCGTTTTGCCTGAACATCATGTGCAATGCATGGCTGCGGTAAACACCTAGCGATGAACCAAATGATAGCATATTGTGGTTTGGCTTGTGACACTTGCCCTATCCATCTCGCTACCCTGGAGCAGGATTTGTCCAAACGACAGACGATGAGGGTTGCGATCGCTCAGATGTGTCGCGAACAGTACGGCATGAACGTGCAGCTTCAGGATATCACTGACTGCGACGGGTGCCGTTCGGAAACAGGTCGGCTGTTTTCAGGCTGTGCCAATTGTGAGATCAGAAGCTGCGCAGTCAACAGAAAACTCACGAGTTGTGCGTTCTGTCCGGACTACCCCTGCGACAAGCTTCTGAAACACTTCGAGACTGATCCCACTGCCCAGGCTCGGCTTGAAATGTTCAGAACTGTTCGCTAGTTTTCAGAGTCACTGTCATCATCGCCGCCGGAAATATCGCAGTTGCCCTGGTTCTTGCTGTGGGCTGAGGCTTGGCGGTGGGCGGTTGTCATCGTGGCGAAGTCGAAGCCAGCATAACTGTCTCACGCACAGAGGCATGTCCTGTGACAAGCGAAATCAGCATCAGGCACGAATTCAGGCCAGGCGACGCGGGGCGGTTGATTGAGCTGCACGGCCTCCTCTACTCCCAGGAATACGGATTCGATCATACATTTGAAGCCTACGTGGCAAAGCCTCTCGCCGAGTTCATGCTCACGCGCACATCCCGCGAACGCGTGTGGTTAGTTGACTTTGCCGGCGATTTGATGGGCTCTCTCGCGATCGTGAAGCACAGCGACACCGACGCTCAGCTCAGGTGGTTTCTCCTGCATCCTGCCCTGCGCGGCAGAGGCCTTGGCTCCAAGCTTATGGAAGAGGCAATTGCTTTCTGCCGCGAAAATGGGTACAAGAGAATTTTTCTGTGGACGGTCAGCTCGCTCGTCGCGGCAGCGCGAGTTTACAGAGATGCCGGTTACCATGTCGTCGAAGAGCATACCCATCAGATATGGGGATGCCTGTTGACTGAACAGCGGTACGATCTTGAACTTTGATCGGCGACCCTTCCCGAAAAGAGTCCATAATCCGGAGAGCCATCGAACTGTGACTCGGTTGAAAGAAACATTGCAGAGATTCCGTGGAGTATTTATGGCCCGTACGCACGGGATTCGGCTGCGCCTCTGTCTTCTGATTTGATGAACAGAATTTCGTCAGGGTTGATTGCGCGGCGGAAGCATCCTGGAGAATCAGTCCTCGATGCAGGTTGTGGGACGGGAAACTACTCCATCCATTTGGCGCAAGCTGGATTTCGAGTCACCGGAGTCGATAGTGCGAGCGGGATGATACGAATCGCCAGAGAGAAGATCGCCGGTCAGGCAGATCTCCCCGTCTCATTCGAGCGCATCTCGCTTTCAGCACCTCTTCGATTCCCGGATGCCTCCTTTGACCATATTGTGATCGTGAGCGTCCTGCAATTGGTCGGCGACCCTCTCTCTACGTTGCGTGAACTCACAAGGGTGTTGAAGCCTGAGGGAGACATCACGATCGTTCATTTTCAGAAGCCCGGCTGTGGGGATTCGCGATCACTGGAGCAGGCTGGCGGCTCCTCGAAATCCGGGGGCTCATTTCTGCAAAACAGACTCCGGCGCGCGAAGAGTTTCCTTGAGCGCGTAGGACTTGCGAAGTACTGGACCAGAGACGAATTGATGAGCCTGCTGCATCAGGTAGACCTGAACATCATTGCAGGGGAATTGTACAATCCGATCGTGTTCATGGCGACGAAACAGTGAGAGCGACTGGACACTGCAGGCTAGCCGCCTTTCGCTCTTGGGGACCACCTTCGTGCGCCAGTGGACTTCATCTGGCGGGGAGAACCTCAGTGCAGCCGCGACTGAGAGGAAAAGTTGACCGAATGGATAAACAACCTATGATGAAATACGGAATAGACGTCGGCCGGCTCACTCACCAGCCGAGCCACAATGAAGGAACGCTGCAAGTGACAGCAAAAAGTCGTACACTGAAATCCAGGCTCTTAGCTGAGCGCGATCAGTCCCCCGTTTCAGCGGACTGAACGCCGCTCCCCTGCAGACGTTCTGCAAACCACCCGCCAAAATGTAAGGAGATGTTCCATGCCTGAACCACCGACTCCGCCACGCAAGCTGCAATGGAAATGGGTTGGGATCTCGCTTCTGATGTATATCGTGTTCTATTTCCTTCCTCTCTCTTTGGTACCCGGTGGATTTCTGAGCGCCTCAATCGTGACGAAAGCGTCGACAATATTCATTGGGATATGGTCATTCGCCGGTCTGTTTATCATCGGTGCGACAGCGGGGCTTATCTCCAAAGGCGTCACGATCAAAGAGCCGGCAATTGCTGCCGTTTGCCTCGCCATACTATGGCTCGTCGCCATTCAGATCAGGATCAATATCGCAGTCCGATTGACCAAGGAAAGCTTGATCGGATTACTCATTGCGTTTGCCACTGTTTTTCTCGTAGCGCTTGTTGGCGCCTGGTTCGGTGAATTCGTGCAAAAGGTCTCCAAATCGAAAACCCATGACGCAGACTAGAATTTGCCGAAGGGAGATTTGAAGAACATCCAGCTCTCCCTATCTTTCACACAATCCATACACCGAAGAAGGATCTCCGTACATCCCTTACCCATCAATCGTGAAGATCTATGGCCCGGTGCAATCCATAGCATTGGTGGAGAATAAGGAGGACTCCGGAGCCCGACTTGTGCGCTATCGCATTACATACAAGGCTGGCTCTGGCTCAACGGTTGCGACGAAGAAGCACGCAGGAAAAATTGAGAGCGCCGCACTGGAAATGGAATAGAAGGCCCTTGGATAAAACACGCAAACCTCTGAGGAGATTCAATCATTAAACGTTCGTCCAGATCTGTTCGTTCATTTGCTTTCAACCCTTGTCGGGGACTCGTTCCTGTCCTTGTGATGAGCACGCTCCTTGCCTCCATGACAATGAGTCAGGACTATCCGCTGTGGCTGCGCTATCCAGCCATATCGCCTGACGGGCAAACGATTCTCTTCACCTATAAAGGAGACATTTATTACGTACCTGCTTCGGGTGGCTTGGCTACCCCTCTTACTCTCAGCGAATCCTACGAGTTTGCTCCCGTGTGGAGTCACGATGGAAAGAGCATTGCCTTTGCATCCGACCGCTACGGCAACTTCGATGTTTTCGTGATGCCTTCTACGGGCGGCGAGGCGAAGCGCCTGACCTTTCACTCCAATGCTGAAATACCCAGCTGTTTCACGGCCGACGATAAGTCCGTTCTCTTTTCGGCCTACCGGCAAGACGTGGTCACCAATGCCCAGTTTCCCATCTCCCTTATGAGCGAACTCTACAGCGTCCCCGTCACAGGAGGCCGCGTTTCGCAGGTGCTGCCAGTACCCGCTCTGGATGCTACTCTGAACTCCACAGGCGACAAACTCATTTACCATGACATCAAAGGCTATGAGAGCCCATGGCGCAAGCATCACACTTCAGCTGTCACGCGTGACATCTGGGTCTATGATTTCAAAACCAGAACATACAAACAGCTCACGGATTTCAAGGGGGAGGATCGAAACCCCGTGTTCGATGCCGACGATAACGATTTCTACTACCTGAGCGAGCAAAGCGGATCGTTCAATGTGTTCAAGAGCTCTCTCCCCGATCCTTCGAAGACGATTCCCATCACGCATTTCAGCAAGCACCCGGTACGCTTTCTCTCCCGTTCTCGCGACAATACGCTCTGCTTTGGTTTTGATGGTGAACTGTACACCCTGCAGCTCGGCGGCGAACCCAGAAAGGTCGACATCCGGATTGCTGCCGATGGGCGCAGTCCGTTGAACAGAGTCGTGCCAGTGAACGAGGGCTTCACCGAATTGAAACTCTCACCCAACGGCAAAGAGTTCGCGTACGTGTTCCGAGGGGAGATCTTCGTGAGCAGTGTCGATGGAGGGATTACCAAACGCGTTACGAATACGCCATGGCAGGAACGGAGTGTCAGCTTCAGTCCCGACGGCCGCACGCTGGTGTACGCCGCAGAGGTGAGCAACAACTGGAATGTATACACAACCTCCATCGTCCGGAAAGAGGAACCGTATTTCTACGTCTCCACAGTGTTGAAGGAAGAACCCGTTGTGGCCACGGCTGCTGAAGAGTTCCAGCCGACATTCTCACCCGATGGCAAAGAAGTGGCGTATCTGGAGAATCGCGTTGTGCTCAAGGTGGTCAACCTTGCAGCCAAACAACCGCGCACGATCATGCCCGCAGACAGGAACTATTCATATGCAGACGGAGATCAATATTACACGTGGTCACCCGACGGGAAATGGTTCCTCGTCCAATTTGGCTATCCAGAGCGAATGTTCTCACCTGAAGTGGGGCTGGTTTCTTCCGATGGGAAGGGGGAAATCTTCAACCTGACCGTCAGCGGGTATGACGATGGCTCACCAAAATGGTCTGTCGATGGCAAGATGATGATCTGGGGCTCCGACCGCGAAGGTGCTCGAATGCAAAGCGGAGACCCGATTACTGGCGACGTGTATGCGATGTTTTTCACCAAGGCAGCCTACGACCGTTTCAAGCTTTCGAAGGAGGAATTCGCACTGCTGAAGGAACAGGAAGAAAAACGGGATAAGGAGAAAAAGGAAGCCGAGGAGAAAGCGAAAACTCCTGCCAAAAAGGAAAAGGCGGATACTGCCAAGGTCGAAGTCAAGGTCGACTGGGACAACCTCATCGAGCGTAAGGCCAAGCTTACAGTACATACGTCGCCAGCAAGCGACTGGCTCCTTTCCAAGGATTGTGAGAAGCTCTTCTATCTTACCAGCTTTGAAAAGGGAAACGATCTCTGGGTTACCGAACTGCGCACCAGGGAAGCCAAGCTCCTCGCGAAACTGGGGGCACGAAACACGAGCATGGAACTCTCCACCGATGGGAAATTCATCCTCCTCCTGGCCGACGGGAAACCCATGAAGGTAGAGGTGGAGACCGGTAAGGCCGAACCACTCAAAACCAGCGCAGAGATGGTCTTGAAACCGACCGATGAAAAGAACTACATCTTCGACCATGCACTGGAGACAGTTCAAGGAAAAGTTCTACGTCGCTGACCTCCACGGAGTAGACTGGGATTTCTATTATGCTGCATACAAGAAGTTCCTTCTATACATCAACAACAACTATGATTTTGCGGAGATGCTCAGTGAGATGCTGGGAGAGGTGAACGCATCGCACACCGGCTGCGGGTACAATTTCAACCAACCCAATTCAGATCAGACCGCGACCCTGGGCCTCTTCTACGAATACGGTTTTAGGGGCAACGGCCTGAAGATTGCAGAGGTGATTCAAGGCGGTCCGCTCGATATTGCGTCATCGAAAATAAGGGCCGGTCAGATTCTCGAGAAGATTGACGGAGAGGAAGTCACCGAGTCGATCGACTTCTACCAATTGCTGAACCGCAAGGCAGGCAAGTTGACACTCGTGTCTGTGTTCGATCCCGGCACCAACACACGTTGGGAAGAAAGCGTCAAGCCTATTACCCAGGGGGAGGAAAACGAACTGCTCTACAAGCGTTGGGTGAACAACCGCCGCAAAGAAGTCGACCAATTGTCCGGTGGGAAGATCGGCTATGTGCATGTGAGGGCGATGAACGATGCCAGTATGCGGACTGTGTTTGACGAGGCCCTCGGCCGCAGCGTCGAAAAGCACGCGATCATCGTGGATACACGTTTCAACGGTGGCGGTGGTATTCATGAGCAGCTGTCGGACTTCCTGAGTGGCAAGAGGTATTTTGATATCGTTCCGCATGGTCAGTATGTCGGTTCAGAACCGTACGACAAATGGCTGAAACCTTCCATCGTGCTGATGGGCGAAAGCAACTATTCGGATGCCCACCTCTTTCCTGTCGCCTACAAAGTCAAAGGCGTCGGCAAGACGCTGGGGATGCCTGTTCCCGGCACGGGTACGTTTGTCTGGTGGGAGCGTCAAATCGACCCGAGCCTCGTCTTTGGTATTCCGATGGGGGGTTGGCGGACGATGGACGGCAAATTCTGCGAAAACAATCAGATGGAGCCCGATATCAGAGTACGCAACGAGCCCGATGTTCTGTCAGCCGGACGCGATCAACAGATCGAAGCGGCAGTAAAGGAGCTGATGAAGAAATAAGGACGGCGTCAGCGGGAGGATTGAACCCATGTTTAGTAGTGGACTGGACTTAAGCGACAGAATTCGGAGAGGATGATGCAGCCCAATAGACCAGACGATCTTTTTTGACGGTGAGATTTACGAGTCCGAGGTTGCATGGGCCTCCCGGCAAACGGATATCCCCTTTTGGATTGACCTGGCAAAAATGTATGGCCCCAAAGTGCTGGAGCTTGCCTGCGGGACCGGGCGGATTACCCTGCCCCTTTATGAAAGCGGAGTCGACATCGACGGATTGGATTTCTCCGACTCCATGCTGCGCGTTGCACGGGACCGTTCGGAGACAAAATCGTTCCCGATTAACTTCATTCTCGGGGATATCCGCAGCCTGAGCTTCCACGATCAGTACCGATCTTCATATCGGATTCCCAGATACTCACTGCCAAAAACCATTACATTTTTCCTGATGGTTCAACAAAAGATGGGACGATCGTCTTGAAGCACTTTTTTCCCAGCGGAATTGCAGTAGCTCCTGCATTACAACGGCTTCGATGTCACGTCGATCTTTGGCGACTATTCGCAAGCCCGCTTCAACGCCAAGAGCAAGAAGTACGTCATTGTTGCCAAGAAACGTCTGTGAGACCACGTGTTGTCCAACATCATAAGAACACCAAACCTTCACGCATAGAGGACACGATGCCAGCCAAAACCTCAACACTTACTCTCGCGTGCTTGTGCGCGCTCGTCAGTTTCTCGTATGCTCAGCAATATTCGAAATCGACGGAGCCGGCTTTCAAGACTGTTCATCTCTTCAACCTTCCTTCCGCACAGAGCGAACAACAATTGCTTGCGGTGCTGAAAGACTGCAATCAGCTCTTTCAGAAACTAGGGTACCCCCACGTGCAATACCACCTGTGGAAAGTTGATGGCAAACGAGAAGGCGACCGCGCCTATCTTTGGGAGTCGACGTGGCCTGACAAGATTACTTATGACCAGATTCACCAGGACAAGGATTTCCTGAAGCTTGTCGGAAGACTGGACCAGGTCGAAAAATCATTCGGCAAACAAATCTACAATCGCTACGTCGAGTGTGAGCAAAAGACGCCGCAGAAGTGATAGAATACAACAGACCAGTAGCCTACATTACCCTTTGGAAACCACGGCTCGGTTTGTTTCACATCTCACAGACTTGATGGAACCTGGACATGGGTTAACGGACTTGGCGCCTTAAGAACAGACACAAAGAATACGACATGGCAGACAAAACAACCGTTGAACTCGGGCCCGTTCAGAAAACCCTGCTTCTTCCCTTGTGGGGACGTGCGGTCGAGACACGCAAAGAAGAGCCATTGCTCGTGGACAAAACTGCGGTTGAGATCATCGACAGGCTTGATTATGATTTTTCAACGATTGCAGCAAACATCAGCGCAATAACTCAACTTGCATGGATAGCCCGCAGTATCCATATTGATCGAACGATACATCAATTCTTGGAGAAGCACCCCAAAGCAACAATCGTGAACATCGGCTGCGGTCTGGACACGACGTTTCAGCGGGTAGATAATGGAGTTCTCTTATGGTACGACCTCGATCTGCCAGATGTCATAAGACTCAGAAGAGAGTTCATGAAGGAAGGCGAACGAAACAGGTGCTTGGCGTGTTCGTGTTTTGATCAGGCGTGGTTTCATCAAGTGAGAGTTGAAGATGCTGTTTTGTTCCTGGCTGCAGGGGTGTTTTACTATTTCGAAGAGAAGCAGATCAAGGATTTTTTCACCACACTTGCCAATGTCTTTCCGGAAAGCGAAATTGTCTTGGATGTGGCTTCGCCACTGGGTGCAAAGGTCGCGAACAAAGTGGTCATCAAAGCCGGTGGCATGGACGAATCTTCAATTCTCAAATGGGGGGTCAAGACAGCGAAAACGCTCGAAGGGTGGGATAGAAGAACAGAAGTCCTCGAAGAATATCCCATGTTCAAGCACATGAAGAAGACTCTAAACTTCAAGAACAAGATCGGGACATTGGAGTCTGATCTTCTGAAAATCATGTCGATGGTCCATCTAAAATTCGCGAGACGATAAAGAATCTGCGAAACAATGGAATGGGCCACACAGATTTGAGGTAACTTTCCAACTGTGAAGCAACCTCGAAATCAAACTATGGAGGCACATCGATGGCAGAGTCAGAAGTGCAACCGAAGAAATTCCAGTGGAGGTGGGTCGGGATCTCCCTCCTGCTATACGTCGTTTTCTACTTTCTGCCGTTGGCGCTGATCCCGGGAGGCGTGCTCACAAACGCCGACGTCACACAAGGCTCCGGCGCATTGGCGGGCATTTGGGCCGTCGCCGGGATCTTCATCATCGCCGCGGTGTCCGGGTTTCTCTCAAAAGATGTTACCATCTGGGAGCCGGTTGTCGCGTCGTTTGGTCTCGTCGTCCTCCAATTCTGCGCTGCGTCGATAAAACTGAACCGGGCAGTCGTCTCGTCTGTCTCGGGAATACTCGGCCTTCTCATCACCCTTGCACTGTTCTTTGGTCTCTCGTACCTTGGAGCATGGTGGGGTGAACACATTCAGAAAGCGTCGTCGGCAAAGCGTGCGTCCAAGACGGACGCGAGCGATAAATCGTCCAAGGCCCAGCCGAACTGACCAAGAACTCCGGAGGCCGTCAATGGATCCCAAATCCATGGAGCCGTATGGTCTGGCCCTCGTCGACTTCTTCAACGGTGATTCATCCGTCACAGCCGTAATTCACCGGGATGACGGGTACAGGGCTGACCTTCCGATATCTCTCTTCTTCCGAGCTCGTGCAAGCTTCTCGCCGCTCGAAGTGGCTGCTCTTGCACTCTGCCGAGGCTCTGTCCTCGATGTCGGGGCCGGCAGCGGACACCATACCATCGAGCTGCAGGATCGGGGATTGTCCGTGTGCGCCATCGACATCTGCCCGGAATCCGTCTATATCATGCTCAGGCGAGGAATCAAAGACGTTCACTGCGTCGACATCTCCGATTTCAAAGGAGGTCCTTTCGACAGCCTGCTGCTCCTGGGCCACGGCATTGGGATGGTCGAGACAATCGTGGGGCTCGATCGCTTCCTCAAAAGCGGTCACAAACTGCTCAAGCCAGGTGGTCAAATCGTGGCAGATTCTCTGGACGTGCGACGAACGCGCGATCCGATCCATCTCTCGTACCAGGAAGCAAATCGCCGAGACGGTCGATATTTCGGAGAGACCCGTATACAAGTTGAGTACATGGAAAAGATTGGGCCGCTGTATGGGTGGCTCCACATCGACCCTGAGACGCTTCACAACCGGGCATTGAATGCAGGCTACTCGTGTGAGGTGGTCCATCAGGAAGAGACCGGGGACTACCTGGCGCGGCTCATCGCACAATAGATCGTGCGAGCGCTTTTTCGCATCCCTTTACCCATTCAAGTTTCACCACCGCGTGGTAGTCATGGAGTTACCTGATGACGCACATTGAAAAACAAATCGTCGAAACCTGGCGCATCCACAACCGCTCTTGTCTCTTTCTCATCAAGAATTTGCCGCATGAGGCAATGCATGCGACCCTGAGTACACGCGGCGGTAGAGACATCGCACGACAGCTGGCACACCTGCACAATGTGAGAGCCTGGCGGCTTCAGGCCTTCTCCAAGAAGATCGGCAGGAAGCTTGTTGAGTTCGAGACAGAAGAACATCCGAACAAGAAAACTCTGCTCGAAGCTTTTGAAGAATCCGGTGATGTCATGGAACGGTATATTCAACATTGCATCGACAACGGCGGCAAGGTATCGAATTTCAAGCGCGGCGTCGTTCCGATGATCGGCTACTACATTGCGCACGAAGCGCACCATCGCGGCAATATTTACCTGACAATGAAACAATGCGGAATACGAATTCCGGACGCCTTGAAGTGGGGAATCTGGGAGTGGAACAAGATCTAGCTGATGCAACGTGTTCGAAGCCAAAGGAGAATCGAAGATGAAAGTGACGATTCATCCAGTTTCTTTGGGATTTGATACGTGCTATATTCTGCGGGGTGATGGAACGATCTTGATCGACGCCGGCACGCACGGGTTCCCTTTACGCATCCGTCCGGGATTTCCAATCTCTGCCGAGAGCGCGCAGAAGGTAATGGAGAGCTGGAAATCCCTGTTGGCCGCAGGAGCGAAGATGGTCTACCCTGCGCACGGGAAGCCTTTTTCGGCCGAAATCATCCGAGTGGCGTTGGAGCCGAGTTTGACTTAAGGTGGAGAACATCTGCCATGATCGACACTGGACTGAGAGACAAAGTTGTTCTGATCACCGGCGGCAACAATCCGCTCGGAATAGGGGCCGCCACGGCGAAAGCGTTTGCCGCACAGGGAGCAAGCGTATTCCTACACTACTTCCGTTCTCCGCTCATGGGACCTTCCGGACAGCAAGCAGCTGCAGCCGGCGATACCAATGCGCCGGGCGAAGGTCTCTACCGGCTTCAACAAACAATGACTGCTGACGAAGTTGTTCGTGTCATCCGTGAAGCCGGCGGTAAGGTTGATGCCTGGGAGGCTGACCTCGCCGATTCGTTGGTTGTTCCAGTTCTCTTTGACCGGGCAGAACAATCATTCGGCCATGTGGATATGCTTGTCAACAACGCGGCGCACTGTGATCCCGACACGTTCATACCTCAGAGCCAGCTGGGCCCGGCGAGTCGCGCTGCCGACAACTTCCCGATGAGCACCATTGCGGCAGAGAGACATGATCAACATTTCGCGGTGAATAGCCGAGCAACCGCGCTGATGATGGCTGAATATGCGCGCCGCCACATCGAGCGAGGCCGCCGTTCGGGCCGGATCATCAACGTGAGCACTGATGGAGCATCGGGCTTCGGTACCTCAGTTTCCTATGGAGCCAGCAAGCACGCGATGGAATCGTACAGCCGTGCGGCTGCCAAGGAATTAGGCGATCATGGCATCACCGTCAACATCGTATCGCTCGGTCCAATTCAAACCGGCTGGATCACTCCGGAGATGGGTCAGTCTATTTCGTCGCAGACCCCGTTGAAGCGGTTGGGCCAACCCGACGATGTGGCTGATGTCATCGTCTTCCTGGCTTCTGAGCAGGCACGCTGGATCACCGGACAGCTCATCTATGTCGGCGGCGGATGGCAGATGGGACTTTAGTCCAAATCAAGCGAAGGGTTGCCGCACTCAGGAATTGCGGTCGAGAGGATCTCCATGAAGAAGGCGATCGTACTCTACAACAGCAAAACAGGCACCACCGAAGAACTCGCTGGTGAAATCGGGGATTTCTTGAACAAGAAGGGGCTCGAGGCACAGGTTGCATCAATCTTCAGCTTCAACGCAGATGGTCTGAGAGACGTCGATTATGTGTTTCTGGGTTGCTGGACAAACGGCTTGATGATACTGCTTCAGCATCCGGAAAGGACATGGGTTGAATTCGCGAGGACCCTGCCGAACCTCAGCGGCAAGAAAATCGGTTTGTTCACCACCTACACAATAGCCACCGGAAGCATGTTCAGGAAAATGCGAGAGCACATCAAGTGCAATCCGGAGGACATCCTTGCGGAACTGAAGTCACGTGATGGACATTTAACTGAGTCCAACAGAAAGGATCTTCAGAACTTTCTGACCTAGGGAAGAAAATGCGGAGATCGTTGCTGGTATTCGAGGACATCCTTACCACACCCCGCCGCAGATTGTTCACATTGAGCGGCGTGGATGTCATGGCGACACCCTTTGCCTGGCTCAGTCTCCCCTTCTTCTGCGCGCTTGGTGTGCTGGTGGCGCTGGCACGGAGGTCAGAAGGCACACTTGAGCTGCAGTGGCTGATCGGACTCGAATACGGCCTGCTCCTCTACCTCACCAATGTCATCCACAGCCTGGGACACCTCATCGCGGGCAAGATGGTCGGAGCGCCGATGGATGTCCTTCTGCTTACAGCGACGAGGGACGTCACTCTTTATCTGAAGGACCAGTCTCAGTATTCAAGATGGATATTTATCGGTCGCTCGTCCGGCGGACCAATGACAAATCTCCTCGTCGGCACGGTAGGCCTTGGACTTCAGAGCATGTTTAGCGGAGGCTGGCTGACAATCTTCGCATACATCAACCTCGCAATCGGCATCTGGACGCTGTGTCCGGTGCCGACGATGGACGGTTGGGTGATTTGGGGAGAGCTGTTCGGTTTTCGACCACGCGCATAGGGTAGTCCGACATTTAAATACGCACGTTTTGATGACTGGTGAATTCGTTCGGGGGTTCCTGATCCCGGTTGGGAGTGAATATTGGCATTGTGTGATTGTCGCGCGCGACACACAATAACTAAGCTGCCGCAAATCTGAGAATGTCCCATGCTGTTCGTGGAGGTACTTGATCGCAGCTGTTTCCCTGCTCGTCGGAGCTCTGATTGTCTTTCGTATTGTCGTCCGACGTGACTATCAGCATAGCGGACGCCTGAGGCCAATCTCCGCTTTGCTCGAGCTGCTGATCTGCATTCTCTATTTCGCGCTTCCGTACATTTACAGTCCACCTGACTGGGCAGCGTTTTGGTCAGCCGAAACGGATGTCGGTCCATCGTTGAGAGTCATAGGATCGACCTTGGTGGTCATCGGAGCGATGATCGCTTTTCCCGCGATGGCCGCGCTTGGATTCCGGCGGTCTTTCGGCCGAGAAATGAATCCTCTTAAACAGGCTGGATTCTACCGTGCGACGAGAAATCCCCAGGTCATCGGCGGAGCTTTGATGCCAATCGGAATTGTAATTCTGTTCCCAACCTGGTACGGTGCGGGATGGCTGATTCTTTACGCGGCAATCTTTCATATGATGGTGATTACGGAAGAAGAACATCTCCACAGGATTTTCGGTGACGAGTATAGGCAATACTGCAAACGCGTTCCGCGCTATCTTGGCGTTCTGCGGCGTACGAAGGAAGCCAACTAACAATGGAGACTACAAATCGTGAGGCGTGAAAATGAAGATCATTGACCTCGACGACCATCATCAACCTCTCTACCTCTGTTGTCTCGAGGATTGGTCAGAGGAAATGAAGGAAGCCGGCAACCACAAGGAAATCTGGTACTCTCGGATGAAAGAGAGAGGACTGCGCGTCAAGCTTGCGCTCGATGACAACGGCATAGTTGGCGGTATGATTCAGTACGCCCCCATTGAGCATTCCATCGTGGATGGTAGGGACCTGTACTTCATCTACTGCATCTGGGTTCACGGCCACAAGCAGGGTCGAGGAGACTTCCGGGGACGAGGCATGGGAAAGGCTCTCCTCAGCGCAGCGGAAGAAGATGTCAGAGCACTAGGCTCAAAGGGCATCGTTGCATGGGGCCTGCGGCTGCCGGTTTGGATGAAAGCATCATGGTTCAAGAGAAACGGCTACACGGTTGTGGACAAACAAGGCATGCAGGCTCTCGTCTGGAAGCCATTCACCAACGACGCTGTCCCGCCAAAGTGGATCCGGCAGGTCAAGGCTCATTCGCTGGTGCCAGGCAAAGTCAATATTGTTTCATTTCACAACGGATGGTGTCCAGCCCAAAACATTGTGGTCGAACGCGGAAGAAGAGTTGCGCAGGATCGTGAACTCGAAAACAAAGTGGCTTTTCAGGAAATCGATACGTTCGACCCTGTCGTGTTTCGCGAATGGGGAATCGCAGATGCGCTCTTTGTGGACAACAAGCAGGTACGGACAGGACCCCCTCCATCATACGCACGAATTTACAAGCTCGTCAAAAAGCGCACAAGACGACTTATAGACTCAATCGCACGTTGAGCTCATCGATGAGACACAACTAAGGAGGGACATTCCATGGAACTTGCAGTCAACCTCGATAAGTTGATGTCCGCCTTTGAGGCATACAACCACGCCATCTGGCCCGTGCAGGTCCTCGCTTACTTGCTTGGACTCATCGCGCTCTACTCCGCCTCGAAGACGACTCGAGTCTCGAACAATGTCACTTCAGGAATTCTTTCGTTTTTCTGGCTGTGGACGGGAATCGCATTTTGCATCATTTACTGGGGACCCATTTACCCAGCGGCATACATCTTTGGCGTGCTGTTCATCGCTCAGGGCATGTTGTTCTTCGCTGGCGCATTCAGACCGAAACTCTCTTTTCATACCGGATCGAACCTCCACTCCATCATCGGGCTTCTCTTCATTGCTTACGCGATGATTGGCTACCCGGTCATGGGGCATTTTCTGGGTCACACCTATCCACGATCCCTCCCCTTCGGCCTTGTGCCCTGTCCGACCGCGGTCCTCACCTTCGGTCTCTTCATGTTGACCGACAAAAAGGTGCCCAAGCACATACTGGTCATCCCGGCGTTTTGGGCACTCTGTGCGTTTGTTCCAGTTTTCAGTGGCATCCTCGAAGACGCCGGCCTCGTCATTGCGGGGCTCGTATGCACTCCGATGATTCTCTTGAGGGACCGGCGCAGTCAAGGAGAACGAACCAACACCGCTTCTGCCCCTTAGGAGTTTGCCAGATACCTCACAATAAACCTCACAAAGGAGGGAAGTCACGATGAAGCACTCGTTCAACGTTGCTGTTCTATTTCTTCTGGTGTTCGCTCTTGTCCTCTCAGGCTTAGCTCAACAACAAACTCAGCCTCAGAGGCAGGAACCTGCGCCCATTTCCATCCAGAATGTAAAAGGCAACATCTATCAGGTCAAGGGCGGGTCAGGTGCAAACACGGGATTCTACGTCGCCGACAAAGAGGTCCTCGTGATCGATGCCAAGATGACCGAAGAATCGGCCAGGCAGATGATTGCGGAAATCAAAAAGGTCACTCCAAATCCGATCACTAGATTGGTGCTCACTCATAGCGACGGCGACCATGTCAACGGCCTCGTTGGCTTCCCGCAGGGGATTGAGATCATCTCCCATGACAATACGCGGGCTCACATGCTCACGGCATTTGAATCAGCGCAACAGCGCCCCTATCTGCCGAACACGACGTTTTCCGAAAAGCTCAGCCTCTATTTCGGCTCAGGCGGGAAGAATGCGCGCGTTGACCTCCTCTATTTTGGTCCTGCACACACAAATGGAGATGTCGTGGTCTTCTTCCCAGAAGAAAAGGTAGCCTTCGTCGGAGACCTCCTGTTTCTGGGTCGGGATCCCCTCATCCATCGCGCCAAGAACGGGACCTCTTTTGGATTGGTCAAAGTCTTGAAAGCCCTCCTCAATCTGGACGCAGAGACATACGCCAGCGGCCACAACGAACTCGTCACGAAGAAAGAAATCCAGAACTTCGTGCAGAGCGTCGAGGAAAAGCAAGCCAGGATTCAAGCCATGATCAAAGACAAGAAAACTCTCGAGGAAGTAAAGAAGGCATTCAATATCGAGACGCCTCCAGGCGGATCACGGTGGCCGAGTCTCGTCGAGGTCATCTATCTAGAATTGACCGAGAAGAAATAAACACCTGCGAGTTCTCTCCGGCAAGGGCTGCCGTGTTCTTCAAGACATTTGCCCGTGATATACAAGTAACAGTCTGTCTTCCTTGAACATCCAATTCTGTTAAACCGATGAAGACATACCTATTGACCGCACTTTCTATTCTACTCATCTCCCTCCTTCTGAGCGGCTGTGTCCCGGGCGGAGGGAAATATGAGAAAGACTCACCCGCCGGGCTCTTGGCCGGAATCTGGCACGGCTGGATTGCTCCTGTAACGCTCATCCTTGGGATCTTTGACAGCAGCATCCGCATTTATGAACCAAACAATGTCGGATGGTTGTATGATTTTGGCTATTACATCGCGATCATTGGAGGATTCGGTGGGATCTCCTTGACGCGGAGGAAGCTGAAGCGAAAAGTTGTTCGTGGAGAATAGGAAGCGCAATCAGAGACGGGCATATCAAATCCGCCGAAACCAGAGAGCCCTTCATTGACACAGGCACACATGACTCCGAAGAAAACCTATAGACGAGTTGGCTGGACGCTGCTGACGGCTGTGATTGTTTGTTACCTTGGAGCCCTCGGCTGGTTCAGGGCGAACGAGTCCAAGTTCATCTACTCTCCCACCAAGGGTCTCGTCGCTACATCAGATAGCTCGAGCCCAATGTACCAGCTGGTGGAGATCACCTCATCTGACAGCATCAAGTTGGTTTGCCTGATCCTCCCAGCTCTTCCGATGGACTCTTCCGCCACGTGGATCTTGTATCTTCACGGGAATGCCTACAATATCTTTGGCGCCCGGAATCTGGCCCGCTATCGTATGTTGCAGGATCTAAAAGTCAATATCCTTGCAGTAGACTATCGGGGTTACGGGAATAGCGGCGGAGAGCCGAGCGAGTCAGGACTCTATCGTGATGCAGAAGCCGGCTACAACTACCTGAGAACGGTGAAGAACGTTCCTTACGAGAAGATTGTCATCTACGGCTGGTCGCTCGGATCAGGAGTGGCCACCGAATTAGCGACCAGAGTTCCGGCCGCTGGCCTTGTTCTTGAAGGAGCATTCAAATCCATCGGAGCAGTGGGCCAGGAGAATTATCCGTATCTACCAGTCCATCTCATCTTGGGTCAAAGATTCGATTCGATTGAGAAGATTGGTAGAGTCACGATGCCGAAGCTTTTCATCCATGCCGTCGATGACGAGACAGTACCTATTGCCCATGGCCGCGCGTTGTACGACAAAGCTCCTGCACCCAAAACGTTCCTCGAGGTGACAGGCGGACATGCATCGGATGTCGCCAAAGACAAAAGCAAATTCCTGTTAGGCATCTCCGGATTTCTGAAGCAAGTCTTCCCGCAGTAGCTCTACCAAGCTGATCAAGATCCTTATGGCATCGATTGTCAGCTGAGCACTTGAACTGAGCTTGCGACCTATGTCTTCCACTAATCTGATGTTCGTTCTGACAGGTACGCTCTTCCATTTGCTGATTGCCAGTATTTACATATGTTCAAAGCTCGAATGCTCAGATCTGGTACGGAAACTTGGCATCGTTGTGATAGCTCTGGCGATTCCTGTTGCCTTCACCCTCGTCAGCTACCTGCTTGCCGGCGGGCCGCTCAGGATTTTGCTCTACCTGGCAGCCATCCTCGTTTACATTCTTCTGGAACTGGTGTTGGATTTCATCCTCAAGATCGAATTCAGAAAGAAACCAGCGATCCACATCCCCTACATCATCATCTTTTACATCGCCTGCTTTGGGTTCATCGGTGTCTCGTTTTCCATCGACAAAACCTGGGGGTATGTTGTCTCCGTTTCATTCTGGATAATGTTAGCGAGTCTGATCTATCTTCTGAGAGGCGGGGAAAAGACAGCCCCAACAAGCTGAAAACGAAACTGCAGCCCCAATCTCCACACCAATTGCGCGATGGATCAATGAACCAGAGCGATAACACTTGACCCGATTTCAATGAGCTAAGGAGAAGGAACCGATTCGATGTCATTAGACAAACTGAAGAGAAAACGAAAAGACCACGAACCGCCTGTCGTCACCGCTGAGCGCGGCTGGCGTTACCACCACCTCGGAGTACCGACACAAACTCCCCGGCCGGGCGAGGTGTACCTCAAGAAGTTCAAACTGTACGTCTCGGGCTTCAGCACGAGTCCGTACGGAATCGAGTGGATGCGGTTCGAGCCTGACAGCCCGATATCCGAACTCATCAAGACCGTTCCTCATATCGCCTTCGAAGTCGACGATCTTGAGGCTGCACTCGTCGGCAAGCAAGTTCTAACGGAGCCCAACTCTCCTTCCGACGGCGTCCGAGTCGCAATGATTATTCATGACGGCGCGCCGATCGAACTGATTGAATTCACAAAGAAGTGAGAGATTCGACCACTATTGAGGGATCCTATTGACACCAATCTGTCATACACGAAATGAAGGGAAAGATTATGAACAGTTCTGCCTCGAGAAGATCGAGCTCCATCCGCTTCACATCGGAGACCCTGGTAGCCATTCACGTAACAGACCTGAGGAAGGCGAAACAGTTTTACAGTGAAGTTCTAGGCTTCGATCTTATCGAGAAGAAAAAGAACCAGCTGGTCTACAAGACAGGTGACCTCACCCTGTATGTCAATAGAGACACTGCGGTCATGCCATATATTCCTGCCCTCGGAGTCGAGGATATCAACGCGGCCAGGGAATATCTCCAGAAAGCCGGTTGCAAGATCACTCGTCAGTGGCCGAAGTACAAGGCTTTCTATTTCACAGATCCGTTTGGGATTGTGATAGACGTGCATGAAAAGCCTTGAAGCGTCATCCAAGGGTTGCTTTGGATGATCTCGCAAGAAAGCTACCAGTGACAAATCCTAAATCCTAATATCGAAATCCGAAGGAACACTATAACTCTATTATTGAAACGAGAGTCGAAAAGAACACAGCTCCACTTAGAGTAATCACTAATCAAGAGGGAACCACCGTGAAGACATCATCCCACAGCGTCATGTTCGGCATTGCATTGCTGATTGCTCTTCAGTACGCGGCAGCGCAGGATCTCATGGAGCTCACGAAGATCATGCCCGGCCGGTCGCGTGCAATAACATCGGCCGACCCGAACCCCAACAGCAACGCCGACAGAATCAAGTATGTCGTCCCCGGCGAAACAAAGGTGCTGGCAGACATCAAAGGTCCTGCTGTCATCCGGCATATTTGGCTGACGTTCAGTGAAGCGCGGCCGAACTGGCTCGAGGCAAATGGCTCCGCTCGCCCCGATGAGATTGTCCTCCGGATGTACTGGGATGATGCCAAGGAACCTGCTGTCGAAGCTCCACTCGGCGATTTCTTTGGTGCTGGTTTCGGAATGCGGCGCGAGATTCGCTCCGTTCCGCTCCAAGTCGAAGGCGGAGATGGCTACAACTGTTATTGGCCCATGCCTTTTCACCAACGAGGTCTGATCACCATCACTAATGAAGGAAAGAAGAATGTCCGCAGCTTCTACTACCACATTGACTACACGGAAGACGAGAGGCTGCCGGAGAAAACGGCTTACTTCTGTGCACAGTACCGAAATGAATTCCCCGAGAAGACTGGAAGCGACTATCTGATACTGGATGCAGCGGGCGAAGGTCATTACGTTGGCACGGTCATGTCCGTGCGGTCCCGAAGCCCCTTCTGGTTCGGCGAAGGAGATGCGAAATTCTATGCCGATGGCGAGAGCAAGCCGACGATCCAGGGCACGGGAACCGAAGACTACTTCCTGATGGCCTGGGGGCTGAATGAAACCCAGTTTCCCTACTATGGCTGCACGTATATGAGCAGCGATTTTGAAGACCTCGGGGTCGAGTATTGCCTCTATCGTTGGCACATCGCCGACCCCGTCCGCTTCACCAAGTCGCTTCGCTTTGAAATCGAGCACAAGGGTTGGATTAGCGCGGACGAAACGGAAAGCGGAAAGGTCGAAGGGCATGTAGAGCGGGAAGACGACATGGCCACCGTAGCATTCTGGTATCAGGTCGGGCAGCCAAAGCACTTCACAACGTTGCCTTCGTTGTCGCAACGCATCTTTCCCAACCTCGACACCGTGATGGAAGGAAAGACGCTGCAGCCAACGGCGAGGCATTCGCCGGGCGTGCTTGAACTTCAGAAGGGATACGACTGGACTGGCGACGGCCAACTGCTGTTCATGCCCTCCAGCGATCAACCCGAATTCGAGGTGGATATTCAAATCGAGAAGGAAGAATATCGCGGCTTGATGCTGCGATGCACGTACAGCAGCGATTTCGGCATCTATCGGATATTGCTTGACGGAAAGAACGTTCGCCAACCAGACGACTACATGGCCGGACAGAAGCTTCAGGATTTCGACTTCTATTCGAAAGAGTTGGCTGTGAAGGACATATATTTCGGGAGCTATAAGCTGTCAAAAGGCAAGCACACGATACGCTTTGAATCTGTAGGCCGAAATCCGCTCTCCAAGGGAAACTACCTGGGGCTGGACTCGGTGAGGCTCCGCGAACGATGGGAGAAAAAACGGAAACTCCTCCAGTAGCTCAGAGGTTACCACAGGCGCTCGGTATCCTCAGGGCAACGGCCGGCAGGGATCAAATCCACTCCATATACAGTTTCTTGAGGTAGTCCATGCTCATTGGTCACTACGCAGTGGCGCTCGCCGCGAAGAAGACAGCGCCAAAAGTCTCCCTCGGAACGCTTTTTCTTTCGGCGCAGCTCGTTGATCTGATTTGGCCGTTGTTCGTGCTGATTGGTTTAGAGAATGTTAGAATCGACGCTGGCAACACAGCAGTCACACCGCTGGATTTCTACAACTATCCTTACACCCACAGTCTTCTCGGCGCGGTTCTCTGGTCGTGCGCAATGGGATTACTATACTATGGCCTGCGTCGCGAGGTGAAGACCGCCTCCATCGTCGGTGCAGTTGTCTTCAGTCACTGGATCCTCGACCTGATTTCTCATCGCCCCGATCTTCCGCTCGGATTCGGCGGCAATACGTATTTTGGTCTCGGGCTCTGGAATTCCCTGGCGGGGACACTGGTTGTCGAGATCGGGATCTTTGTTGCCGGCATCATTCTCTACATACGCTCTACGACAGCGAAGGATCGCATCGGATCGATCGGCTTCTGGTCTCTGGTGGGAGTTCTTGGGGTGATCTACCTAGCGAACATCTTTGGCCCGCCGCCACCAAGCGTCTCAGCGATCGCTATCGCTGGCAACGCATCCTGGCTCTTTGTCCTTTGGGCGTATTGGATTGACAAGCACCGATCTGCGAAAGCGGTCTAGCGAGGGCTCGCTATGAATAAGTGTGGGTGCACACTGGTAATCAAGTCAGCGTGCAGCCTCCAGCATCTTGCCGCACCACTTCTCACGTGGAGGTCCGATGAAAACGAGGGCACTACAGATTGCGGCTCTTTGCGCTTGCGTTGTTCTTGCGATGTCTGCGGCATCCGCTGCAAGCGGTGAAAAAGGTCCATTGACTCCACAAGGGTAAAGGTTGAATGGGAATCCGGTCAAAACCCCATTTCGAACGGACGCACTCTCGTGCCCCCGTTTTCATGTGCAGAAGTCTTCTCTCTACGCATTCTGGTTTGAGTAAGTCGATGCATGGAAAGGAATTGCCCCGGTTATGACTTCGATTCTCACAACCCGCTTGCGTTCCATTTGAGAATTTGATATGATAGTTTGTACGAACGCTGCCAATACTACCCTCGGCTAAGAGCGGCGATCGCTCACCATGAAGGAGGAACCTATGAAGATAGCGTACGTCTATTTCGCCGTTGGGCTCGTCTACGGAGTCGGTCTCGGCGTTCTTCTCGTCCAATCTTCGATGATCAACCTCAGTGTGCTTTCTTTTATGATCGGTGCGCTCTTTCTCGTCCCCGCCTTGGCTTGGTTAGAGACCCGCAGTCACCAGCACTACGTCTCGCGATGGGAACGAATCCGTGACAAAGGAAGGTTCATGTTCATCTTCATTCAGTACGTGCTTGCCCGAGGCTTGATTTTGTCCGCCGCACTGGTGCTTTTTCTTCGAGCGAAGAGTCTTTTGAGCTCGTTGGAATTCGTCGGCGTAGTGGCAATTCTCATTGCGATCGCTGCGGTTGGTAATCAGGAATGGGAAAACTGTGTTCAGGAATACAGGGTGCTAGCGCTGAAATCCGCGGCTGAGAGACTCAAGACCCTTCGTCTGCGGGTGAAAGAAGGAACAGACTAGAGAGAGGCACTCCCCTGCCTTTGGGTCGCCTCCGAGAGGCAGGGCACAACGCCGCAGAACGTCCCCTATCCTTTTTCCTTGAAACAGACCGTCTGTTTTGTCGTATCTACAATCGCGCAGGAAAGTCTATCGTTCTCATTGAGATTGAGTATCTGCGGCCAAAGCACCTTTAATCAGGAGGTCGATATGGAAGGTCACGTAAATGTAGTTGGCTATCTTTGTGTTGGACTCAGCATCCTGGCTATACTCATTGGCGCATTCGCTTTCGTTCTCCTTGCCGGCATCGGTTTCGTAGCACACGACGAAGAAGCATCATTTATCCTGCCGACAATAGGTTTCGTCGTTGCTCTCTTCTTCTGCCTTATTTCAGTCCCGGGCATCATCGGTGGGATTGGATTGTTCAAGCGAAGAGAGTGGGCAAGAATCCTCGTTCTCATCATCTCCGCGCTGCAGCTGATCAACTTCCCAATCGGGACGGCCATTGGAGCATATTCTATCTGGGTCCTTGTGCAACAGGATTCGATCAGACTTTTCAATCCTATCGTTCCTCCCCCTCCGGCACAAGGCTAAGCCGAACCAGGCATGCCGGCAAGATCAGGAGAGGTTCGAAGCAATCGGAAACTGCTCGCACCGGCTCAAGCTGGTTAGACCATTTGACCGCGGGCTAATGTGCGGGCAAGCGCCCTTTCGACGTCGAACTTATCGAGTCTCATTTCTCGACGCATCGCTATTCTGAGTCCTATCAAACGATCGCCCACACCGCAAACAGCGCTTCCATTTTCCATTTCGATTGACTCTACATGTGCGGCCGTCCGGATCTTACGGCGGCTAAGATGCGCTTGTGCTCCGCCGACGCGGTGGCGTGGTCGACGATCGGCGATGGAAAAACCGCAATGAGTTCCACAATGCTCCGGCAACGAAGAAGACGCACAATCCCATGATGATGAAACGATTAGTCGTCATCGTCGCGGAGGCAGTAAGGGACAGGGGTTGGAACCCTCAATGATCGGCGGGGGTATCCCGATGGGCAAGTCACGATTTGAGGCTGGAGACGGCGGCAGTAAGTGTGTTCTTGAGGAGCATGGCAATCGTCATCGGTCCGACGCCACCCGGGACCGGGGTGATCGCTTTGGCTACCTGGCTGGCAGATTCATAGTGGACATCGCCAACGAAGCGGTACCCATTTTTCGCCGTCGGGTCATCGACACGGTTGGACCCCACGTCAATTACCACCACTCCTTCCTTCAGCATCGCTCCGGTGATGATTTCGGGCTTTCCGATAGCGGCGATGAGGATATCCGCAGTTCTGGTGTAGAGGGAGAGATCCTTGGCTCCGGTGTGTGCGATCGTAACAATGGCGTTTGCTCCCCACTGTTTCTGGAGCAGGATGTTCGCTGTCGGCTTGCCAACGATATTGCTTCGCCCGATGATCACGACATGTTTCCCTGCGGGATTGTTGCCGCTTCGCATCAGCAGTTCCTGAATCCCAGCGGGAGTACAGGGACGCAAACACTCCTCTCCAATAACCAGTCTTCCAGCATTGACTGGATGGAATCCGTCCACATCTTTCCTGGGATCGATCTTCTCGATGACCTTGTGCTCATTGATGTGCGGCGGGAGTGGAAGCTGGACCAGGATGCCGTGAATTCTTGGGTCCTGATTGAACGCTTCGACTTTTCGCAGCAAGGCTTCCTCGGATGTGTCCGCCGGCATCCGCTCCGTCACGGAATAGAACCCAACTTCCTCGCACGCCTTTCCCTTCATCTTCACATAAGACTGAGAAGCCGGATTATCACCGACGAGCACAAACGCGAGACCGGGGACGACTCCCTTTTCCGATCTCAGGCGAAGCGTGCCCTCTTTGACCTCGCGGCGGATGTCCTCAGAGATTCTCTTGCCATCGATCACTTGTGCAGGCATACTGAACCGTACGGACCCTCAAATAGAATTTGCCGAAACGGGCGTCGACTTCTCGGTGAAGAGGAAATTCAGAAACTCGGGAAGATGACCTGCTCGATTTTCGTTGCCTTCCCTGTCTCCTTCTCAACCTGGAAATAGACCCCACAAAAGCGAACATCGTGTTGAGCCAGCTCGAATTTGTACGGGACTTGATGCTGGAACCGCTTGATGGCGATTTCTTTCTTCAATCCAATCACCGAATCGTAAGGACCCGTCATACCGACATCCGTGATGTAGGCCGTTCCTTTGGGCAGAATACGTGCATCCGCAGTCGGTATGTGCGTGTGCGTCCCGACCACCGCGCTCACGCGTCCTTCAAGATGCCAGGCGAGAGCCATCTTTTCCGCGGTTGCCTCCGCATGCATATCGATAATGATCACCTTGGTATCATTCGCGACCTTGCTGACAGCCCAATCGGCGGCTTTGAACGGGTCATCAATCGGTTGCATATATGTCCGGCCCTGCAAGTTGATGACGCCCACGTGTCCTTTTTCCTTCAGGTCGTAGATGACGAACCCAAAGCCCGGATTCTCTTTTGGGTAGTTCAGAGGTCTCAGGAGATTGCGCTCACTGGCAAGCAACGACTTCACCTGCCATCGGTCCCAGATGTGGTTGCCACTTGTGATGACGTGGATGCCCATGTCGAAAAGCTCTTTGGCTTCCTGTTCAGAAACGCTCTTTCCTTCATTCACGTTTTCGCCGTTCGCTATACAGAAATCGATCTCGTACTTCTTAAGGTATTGCTTCAGCAACGTCGAGACCAACGTTACGCCAGGCCTTCCGTTGATGTCACCGATGAACAGTACGTTCAGATGTTGAGACACGTGGAGTCTCCCGGGATGGTGCTAGAGCATCGAGTACGACACTGAATGTTGCGGCTTTAATATAGAGGAATTTCGTTTGAAACAAAAGAGGTCACAACAGCGGTGAAAACGAAAAGAGGCGCCTGTGCTTCACAAATGCCTCTTCGACATGGAAAGGACGGAACGACCTCATGTGCGTGTCTTCATCATTCGTTGGACAACAAAACGATCGACGGCAATCAGAATCAACAATGAGACCGCCGTGAGTATGATGACATTGTCTGTCTTTGGCGCCCGACTATTGGCTGGCTGACTTGTCAACTGCGATGATTCCTTCGCCAAGTACGTCTGCGCTTTCGAGTAGTAGTCAGCGTACACCTTGAATGCTTCGGAGAGAACCGATGGTTGCCTGCCGGAGTCCGAAGCTGGCGAATTGTTAATGGCATACCAGACGATGCTCAGAACGAGGCCCATGGCCAGAATGCTGCCGAGGTTGTTCACAATCCTGGAAACCCAGGATTTGCTCGTGCGCGGTAGTACGCGATCCAACACCTGGCCAGTGAATGGCCGTTGTGGTTTGGTGACGGGTAAATCCTTTGCAGTCCGTTCCAACGATTTCTGGAACTCCACTTCGGAACGGCATCGCGGGCATTGTTCAAGATGCAAGAGAAGCTTCGTTCTCTCGCCGTTCGCGATCGTCCCATCAACAATTTCGAGAACCTCTCTGGTGGTAAGATGACTCATAGCGCCCTCTCTAGCTACCTTCTTTCCTTAACTCACGCAACCGAAGCTTTATTGACCCTAAGTCTTTTCGTCACAGCATCTCTCAGGAGCAAGCGTCCGCGAAACAGTCTGACCTTGACTGTCCCAAGTGGCAGGCCTGTAACCTCAGCGATCTCGTCGTAACTCATATCGTTCACAAGGAACAACGTCAGGATTCCTGCGTACATTTCCGGCATCTTGTCGACCTCATCCCTCACAATTTCCTGAAATTCCCGCGACTCGTACTCGGCATCAGGAGGGGCATCGTCGCTCGGCACGTCGAGTTTCGGCTCGGCTATTTCGTCGATTGACAGGTGAACCCCTTCGACCCTCTTGCTCAATGCCGTGGCGCACACATTGTAGACGATTCGATAGAGCCAAGTGGAAAAGCGTGATTTCCATTCGAACCGGGGCAATGCATGGAATGCCCTCACAAAAGCATCCTGGAGTGCCTCTTCGGCGTCTTCCCGATTCTTGAGCATGCTAAACGCGAGGGTCATCGCTCTGTCTTTGTGGCGATCGACCAGCTCTCCGAAAGCACGCTTTTCACCGGCAAGTATGCGCCGGATCACTTTTTCATCAGCTGAGGGCATCTCTTCTTCGTGCAAGATCCTGCATTCTCTTAGACTGCCAAATCTACCCCCGGGTTTCAGGATTCGAGAAACGAATCATGAAACCTTTTTCCGGTACTTCAGGTCAAAGATAACAAAGGAGGATGGCAACATCAATTGACCTATGAAAAGAAAGGAATAGAACTATGGAACCCTTCTTAGTTGTGCTGATCGTCTTTGGGTCTGTCGGTGCTGTGCTCTGGAGGTGGCTTGACACAAGACATCGCGAGCGCATGGCAATGATTGAAAAAGGTGTAAATGCTCAGGACTTAAAAGGAACGCCCATGAAGGACTGGTTCCGTACGAACCCGCTTTCCAGCCTCAAATGGGGTCTCCTGGCGACATTCGTTGGCATCGGACTGATCGTTGCGTCCTGGCTCGACCGGGCCTATTATATGCATGATTCCATCTATGTCTCCTGCATGCTCGTCGCTGGTGGCCTGGCACTCATCATTTTCTACTTCATCGCCGCCAGGAAAGCGAAACAAGAACAGGGATAGAGATTATCGTGATGCGACGCGGAAAAGGTCGGATGAATAATCCGACCTTTTCTGTTTTTCTCAATCGTACGAGGCTCTCAGACACCACCTGACACGGGATGCACGTTTCGACAGAAATTGTTAACTTGGGTGCGACGAAATGCCGGCAAATCCATCTCGTTCCTTCTTGATGAGGTAAACAACATGGGAAAACACTCTTTCTTCGCACTGGCTGTGTCCATCCTCCTTCCGATGCTGCTCCTCGGACAACAGAAACTGAGCGGTACCTGGGAAGGCAGCATTCAGATCATGGGGCAGGAGTTGAGGATTTTCGTCAACTTCAAGGACGACACAACCGCGACCATTGACATTCCGCCTCAAGGCGCGGCTGGCCTCAAGTTGGTCAACGTTCGACACACACACCCAGGAGTTCATTTTGAGCTTCCGGCTGGACCTGGATTGGCTGTCTTCGATGGCAAGCTTGATCAAGATTCCCTCAAAGGGAGCTTCACCCAGTCAGGAATGTCGGGAAGCTTTCGCCTGGGTCGCGGTCAACAGGTTAAGCAGGAGGCCATCGCCGAGACCCCCGTTCCATACAAGCAAGAGGAAGTTGTGTTCTACAACGATACGTTGAAACTCGCCGGTACCCTTACGATCCCGCCGATGAGAGGTCGACACCCCGCTGTAGTTATGATCACCGGAAGCGGCCCACAGAATCGGGATGAGGAGCTTTTTGGATTCAAACCATTCCGGATGATTGCAGACCACTTCACTAGGCAGGGAATTGCTGTCCTGCGGTACAGCACGATCGCGGAGTCGGTGGATCCGGAGGCAACACCATGCTCTCCACGACAAGTGATTTCGCAGACGACGTCGTGGCGGCTGTGAAATTCCTGCAAGCTCGAAGCGATATCAACCCGAAACAAATCGGTCTCTGCGGGCATAGCGAAGGGGGTGTCATCGCGCCGCTCACGGCAACTCGGGACAATGATATTGCCTTCATCGTCTTAATGTCAGGCACCGGGGTTGTGGGAATGGACATACTTCTCTCGCAGGCAGAGCTCATCTCGCGAGCCGAGGGCACAGCGGAAACTGACATCAGGGAAAACATGGACTTGAGCAAGAGGATGTTTTCTGCGCTCCACGCGGGCCAGAGCCTCGAACAGTTTCGCGAGGAGATCCTCCGGGTGGGACGCAAGCAACTGGACCGGATGAAACCTGATCAACGCAAAGCGATCGTGAATCCCGAGGAGTATCTCCAGACGCAGATCAACGCTCAGATGAAGCAACTGCAGGGCCCCTGGTTGAAGTCCTTCATAAGCTATGACCCTGCGCCCACGCTCGAGCGTGTCCAGTGCCCCGTTCTCGCGCTCTTCGGCGAGCTGGATTTGCAGGTTCCCGCGGAGATGAATAAGCAGGCTATGGAACGGTCCTTGAAGAAGGGGAACAACAAGGATTATATGATCAAGATACTTCCGAAAGCAAACCACCTCTATCTGACTGCGACGACCGGCAGCCCATCGGAATACGCGTCACTGAAGAAAGAATTCGTGCCCGGTTTTCTGGAAACCATGAGCGATTGGATACTCAAACATGTCACGGTTGTCAAATAACGGTCTTTGAAGGAAACTGCTATGGACAAGACACATCGAGCCCTCTGCACCATCGTCATTGTTGCGTCGCTTCTCATTGGGACCAGATCATCCGCGCAGACTCCACCCGACACAGGCGTCACAGTCATCCACGCGGGGCGCATGTTCGACAGCGAGAAAGGGGTCTTCGTCGAAAGACAGGATATCATCGTCAAAAACAAGCGAGTTGATGCCGTCGGCCAGAACTTGCCTGTTCCGTCCGGTGCTCGTGAGATTGACTTGCGCAACTACACGGTCCTGCCCGGGCTCATAGATGCTCACACTCACCTCCTCTATTTGGAAGATCCTTTCAAGGGGCTTTCGATGGACGGCATCAAAGCGGTCATCTACGAAGGCACACCGTTGCGTGCGTTACACGGTGCGGCTCGAGCGCGGACATTTCTTGCCGCCGGGATTACGACCGTGCGTGACCTCGGAAACTCCGGACAGTACGGCGACGTCGCGCTCCGAGACGCAATCAAAGACGGCAGCGTCGATGGACCAAGGATGTTTGTCTCGGGCCCCGGTTTGAGTCCGGAAGGAGGGCAATTCCCCGGGCTGCGGCAAAACCACAAAGCCATTGCAGAAGAGGAATATCGCATCGTCCGCGGTCCCGAAGATGCCGCACAAGCCGTTCAGGAGAACGTAAACTACGGAGCGGACCTGATCAAGATCTATTCGAACAGCACCCCGAACCGCGGATACCTGTCGCTTGCAGAGATGAAAGCAATCGTCGAAGAAGCCAAGATTCTCAATGTCAAAGTGACAGCACACGCGACCAACAACGCGGCAATCTGGCGGGCCGTGCAGGCAGGTGTCAATTCCATTGATCACGCGTACCAGGTTGATGACACGACACTATCGCTGATGCGCGACCGCGGCGTCGCGATGCTTCCAACGGACGTCGACAGCGTCACGATCACGAACCTTTCGAAGCGCGCTCCGAGCGATACGAAAATAACTCCCGAACGGATCACGATGTACCTCGCAGGTGGCCGCACCCGCCTGCAGCGAGCGCTGAAAGCGGGCGTCACAATCGTTGCCGGCTCCGACAACTACATTCAGACCGGTCTGCCTCAGGGCGAAGCAGCGAAGCACGTTCTCATCGCGTACGCTGAAGCCGGAATGAAACCCATCCAAATCTTGCGAGCAGCGACATGGAATGCCGCCGAGTTGCTGGGGATGAAAAATCGGCTGGGCGTCATCAAAGCGGGGGCATCCGCGGACATCGTTGGTGTTGAAGGGAATGTCGAGATGGACATGCGCGCCATTGAGAACGTCCGATTCGTCATGAAAGATGGAACCGTCTACACTGGACGGAAGTAGGCAGCAAGTCCGTAAATAGCGCACTACTATCCCGAGGGCCGGGCGCCGAGTCCGGCCTTCGCATTCTTGGCAATGGAGAACCATCCAAGCCCGAGGAAACGTCGATTCTGCTGCCGCAAATCGATCACTTCAGGATTGCTCGTTTTCCCTTCCATTTTCCAAGAAAAAATCCCCATATTGTAAGGCCTTACCGCTCCGTCCAGCATCAATCGCGTTGATCAAAGTACACTGTAAGGAGAATACATATGGTTCGTTCAATGCTGAAGTCTCTTTCGTTCATTCTTCTCTCCACAGTGCTCGTCTCGCAGGCGTCGACAGGTGGCGAGAAGCTCAGATACCAGATGTCGAAGGGAACCACCTATCAATATAAACTGACGTCCGACAACTCGATGAGAATACAGCAGATGGGACAGGAGTTCGCTATTAGCAGTGCGAGCATGTTTGGGATCTCCCTCACTGTCGAAGATGTCGGCAAAGATGGCGAGCTGACCTGCATCGGCAAAGTTGATACAAACTTCTCCCGCATCGACTCACCGATGATGAAAGACACGGCCCTGGTCTTCAAAGAGGTAAACGGGAAGCGATCTCGACTGACTTTTACCGCGCTCGGCAAGACATTGAATGCGGTACCCATCGACACCGTGCAGCAAACGCAGGCAATGGCAATGCTGGGTGGCCTCAACGTGACGGACATTCTGCGCCGTCTGCTCATTGAACTCCCAGAGCAGCCGGTCGGCACCGATGAGAGCTGGAAACGGACTCGGCCCGACACGACGAACGTCCAGGGAATTAAGCTCATCACAAAGCCGGACATCAAGTACACGATTGTAGGAAACGAGAAGATCAATGGATTCGACTGCGTCAAGATCTCAGTCGATGGAACATCCTCTCAATATGGTACTGGAACTGCGCAGGGCATGGAGATTGTCGTTGACGGGACCGTCAAGACGAAGGGAACGATGTTCTTTGCACCGAAACAAGGGGTTCTCGTTTCCGTAGAATCCACGAGCTCCGGGGATTCAAATGTTTCCGGGTACTGGCGAGCAGATGTTCACCCGCACCCAAACCAGTTCCTCTGTCTCCAAAATAGTGCTTGTCAAATAGGAGACGTTGAGGAAATTGCTGACGTTCTCTCCTCAGAGGAAAAAAGACTCCTTGTTCTCTGATGTCTTTTGGGGGTAATCTGGATATCACATAACCTAACCGTTCCACACGACAACTAACCGCTTTCATCCTACTCATATTCCTAGGAGCACACCCATGTTCCGCTCAATCATCAAGTCACTGTGCCTTATCCTTCTTTCCGCCGCGATCCTCTCGCAATCTTCTTCCGGTGGGGAGAAACTGAGATACCTGATGGCCAAGGGAAGCACGTACAAGTACAAATTGAACATCAAAAGCGACATGAAGAGCCAAGCGATGGGCCAGGAAATGGCCGCAACCAGCGCGAGCTTCATTGGTGTGTCGATGACCGTGGAAAATGTCGGCGACGATGGTGTACTCACCCTCATTGCGAAGGTCGACACAAACCTGACGCGGATCGAGTCGATGATGATGAATGACTCAGCGCTCGTTATCAAAGAGGTCAATGGAAAGCGGGTCAGAGTGACGATGAGCGCGCTCGGCAAAACCCTCAAGTCAGAGATTGTGGATTCAATCAAGATGACGCAGGTGATGCAGATGGCGCGCATAAACCCAGGGGATATTCTGCGCCAGGTGTTCGTCCCGCTTCCAGAGAAGGACGTTGCGGCCGGTGACACGTGGAAGAATACGACACCCGATACCGTGAAGAATCAAGGAATGAAGCTCATCACGAAGCCGGATATTCAATTCAAGGTTGTAGGCTCCGAGAGACATGGCGGCTATGACTGTCTCAAAATCTCGTTCGAAGGTCCTGTTTCAATTTACGGGACCGGCTCGCAAATGGGTATGGAGATGGTTATCGACGGCACCAGTAAGACAAAAGGGACGGCCTACTTCGCTCCGCAGCAAGGGCTGTTGGTGTCCACCGAGTCCTCGAGCACGATGGACATGAACATCTCCGGCACCGGCGAGCAAATGTTCACAGCCACCCAATCAATGAACTTGACGCAGAAAATGGTGCTTGGGAAATAACGACGTCGAAACGACTAGACTCCGTTGAATTGGTCACTCCTGTTCATTCTGAGGGTGTTCTATGACGAAACGATATGACACTCGGTGGTTTCTTGTCACCTGCTTCCTCCTTTTCAGCAGCCTCACGGTTCTGGCCCAAGTCACCAGGAATGCGGAAGCACCAGCGCGCATTAAGCCGGAGGAGTATAAGGCGCGCCGAGCGCTGCTCATGTCAAAGATGGAGCCAAACTCCATCGCCATTTTCAAAGCGAAAGATCCGAGCAATCGATCGAATGATGTCAACTACCTCTACCGACAGGAAAGCAATTTCCTCTACTTGACGGGATGCGGTGAACCCAAAGCCTACCTCCTCCTCTGCCCGGATGGCGTTCAGGTCGACAGCGCCACGACGGCCAAGGAAGTGTTCTTCATTCGCCCCAAGACACGAAGTGCTGCAGGTGAGAGTCTCGGACTCGAAGGGGCAAAACCTGAACTCGGGTTCAGCGTCGTTCTTCCGGGGTCGGAACTGCTGACCTTCGCGAAGCGAGTTCTCACTGGGAAGAAGACACTCTACTACTTACCCAGCGCTGTGGACCTCGTCTATGACCCTCTCATGGAGAAACGCACGATCCTCTCCAGGGAAGTCAAGACCGAGCTGCAGGCGTCATTCCCAGACCTCGAGATCAAATACCTCCCACTTGCTGACCTGCGGTCAGTGAAATCACCGGCTGAGATCGCGCTGCTGCAGAAATCGATCGATGTCACAGTGACGGCACACATCGAAGCGATGAAAAGCTGCGAGCCCGGGATGTACGAATACGAACTCCAGGCTGTCATCGAGTACCTGCTTCACGAAAAATGGAGCGGAGTATCAAGGGTTCCCATCCATCGTCGGGTCCGGACCGAACTCCTGCATTCTGCACTACGAGGCGAACCGGCGGCAGATGCAGAGCGGCGACGTAGTCGTGATGGACATTGGCGCTGAGTACCAAGGTTATTCCGCCGATGTTACGAGGACGATCCCGGTCAACGGGACATTTTCACAGCCCCAGCGCGAAATCTATGAAATCGTTCTGCGAGCTCAGGAAGAATCGATCAAAGAGTTCAAGCCGGGGGCATCGCCTACGGTCCCCAGCCAGAAGGCCACGGATGTCATAGCGGATGGACTTATCAAACTTGGCATCCTCAAAGAGAAAGAAGGCGTGCGGCAGTACTATGTGCACGGCTTGAGTCACCATATCGGCCTCGATGTCCACGACGTCGGACCCTTTGGCAAGCCATATGCACCGGGGATGATTCTCACGGATGAGCCGGGCATCTATATCCCCGAAGGAAGCCCCTGCGACAAGAAGTACTGGAACATCGGCGTTCGCATCGAAGATGACGTCCTGATCACACCCGATGGCAATCGTGTCCTTTCAGCCGGAGCGCCAAAAAGTGTGAGGGAGATCGAGAGCCTGATGAAGAAACAAGGACTCGGCAATGTGAAGATCGGTGACCGGTAGTTCGTTGAGAGCTCACAACCTCCGCGGGGAGTTTGTTTCGGAGATACGACATGGATGCACGTCAACTGCAGATCTGTAACAATATCATCAAAAAGAACAAGATTGAGATCATCGACCTCAAGTGTATCGACCTCACCGGCTACCTCCGTCACATCTCACTGCCGGTGTTTCCGAAGATCCTGACAAAGCTCGTCAATGAAGGAGTCGGATTCGACGGCTCGGGCTATGGGTTCAGCAAGGTCGAGAACAGTGACATGATTCTCGTGCCGGATCTGAGCACGGCCGTTATCGACCCGTTCCGTGTTGAGCCGACCTTGAGTTTCTACGCCAACATTCTTCTCACGGATCAACGCCGCACGCCCTTTTCACAGGATGGGCGGCAACTGGCAAAGAAAGCCGAGCAGGTTCTGAAGAACGCCACCGGTGTCGACTCATCCTGGTGGGGGCCGGAATTCGAGTTCTACGTGTTCTCGAAGGTGCGTTTCGACACACGCACGGCTTCGTCATACTATGAGGTTGAGCACGCCGAAGAATTCTTCAAGAACGCCTATCATGCCGCAAACCCCTTTGACGTCTACGACGATTTCCGCGATGAGGTGTGCAAGATCCTCAAGCGATTCGGCATCAGCGTCAAATATCATCACCACGAATCAGGCGAGCGGGGACAGCAGGAGATCGAAACGTATTTCAATAACCTTCTGACCACGGCGGACAATATTGTTACCGTGAAGTACGCGCTTTTTAATTTTGCACGGCAGAAGGACCTGTTTGTGACGTTCATGCCGAAGCCGATGTACCAGCAATCGGGCAACGGCTTGCATTTACATTTCTTTCTGACGAAGAATGGAAGGAACGCTTTCTACAAGAAGGGAGAGTACGGCAACTTCAATGCGCTCGGACGCTACTTCATCGGCGGCATGCTCAAGCACGGCGCGGCCCTCTCAGCCTTCACCAACCCCAGCACAAACTCCTACAAGCGGCTGGTGCCCGGATTTGAAGCACCGGTTGCGCTGACCTACGGCACAGGCAATCGCTCATCGGCAATCCGCATTCCGAAGTATGTCAACAACCCTGAGCAGACCCGATTCGAATACCGCCCACCCGACGCAACGGCAAATCCGTATCTCTGCCTCTCAGCGATGCTGTTGGCAGGCATTGACGGCGTCGTGAACAAGATCGATCCTGTCAAAGAGGGTTTCGGCCCAATTGATAAGAATGTGGACGAGCTAACCAGAGATCACATCCGCTTCCTCCCGCGTAATCTGGCCGAGGCACTCGACGCACTCGCAGCCGACAACGAATTCCTTAGACGGGAGAACATTTTCTCAGACGAATTGCTCGACCAATGGGTGAAGATCAAACAAGAGGAGATCAAATCCATCGGCACGATGCCCCATCCGTTTGAGTACAAGCTCTACTTCAACCTGTAATGTATGACCTTCCGAAGGTTTCCCCGAGAATCAATTTGACCTTCGGAAGGTCTACAGAGATCCTTCGAGACACACTGTGTCGCAAGCGTTTCACCTCTTCGGCCTGCCGCACCTGATCATCATCGCGGCCATTCCGCTGACCGCGGCTTCACTCGCCCGATGGTCCAGAAACAGTGAGAATCGAGCGCGTGCACTTCGATACCTTCTTGGATCAATAATCCTCGTGAACGAACTCGTTTGGTACTGGTACTATGTTCACCAGGGATGGTTCGTTTTCCCCGAGAGCCTTCCGCTTCACCTCTGTGATGCCGTCTTATGGCTCACGGTGTACACTTCGTTTACGCTGAAACCGTGGTCGTACGAACTCATCTATTATTGGGGACTCGCAGGCACAACCATGGCCGTGCTGACGCCGGACGTTTCAACACCCGCGTCTTCTTATTTGACCATCCGCTTCTTCATCGCTCACGGAGGAATCATCACAGCCATTCTTTTTCTGACCTGGCGAAAACTGCTGAGACCGAGGAGGGGCTCGTTCTGGCGCGCTTGGCTCACACTGCAGGCTTACGGCGCGTTCATAGCATTCTTCAACACCCTTTTTCACACGAATTACTTTTACATCTGCGAAAAACCCGGAGGGGCTTCCCTTCTCGACTATATGGGACCCTGGCCAGTCTATGTCGTGGTGGGAGATATCCTCGCCCTGCTGCTCCTCTGGCTTCTGTGGCTCCCGTTTCAAGCAAGGAGCAAGGAAAACCAATCAAAAGCTCCTCTTAGCCAATAAGCCGGGATTCCCCGTCAAGAAGATTGGCGGGCAGGCGCCTCGAAGCGGGATGCACAAGGCGAAATCGACAAGTTCTCTCGGATCGTCCCTCAGAATGATCCCCGGTTACTCCACCTTCCACTTGAAATCGCGGTGTTTGAAGAAGTGTTGAATTTGCTCGACGGCCATCGCTGATTTGCGTCGGAGAGCTTCACTTGAGTTGAAAGCATTGTGCGGCGTGAGCACGACGTTGGGGTAGGCAAGAATACGACGCAGAATTGCGCCGTGGGGGGAAGACTCGATTCCTTGGCTCCTCAGCGATACAGCAAGATCTCCCTCGTCCTCAAAGACATCGAGGCCGAGTCCTGCGAGACGGCCGTCGTGAAGAAGGCGCTCCATATCCACAAGCGGAGTGTGTTCACCACGTGCAATGTTCACGAGGTGGCATCCCTTCTTTGCTCTCCGCATCAAATCGTAGCTGAAGTAGCCTTTGTTCTCCGCGGTGAGGTTCATCGCACAGACGATGACGTCCGCCCAGGGAATGCCCTCCTGCTTCGCAACGTATGTGACATCGGACTTGTCCGGTTTGATATCGACGCCCCGAACCACGAACCCCAGTGACCGTGCGAGCATCACAATTTCACTCCCGATCCGCCCTACGCCGACGACGAGAAGGTTCTTGCCTTCACACTCAACGCCGGTGAGACCTTCACGGTTGAATGACGGAAACTGATTGAGCTGCTGAACGAGGCGGCGAAGAAGTGCCATAACGAGCATGATTGCGTGTTCCGCAACTGCCCGCGTCGTGTATTCCTCCAGGAATCCGAGAGGGAGGGTTCTCTTGATGCTGGCGCGGTAGGCGATGAGGTGATCGTAGCCGGTCGTTCGGCTGAGCACTCCATCGATCTTGTCTGCCCACTCAACAGGGATCTTCGACTGCGTTCGAATGCTGATGAGACGCGGAGGAGGCTCAGTGTGCCCGATTTCCTGAATGGTCCCTGACGAACACTCGAAACGTGTACTGGTTCCCAAGCATTTCACCGAGGAGCTTTGCTTCATCCTCGAAGGTTTCAAAGAAGTAGATGTCCATAGTTCCTCTCCGTGGCCGCAGAACGGACTCGGGCAGTCTAAAGGTTGAAGCACACCACCCGTGTTTCCGTCATTTCCTCAAGCATGCTCCATATCCCCATGCGCCCGACGCCGCTGAGCTTCGTGCCGCCGAAGGGCATGACGTCAAGACGATAGTCCGTTGAGTCGTTGACAATGACTGCACCGCAATGAAGACCGTGGATGGCCTTGAACGCGTGGTTCAGATGCTCGGTGAAAATAGCCGCCTGCAAACCGTAGTCGGTCTTGTTGGCAAGCTGGATCGCCTCGTCAAGCGTCCGAATCCGGTAAAGGGAAACGACAGGCCCGTAGATCTCCTCGCGGTTCATCCGGGCTCCTTGCGGGATGTTTTCGAGAACCGTCGGCCAAACAACCGTTCCTTCGCGCCTGCCTCCCACAAGGACGCTCGCACCTTTCTGAACCGCTTCTTTGATCCACGACTCAACACGGATCGCTTCCTGCTCAGTAATCATCGCACAGACATCAACATCCTCGGACATCGAATAGCCAGCCTTGAGCCGGGATGCATGTGCGACAAAGCGTTTCTTAAAATCATCGTACACTCGCTCGTGCACAAGAATACGCTGCACACCGATGCAATTCTCGCCCGCCTGAGCGAAGGCGCCTGCAGAGATCGCCGGCACCGCGCGCTCGAGATTTGCATCGTCCATGACGATGACTGGAGCGTTGGAACCGAGTTCCATCAGGACCTTTTTGATACCAACCCATCGGCTGATCTGCAGCCCGGTCTCCACTCCTCCCGTGAACGTCACGAGCCTCACACGCGGATCACTTACCATGGCCTCGCCAAGATCATCTCCCCGACCCGTGATCACGCTCAGGCGTCCTTTCGGCAATCCAGCCTCGAGCAGATCTGCTGCGAACATCAGGATGGAAAGCGGTGTCAGTGCGCTCGGTTTGACAATGATGGAATTCCCCGCCGCAATGGCAGGACCGACATTGTGCGCTGCGAGAGCGAGCGGGTCATTGAATGGAAGAATAGCTGAGACGATACCGACCGGAAAACGAAAATAGTACCCCACCCGGTTTTCCGATCCGACGCGGCTTTCGAAGGGAAGCGTCTCGCCCGTGAGCCGGCGCCCTTCCTCCGCTGCAAGCCGGAGCAGGGTAGCGGTTCGGACAGGCTCCCGCCTGGCTTCGCGAATCGTCTTGCTCCCTTCGAGCGCAATTGCACGTGCGTATTCTTCGCGTTTGGTATCGATGAGGGACGCCGCCTTGATAAGCACGTCATAACGCTCGTGCAATGGGAACTCACTCTCCAACGCCAGCGACGCCGCGGCGATCGCTGTCTGCACATCCTCTGCGCTGCCGCGGGGAACCTCGGCCACGAGTCGATTGTCGAATGGATTTCGAATTTCGATTTTCTCCGCCCGGTTCACCCATCCACCGCCCACGAGCATTTTCAGACATTTCTCCTGTTTCGCTGATGCCGTCGACATGAATTTCTCCTTGTCCATGGTTCCTCAAGAGCGCAATCAAGGTATTATAATCATATCCGATAATCAACATCGCCGGCTAGTCGATCCATCGCCAGATTTAAAAAGACGAAGGCCCCTGAAAAACCAAAAGGCGCCTTCTCGACGCCCTTTGCTCTTGAGACTCTGTGCTCCAAAAGAATCATTCAGTGGCTACCTGCTTCTCTTCTTTTTTCCTTTGCCCTTCTGGCCGACTGCCTTCCTTTTCTTCGGCGATGTTTTCTTTACTTTTGGTTTTTCTTTCGGTGGAGCCTGCGGACCTTTCACGATACCTACGATGCATCCATCGAGATCCGAAAACAAAGCATACGTCACCATATCAGGGATAACGGTCAGAGGCACGACGACTTTTGCGCCAAGCGTGACCGCCTTGTCGAGATACGCCTGAGGGTCTTCCACCTGCACATAAAACGTGACAAATGGTGTTTTGTCTGCATCAAGCTGCCCAATCCCGCCGTTGATCCCCATCTTCACTTCTGTATCGACCATGCCGTAGCTGATCGCAGGAACGTCCTGGATCTTCCACCCGAAGAGGTTTCCATAGAACTCTTTTGCTCGTTTGAGATCTTTCCCATTGATCTCAAAATGAACGATCGGAACTCCCATACATACCTCCTATCCTTTGGTGAACAAAACGGTACGTGAAGAAGGACTCAGATTGGCTGTCAGATCAGGCGGCGAGCAGTCCCCGAGAAGGCGTATCTACTTCTTGCTAATGGATCCGATCAATGCATCAAACTCGTTCGCGGCCGCTTCGACAGTTTTCACCGGTCCCGTGAATTTGAAAAACAGTTTTCCCTCTGGCGCTTCAACGATCGCACCCAAGAGGCGAAAGTCTGGCTTCTTCCCTTGCGATTCCATCATCGGACCGGATGGGGCGAGGTAGGTCCCTGAGATCTGAACCTTTGCGACGCTGATTCCGTTCACCTTGTCATCCTTCCGGATAGGCTGTGATGCACCTTCAAACTGTCCCACCCACCTCTGGATGTTCATCTCGACGTCACCACCCGCACCACCTCCAAAGAACGACACCGCGCACTCTCCCCCCTCCGAATCACCCTGGGCTGCGGGTACAGCGTAGGTCACGATCCTCATCGGCCGCTGTCCACTTTTGGTCCATCTGCTTGGATAAGACCAGAAGACACCAGCAGCTGTGTTTTCGGGTGCCTCCTTCGTCAGTACAACGTCCCTGGATTGCGAAGATTCGTTTTTCTTGCATCCCGTCAGCATCGCAACCGCTGCAACAAGCACAACAACCAGCACGAGAAGCCATCTCTTCATTACAGAGTATCCTTTCAATGATGGATGACGAAATCGAAACTCCACAAATATAGAAGACATTGCCTTAATTTCAATTCAGAAAAAGAGACCACTTTCGCACATCCACCACAGGGTTCTATGAATTCTGTCCGAAGCCCAATAAAATCCCGCTTGAACTAGTCATTCCTCTGAAGTAACTTAAGGTGTACGACTCACTGATCAGCCTTTACCAAAAGGTCCTGACATGCCGCTTCCGAATCAGCCTCAGCAACCTCAAGTAACCACGGCGGCTCCACGCGTTGCACTTGAGCAGATTGATATCCGCACTTTGTCGAAGGACAAGATTCGCGAGCTGTTCCGCACGGGCAGGCTTCCGACGGCGGAATCCATCGTTGAAGAAATCTTCGTGCGGGCGACAAAATCCGGTTCGACGGATATCCATTTTGAGCCCGTCGAGGGTGAACTACGCGTGCGTTTCGGACATGAGGGCGTCTTGAAGCGTGTCGTATCGCTCCCGCCCGATATGACAGAGAACCTCATGAGCGTGTTGAAGACTCGCGGCATGCTCAACCAGTTTGAGAAAAAGAAACCGCAAGAGGGGCGATTCTCCGCTGCCTATCACGGGGAACAATACGACTTTCGACTAAGCATCATTCCTGTGCTGAACGGAGAACGAGCAGAGATTCGGCTCTTACACAAATCCCAGCGCGTCACACAGCTCAACGACCTGGGTTTCAGTCCGAAAGTTCTCGAGGATGTACGCGTTCTTCTGAGGCAACCGAAAGGACTGCTGCTCGTCACCGGCCCGTCCGGAAGCGGGAAAACAACAACCATCTATGCCGCAGCGAATGCCATCGAGACACCGGAGAAGTGTGTTATCACCGTCGAAGATCCCGTTGAATACCGTCTGCAATATGCAAGCCAGGTGCAGTTGCCTCCGGATCGCTCGTTCAATTTTGCTGACGCATTGAGGGCAATTCTTCGACAGAATCCAAACGTCATCCTCATCGGGGAAATCCGTGATGCTGAGACGGGCGTTGTTGCCGCCGAGGCCGCCCTCACGGGCAACCTCGTGCTCAGCACCATGCTCTCCGCTGACGCACTCGGCGCAATTCACCGCCTGCTGAACCTCGGCATTCAGCCCTATTGGCTTGCGTCGACGATGGTTGGCGTGGTTTACCAGCAGCTCATCCGAAAGATCTGCCCGAGCTGCAAAGAAGAATACCAGCCGACAGCCGAAGAGCTCGCTCTCATCGGCCCCTACCTGATCGGGACGGAACAGCACTATTGTCGCGGAAAAGGCTGCCAGACTTGTGGCGGGACGGGATTCCAGGGAAGGACAGTAATAGGCGAGGTTGTCAGCGTCACACTCGAGCTTCGAGATCTTATCCTCCAGCAAGCATCGCTTATGAAGATGCGGGAAGAAGCAGCCAGGTGCGGATTCCAGGGTATACGTGTCGATGCTGCAGAAAAAGTCGCACTCGGGTTGACGACAATCTCAGAGTTCGTTCGTACGCTCGGATAGCCTCACAAGCCGGAGGTTTTCAACAAAGCGCAATTCTTCGCCGCTTCAGCGCGCGTCTCCACGGAGCTTCTCCCTCACCGATTTCCCGAGTGATTTTACCACAAGCTCGTACGAGTGATCGATTATCTCCCTGATCTCTCGGGGGGGTATACTGCCATCGAGAATGACGGTATTCCAGTGCTTCTTGTTCATGTGATAACCAGGGCGAACCGATTCGTATCGTTCACGCAATTCAACGGCGCGTTCGGGATCACACTTCAGGTTCACCGTGGGGGGATGAACATCAAGGGAAAGCAACAGAAAAACCTTCCCGTAAACCTTGAAAACGAGCACATCTTCACCAAAGGGGAATCCTTCAGTAATCTTCCCTCGCTTTTTCAGGCAGTATTCTCGAATCGTATCCGGATTCATTGAAGCGTTCGTTTTCCAGCAGCACGATTGGCGTTATCTGCCCATCGCCGTGCCGAGGGTCGCGACAGCACCTGTCGCGGCCTGCGTCATCATCCCAACTTCCGAGTTGAAGCTGACCAATCGCATTCCCTTCGACGCCCAATGGCAGGCCAACGTGAGGTCATTCATATGGATGGCAGGGAACACGCTGTGACGGCGACAGGCATCGATAACCGTGTTGATGGCGGAAACGAGGATCGGGTCCGTCATCTTCCCGGCAATGCCGAGCGCCACCGAGAAATCGGTCGGACCCACAAGCGCGACATCGACGCCGGGGGTGCTAAGAATCTCATCGATTCTCTCGAGCGCCTGCTTCGTCTCAATCTGCACCACGAGCATTGATTCTTCATTCGCATCCTTCATTGCGTCAACGACGGAACCCGACTTCAAGTCGGTATGCCCCCGGGCAACAACACTCCCCCTCCTCCCGAGCGGAGGATATTTGATCATTTGGAGGATCTCCCTGACCTGTTGGGCCTCTGTGATTCTCGGCGCCATGATCGCTTGCGCTCCGGCGTCCAATGGTTGGGTGATGTGTGCATACGACCATTCCGGGACACGAACGACCGGCGTGATTCCCAATTGCCGCGCAGCCCGGCTGAGATCGGAGATGGTCTCAATGTTGAAAGCGCCGTGCTCGTTGTCGATGATGACGAAATCAAACCCGGCGTTCGCGAGCATCTGCATGACAGATGGCTGTCGAATCTCGACGAGCATCGTGCCTATGAGGGACTTCCCCTCGCTCAATGACCGTTTGAGTCGATTTTGAGGTATGATGGATGATGCCATATTTTTTCCTGTCTGTGTTATGTCCGAATGGAAATTGGAATCATGATTGTGTCCTACCATAGTGTTTGAACGCTGAGGCAAGTATGCCGAATTGGTCCGTCAACAACCCCTCATAACCGCAGGGCCACCCGTCCCAGTACCGACCGTCGAGGCCACTCTTGCACGCGCCGTAGACCAGCCCGTCGGCAAGGCTGCTGCAGAGACGCTCCAGAAGATAGTCTGCCTCTTCCCTCAAACCGACTTGATAGAGCGCATCGACAAAGTGACGGGATTGCGAGTGAGTGCAAGCGCCGTTGCCATAGAATCCTTGCGGATATCCCTGCATGATGTCCGCGAGGTCCTCGTCTGGAATTGGCCAGAGACTGACAGGCAAGCCAAAGCGAGGGGTCGGGATTTTCACACGCCGCGTCTCCAGCCAAAGATTCTCGATGACGCTACGCGCCTCCTTAGAATCCAGCAAGCCCCCACACACAGCCGCACCGTTGACTGCGGGAAAGGCGTAGTCGTGCAGTTTGTCCTGAGCGCATCGCCATCCAGCGAGCCAGCCGGTCGCGGGATTGAAAAATGTGGGATAGTAGTTCCTAAGAAGTAGCTCCGCCCAGTCTGAGAGTCCCGCAGCAAGGTCAGGCTGTCCCAGCGCCGGCAAGACAGTGGAGAGCATCCTGAGGGCGGGGTACAGCAAAGCGTTCGTCCAGGAATCTTTCCAGCCGAACGAAATGACATCGAACCACACCGTGCTCCATTGTCCTGTTCCGCTGATGCCCGTCCGATATTTGCTCTCGATCAGCCCATCGTTGTCCAGATCCCGGGCCCTCATCTGCTCGAGCTTCTTTTGGATCTGCTCGCGATAAAGCTTGATCCATTCCCGCGTGCCGCTGTGCTGCAGATACTCTGCCAACCCAAGCAGTCCTGCAGTTCCTGTCATCAAATACTCATCTTCTGCCTCATGAACGTTCCCTTCCTGTAGAAGCGGACCACTCGCATAGCCCGGCCCGCCGTCGAGCCAACGCCCGAGCGAATCTCGCAGAAGATCGACCGGTTTCAGATTCGTGAGTATCGGATCCATTCTCGTCGTGATTGCAGACCAGTTATCCATGCAGATCGGACAGTGCATGGAGTTTCCGTTGTTACTCAGCGTGGCGGTGTCTGCCCGATAGGTCAGGGCAGTGAGTGAGCACCGTTTGACGGCGTCTGCGGCCCCATCAGGAGCATCCGCTCTCAGCGGAGTGAAAACCTGTTCGACCTTCATGTCGAGCTCGGCAACGAAACGTCCGGCCGGAAGGAGATAATCCCCTTCCGGTTGGAGGACCTCACCGAGTTTCAATTCGCTCGTCGTCATATTCAGAGGACGATCGGAGTCCGCACGCCACAGAGCATCCCCGCTGGCAGCACTCACCTTCAGGGTGCCAAACCTCGGCAGATGCAGCAAGACCGGGAGATTCATCACACCCGTTTCACCTTGACGCACGATTCCTCCAAGGACATGGGCCGTCGACGCAAAGCTGCTCAGGCCAATCATCCACGCACTGCTCCGCCATGCGCGGATCGAACGATCCGCGATTCGTCCAGCGTGAAGATGCATGCGATCTTCAAAGACCTGCCATGCCAAACGATAGTGCTGGCCGGTACCCGGAAGCGAAAGGTCATACGTTACGGAATTCCCGTCCACGGTCGTCGAACCCTGAACATTGTACCGCAAGACCGCCGACGACGCCGGAACAGATCCGACTTGTGACAGATGCATGCCTTGATAGAACGAGCCGGGTTGAAGCTTGAGAACGTTGGTGTCCACCCTGCTGTTCCCCTCCTCATCGAGGGCAAGGTATGAGAATCCGGCGCGGTTCATTCGAAAACCAACCTGGAGAAACCGCGAGCGATACCTCACCTCTCCAGCATCGTGCGCAGCAGTCACGCCCACCTGAAGGCGGTTCAACGACAGGACCTCTAGGCGGAGCGTTTTTTCATTTCGGGGCGCAATACCGCCAAGCTGTTCTCCTTCCAGCACAAATGCCCCCGACGCGAGGTTCCACGATGTCCACCAGTTATCGATACCGCACCGGCGCGCCTCAATAATAACAGCGGAAGTCTCCGCATTCCCAAGGTCATACCACATCAACGAATCCCCCGGAGATGGAACATCCGACTCGGAGCGGAGAATGGACCACGCCCTTCCATCCCACACAAGAATTCGGAAAGCCGTAACCCAATCCAAATCCTGCCGACTCCCACATTTGTGGTAACCAGCCGCCCGCCGCAAGCCAAGCCTCCGGAGTCTTGCTGAGGCGTGAAGTTGGAGAACACGTGTATGGATTATCCGGTTCTGTGGTGCACCCCGTTCTTCCGCCAGTGGCCTCGTCCATACCGCCCGGCAAAATGAAAGGCTTTGGCGGGTACCCACATCCCCCATCGGCGGTTCAAGATCTTTGATGCTGAGGAGATCGATCATACGCAGTGGTCAAAGTACGAACAACATCGCTTTGAATCAAAAAAGAAGCCGGATACATTATCCGGCTTTCGCTTCACCATCAACCCTTTTCCTCTATCAACGAGAAATAACTACGACTCTGGCTGGAACCGCTCTACCTCCTCCAACACAGCACTGACGATCTCCTCCTCCTTTACGCGTTTTACGACCTCCCCTTTGCGGTAGAGGATGGCAACTCCTTTGCCTGCCGCAACTCCGATATCCGCCTCGCTCGCCTCCCCGGGGCCGTTGACAACACATCCAAGCACTGCAATCTTCACGGGTTTCTTGATGCCCGCCAGCTTCTCTTCCAGTTGGCCCATGATGCCAAACAAATCGACCTCCAGTCTTCCGCATGTCGGGCACGCGATGAGCTCAAGACTGCGGCTGGCAAGACTCAATGACCTGAGGATCTCCTTTCCCACCTCAACTTCTTTGACCGGGTCATCGGTCAAAGAAACGCGGATGGTGTCGCCAATTCCCTCTGCAAGCAGCGTTCCAATGCCCACCGCAGACTTGATTGTGCCGACGCGCGTCGTCCCGGCCTCGGTCACACCGAGATGCAGCGGGATGTCGGTTCGTTGGGCAACGAGCCGGTACGCTTCGATCATCAATTTGACATCGGTTGACTTGACTGAAATGACGACATCCGTGAAACCAAAGTCGTCGCAGATCCCAACATGACGCATCGCGCTCTCGTACAAAGCTTCAGCGGTCGGATAACCATGCTTTTCCAGGATGTCCTCTTCAAGCGAACCGGAATTGACGCCGATCCGAATTGGAATCCCTTTGTCCTTACAAGCCGTAAGCACCTGCCGGATTCTGTCCTTTGATCCGATGTTTCCCGGGTTGAGGCGTACTTTGGCGACACCTGCCTCGACGGCCTTGAGAGCAAAAACATGATTGAAGTGAATATCAGCCACAATGGGCACCGGAGACTGGTTGACAATCTGCTTCATGGCGTCGGCAGCTTCTTTGTCGTTGACGGTCACGCGCACAATATCGACACCAGCTTCGGCAGCTGCCCGAATCTGCGCAAGCGTTCCCGCGACATCGTCTGTCTTTGTCTTGGTCATCGTCTGCACGGAAATCGGGGCATCACCACCAATCTTCACTCCGCCGACAATCACCTGACGCGTCGTGCGACGTACGCCTACTTTGTAGGTCTCGTGACGTTCCGTCTGCATCTTCGCATCCACCTCATCAAATGTGTTCGCCATAGGCGTCTGCACAACGCTAGTTGAGTTTCTTACTCGCCTCGAAAAGGATCTTCTTCTCGTCTTCTGTCAAGCTTTGATATCCCCCGCGACCGATCTTATCAAGGATCCCATCGATCTTCTCTTGATAGAGCTCCTGCTCGGTTTTCGGTCGCGTGTTGATATCAAAGACTTTCGCATCGACAGCGTCCTCATGTGCATCTTCAGATTTACGATAGCGTCTCGAATTGAGCCACCATCCAAATCGTTCAATAAGACTCTGGAATGGAAATCGTCGGGCGAGATACAACACGTAGATGGCTCCGGCAACGGCACCGCCCAAGTGAGCGAGGTTTGCAACTGAGCCCTGATCACCGACGGAATAGACACCCAGAGCGATCATCCCAAGGATGAAGTACTTGGCTTTGATCGGAATGAGGAAATAGAGAAATATGTACCGATCAGGGAACATCATCGCGAACGCTACGAGCACACCATAGACGGCACCTGATGCACCAACGGTGGGGATACCGCGACCAAAGTTGTCGACCATTGACATGGGCTCCAGCATGGGCGCGAAAACGAGCTGGGAAAGCCCTGCAACAATTCCGCAGACCAGATAAAATGCGAGGAACTTTCGAGAACCCCACACATGCTCAACCTCCATCCCAAACATCCACAACCCGAACATGTTATAGAACAGGTGCCAGAATCCAGCGTGCATGAACTGATATGTGATCAATTGCCAGGGCAGGAACCCATAGCCAAGAGGCATCAACCCAAGATAGTAGTTGAAGATGTACGCTAACGGCATCCCATCCAGGGTGAACGACTTACCCCCCCAGTCAAAGAGGACGTAGATAGCGGCGTTCGTTATCAACAACCACTTGATGACAGGCGGAAAGAATCGAAAACCACCGAACGTCGACGGCCGGTAGTAATTCCCCTGGCCAGGATCATAGGGCATAAGGACTCACGAGAGTGTAGATGCAACCAACAACGAATCGGCCCACAGGACGATTCTGAAACAAATGAGTGTGAGAAGGAGGCTTTCCCTCCCCCCACACTCACACGAAAGTGCTACTTGCTGCTGATTCAGTCAGTTCTTGTCGTTGAGCGCTGCAACTCCAGGAAGGACTTTCCCTTCCAAGAATTCGAGCGAAGCCCCGCCACCGGTTGAGACGTGCGAGACCTGCTTCTCAAGCCCGGCCTGCGCGATCGCTGACGCGGAATCGCCGCCGCCGACGATCG
>CAVUAC010000059.1:0-97703 GCA_963739335.1 uncultured Bacteroidota bacterium | reverse complement strand
CCATCGACTCTATACTGGAGCGGTTCAAGATCGACAAGTCCCGCCCCATCGTAACACAGATCTCCCGCTTTGACTACCTGAAAGATCCCGTGGGGGTGGTTCAGGTGTTTCGGAGGATCAGAAAGTACATAGACTGCCAACTTGTTCTTGCCGGTGGTGGTGCGACAGATGATCCAGAGGGGGCAAAGGTGCTGGCCGAAGTTGAGGAGGCGGTGAACAACGACCCGGACATATTCTTGTTGCTCCTGCCTCCGGCCAGCGATATTGAGATCAATGCGCTCCAACGGGCTTCGACCGTGATCCTCCAGAAGTCGCTCCGCGAAGGATTCGGCCTAACAGTTGCGGAAGCACTTTGGAAGGCGAAGCCGGTCATTGCAGGAGCCGTTGGAGGTATTCCACTTCAGATCGTCAACAAGTATTCAGGGCTTCTTACGCACACGATCGAAGGGACAGCATTTGCCTTAAAACAACTGCTCCAGAGTCCGGCATATGCAAAATCGTTGGGAGAGAATGGGCGTGAACATGTAAGAAAGAACTTTCTTATCACGCGTCATTTGCGGGACTATCTGCTTCTCTTCCATTCACTCAGCCACAAGGGCGAACCCTTGGTTTACCTGTAGCCCCCTATGGCACACAAGCGTTCACAGAGGCACCCAGATGACGCATCTCGTTCGAGAGCCTGACAAGCTGCTTGGATTCCTCGCAGGGGAGAAGGATCGGCTTTCACCACTTCTCGTGCTGACCCACGACTATCCTGATCCCGATGCACTCGCAAGTGCTTGTGCTCTCCAGCATCTGGCGCAGAACAGGTTCGGGATTCGCACGAGGATCGCCTACGGCGGTGTGATTGGCCGCTACGAGAACAAAGAAATGGTGCGGCGGTTGAAATTGCCGGTCCACAAGCTGAAACCGGGAGATTTGGAGCGCTACGCCAGCATTGCACTGGTCGACACTCAACCTGCATTCGAGAACAACTCCTTTCCCAGGAAAGGGCGAGCGGCGATTGTGATCGATCAGCATCCGTTTGTCCACAAGCCAAACGCGGACCTTCTGATCATCGATAACACCGTTGGTGCAACATCGGTTCTTCTTGCGCGGGTCATGCTTTCAAACAATATCGAAATTCCGCCGAGGCTTGCCACCGCGCTGGTCTACGGGATCCTTTCCGATACACTGAACCTCTACAAGGTCCGCCGGCGGGAGATCATCACAACCTATCTCGCGCTCTTACCGATGTGTGACATCCGGGCGTTGTCGAGCATTCAGAATGCTTTGCGGTCGAGGAAGTTTTTCGCGGGGCTCGTCACGGGAATCCGGTACGCAATGATCCGTCAACGGCTTGTTGTTTCGCATCTTGGCAAGGTGGACAATCCCGATCTTGTCTCTCAAATGGCCGATTTTTTGCTGACATGCCAAGGAATGCAATGGTCGCTTTGCTCGGGACGGCTCGGTGACAATCTCCACATTTCCCTCAGGACGGCGAATCCAGATGGGGGAGCAGGGGTGGTCTTGCGGGACATTTTTCATGACACAGGAAGGGCCGGAGGTCATGGGCGGATCGCAGGAGGAAAGCTCAGGGTCGGAAAAAACAAGGGGGAACACGTGTGGTCCGGCACTGAACATCTGCTGACACAGAGACTCGCAAAGCGCCTGCGAATCAGCGGAAGGACGCACTTCCATCCCTTGATCAAAGAACACATCGTGCACTTGCGGAGGACCCACGTCGAATGAACATCATTGGACTTATAGAAGAAATCGGTATCTCCGGGATTCTTGATATCGTATTCATGACGGTGCTTATCTATTCAATGCTCGTCTGGTTCAAGCGTACCAGAGCTGCGTCTGTGGTGATTGGCATGATAATCGTCGGGGCGACTTATCTTCTTGCCAGACAATTGGACCTGACGCTCACGACCACGGTCTTTCAGGGATTCTTTGCCATCGTCCTGATTGCGATTGTTATCATCTTCCAGGAGGAGATCAAGCACTTTCTGGAGCAAATCGCCATCCGAAGCAAAGTATCAGGCCCGCGCGGTAAAGGGATGCTCGACGCAACTCAGGCACACGTGGCCGCCCTTGTTGAGGCGACAAAAAACCTGGCTCGCGAACGAATTGGGGCGCTGATCGTTCTTCGGGGAAGAGATCCGATTGTTCGCCATCTCGATGGAGGAATTGAACTCGGCGGAAAGGTGAGCGAACAGGTCCTACGGAGCCTTTTCGATCCACATTCACCGGGGCACGATGGTGCTCTGGTCATTCAGGGGGATCGGATTACGGTCTTCTCCTGTCATCTGCCGTTGTCCAAAAATCTGAGCAAGCTCAAACACAGCGGTACGCGGCATGCGGCTGCACTTGGTTTGGCGGAGCTTACAGATGCATTGTGCCTCGTAATTTCAGAGGAGGAAGGAACGATTTCGGTCGCCAGGGATAGTGACATCCGCCAGGTGAAAGATGCGGAAGAACTTGGCGTTGTTCTTCAACAGTTTCATCAGGAAGTCGCACCGCGAGGGGGGACGAGACCGTGGATGGAGTTTTTCAAACGGAACTACAAAGAGAAAGCGATTGCCATCACGGTTACCATATTTCTCTGGTTTTTTTTCGTCCATGAATCGAGGATAGAGTATCGCTCGTATGTCGTCCCGATCGAGTACGGCAATCTGCCTCCGGGCATGGTTGTGCAGCGCATCGAGCCTCCGCAAGTCGAAGTCACGTTCTCGGGGCCGAAGCGCTCGTTTTACTTCGTAAGCCCCGGCCGGATCGGAGTGCTGGTGAAGTTGTTCGACATAAGCAAAGGAACGATCAAGAAAGGTATTACGAGATCGAACATCACTTTTCCGGAAGGGCTCTCGATAGAGAACGTTCAACCTCACGAAGTGACTGTCGTCGTTAGGGCTCGAGAGCAGATGTTGCAGCAGGAGCCGACGTCAGGTAAGCCTGGACAATAGTTGCCTGAGGGAAGGGCTGGTGAGGTTCTTTGCCCCCTGCCGGCCCAGGCAACTTAATATTCGGATCAAAGAAGGTATCCGATGACCTGTCAAACCGAACACAGGCACGGAACAAAAGTGCGAGGAGGAGATCTGCCGCGGCCGGATGATTTTTACGTTTGTCTTGACTTTGTTTCTTAGCTCATTCTTCGTGCGGGCCCAACCTCGCGCCAGGGTTGTGGTCGTTCCCGTACGGACGACCCTACAAGAGTTGCTTGCAGACGAAGACACCGACCATGACCGTAAGATTACGATCGACGACCCACAAGTAACGGGGACTCAACACGGGGACAAAAGGTTCTCTTTCGTCTCCATTGATCATACGCGCTACGAAGTTGCGGGGACCTACCACCTTTCAAACCTCCTCCAGGAGCTTCGGCTTCTTGAAGAAGCCGGTCGGGATACCGCGGCCATCCAGCTCGACCGGATCTTTGAACAGCCGGTAGACCGGATTTCACGGAGCATTCGTCAACTGTATTGGGATGGGTTGACGAGGCGGATTGATGAGACCGGTTTGCCTGCCATTCTTCGCGACGACAAGATTTCGACCATCGATGGCAAGAGATATCTCTACGTCCCAGAGCAGGACAAATTTGCCTTCGCCTACTTCGACGCGCTTGCCCATCGTCACGCCGAATGGAACCTCCAAGTCGTCCAGTTGCCGACGCATCTGACTCCCGAGTACATAAGGTTCAGGGATGGACTTCACGGAATTCTCTCTCTTGCATATTCTCGGGGGGCAGGTGATTCTGTGCAGGGCGCGCCATTCGTCGTTCCCGGGGGTCGGTTCAATGAAATGTATGGTTGGGATAGCTATTTCATCGTGCTGGGATTGCTGCAGGATGGGCGCGTCGATCTCGCCAAGTCGATCGTTGACAACTTCGTGTACGAAATTGAGAACTATGGTGCAGTTCTCAACGCAAATCGAACTTACTACCTGACGCGGTCACAGCCTCCGTTTCTGACCTCGACGGCCCTGGAGGTCTACAAGCATCTCGCGAAAGACTCACTCGACCGCGCCTGGCTTCGCACTGTCGTAGAGGCGGCCATCCACGAGTATGGGAGCGTGTGGACAAATTCAGATCATCTCACGTCCACGGGACTGAGCCGGTCTTTCGACCGCGGGCAAGGTGCCCCGCCTGAGGTAGAGCCGGGCCACTTTGATGCAGTCTTCGCCCGGTTTGCTGCGCGGCGGGGAATGAGCAAAGCGAACTACGAACGTGCGTATAGGCTCGAATTAATCGACGAACCGGATCTTGATCAGTTCTTTCTTCACGATCGCGCCATGCGCGAGTCGGGCCATGACACCGGCTATCGGCTCTATGAACGATGTGCTGATCTTGTTACTGTCGATCTCAATTCATTGCTCTATAAGATTGAAAGGGACATTGGGGAGATTCTCGAGCATGAATTTGGAGGATCAATCGTTCTTTCCGACGGGACAGTGGAGAAGAGCGCCGAATGGTACTCGAAAGCGCTTAAGCGGAAAGAGTTAGTAAATCACTACTTGTGGGATCCGGGACATGCAATGTTCTTCGACTACGACTTTCGGAAGGGGGAAAGGGTTGTATATGTGAGTGCGACGACCTTCTATCCCCTCTGGGCCGGGGTCGCCACGCGGGAGCAGGCAAAAGCGCTTGTGGGAAAAGCGCTTCCGCTACTCGAGATGCCTGGCGGCCTGGTCAGTTCCACCGAGGAATCGCGGGGCGCCATCGCGCCCGACCACCCACTCCGTCAATGGGACTATCCGTGCGCCTGGGCACCGCATCAGATGTTGCTCTGGCAGGGACTGAAGGACTATGGTTACGTTGAGCAGGCTGAACGACTGGCATACCGCTGGCTCTTCACCATCACGCTGAATGCGACCCTCTATAACGGCACTGTCACCGAGAAGTATGACGTTGTCCGCAGATCGCATGAAGTCTTCGCGGAGTATGGGAATGTGGGGACCAAATTCTCTTATATTACGAGGGAAGGATTCGGCTGGACAAACGCATCATACCAAGTCGGTCTTGGACTCTTGAGTCGGGAGCTTCGAACTCAACTGGAGCGCCTTCTTCCACCCGAAAGCATTTTCTCGCAAACGGAGTGAAGCTTGGCGTGATAGTGGTTCGAGTCAAAGACAGGTAGACATAGGACTTGGTATGCGAAATCTCACAAATGTGAGATCTTGGACTTTCATGCATTCCTGAGGATTCTAGAATGAGAACAAGAGTCGCAGAGGAAACTATACTCTTTGTGAGCATCATTAAGTGGGTCGTCCTGGCTACAATTGTCGGGGCGATTGTTGGGCTTGCTACCGCAGGTTTTCTGGACCTCCTTGCATGGGCGACGAATTTGAGCAACATGTCGTCGTACTCCTTTCTACTCTTGCCGGCAGCGCTATTCTTGAGCGCGCTTCTCGTCAAATACCTGGCTCCTGATGCAGAGGGGCACGGGACAGAAAAGGTCATTGAGGCGGTACACAAGGAGTCTGGCAAAATCAAGCCCGCCGTCGTTCCTGTCAAACTGGTGGCCACCATCGTCACGCTTGCCCTTGGCGGATCTGCGGGAAAAGAGGGGCCTTGTGCGCAAATTGGTGCCGGGCTGTCATCCTTGTTCGCAGATCTACTTCGATTTGACGATCACGACCGAAAAAAACTGGTCATCTGTGGCATTAGTGCTGGATTTGCGGCGGTATTTGGTACACCGATAGCCGGCTCAATATTCGGTGTCGAGGTCCTCTTTGTCGGCGCCATTCTCTATGAAGTTCTTCTCCCGTCATTTATTGCGGGAATAATGAGCTTTCAAGTTTCGTCGGCAATGGGGATCAGGTACTTTCACCATGCGATCGACTTTGTTCCCGTCTTCAGTGAATCCTTCTTCCTGAAAGTGGTTCTCGCAGGGATTTTCTTTGGTCTATGTTCGATCGTGCTCATAGAATCTCTAAAAGTCGGTGAGAAATTATCTCAAAAGGTCAGGCTATGGGTGCCTCTGAAAGGAATCATTGGAGGTGTTGTCCTCGTCGGATTGACACTTGTCTTCTCAAACAAGTATCTCGGGCTGGGACTGGATACGATCGAGTCCTGTCTTCGTGGCGAGCGGCCGCCCTGGTATGCTTTCTTGTTGAAACCGGTATTCACCAGTATCACGCTGAACTTTGGCGGCAGCGGGGGAATCGTTACCCCCATCTTTTTCGTCGGCGCGACTGCAGGAGCGTTGTTTGCCACAGTTCTTGAGCTGAATGTTGCTACGTTTTCCGCGATCGGTCTCACTAGCCTGCTGGCAGGAGCAGCAAACACGCCTATTGCAGCAAGCATCATGTCAGTGGAGCTTTTTGGTCCAGCTGTAGCACCTTATGCAACCGTCGCCTGTGTCATAAGTTTTCTCATGACTGGCCATCGGAGTGTGTACCCATCGCAGGTGCTCTCTGTCAAAAAGTCCCCTTCGATTCAGGTGGAATTGGGGCAGGAGATGGAAAACATCAAGGCGAGCTACAAGTTGAGAGAGTCCGGTTTGATTCGACGGGTGATTAACCTCGTTGAGGCGGTCGACAAGTTCATTCGACGTCAGTAGTACACACAGCATAAATCGAGCAGACGAGGTGACATTGGAGTCCCGAGCAGCATATATGATATCGCTCGGAGTGGCGTGAAGTCGTCCAAGTCGTCAGGAAGGATTATGCTCAGACTTGATCGGACCGCTCAATAGGAGAGGGAATTCTCCTCCGCTGACGAAAAAGATCTTCTTCCCCCGGCAAAGCCATTTGAGTCAACCAATACTCCCAACGAAGAGAGTGTTGCTCACTATGAACCACATGTCAATTGTGCTTGGCCTGGCACTTCTACCCATGTACTCCTATTCGCAGGATGCCAGCGCAATCATCCGCAAGGCTGACGAGCTCATGCGGGGCACAAGCTCGTATGCGCAGATCACGATGACTATTGTGAAGCCAGAATGGCAGCGCACGATGACGATGAAGGTGTGGAGCCTCGAACCGAATTTCTCGCTTGTATTCATGACCGAACCCGCGCGGGACAAGGGAACGGTTACACTCAAGCGCGGCAACGAAGTCTGGAACTGGCTCCCGTCGGTGCAGAAGGTCATCAAAATCCCGCCATCGATGATGCTCCAGTCGTGGATGGGGTCCGATTTCACCAATGACGATCTTGTACGTGCCTCGTCCATCGTGAACGACTATACCCACTCGCTTCTTGGGCATGAGGTGTACGAAGGCCACGAATGTCACAAGATCCAGCTTATCCCAAAGCCGGAGGCAGGAGTCGTCTGGGCTAGGGTATTGGTCTGGATTTCCACTGAAGGATATCTTGAGCTCAAGACGGAGTACTACGACGAAGCCGGCGCGCTCGTGAAGTCATTCCTGGGAAGCAAGATTAAGTCGTTCGGGGACAGAAAGCTCCCTGCTCACTGGGAAATGGTCCCGCAGAATTCGAGAGGGAACAAGACGATCCTCGAGTACGACGAGTTGCGGTTCAATGTGACACTCAATGCGGATTTCTTTTCACTCCAGAATATGAAACGCGTCCATTAGGTTCGACCGTGAGACTGTACGTTCATCTTGCATGGCGCAACCTCTGGCGAAACAAGCGCCGCACTCTGATTTCAACAACGTCAGTTCTGTTTGCCGTCCTCCTAGCCCTCGCCATGCGTTCGATGCAGAACGGATCCTACGACTCGATGATCCAGTCGGCCGTGGGCCTGTATCTCGGTTACATTCAGGTGCACGGTGAAGGATACTGGGAGAAACGATCACTCGACCAGAGCATAGACCTTCCGGAGATCCGCTTGTCATCATTGGATTCTGTCCCACGGGTGACTCGAGTTGTGCCGAGGCTTGAATCATTTGTCCTGCTGTCAAAAGATTCCGCAACAAAAGTAGCACAAGTCGTCGGCATCGACCCGACGCAAGAGAATGCGATGACTGGTCTTGCGAAGCGTGTCAAGGCAGGACGATTCCTTCACAATGACGACGAAGGGGTATTGATAGCCGCCGGATTGGCAAAGGTTCTGAATGCGGGAATCGGAGATAGCGTCGTCATTTATGGTCAGGGCTTTCACGGCGTGACTGCTGCTGCACGAGTTCCAGTGATCGGCATTGTCAAGTTTCCGTTGCCGGATCTCGACAATTCAATGTCATATCTAACGCTGCAATATGCCCGATGGCTTTTCAGCGCGCCCGGGAGAGTCACTTCCATCGCCTTCATGATTAGCTCACCGTCAGATATGGATCAGGTACAGGCAGAACTCAAGGTGAAAGCAGGCTCCCGAACCGAGGTGATGACCTGGAAGGAGATGACGCCGGAGCTCGTCCAGGCCATCCAAGCTGACAGTGCAGGGGGAATCCTGATGTTATTGATTCTCTACATAGTGATCGGCTTCGGAATCTTTGCCACAATTATGATGATGACGACTGAGCGCACGAGAGAGTTTGGGGTCCTCCTTTCAGTAGGAATGAAGCGCTGGAAGTTGATTGCCGTGACGACCTTGGAGACGGTAATCATCTCGATGCTCGGTGCCATGGCAGGAATCGTTGCTGGTATTCCGGTTTTGTGGTACCTGCACCTTCACCCCATCCCTTTGACGGGCGAGCTTGCTGATGTCATGCTCGCATACGGGATGGAGCCTGTTCTTCCGTTCAGTGTGGAATCCGGTATCTTTTTTGCGCAAACGGCTGTAGTCCTCGGTCTGGCCGTTGTGTGTGCGGTCTATCCCTTTCTGGTTATCCGAAAACTGAATCCTGTCTCGGCGCTCCGATCATAGTGCGCAGGTATCGTATATGCTGATAGGCATTGCGTGGCGGAATATTTGGCGTAACAAGAAGCGGAGTGCTGTCATGCTCACCGCGATAGCCCTCGGGCTTTGCGGAGGACTCTTTGCTACGGGGATCATGATCGGCATGGCGGATTCGATGGTCAACACCGCGATAGACCGTGATCTTGGACATCTTCAGATTCACACAGTGTCGTTCAAGGGAAATCCGGCTGTCAATAACTTCGTTCCGGATGGGGACAGCATTGCTGCTTCGCTCCGATTCGTCGCAGGTGTCAAAGGCGTCAGCGCAAGGACGGTTATTGAAGGTATGACCTCCTCGCCCGTGACAAACTCAGAAGCGAAAATTATTGGCATCGACCCGAAGGACGAAGCGTCCGTGACAACAATAGCGAAAGAAATCATTGATGGCGAATACCTGAACGATGTCAGTCGGTATCCGGTCGTTGTCGGTAGAAAGTTGGCGGACAAACTCGACTTGCGCGTCCGATCGAAGCTTGTCTTGAGTTTCCCGGGACGCGATGGAAGCATCATCTACGGGTCTTTCCGCATTGTCGGTCTTTTCGAAACCGGATCTTCGGTCATAGACAAAGCCACCGTGTTGGTACGCCGGGACGATCTTGCGATGTTGCTCGGGAGCACATCCCTCGTGCATGAGATCGCCGTGCGGCTGGAGAGCGCGCAATTCCTGCCGCAAGTTCTCAGTTCGCTCAAATTCAGGTATCCCGGGCTTGCCGTCGAGAGCTGGAAGGATCTTGCACCTGAGTTGAAGCTCACTTCCGAGACGACGAATATCTCCATGCTGTTTTTCCTTGGTATCATTCTCTTTGGTCTCCTCTTTGGAATCACGAACACGATGTTGATGTCGGTGCTTGATCGCGTTCGCGAGTTCGGGGTGCTGATGGCTATCGGCATGAAGCGGAAGCGAGTTTTCTCGCTCATCATACTCGAGACAGTGTTCCTATCACTTTCGGGCGGTGTTGTGGGCGTCGCACTTGGCGGACTCGTCATCGGCATAACCAAGACTACCGGCATCAACCTTTCGATTGTTGCAGAAGGGTTATCCACCTATGGCATCGCTTCCATTCTCTATCCCGACATTCCACTCATCCTCTATTTGGAGCTTGGGGTTCTCGTGGTCATAACAGCTCTTGCAGCAGCGGTCTACCCGGGCCTCAAAGCCACAAGGCTGAATCCGGCGAGATCGATCAGAACATATGCCTGATATGCAGGTTCAAAGCAAGGAATCGACATTATGATCGTCATCGAACTGAAGGGAATTACGAAAATCTACAACCACACGAGCGTGCCGGTACATGCTCTCAAAGGAATTGACCTCACCGTCGAAAAGGGAGAGTTCACGGTGGTTGTCGGGCCATCCGGATCCGGAAAAACGACGCTCCTGAACATCATTGGTGGCCTTGACCAGCCAACGACCGGGACGGTTGAAATCGATACCATGGACATTTCGCAGATGAAGCCGGATGATCTGATTGAGTTTCGCCTGAACCACATTGGCTTTGTTTTTCAGTCATTCAATCTCATTCCTGTTCTGTCGTCGAAAGAGAATGTAGAGTTCATCATGTTGCTCCAGAACATTTCGAAAGCAGACCGAGATCATCGCGCACTCGAAATACTTGGAACCGTGGGAATGGAGGATAGAACTGATAGCAAACCTTCGGAACTCTCAGGCGGTCAGCAGCAACGGGTCGCTGTTGCTCGCGCGCTTGCGTCGCGTCCATCTTTCGTTCTTGCCGATGAGCCTACCGCCAACCTCGATTCCGTTTCCGCGGAGTCGCTCCTGGATGTCATGGAGAAACTCAACCACGAACAGTCGATGACATTCCTCTTCTCAACGCACGATCCGCGTGTCATGAACCGGGCGCACCGGATTTTGACACTTGAGGACGGACTCATCACTTCGGACAAGAACATTAATCCTCACTCAGAATGAAGATCCGATTTCTTGTCGCAGTATTGTTAGCTGCGGAATTATCTGCGCAGCCGAAGGATGGACCGCTGGATCTCGGGGGCTACCTGAAGTATCTCCTCAGTCGCTCGAATACTTCTGCCTATGGTGAGCTTACCGATCATCTGATTCACGGTCGTCTGAATCTGAAATGGTATGCCAGCGAGTCTATCACGGCAGCAGGAGAGATACGCCTGCGAGCGTATGTTGGCGGGAGTGTCGAAAACACGCCGGATTTCATTGACCTCATTCGAACTCCCCGCGAGTTCGGCCGCCTCGATGCTGAACTTTGGAATTCACGAAGCACAGTAGGCTATGCTGAGGTCGACCGCCTGTGGGCGGACTGGACCCACGGGCCCTGGCAGGTGACAGTAGGAAGACAGCGTGTTGCCATGGGCACCAATCTCGTTTGGAATCCGACGGATCTATTTAATCCGTATTCGATTCTGGATTTTGACTACGAGGAACGTCCAGCGTTTGACGGCGTGCGTGTGCAATATTACTTTGGTTCTCTTTCGAAGGTCGAGGTGGCGGTGAAACCGTCAAAGAGCTCATCGAAAATGACAACAGCCGCGGCGCTGACAACCAATGCGTGGCGATACGATTTCCACCTGCTAATCGCACGAAGAGGTGGACTCTGGTGTTTGGGAGGATCGTGGGCTGGAGACATTGCCGGTGGCGGATTTCGCGGCGAGATCCTCGCCTCCCAAAAAGCGAAGCAAACGCTTCTGGGCGCGATTGATGCCACAGAAGCAGAGGGTGTGATGGCCTCGGCGGCTCTCTCTGGTGACTACACCTTCCCGAGTTCCCTTTATCTGCACGTCGAATCGATGTATAGCAGCGCTGGAGTGACACACGATGCTGGCCTGTTCTATCCACAAGCGCAGGGTTTGGGACTTCTCTTGCCCGCCCGTTGGTCGCTCTTCGCCGAAGTTTCATATAATATCTCTCCTCTCGTGCGAGGCTCGGTCTTTACATTGCACAATCCCGAGGACGGCTCGCAGGTATATGTCCCGATGGTTACTTGGTCAGTCCTAACGAATTTGGACTTTTCAGTGACTGCGCTCATCTTTCGTGGGAAACCCTTGACGGAATTCGGAGGGTACGGTGAGAGCGCCTATCTTAGGGTGAAATTCTCCTTCTAGGACAAAAGAACAGAAAAAGACAAAGGAGTCGAAGGAACCCGCATCTAGTTTTCCATCCAGGTCATGGAATTGTTGGAGGTTCCATCCAATCATCGAGTGATCTCTTTCTTGGGCTGGTCCTGAAGCTCAGTTCCAAGAGCGGGCTCGCCTCGTAGGTAGCGGCAAGCGCTGATTGTTCTTGCTTGATCGGCCGTACGGTTCGGAATGACCCTCGTGACGTTGCCAATTGTCAGTATATCGGGCAGCGAGTTCCCTACTGTGAATAACAAGAAGGTTTTCTGCGTTCTTTTGCTCTGCGGCTTTTGTGAAGTTGAACGATCCGGTAATGACGACTTCGTTGTCGATGATTATGATCTTATTGTGCGCAATGGCATGGGCCGCATCGACCCTGGTGGGAATGCCGGAATTGGCCAGGAAATCGGCGGAGGAGTACTTGTAGGTTTTCTGGCTTCTGTCTAGGATAACCTGGACCTTGACCCCTCGCTTGTGAGCTTTCACGAGAGCCTCGGCAATGGGTGCAGATGTGAACGAATAGGCTTGCACAAGGATGGTCGACTTTGCATTGTCGAGGGCGTGTCGGATTGCAAATGTGGCCTCGCCACCGGGGGAGAAGTAAACGTGCCAGGTGGGAGGTGAGGTCGCTGTCGGCTGGGCGCTCGCTACGATTTGCAGGGCAAATAGGCAAAGAGGAACGACGAATCTATGTGATAGCATGGGCTTCATGGAATTATTCCTTTCTCGACGAAGGTTTTAGGGAAAAAAGAGTCATCTAACGCCTTCGAGGACGGGAATACAAATCAATTCTTCCGGTATAAGCCCAAAGTTTCTATCATGTGCATCGCGTGCCCCCGCTACAAAATTGGCCGATTCTGAAAAGATTCGGCCTATTTTTTTGTACCATTGTCGCGGGGTCGTACCAGTTTTTAGTTGATAAGGTCTGTTCCAAACTCCTCTGAAGTCCGCGTTTCCTTCCTTCTCGCATCTCTCAAACACATCCGACCTGCTGCACTCGGTGTCAACTAACTGAGACAGCTGCCGTTGTTCAGAAGAGGTGGCAATTACGCCGAAACGAAGGAGAGGAGCGGAACGAAGTGGAGGCGAACGAAAACCACTCTCCTATAATAGATGAGCGAGACGCAACGGAGTGAAGCGTAGCGATTGAGTGAGGCGTTATTGCTGCGGGAAGGTTCTGGGCGAGGCGGCATGAAGCGATGCCGCCAACTGAGGATTTTGATGTGGCGGCACGAAGCCGCACGTGTCTATCGTTACCTCATGTTCCACGTGCGGGCGCTTGATGCCGCCGTGCGGGGAGAGGAGGTCAATTTAGCGGCATTTGCTGTGCCGTGAGGACCACCAAAAGGAACATTACTACAACAAGTGCTGATGCCTAGAACCCGCCATTTGTTTCGTATCGTGGTTCATGCCCACTCACGATAACCAAATCCCCTGGTCGTCTCTTTGAAGAGAAGTCACGCCACCCTCATATATGAATGGAGACCTTGAAGACGACGTTGCGAGGTTCCTCCCAGCTCGCTGCGCTGAAATACGCGCCTTTGACCAAGTGTTCATTGTTGAGCAGGTTCGTGACATATAGTGATGGTTGAAGTGTAGCACCTCCCGCCAAATGAATTGTGTAACCAAATGCGAAGTTCAGGACCCAAGAAGGGGCCGTGTGCATGGCCGCATTGAAATCAAACAGACCGGTCTTGAACGGCAGCCCCTCTGGATTTCCATTAGTGAGTCCTGAACCATAGATTCCAGATAGATTTGCGAACCAATCTTGCGGTTGATAGTTCAATCCGGCGACGATCGAGAGCCGCTGATCGTGATCCAGGTCCGTCGCAGGTCCATCATCGATCACATCCAGAAAACCTCCTGTGACTGGTCCGGAGCCATAGGCGTGGGTGAGAGCTGTGTTCACATAGCCCGACAACGGAATGTTGACATCGCTGTATGAGAGCCCCACCTCGAGACCCGTAATCCGCATCAGTGAAATGTTTACCGGTGTCTTTATGGCGGAGGAACCTACCGTTTGATCATCCAGTCCGGGAGTGCTTCGCTTGAAATAGCCAGCCAGCTTGCTGCGAAATCCCATTGGAAAGACATGCGTGAAGACAGCCTCAAAGAAACTGTCACGTTCAGGGAGCGTCGGCGTCAATGAATTGCTGACGTTGATCGCTATTGATCTCAATCCCTCAACATTTGTGGGCATGAAAAGGCGGCCGAAGTAGAGATAGGCAGAATTGTTCTCATCAATGAAGAAACCCCACTTGATCCGCGGGCTCACCTGGCTCTGCAATGGAACGTCAGGAGCGATATGCTGGTCGTACCGAACGCCCAGCTCAAACGCTGTCCACTCGAATGGATGCCACTCGGTTTGGGCGAAAACGCCAAAATCAGATCCGGCGAAATTGGTGAGAATGGTCGGCCCCGGATTTTGGATAGAATCGCGTGAAGTGAAACTCTCGATTCCAGCCGTGCTGGCGAAGTTGAACCCCACCTTGTACATGAATTGATGAGAAAGCCTCTCATCGTACGTAGTTCGAATGCCCAGAGTGGTGAAACTCCTGTCTTCCGCCAGTAAGTAAGAGTTCGTGGAATCTCCGGCAAATTGGAAATTGGGAGGATTAATTGCGCCTGGAGTATGGACCAATCCTCCTTCCCGTGCATATGCTCCGAGGTAGAAGTTTGATTCGTGCTCGGGGTTGGAGTTCAGGATTCGGGAGTACGAGATCGTCTGGAACGCATTCGTCGTAGTTTGAAGATCAGACGCGATTCCCTCCAGGGAATCATACGGCACTTGTGTGGACGTCTTCGCAAAATTGATGTTCGCCGTCAGATAAGCATCGTCACTCAATATGAAATCGAACTTGCCGTACGCGAAATAGTCGAAGCCATGATCGTGGAAAATATTCGAGACCGGAGAATCGATGCGTCGGTCCGTTTCCTGCCGGGATCCCGAAAGGAAATACCCGAGCTTTCCAATATGGTCGCTTATCGCCAAATCCTGTCCGTTCGAGTTCAGTGCGCGAAACGGCCCGACACGATCACCGAGCGTGTCGGCGATAGTTGTCGTATGGCCAGGAGAGAACGGGCTCGTTCCGTTGAAGACCAGATAACTCCCCCCGTAAGTCGAAGCATCGAGATGGAAGGCGCCGGTGGGGACGCGATTGTTGAGCGAAACAACGGCGGACATCTGTCCACCGTATTCGGCGGGAAATCCTCCCGTGATGAACGTCGCTCGATCAATGACCTTCGGATCCACGACTTCATTGAGACCACCGAAAACGCCAAGGGGAACCGGGATTCCATCAACATAATAGGTGAATTCGCCGTGCATACCGCGAATGTGAATCTCTCCCGTTGGCGCTCGCGCTGCCCCCATTACGGTTTCCTGGATCAGGTTCGTGACGCGAGCAGTCGGCGGCGCGTGATAGGTCTCTGCCTCAAATACCTGATTAGCACTTTTGACATCGATGTGCGAGGTCCCAAATCCCCTTTGAGCAAAAACCTCAACCCCCTCTTGCTTGATTTCCTGAGGACGTAAAGCGATGTCAAACTGAGTATGACCTTCATCGACAGTCACCGTGTCAAATCTCGTAGCATAGCCGATAAACCAGGCCATCAAAGTGTATGTTCCCACTTCCACATCGCGGAAGCGAACTTGACCGGCTGGATTGGTCGCTTCGTCGGCAATGAACTTCGCTCCTTTTCTTAAGACCACGTGTGCAAGCTCGATGGGTGTCTTGTCACTTGCATCTGTAACGGTGACCCTCAACTGGACCTTTGGACCAGGGGCTTCGGAAATGGGATCGACGAACGAAAGATCCCCTACTCCAGGGATTCCTTCGCAGATGATGGAGATGTCAGAATGAGAGTTGAGTGCAAGGTTGAACCGCTCTGCGGCAAGTGACGGTGAAACTAAACTTGCCGGCATGAGCAAAAAACAGAAGACGAGATTGGTTGTGTGCATTGTTTCTTCTCCTCGGTTTGTGGAAATAGAATGTGGAGATGAAGCAGTGACCCTTCATCAGACACATTCAATAGATGACAGTAGATTTAACCGGGAAGAACGGGAGGACCGCGACGATAGAAGGAATCAAGAGGAAGAAGTTGCGTGGAGCACGTTGAACTGACACCTACGTACTGGCCGACAACCTGTAACAAACCGAGGTTGTCGCTGATCGGCTCGAGGGAGATTCTGCTGTGAACTGAGGAGCAGATTCCACATTGCTTGTGTTCCGAGAGCGGAATGTGCTTGCAGTGATCGGCATCGGCGTGAGCTGAGACTTGTGCTTGAGCTCGCCCGTACGAAATAAGATCATCGAAGTGCGCGGAATGCCAGGAACTCAAACTGGCGAACTGACAAGCCAGGATGGCTACTGCGAGTATTCTGACGTTTCGGCGTGAGAACATTGAGAACAATGTCGAATAAAAGGATGTATGAAGCAAACGATCGGATCTTGAAAATGGTTCCACATGAGCTGCCGAATTGGTCGCTCCGCTTCGATCTGCAATTTCGCGTCCTGGCTCCACCTTGACATCACCACCCCGCCTGGGTTGAATGCTGCGCCGGCCTTGTGGCTTCGCATTTGCAGCCCCGCCATGTGCAGCTCAAGGTGCGCTCCCCGAAGTCTACCACATCGCTCTCCGTAGCAAACGGAGAAGGCGCGACTCAAGTCTTCGGTAGAACCCAACCGTCACTTGACATTTAGGCGATATTAGACTATATGTTAGGTAAGCCTAATTCTTAGGAGACCGCATGTCAAGCGAACACATAGAAGACTATCTCAAGAATATCTATAAAATCCAGTCTGTCGAAGGGAAGGTTTCGACCTCCTCTCTCTCTGATACACTACAGATATCTCCCGCCTCTGTCTCCGAAATGGTCAAGAAGCTTGCCGATAAGGGAAGCCTAACGCATACACCGTACAAAGGCGTGGAGTTGACCGAAAGCGGGAAACGAACTGCGCTCAAAATCGTCCGAAGGCACCGGCTGTGGGAAATGTTTCTGGTGGAGGTGCTTCACTTCGGCTGGGAGGAAATTCACGAAGAGGCTGAGAAGTTCGAGCATATCATGTCTGACAAAATGGAAGACAAGATCGATGAAGTTCTGGGCTTTCCGGGGGTTGATCCTCACGGTCATCCGATTCCAAGCAAGAACGGGACGATCAAGAATATCCGTGCGATTCCTCTCAACGAAGCAGAAGAAGGAGCGACGGTCCGTATCATCCGTGTCGATGATGCAAACGCTGAATTGTTACGATATGCATCTTCGATCGGAATTTCACTTAACAAGAGAATTGTGGTCAAACAACGGATTGGATTTGATAATTCTCTCATCATCAAGATCGGTAATAAAGAGATAAGCATTAGCTCAAAACTTGCTTCAAGTATTTCTGTGGAATCGGCCTGATTCAGGGTACAGGCGAACAATTGTTTCGTCACGAAGGAACAACCTGCGATAGCGATCAAACACGATCTCGTCCCTTCCGGAGAAACTCACAATTTCATTAGCACCTTTTTTCAAAATGACCAAGAAACCTGCCGGCGAAGAAATCGTAATCGTTCCACGTCACCTAGACGGAAAATGGCTTGGGAGTCGAGCAAATTGTTGTGCTGTAGGCCGGATTGTGTATCTCAATCAAGATGACAAGGCTGTCGTTTCTTCGGGCTTGGCGGCTGGTAGAGGCTGGCTCGCGGCCATCTTAGTTGTGGTGAGCCTTACAGCTAGAGCACAGAACGTGATCAACGAAACGACCATCAACTCTGGCGGGCAGCTTTCTGATAAGTCTGCATATTCCCTTTTCAATCCAACCCCCACCGCACTCATGCGGGAATTGAACGCCGACCGGCCGGACAAAACTGATTGTCCCTTCACTGTGGATGCTGGGCACTTTCAGGTTGAGATGGATTTCGCCAACCTGACTGAGAGCCGCGCCACCCCCGATCGTGGCAACGTACGGTTCACTGCATTTGAAATCTTGCCGATGAATCTCAAGGTTGGTTTGCTCAACAATCTCGACTTCCAATTGGTCTGTACGCTTCATCGGTGGGAAGAAACAGAGGGCCGCAACGCGAAAACTGTTGAACGGAAGTCGGGTTTCGATGGCATCACTCCCCGTTTCAAGCTGAACCTGGTGGGCAATGACGGCGGTTTTTTTGCTCTGGCACTGATCCCATTTGTGAAGTTGCCGTTGGGTGGGGGGCACCTTGGCAATGGTTCGGTCAAGGGTGGTGTGGGAGTTCCGTATTCTTTCGATGTTCCGGGCTGGGATGTGGGTTTCCAGACTACATTTCGTATCAATCACAATGAGCTCGGCGGCGGCAACCACACGGAGGTAGATAACTCTGTGAGCATCGGACATTCTCTCATCGGTAAACTTTCGTTGGCGGCGGAATTTTTCAGTAATGTGAGCACAGAGGGAGGAACGGGCTGGGTTGGCACACTGGACGCGTGGTTGACCTATCAGGTTGAAGAAAATCTGCGTTTTGACGGTGGTAGCTACTTCGGCACGACGGTTGCTGCGGACGACCTGCATCTGTGGCTGGGCATGACTTGGCGATTTTGATTTGGGAGAGGTTCAAACTTTTGATTAATACGAACGATCTATGACTGAAGAAAGCGACAAGCAGAGCGACACCCCCAGACCAGCGGAGAGAGGAGGCTCCGATGACTTGCACACAAGTCATTCGTCCCTTGAAGGGTTGCACGGAACCGTCGATGTGCCACGCCACGATGCTGGCTTCTGGCAGCAATGGAGGGCCTTCATCGGACCAGCTCTCCTTGTGAGCGTTGGCTATATGGATCCTGGCAACTGGGGGACCGATTTGCTGGGGGGTGCGCTGTTCAAGTACGACCTTCTGTGGGTAGTCGGTCTCGCAAGCTTAATGGCAATTTTCATGCAAGTCATTGCTGCCCGGCTGGGCGTTGTGACCGGCAAGGATCTCGCGCAGTGCATGCGTGACTGGTATCCCGAATGGACTCGGTGGCCCAATTGGCTTTTCAGCGAATTGGCTATTGCTGCCTGCGACCTGGCAGAGGTACTCGGTAGTGCTGTTGCACTCAATCTGTTGTTCCACATTCCTCTACTTTGGGCGGTGATCATAACAGGGTTGGACGTCTTGCTGCTCCTTGCCCTGCAACGTATCGGCATGCGGACCATAGAGGCTATCATCCTCCTGCTCGTGACAACGATCGGGGTGTGTTATTTCATCGAAATTGTAGTTCTCCCCCAGACGCAACCCGACCTTCTCGAAATGGGGAAAGCACTGTTGGCGCCGGGCTTTCGAAAAGTGGGAATGATCTACGTCGCGATCGGCATTATTGGTGCAACCGTAATGCCTCACAACCTGTACCTCCATTCGGCATTGGTCCAAAGCCGCAAACTTCAGAAGGATGAACGGTCCATACGACGAGGCATCCGTTTCAACACTATCGATTCAATCGCCTCACTGACAGTTGCTTTTTTCGTTAACGCTTCTATTTTGGTGCTTGCGGCCATGGTGTTCTTTGGCAAAGACAGTGTGATAGTCCCGGGCGAAGGTGTGGTCGTGTTCGGGGGGGATGCAGATTGGATCCGTGTCGCGTACCTGACACTTGCACCTCTGATGGGCACTGCGGTTGCGAGCGTGCTTTTCGCGGTTGCGCTTCTTGCGAGCGGTCAGAGCAGCACCATCACCGGAACACTGGCAGGGCAAGTCGTTATGGAAGGGTTCATGCATTGGAGGATCCAACCTTGGGTCCGGCGTATGCTCACCCGCAGTCTGGCCATCCTGCCTGCGGTTTTGATCATCGGGATTCGCGGCAACAGCAGCGTGAACGACCTGCTCACGCTCAGCCAGGTGGTATTGGCTCTTCAGCTCCCGTTTGCTATGTTTCCACTCCTGCTTTTGACTTCCTCTCGGAAGCGTATGGGAATGTGGAAAATCGGTTGGTTTCTCACGATTGCCGGATGGGGGAGTGCAATCTTAATTACTGCATTGGATCTCTATGGACTTCCAGACTCAATCCAGACCGCGTGGCGTGTCATTACAGGTGGATGAATTTTCGATAAGACGGAGAACGAATGTACAAGACCATTCTCGTTACCCTAGACAGCACACCGACCGACCAGGCTATCATTGAGCATGTCAAACAACTCGCAAAACTTACACAAGGCCGTGTGGTCCTGCTTCATGTTGCTGACGGGTGGGCTGCGCGATTCTACGGACCGGATGCTGTGAGTTCTGAAATTACCGAAGACACTGCTTATCTGGAAAAAGTACGGAGAGAGTTTGAATCTGTAGGAATCTCTGCGGAGGCCGAGCTTGCCTACGGAGAGCCCGCCAAAGAAATCGTCAAATGGGTGGAACAAAAGGGGTGCGATCTTGTGGCGATGAGCACACACGGGCACCGATTGCTCGCCGATGTCTTTTTGGGAACGACTGCTACCCGAGTCCGACACAGTATCAGGGTGCCTGTTCTGCTTCTGAGAGCGAAGTGAGAGATACCGAGGTCTTGAGACTTCCGGACCTCTCGGAATGCTGAATGAGAAAGCTCACGAAACAACTGCAAGTTGACCACGTTGAAAATCGTTAGTATCTTCGCATTGAGCAACCGTAATCGGTATTAGCTTGGACAAGAAGACCAAAGAAAAGAAGATCAATTCCTTTGTAAGGCAGTGCAAAGCTGTGGGGCTGAATGTCACGCCTCAACGGTTAGCGACATATGGGGCTCTCGTGGGGGACGAGACGCACCCAAGTCCTGATGCCGTTTTTCGTCGAGTCCGAGCAAGCCACCCAACCATTTCTCACGCGACAGTATACAAGACACTCGACACGTTCGAGCGGCATGGCATTATATCGCGGTTGACATCCCTGCACGAGACTGTACGATACGATCCAATGACATCCCAACATCATCACATTATTTGTGTGCGATGCAAGAAAGTGGTAAACCTTTCAAACGAAGAATTGAAGGTTATTCAAATACCCGCTCGAGTAAGCCGGCAGAACAAACTGCTTGGGTACAGCGTGCATTTCAGCGTGCTCTGTGCATCATGTAGGGATGCGTGAATGATTTTTTTTCGTCACAGTCAATAGTAATTATCACCTAATAAGTTATTACACTTATGTCACGGTGTTGAGAGGAACCATGATGGGCACGGAGATGCAGCATGTCCGCGGCTCGTCAATAGGAGCGCAATCCAACAATTTACACAACGAACGGAGCATATACTATGAGTGAAGAAAGCAAATGTCCGGTAACTCACACTGTCGGCGGTGGAACAACGAACCGAGACTGGTGGCCGAACCAGTTGAATCTTGATATCCTCCACCAGCAATCAGCTAAGTCCAATCCAATGGGTGAGGGTTTCAACTACACCAAAGAGTTCAAAAGTCTCGACCTGAAGGCCGTGAAGAAGGACCTCCGTGAGCTGATGACGAAATCGCAGGACTGGTGGCCGGCGGACTTCGGCCACTACGGACCTTTGTTCATCCGTATGGCGTGGCACAGCGCCGGAACTTACCGGACCGGCGACGGCCGCGGGGGCGCTGGCAAGGGCAACCAGCGCTTTGCGCCCCTCAACAGCTGGCCGGATAACGTGAACCTGGACAAGGCGCGACGGTTACTCTGGCCGGTCAAGCAGAAATACGGCCGGAAAATCTCCTGGGCCGACCTGATGATCCTTGCCGGAAACGTCGCCCTGGAATCGATGGGCTTCAAGACCTTTGGTTTCGGCGGAGGACGTGAGGACATCTGGGAACCGGAAAAGGACGTCTACTGGGGCACCGAAGACAAGTGGCTGGGTGACAAGCGCTACACCGGTGATCGGGATCTCGAAAATCCGCTCGCTGCCGTGCAGATGGGCCTCATTTACGTCAACCCGGAAGGCCCGAATGGAAACCCGGACCCGGTCGCAGCGGCGCGCGATATTCGCGAAACCTTTGCTCGCATGGCGATGAACGACGAGGAGACCGTTGCTCTCATTGCGGGCGGCCACACTTTCGGCAAGACCCACGGCGCCGGCGATGCGAAACATGTCGGGCCTGAGCCGGAAGCGGCTGGCATTGAGGAGCAGGGTTTGGGCTGGAAGAGCAGCTTTGGTACGGGCAAAGGCGGCGACACGATCTCCAGCGGCCTCGAGGTCGTTTGGACCACCACGCCCACGAAGTGGAGCACCAACTTCTTCTGGAACCTGTTCAGCTTCGAATGGGAACTGACGAAGAGCCCGGCCGGCGCGCAACAGTGGAGGCCGAAGGGGGGCGCAGGTACGGGTACCGTGCCGGATGCGGCGGACCCGTCAAAGCGTCACGCGCCATCCATGCTGACCACGGACCTCTCTCTGCGGTTCGACCCTGCCTACGAGAAGATCTCACGGCGCTTCATGGAAAATCCGGATCAGTTTGCGGACGCGTTCGCACGAGCGTGGTTCAAGCTGACGCACCGCGACATGGGTCCGCGCGCGCGTTATCTCGGCCCGGAGGTTCCGATAGAAGAGCTCATCTGGCAAGACCCCATCCCTGCCGTCAATCACAAACTGATTGATGCACAGGACATCTCCTCCCTCAAGGGCAAGATCCTTGCTTCCGGACTATCAGTGTCGGAGTTGGTTTCGACCGCCTGGGCGTCCGCATCCACTTTCCGCGGCTCTGACAAGCGCGGCGGTGCCAACGGTGCCCGCGTTCGTCTGGCCCCGCAGAAGGATTGGGAAGTCAACCAGCCCAAGCAACTGGCGAAGGTGCTCAAGACCCTGGAGGGGGTGCAGAGCGCGTTCAACAGTGCGCAGAGCGGCGGCAAGAAGGTATCACTCGCCGATCTGATCGTTCTGGCCGGATGCGCCGGCGTCGAGCAGGCCGCGAAGAAGGCTGGTCACGAAGTGACGGTACCCTTCACTCCGGGACGTATGGACGCCTCGCAAGAGCAAACCGATGCGGCTTCCTTTGCTGTGCTCGAGCCAATGGCGGATGGCTTCCGCAACTTTCAGAAAGCCCGCTATGCCGTATCGGCCGAGGAATTGCTGGTTGACAAGGCGCAATTACTGACCTTGACAGCACCCGAAATGACGGTGCTGGTGGGCGGTATGCGTGTCCTGAAGACCAACTTCGGAGGGTCCCAGCACGGCGTCTTCACAACTCGGCCCGAATCGCTCACGAACGACTTCTTCGTAAACCTGCTCGACATGAGGACGGAGTGGAAGGCGGTCTCGAAGGATGCTGATGTGTTCGAAGGCCGCGACCGCGCTACGGGCAAAGTGAAGTGGACAGGCACCCGAGTGGACCTCATCTTCGGCTCGAACTCCCAACTCAGGGCCTTGGCGGAAGTCTACGCATGTGAGGACTCCCTGGAGAAGTTCCTGCACGACTTTGTCGCGGTGTGGAACAAAGTAATGAACCTTGACCGCTTCGATCTCTCCTGATCGAAGGACAAAGGTCTTCGATGGACTGTAAGATTTCGGGTACTATCCGAACGGGCATGAACACGAAACCCCTGCGGTAGCAGGGGTTTTTTGTTGAGAGCATCGAGATCCGAAGTCTGATGCTTCGAGCGCGCAATGGCTATCGTTGAGATTGTCATTCAGGGCTCCGCGGGATTTCGTGAGGACATGTCACATTTTGGTGAGATCTGGATAGTTGATAACACGAAACCTTCGTGTCCACAAGGGTTTTATGCTTTCCACGAATAGATGGTGTATCTAGTGTTCATTCCTGGTCATGAGATTGTTGGAGGTCCTTCAAATTGTCGAGTTATCCCTTTCCTGGGCTGCTCGTCGTCAAGCTCAGTTTCGAGAGTGGGCTCGCCTCGTAGGTAGTGCCAGCCGTTGATTGTCCTTGATGGTCCGGCCGAAAGGTTCGGAATGACTCTGGTGAAGTTCCCAGTTTTGAGCGTATTGATATGCAAGTTGTCTGCTGTGGATGATGAGCAGATTCTCAGCGTTCTTCTCCTCTGCTGCTTTTGTGAAGTTGAACGATCCGGTAATGACGACTTCGTTGTCTATGACCATGATCTTATTGTGAGCAATGGCATGGGCCGCATCGATTCTGGTGAGAATACCGGAGTTGACCAGGAAATCGGCGGAGGAGTATTTGTAGGTCTTCTGGCTTCCGTCTAGAAGAACCTGGACCTTGACCCCTCGCTTGTGAGCTTTCACGAGAGCCTCCGCAATCGGTGCCGAGGTGAACGAATAGGCTTGAACTAAGACGGTTGACTTTGCATTGTTGAGGGCTTGTCGGATTGCAGCGGTAGCTTCGCCACCGGGGGAGAAGTAGACGTGCCAGGTGGGAGAGGAGGTTGTTGCGGGTTGGGCGATTGCTACGATTTGCAGTGTAAATATGCAAAGAAAAACGACGAATCTATGTGATAGAAGGGGCTTGATGGGATTATTCCTTTCTCGACGAAGGTTTTAGGGAAGAAATAGTCATCTAAGGCCTTCGAGGACGGGAATACAAATCAACTCTTCCGGTATGAGCCCAAAGTTTCTATCATGTGCAACGCGTGCCCCCGCTACGAAAAAAGGAAGCGCCCGGCCTTGTGCCGGGCGTCTTCATTTTTGTTGGGATGAGCAGAATGTGAATTCAAGCTGAACGTTTTCTGTGAAGCCCCGACATGCTTTTGGTCGGGGTCCTGTTCACCCGCCGCAGTCCGATGGAGTCGGACGTAGGCGGGCCCCCGCTACAAGCTCCAAAGAAGAATCCTCATCGGTGAAGATCCCGTTTCGTCTTCGGCTCACGGGACAAGTCGGTGGGGATTCTTTGTTTTACTCAGGAATTCTTCAATCACACGCCATCTTTTCCCTCGAAGTTGGCCTCTGTTTGCTTTTGGTTTAGGGCAGGCCCTCAGAAGTGCCACGACCGTGCAAGAGAACTTGACGGGGAACTCCCGCCGATCAAGGATGTTCTAATTCTCATACGCTTGGTTCCACTGAGTGAGTTTGTATCCCTCCGATGGCCAGCTCAAGGTTCAAAGTGTCAGTCGAAAGCCAACGATGATCGGTCAGACCATTTCCCACTATAAGATTCTTGGAAAAGCTAGGCGAGGGTGGAATGGGTGTCGTCTACAAAGCCGAAGACACTAAACTCCGCCGCTTGGTCGCCTTGAAGTTCCTCCCTCAACAAATCACGGTCGCGGACGAGGACAAAGCCCGTTTCTTGCAAGAAGCAAGAGCAATCTCAGCCCTAAACCATCCCAACATTGCTACCATCCACGATATCGATGAGGCAAATGGTCAGAAGTTCCTTGTGCTGGAGTACATACCCGGCGGTACAGTCAAGGCCAAGCTGAAGCAGCTGAAGTCGGAAGACAGAGAATTCTCGCTCGCTGAAGTTCTTGACTATGGCATCCAGGCAGCGGCAGCATTGGCACATGCTCACCGGCGTCAGATTATCCATCGTGACGTAAAGACAGACAACCTGATGCTGACGGATGAGGGGAAACTCAAGCTGACGGACTTCGGCCTGGCAAAGCTGCGCGGAAGTGTGCATGTTACGAAGACAGGTACAATGGTTGGAACAGCCGCATATATGTCGCCTGAGCAGATACAAGGCGGAGAGGTTGATGCAAGAAGCGACATATTCTCGTTCGGCGTTGTCCTATTTGAGATGCTGACGGGACGGTTGCCCTTCCGGGGGGAGCACGAAGCGGCGATGATGTACTCCATCACAAATGAAGAGCCACTTTCTCTTTCTTCCTTGCGCAAGGATGTCCCGGAGCGACTTGATCGAATTATTCTGAGGGCATTGGAGAAAGACGTCAATCGAAGATATCAGGACGTGCTGACAATCGTGGGTTTACTCAAAGAGGTAAGCACAGTATCCCCCTCTGATTTAACACAACATCTGCTGGCTGTGCTACCATTCGACAATATCAGCCCAGACAAGGAGAACGAGTACTTCAGTGATGGATTGACAGAAGAAATAATTGCCTCGCTATCGAAAATCCGAAGCCTGAAGGTGATTTCACGCACCTCCGTAATGCGGTACAAAGGAACAGACAAATCGCTCAACCAAATCGCCAGAGAACTTCACGCTAAGTATGTTCTCGAAGGAAGCGTTCGGAAGCACGATCAGGAGTTGAGAATTACTGCTCAATTGATTGATGCCGATCAAGACGTTCACCTGTGGGCCGAAAAATATCGAGGAAATTTGAGGGATGTTTTTGATATCCAAGAAAAAGTGGCGGGAAGAATTGTGAAGGCATTAAAAGTGCGACTTACACCGGATGAGAAGCAAACTCTTAAGAAACGCTTTACCGAGGATAGTGAAGCATATCAGCTTTACCTTCAAGGACGTTACTTCTGGAACAGAAGAACTGAGGATGGAATGAATGCCGCGATCAAGTACTTTGAGAAGGCGGTTGAAAGGGATCCGCGCTACTCGCTCGCTTGGGCAGGTCTTGCGGATTCGTACAATTTGCTCGGCGAATACGGAAATCAGGTTCGAAGAGATTTATATCCGAAGGCAAAGGTTGCGGTGAGCAAAGCATTGGAAATTGATAGTCGACTTGCAGAAGCTCACACGTCGTTAGGCAGCTTGCTGATGCTCAACGAGTGGGATTGGACGAATGCCGAGAAGGAATTCAAGCTGGGCATAAGCCTTAATCCCAATTATGCGACAGCACATCATTGGTACTCCGAGTGGCTAATGTTCATGGGTCGGCTTGAGGAATCACTTCATGAGATTTCGCGAGCCGTTGAATTGGATCCCGTTTCTCAGGCAATACTGAAGGACAAAGGTTTCGTTCATTACTACAGCAGGCATTACGATGAAGCAATCGAGCTTGCCAGAAAAACGTTGGAGCTGGACCCTCACTTCTTCACCGCTCACCGTCTCCTCTCTCTCTCGTATCAGGGAAAGAAAATGTTCGATGAGGCAATTACCGAAAACCAACAGTGGGGGGCTCTCACGCGCAACGAACTTGAATCCTCCCTTGCTCTCGCCCAACTTTATGCTGTATCAGGCCGGAGGGAAGAGGCAAGGAACATTTTGGAAAACCTTGAATCAGGCAAATTCCTTAAGGGAAGCCTTTTTCGTGGAATGGCCTTGGTCTATGCTGCTCTTGAAGAAAATGACATTGCTTTCGAATGGCTTGAAAAGGGTTACGAGAGGCGAGACGAATCGCTAACCAACCTGAAAATTGACCCAAAAATGGACAAACTCCGCACTGATCTTCGATTCGCTTCTCTCTTACAGAGAATTGGTTTAGAAAGATGATTGTTCAAATTTCCCGCCAGACCGAACGCAGACCGGAGGATTCTGTCTATCAAAACCTGATGATGATATGGATCAAAATGAAACGACAAATATACTGAAGGTCAAGACCAACATAGAGTTGCTCATTGAGCCAGTGCTGCCGTGGTTGTTCCATCGCCGTGCTCCTTTCTGATAGTGGTTAGGGCTAAACGATGAAATATCTCTCTTTTCAAACATACTGACTCTAAGCATATCGACTAAAGAAGAATCCTCATCGGTGAAGATCGGTGAGGATTCTTTGTTTTACTCAGGAATTCTTCAATCACACCCCATCTTTTTCCTCAAAATCTCGCAGACGTACTCTGCCATTTGCCTTTCAGCCTGAACTGCAGTAGCTTTGTGATGTAGAATTTACCGGCCTGCTGCATCGAAGAACCGTAGATGTGCCTTTCCAGTCCCGATTCCCACCAATGGAGGTCCTATGATCGGGCAAACAATCTCTCATTTCCACATTCTTGAAAAGCTCGGCGAAGGCGGGATGGGTGTGGTGTACAAAGCCGAAGACACCAACCTCAAGCGCACCGTTGCCCTGAAATTCCTCCCACAGGGGTCTCGAAGCCCACGAACCTGAACGAGCCCGGTTCCTGCAAGAAGCTCAAGCCGCTTCCGCCATCAACCATCCCAACGTCTGCACCATCTACGATATCTGCACGATACGAAGATCAGCAATTCATCGTGATGGAATACGTGGACGGCAAGACCTTGAGGCAGATGGTCCCTGTGCAGAAAACGCAGACTGCCATCGATTACGCAATTCAGATCGGTGAAGCTCTGCAGGAAGCCCACAGCAAAGGGATCGTGCACCGTGACATCAAGACCGATAACATCATGGTCAACTCGAAGAACCAGATCAAGGTGATGGACTTTGGGTCTGGCCAAACTGAAGGGATCACTGAAGCTGACGAAGACCTCGAGCACGGTGGGGACGCTGGCGTATATGGCTCCTGAGCAGATACGAGGGCGGAGAGGTTGATGCACGGAGCGACATCTTTCTCGTTCGGAGTGGTGCTGTACGAGATGCTCACAGGACATCTGCCGTTCCGTGGTGAGCATGAGGCAGCGATGGTGTATTCGATCGTGAATGAGGAGCCGACACCCATACAGAACCACCTGCCGGAAATCTCCTCCGAGTTGTACACATTCTGAACCGAGCGCTGGAAAAAGATCCCAATGACCGGTATCAGAACGTGGCGGAGATGGTGATCGATCTACGCAGACTGAGGAAGCAGACATCAAAGGTCTTGAGGCCCTCCGAACACCTGCTTGCTGAAACCGCGAAGCCGCTGGAGAATTTGCTGCGCAAGAAATGGTTGCGCCCATCTGCGATCAGTGCAGGGTCCATGGTTGTGTTGGTGCTGCTTTACTTGCTGGTGTGGCCGTCAATTCATGGTCCTGTCCTTGGTGCGAAACGAATACCGATCGCAGTGATCCCGTTTGAAAACCAGACAGGTGATCCTCAATTCGACTATCTCCGCTCTGCCATTCCCAGCCTCCTCATCACGAGCCTTGAGCAATCCACTTCACTGAGGGTCACCACGAGGGAGCGGATGAGGGACCTGCTGAAGCAGATGGGAAAAGCGGACACACAGGCGATAAACACGGATCTTGGCTTTGAGGTGTGCCGGCGAGATAGCGTCAAAGCGTTGGTCACAGGAAGCTTTGTCAAAATGGGAGACATGTTTGCTACTGCGGTGCAGGTGGTCGACGTAGAAACGAAACAGCTCCTGAAAAGCGCAGGCTCGAAGGGTAAAGGCGTGAGAAGTATTCTGGAGGTGCAGATCGATGAACTGGGGAAACAGATCGCTACGGGGATCGGGCTGCCGGAATCCAAAGTCGCAGTCGAACAGAAAGCAATCACCGCGGGCACCACTTCCTCGCTTGACGCATACAATTTTTACTTGAGGGGTGTGCAAGAGCACGAAAAAATGGATTTCATAGAAGCCCGGCGGTACCTCGAAAAAGCGACCTCTCTCGACTCAACGTTCGCGATGGCACAGCTCTATCTTCCGCGAAATTACAATTTTCTCGGGGATGAGCAATCGGCGCGCGCCGCGTACGAGCGGGCATTCAAGTTCTCGGACAAAGTCCCCCGGAAGGAGAAGCTGTACATCGACGCAGCATATGCCGACGCTATTGAAAGCGATCGGGAAAAGCAATACCAAATTCTGAAACAGCTTGAGTCGGAGTTCCCGAGAGAGAAAGAGGTACACTATCGTCTCTATACCCTCGGGGGAGAAGAAGCTATTCCTCAGTTACAACAGGCGATCGATTTGGACCCGACGTGGGGGTTAGCGGTGAATCAACTTGCCTACGAGTACTTCTTCAAAGGCGATTACGAAAATGCGCTCAGGCTACTCAAACAGTATGCGTCTATGTCGCCCGGTGATGCAAATCCGTATGACTCGATGGGAGAGATGTACTTCCTTATGGGGAGGCTTGATGAGTCGATCGCAAACTACAAGCAGGCCCTAGAAATAAACCCACGATTCTCGTATTTCCAGATCGCATATATCTATGCGTTGACTGAGAACTATGCGGATGCGGTGAAGTGGATCGAGAAGCGCCCCGAGGAAAACACAGCAAGATTCCTGCAGTGCTTTTTTGCTTGGTGGCTTGGTAGAAATTCGGAAGCATCAACGAGGATCGCCGCAGCTTCCGAGCTGTTCAAGAAGTCAGGCAATCAGTGGTATGAAGGGGGGCTTGAGGGTTTGAGAGCTGTTATCCTCGCAGATCGTGGACAGTTTGATCGTGCCAGAAATGCCTTCGCAGAGGCCGCCAGACTCACAAGAGCTCGTGCAAGCGAACAATCTGGGGTTTTCGATCTCCTTGCCCGCCTTCTTGAGCTTCAACGAGCAAAGCTCTTTCTGAGAGAGGGCCAAACGCAACCTGTCGAGAAGATGCTTGCCGAATTGCCTCCAACGCCGCAAAAAATCATGGAAGTGGCAAAATCCTCGCTACCGTTTGAAGTTCATCAAGTGCAAGGCGAGTTGTTCTTGGTGCAGGGGAACGTTGATCGAGCGATCAATCATTTGAAAAATCCGCCGGCCTTGCCACCGCCACTTATGTCCTTTCCTACACTCATGGTATCCTACAATCTCACCTTCGCACGGGATGGATTGGCAAGAGCATATGTGCAGAAGGGAGATATCGACTTAGCCATCGCGGAGTACGAACGCATCACGCATTTCGATCCCAGCAGCAAAGACAGGAGATTGATCCATCCTTTGCATCGCTATGAGCTGGCAAAGCTGTATGAGAAGAAGGGGATGAAGGAGAAGGCCGTCGCGCAGTACGAGAAATTCCTTTCGATCTGGAAGAACGCCGATGCGGACCGTCTAGAGCCGAAGAATCCGCGGGCGAGGTTGGCAAAGATAAAAGCGCGGTAGCCGCAATCGCGCATAAGACACCGAGTCCACCATCGTAGACTATGATCGGTCAAATCGTATCCCACTACAAAATCCTTGAGAAACTTGGTGCCGGAGGCATGGGTGTGGTGTACAGGGCCGAGGACACCAAGCGCACGGTCCGGGTCAGCCAAAAAGCAGAACCATCATCCGACAATCTGCGCTCGGATGCACGATTTACGGCGTTCCTGAAGAAAATTGGGTCGGAGAAATGGCCACCGGTTTCCCACCACAGGGTGCTTGAAAGCACCAGCAACGGAGGACGAGATGAATGTCACATCGATCGCCACGATACTGACGGTCACAGCAGTGCTATTCGTTTTGGTACCTGTTGAACAATGCAGCGGCCTGAAAGCACCGCCTGCCGACAAGTTGCAGGTCAAGCTCACAGACGAATTTGTTGAGCTACTCCGTGAGGACACCACCGCATGGACTACCAAGGACACGACAACTCTCACTCTTCCACCCATACCGATCTACAGAGCTGGCGTTATTCCTCCGGTTGGCAGGAGCGTCCGGATATACGACTCGGTGATGGTGAAAGCAGTTATCACAAAGAGGGGAAACGTGAAAAGGGCGTGGATTGACTCGAGTGGCAATGCATATTTTAACAAAGCCGTCTTGAAAGCAGTCGTTCAATGGAAGTTTCAGCCGGCATTGCGTCGCGGCGTTCCAATTGACACGCTCATCAGGATTTCTGTTCCGCTCCTTGAACAGGAGTAGATTGGTGTCATCGGGTGATCAGGTCGTAGGGGATTGGGAGGCCGTGCCATCGCGTCACTGAATCAATGGACAAATGAAAAAATGATTCAACCACCATGATCGGGCAAACAATCTCTCATTTCCACATTCTTGAGAAGCTCGGTGAAGGCGGAATGGGTGTGGTGTACAAGGCCGAAGACACCAAGCTCAAACGCACCGTTGCCCTCAAGTTCCTTCCTCGCGGGCTCGAAGTGCACGAACCTGAACGAGCAAGGTTTCTGCAGGAAGCGCAGGCTGTTAACAACGCAAAGATGTTGTAAAGCTGTTTCGGGCTCGTTCACTCGCTCAATGCCCCTGCCCACACAATCATAGACAGAAAGAGTTCGGCAACGGCACTGCGGTTTGCTGCGAAATCGTTAGCCGCCATTGTTATCACATTTATTGGTGCTGAAGAGGAGAACTCAACTTGAAGAGCTTAGTAAGTTTGGTCGTAGTGTTTGCCATCGCAGCTACCCTTGCTGAACAGGCAGATGCTCAAGATATACTCTCGCTATGTTCGCCGTTCGCTGATCGAGATGCAAGAGTTCTGACGAAGGTTGAAGGGACGTGGTGCATCGATTCCGCCGATGGGGATACGCTCTCCATTAAAAGAGTCGGGGACAATTTCTATAGTGTCCGGTACGTATCCGCGAGGCAACCTTCTCTCTTTGAGGGGATGTTCGGTCGTGTGGGAGACGACATCATGCTTGACCTCTTACCAGTGGTGCCCGATACCATGGGTAACGAATACGCGAGGAAACATCTGATCACCGCGCACACATTGTTCAAAATGAATATCGGCACGGAAACACTGGGCCTTGCTCCCATGAATTATCGGTGGTTCTACGATTCCGTTGTTACTAGAAAGATCTCCCTAAACTATGTCTGGTCCGAGAACCGGTTGATTCTCACCGCGCCGGCTGACACTCTCAAGATCTTCCTTGTGCAGCACGCAAAAGCAGCGGGCTTCTTCGAAGACAACATCAACTTTCGTCGTATCGCCACGATGGGTCTCGCCGATACCATCGTTACCAAGCCGGAAGCCAAGCGTACGGCACCGGTGGAAGAGCGAACACATGCAAGACAAAAGTGCGTCCCGAGCTTTCCGATGAAAGATGGATGGCTTGGAGGCGATGAAGATGTATCTGTTCCTCTGAGCCCAACGAAAACCCTCTGGCTGTTCAGTGACACGTTCGTCGGACAACAACAGCAGACATCACGCTCCGGAGCGCGCATGGTATCAAACACGATTGGCATCTCGACCTGCGACCGGGACGGCAAATCCACCATTCGGTATTACTGGCGAGACCAGTACACCGCACATCCCAGGCCATTGTTCGAAAGCTTCACGACCCGTTACCGGTACTGGGTTGCAGATGCATTCATGGATGGCAACATCTTGTACGTAGTCTTGCAGAAAATCGGACCGAAACTTCATGCTGCTCCCCCGGGCGACATCTTTAACTTTGATGGCGTTGGACTATCACTTGCAAAGATTGTCAACCCGAACGAATCAGATCCTGACCGCTGGACCATCGAGCTCATACCTTGGTCCCACGTCATCAGTCACGACACTTGGAACGGGCAGTTGGTCAAAGAGGGACAGTACGTCTATCTGTTCGTTGATGGGAAGACAAACGACACCCACCTCTTGCGGGTTCCGCTTGGCAACATCGAATCACCCGAAGGACATGTTGAGTATTACGCCGTAGGCGGAGTATGGAAGAACGGAACGGAAGCGCACGACATGGAGATCGTGATGAAAGGCAATCCCGGTCAATCGGTGGAATACCATGCCAAGTTGAAGCAATGGATCATGATATGTGGTCCGGGCTTTCTCAGTAGAGACATCCGGATTCGGACTGCACCTGAACTCAAAGGCCCATGGTCTGAGGAGGAGGTGGTTTATCAGTGTCCAGAGCAGACTCCCGGATCGGCGGTATACGACAAGGACAATTTCTGTTATCTGGGAAGTCAGCATATGCAGTTCTACGACGACAGGACTAGCACAATGATTATCACGTATAACTGCAGCTCAGCTCAATTCTCGAAGTTAGTCTCGAACCCTACACTCTACACGCCGAGGGTGGTTTCGATCCAATTGAAGAAATGATCGCCACGAAACACTGTACATATCTGTGAACAACAGCGGCTTTTACCTTATCCCGAGTCCTTAAGACAGATAGACGCAGCACTGCGTGCATGCTCCCGTATTGGGAGGACAAATGAAATTCGTTGTTAAACGTTAGGCGCCACGCAGCCTCAGCTGATGAGGCTCCTATTTATATCCGTTCAACAAAGACAAAGGAGGTCACTATGTTTACCAGAAGGCTCTTGATGCTCTCAGCCTCCGTGTGCTTTTTTCTCATTGGATGTACTCGCACACCGGCAGTCGACACTCGCGCCGAGGCAAATGCACTACGCGACATTGACGCTCAGTGGCTAACTGCAGCCAGGGCAAGGGACATTGACAAGATAGTCAGTTTATATGCGCCTGAAGCTGTAACGATGGATCCGAACGCGCCAGTCAGCGTGGGTCATCAAGCCATTCGGAAAGCGTATGAATCCTGGCTTGCCGACACTCTTGTTTCTTACACCCTCTCGGATGCGGTCGACACCGTTGAGGTCTCAGCCTCCGGCGACCTCGCATACACCCGGGGCACTCAGCGCTATAGCCACAACACTCCGAAGGGACTTGTTGATGAGATGGGAAAATGGGTTACTGTCTACAAGAAGATAGACGGAAAATGGAAGGCTATTGTAGACATCGCCAACAGCGACAAGCCATTGCCGAAATAGCCCGAAGCATTTGGTGAATTCGTGATGAACGAGGCTGCACGACGTTCGCGGACTAGTGATAAGCTGATTCACTCGCTCATTGGTGTCATTTCTTAGGCTCAGTTAGAGCGCACAAAAGTCTTGGTCACCAAAAACCACTGTGGTTTGCCTGAGCGTTGTGCGCCACGCTGCCTTGGCTAAGGTTGGCATTCGAAGTCGACGCCAAATCGACATTACGCTTTCTGATCAGGAGAGGGGGCATTTTGAAGAGAGCATTGTTCTCTTTGGTAAAGAAAGCGAATAGGTTTTCCCACATCAGAGTGCCTCTTGGTTAGTTCACTTTCATCTTAGTTACTCTCAATGGGACATACGAAGCTGCAAACCAAGCCGCAATCGTTTGTTGAGAGCTTTAATGAATTCAGGATGGCAAACATTGTTTACAACAGGATGCTCTTCATGTCTGGCCTTGAAGGTGATACTTATTCTGTACTTACCTCCACAATTCGGGCAACCGCCTTTTAAGATGGCAATTGTGATTTCTTTGCGGAAGGTTTGAGAAGCACCCTTTTCAAAAATTACGTCAATCATAGCGGCTCCAGACAAAGGTCATGGGAGGTGACTGGTCTGTATATCATATCCCTTTATTGCAAAGAAAGCACAAAAAAGCCACACTCAAATGAATGTAGCTCTAACCAATGGTTCAAATAGGCGCACAAACCGGGGGTACGTCTCCGCTACTCTCTCTAAAGAAGAATCCTCATCGGTGAAGATCCCGTTTCGTCTTCGGCTCACGGGACAAGTCGGTGGGGATTCTTTGTTTTGCTTAGGAATTCTTTGATCATACCCCGTTTTTTCCCTCGAAGGTCACCCCTGTTTGCTTTTGGTTTAAGGCAAGCGTAGTTTTACATTCACACACCGTACCCGCCGTTGAATTACGAGTCTGACCCGTGGAAAGCGGGATTGAGGACCTCTGGATTCCGTGATTTGTGCGTCTGCCATGCTTCACCTTTTGGCGGAGCAAACGTGATGAAAGGGGCCCATTCTGTTTCGCCCTCCGTCCAACAACGACCTCGCAGAGGAGGTTTTGTGAAACGCCACACCGTCATCCAACCGTTGCGGTCCATCCTTCTCATCTTTCTTTCATCCTCGCCAGCCTTCGCTCAGAACTTCACCGGAGGTTTCAGTTTCTACTTGCCCGCAGCGGACACAGGGAGCACCCGGTTCATTCCTCAGTTTCCTCGAACGCCATTGACGGATCAGGACTTCGTCTCGATTGACGGTGATGGACATTTCTCAGTCCGTGGCAAACCGATCCGGTTCTTTGGCACGAACGTACTCGGGTATAGCCCTTTTCCCGCAAAGTCGAACACTTGGTTCCTTGCCGGAAGGCTGCGCAAGATGGGCTTCAACCTGGTGCGCTTTCATGGCATGGACAATCCGTGGGGGACCCTTTCAGATGCGAGCCTGTTCTTTCCTTGGCCGGCTTCGACCCGCCAATTGAATCCAACCACCCTAGACAAGCTGGAGTACTTCCTTGCCGAGCTGAAGAATAACGGCATCTATGCCGATATCAATTTGCACGTTGCTCGTACTTTCAGCGCACTGGACGGCCTGCCCGAGACTGACTCTCTAAAGAACCCCTGCAAGATTATCAACTTCTTCGATCCGACTATGCTCGCATTGCACAAGGAGTATGCCAAGCAGCTTCTTACACACGTAAGCCCTTATACAGGAAAATCGCTGGCGAATGATCCGGTTATGGCTATGGTGGAATTGACCAACGAGAATTGCCTCTATCACGATTGGCGCTGGGGAACACTCAAGCCAATCGCCGATGGCGGCATCCTGACTGTACGACACATCAAGATGCTCGATACTCTTTGGGTGTCATACCTCAGGAGCCGCTACGCAACCACCTCCGCGCTCGCGACCGCCTGGAATGCCGAATCGTATGACGCAAGAGCCGGAGACCAGGTTGTCAATGGAGCCTTTGAGGACGATCGATCCTTGACACCATGGATCATGGAGGTTCATCCCCCAGCCGGTGCGTACATGCTAAGAGACACAACAACACCTCACTCGGGTAAGTACTCTGCCAAGGTCGTTGTCACCCAGGTTGACGGAACCCTCTGGCATCTGCAGTGGAAACAAATCGGAATAGTAACTCTTAAAGATACGATGTACCTCGTTTCATTTGCCGCCCGTTCTGATAGCGCGAGATCGATATCAGTTTCGCTTGCAAGAGACATTGCTCCCACGACCTATATAGGTGAAATGAATGTTTCCCTGCAGCCTCAATGGAACACCTATGCATTCTATGTCCGCGCACCAGTAACCCAGGACAGCGTACGCCTAACCTTCATCCTCGGAGGCCAGGTTGGAACATATTGGTTCGATGACCTCTCTATGACTACTGCGTGCACTGGGCTCCTTTCTGACGAGTCACTCGCTTCCTCATTTGTTCGCCGTATAGCCTATGATGACTGCCCTCATTACTCGAACCAGCGGGTACGGGATATGTCCGCGTTCTATATCAAGCTGGAAGATGACTATTTTGCCCAAATGCGCAGCTATCTGAAGGATACTCTTTTCGTGAGGGTTCCGATCTCCGGCACCAACAACCTATACGGTCCAGTGGATGCGATTGTCCAATCGAAGCTCGACTACGTTGACAATCATAACTACTGGGATCATCCCATCTTTCCTTATGGAATACGACACTGGTATGATCCAGATTGGACCATTACCAATACTGCTATGGTCGAGTCGAAAAACGGAGGGACGATTTCCATGTTGATGGCCGCTGCTCCGGCTAGTGGCAAGCCTTTCACCATCAGTGAATACAATCACGCATGGCCCAACCGATTCATTTCGGAGGCGATGCTGTTCATCACCGGCTATGCCTCGTTTCAAAGTGTCGATGCGTTTATGTTTTTCGACTACAACGGTCTCATGAACGATGATTGGGACACTGACTGGGTAGGAGATCACTTCTGCATCCATCGCAACTCGGCGATGATGGCGTTGGTCCCCTCTTGTGCAATGGCCTATCGCTCAGGTCTGATCTCCAAAGCGCGGCAGACTCTGCTGATCAACTATGCACCCGACGACTATCTCTTGTTGCCCCGGCGATCCTACCTCTCCGATACTTGGTACGATCCACCCCCGCCTAACGATCCGAAGCTGGCTTTGAAGTACGGCATTCGGATGGGTTCGTCCTCAAGTATCACACCATTAAATCCTTTGTTGCTTCCGTCTATTCCAACAAACCCGTATGTCACAGACACGAAAGAGATCACGTGGAATACAGACGGATTGCTCGCCGTTGCCACTGGCCGATTTGCTGGAGCCACAGGGATTCTGAACAATTTCGTCAATCAAGCAGTTGGTCCCCTGATGATAAAGGCTGCAAGCGGGTTCGGTACGCTCACGTGGGCTTCACTATCAACCGATTCGCTGCAGAAGGCACCGCTGTCTCTTCTCACGATCTCCACAAGGGTGCAGAACACGGGGATGGTGTGGGATGGGACGACTACCATCCACGACCAATGGGGAATGAGTCCAACACAGGTTGAGCCGCTACAACTCTCGCTTCAACTGACAATGCAGGCGGATTCCGTGCGGGTCTACCCGCTTGATACCTACGGCCGGGAGACCAGAGGGTACACAACTTATCAGCCGACATCGGCAAATACATTTGCCATCACGATTGATCAGAATCGGCTGCAGTCGATGTGGTTCGGCGTTCAGGCATTCAAAGGCAACCTGAGGCCTTCGTTCGTCGCCAAGTTGTGCGACACAACTATCGCTCAGAATCAAACACTCAGCTTCACCTATACGGCAACAGATCTGTATAGCGACTCATTGAAGTTCATGCTGGTGAATCCGCCTCCTGGTGCGTCGCTGACACCTGCCGGAGTCTTCAGTTGGAAGCCGTCATACACTCAGCAGGGTGTCTTTTCGATCGTTGTGGTTGTGAGCAAGACATTTAGCTCGTTCACTGACACAGCGCGGGCAATTGTGGCTGTCACGAAGATCAACCAGAAGCCGGTGCTGAACTTCCAGTCGCCTGCTGCTGGTGCATTGACCGCTATCTCCCGGAACAAGCCGCAGACGTTTGCTGTGAGTGTGACCGATCTGAATGCTGATCCGCTCACCTACACGTGGAAGGTGAACGGCGGTGTGGTCAAAACCGGTACGGATAGCTCATACACACAGAGCTTTGCAGATTCGCACAATACGCCTGAGTGGGTACGAGTGATCTGGTCGAAACCAAATGGAGTGATGCCTGATTCAGTGACATGGAATTTCGTGATCACGCTCATCTCGATGGATCAAAATGTGATCCCGACGGAGTTCGGATTAGCGCAGAACTACCCAAACCCGTTCAACCCATCAACAAACATACAGTTCGATCTACCCAAGTCAGCCCTCGTGACGCTAGAGATATACGACATCCTGGGGGGCAGGGTTCGCACGTTGGTGAGAGGTGAAGTGATGGATGCTGGGCGATACACGGCTGCGTGGGATGGTAGGGATGAAAGCGGTACAAGCGTGGCATCGGAAGTTTACGTTTATCGGATCAGTGCAGGGGACTTCCACGCATCGAAGAAGATGGCATTGGTGCGATAGTGCCATCTGTCCCCCCTGGTGTTGAGTTGGTTCGATGAAAGACGAGACGCCGGCTGCGATTGTCGCTCCTTTGTGAGGTGAGATATGCAATGGCTTGACAATGAATTCCTCGGCGAGATTTTTGATTTCTTTGTCCACCCCTCCAGAGCATTCTGCGGTCTGACATAGAAAAGAGTATCGGGATTCGTCATTGGTACAACTGGTGGGTGATTATCCGGCTCTTTATTTTTGGTCTCATGCTTCGAGCGTATATAATGTGGGTTTGGGCCAACATGAGAGGCTCACATGCCTGAGCAGGGCGCGGACCCGCCAGAGTATCAAGACCTGGCATCCAACTTCGCGCGCAGCTTATATCCAATACTCATACTCACCAAAGTCGCTGCCTAAATGCGGCTGATGTCGATCGCCCTCGAGGAGACGCAGTCCACGCTAAGAGGAACAACCCCATGAAAAGCGGAACAGTAGTAACAGTTGCCCTGCTTCTGGTTGCATGGGCCCTTCAGTCATTTTCCCAAACCAAGAAGTACTTTGTGGATGCTACTGAAGGCTCGGATGCAAACAGCGGCTTATCACCTTCGGTAGCTTGGAGAACAATTGACAAGGTCAAAGCGTCAACATTCGCTCCGGGGGATTCCATACTCTTCAAGAGAGGAGAGGCATTCAGGGGAAGCCTGGTCCCGACTAGCGGCTCGTCTGTTGGTTACACTACCTACAGTGCATACGGAAGCGGCAACAAGCCGAAGTTGCTCGGCGCATACGACAGAAGCTCCCCTTCAGATTGGACGAATGAAGGGGGGAACATTTGGAGGACGAAATCAAAGTCTGTGAAGCTTGTCGGATCTGAGCTTCTCCCGAATCCCGATTTTTCAAGCGACCTCTCTGGTTGGGAGAAATACGATGACCCTGCCACCGGTGCTTCAACCACCCTTTCAAGGACGACAGTGGCGGGTGAGTATTTTACTGCACCGGGCGGTGCCAGGATGGTTTGCATCAATCACGGAAATGGCACCAATCCGTGGAACACAGACATACAGGTCTTTACGGCAGCTGGGTCAATAAGAGCGCTGACGTGGTACCGTCTCTCGTTCATGGCAAAAGCAACGCGATCTTTTGCGATGCCTGAAAACAAGATAACGCTCCAACAGTATGGGCCTCCCTGGACGAAATACTCGTCGTCTGTTGCACCCCCCGTAGCGGTCACCACTCAATGGACTTCCTACGAGGTCTATTTTCACGCAGACAGCACAGCGAGCGACACCAGGATCACATTTTTTCTTGGCAGTGTGATGCCCAATGGCGACACGCTCTTCATCGATGCAGTGAGCTTCAAAGAGTGTGATGCGAATCCCGAGCCACTCAATGTTGATGTCGGGAACATCATTCTCAACGACGAGACATCCTGTGGGGTGAAGATGTGGAATAGATCCGACCTGAATGCCCAAGGGAAGTTCTGGTATGATGAGGATAATGATCTGCTCGAGATGTACTCTGCGATCAATCCTGGGACTTACTATTCACACGTCGAGTTTGGATTGAATCTCCTTGTCATCAACGTGGACAACAGAAGCTATGTCGCCTGCGACAATTTGGATATGCGGTACGGAACCTTCGGATTTGCGGGAACCAATACTCATCACACAATCGTAAGGAACTGTGACCTTTCGTATATCGGGGGAGCAGATCAGTACGGCGGCAGCCGGACGGTTCGCTTGGGAAATGGAGTGCAGTATTGGAATAGCGCTCACGATAATGTCGTTGAGCGATGTACGTTCAATCAGATCTACGATGCCGCGGTCACCGCGCAGGGAGACGACCCCGCAGGATTTGAAGTCTACAATATTTATTTCAGGAACAACGTCGTCAGAAACAGCGAGTATTCATTCGAATTTTGGGAAGGCGGAAGTCTGTCCCGGGCGCATGATATCTACTTTGAGAACAATACTTGCTTGAATGCAGGGCGAGGTTGGGGACATGCTCAAAGGCCGGACCCCAACGGTACTCATTTGATGTTCTTTCCCTTCTTCGCACAGACAACAAACGTCTACATACGGAACAACATTTTCTTCGATGCAACAGAACAAAGTGTACGATGGTGGAGAAAAGAGGACATCAACAAGGTGGTGCTTGATCACAATTGCTGGTACCAATCCAACGGTCTGTTGGCGAGGATCGATCTTCAAGAGGGGATCGGGGTCGTGAACATCACCTACGACTATGCCACCCAATGGGAAGCCTACAAGGCCGCCACAACACAGGATTCCCATTCGATCCACGGCGATCCGCTTCTGAACTCCGACCGAACCCTGCAAGCACCTTCACCGTGTATTGATGCAGGCGTTACCCTCAGCACTGTAACAGATGACTTCAACGGGACAGCACGGCCGCAGGGGGCGGCATATGATATTGGTGCGTTTGAAGCTTCAGCGTGGTTGGTTGCTGCTCCGACACCTCTCGCACCAGCGGACGGTATGAAAATGGTGCCAATCAATACGACACTGAGCTGGAAGAAATTGCCCAGAGCTCAGAAATACTCTCTTGCGGTGTCTCTGGCGCCGACTTTTTCCAGTCTGGTCGTGACTGACACGTCTGTGGTCGATACTGTAAAGGCAATCGGACCTCTTCAATATGGCACGACGTACTATTGGCGAGTGTGTGCGAAGAATGTCGGAGGGACGAGCGATTGGTCGCAGGCAAGGAGTTTTACGACGATCGCTGCGACACCTCTAGGACCAGCCTATTACGTTTCACCGGCCGGCAATGACTCTAATCCGGGAACAGAATCGCTTCCCTGGAAGTCGTTAGCCAAAGCTGCTTCGGCGGCTACTGCCAATGTCACTGTCTTCATCAAGCAGGGCACCTACAACGAGCGACTTGTACCTGTAAACTCCGGAACGGCAGACGGACCAATCACGTTCACATCCTATCCCGGCGATTCCGTGACCATAGGTGGCCTGGGAGTGAAATTGCCTTCTGGACAATCCAGTGATAGGTGGTGGAGCGGGCTGGTACATATTGAAAATCTGGCGTACATCAAAATATCGGGACTCAGAGTGGTGAACTCGGAGGGGAGTGGGATTCTTGCCACAAATTGCAGTCACATTACCATCGAGAGAAACTACACGGACAGCACCTTCTCTCCTGGAATAGTAGTAAATGGTTGCGACAACGCACTGGTTGAATCGAATGAAGTCGTTCACGGATGCACAGGCGGTGATCAGGAATGCATTTCCTTCATAACGACGAACCTTTTTCAGATAAGGAACAATCGCGTCCACGACGGGTTCACGGAAGGAATCGATGTGAAGGTGGGGTCGTCCAACGGCATCGTGAGCAAGAATGAAGTATATCACCAGGGAGCGGGCAGACCCGGCATATACATAGACGCTTGGGACAAGCATGAGTTCAACATCGACGTATTTGACAACATCTCCCACGATAACGGCGGCCATGGTTATTCGGTAGGCTCCGAGAATGGAGGGCTCCTTGAGGCGATTAAGATGCATCACAACAAAGCGTATAACAATAGTAGTAGAGGCCTCTGGGTTGCAGGCTGGGGCGTAGCAACACAGAAGCACCTTTTCAACAATATTGCGATCTATGGAAATGAGTTCTATGGTAACGAATTCGGTATCGAAATAGGCGGCTACACTGGAACCACCATGGACAGCATCAAAGTCTTCAACAACCTGATCTATCACAACGTGCAAGCTGGAGTACGGATCACGCGTTATGATGGACCGTCAGGTGAGTATGTGATGCGAAACGTGTCAATCATCAACAACACGATCTATGGAAATGGCACAGTGGGAAACGGGTGGGATGCAGACAACGGAGGTATGAATATCTTCAACATCAGCCCCGTGAATATGCTGATTCGAAACAACATTCTCAGCAACAACGCCGTTTGCACTATTTATGTTTCGCCCGAGGTTCTGGCCGGGAGTCTCACCATTGATTACAATTTTTTCAACGGGTTCCGGAATGTGGTGTACGAGAAAGCGGGGACAAATGCAGTCTATGGAATTCCTTTATTCGTCGATTCTTTGAGGAACGATTATCATCTGCAGGCTACTTCACCGTGTATTGACAAGGGACATCCCAATCAAGAGTATGACGACCCAGCAGATCCAAACAAACCTGGCTTTGCTTTATACCCTGCACAGAGCACTCTACGAAACGATATGGGTGCTTACGGTGGTCCCTATGCAACTTCTTGGGACTTGACAACTTCCGTGGCAAGACCACAGACCCCAATGCAGTACTCACCGGCCGACTCTGCAAGAGGTGTGTCAACGAGCCCGACGTTGAGTTGGAATGGTATCCTGGGAGCCGACAGGTACAGAGTGCAGCTCTCGACCAGTCCGAGCTTTGTGAATGGGCTCGTCGATGATTCGATGGTGACTGACAGTTATCGGCAAGTGGGTCCCTTACTGAACAATACGGCATACTATTGGCGAGTGAGCGCAACAAATGTCGCAGGGACAAGCAGCTATTCCACGGCGAGAAGCTTCACGACTATCGTTGCGGCCCCACAGGTCCCCACACTTGCCGGCCCGGCTGACAGTGCGAACAACGTTCAGCTCACGACAACCTTGAGCTGGAATGCCGTGCAGGGAGCGACCCTCTATCATCTCCAGGTTTCGACAGCACTGAACTTTGGCTCCACAGTCGTCAACGACTCCACCCTCAGCGCAATGTCGAGGTCCGTAGGTCCACTGACACTTGCCACGACCTATTATTGGCGGGTGCGGGCGAAGAACGATGGAGGATGGAGTGCGTACTCTTCGGTGAGACAGTTCAGCACAATCCGAACAACCTCTGTTGAGCAGCTGAGCAGTGAGATACCGACGGTGTACTCGTTGAGCCAGAACTATCCGAACCCGTTCAATCCTTCGACAAGGGTTCGCTTTGGCATACCGAAATCGGGCATGGTGTCGCTGAAAGTGTTCGATATCCTTGGCAGAGAGCTCGAGACACTCGTGGCGGAAGAACTTGCTCCAGCCTACTACGAGGCCGTTTGGAAGGCGAACGTCGCAAGCGGAATTTACTTCTACAGGATCCAGGCGGGTGACTTTGTCCAGACTAGGAGGATGATCCTTCTCCACTGAGCTATGTGCCAACCAGGGGCTCGAGAGGGCGGGTGAAATCCCAGTGCTGACTGGGAGATTGTGACTGAGATATGTATCTTGCTAGAGTGCGAATTCGAACGACTTTTCAAAGGTTGCAACTGCCGTGAGTAGCCTGCCCCCGCTACGAAAAAAGGAAGCGCCCGGCCTTGTGCCGGGCGTCTTCATTTTTGTTGGGATGAGCAGAATGTGAATTCAAGCTGAACGTTTTCTGTGAAGCCCCGACATGCTTTTGGTCGGGGTCCTGTTCACCCGCCGCAGTCCGATGGAGTCGGACGTAGGCGGGCCCCCGCTACGCCAGAGGCCGAATCTGAAAAGATTTGGCCTCTTTTTTTGGTGCGCCCGGCAGGGGCGCACTTGCTAGGGAGTGCAAGACTCCTATGACCCCGGCAGGGGGAATCATGAGCCGAACGGCAAGGGTGTCCACCGCGAGGTGGAATCTGAAGGAAGCCGGAGGCGAAACGCTGGCCTGACGAACAGGAAGCACATACGAGGCGTAGACGTCGGATAAGAAGGCCAATATCTTCGAAGTCCAATACCTGCACGGAAGACGGCTACGTAGATGTGACAGGCATAAGCGTGAAAGCGGGTGCGCAATACCCGGGGAGATCTGCTGTCCGGCCATGAGCTACCATCGTCGAGAGGTGATGGGAGAGGACAGCAGAAGTCAGCAGACGGCATAGTATCCGCCGGTATGGTGGAGAAGGCCCGAACATAAGGAAGAGGGCAAGAAGCCACGCCTTTCGGAGACGAAGGAGACGCAGAAAGTATGACTGAGAAGTCCGAGACCGGTCGAGCCGGAGACCACCGGAAGGGGTCGAGGGACGATGCTGGTGCGTCAAGCGTCACGGCAAGGCGGAGGATGGAAGGTCCTGAGGAGAGGGCGCTCATGGAAGTGGTGGTGTCGCAGGAGAACATGAGGCGGGCGTATGCACGAGTGGTGGGGAACAACGGAGCAGCAGGAATAGACGGGATGAGTGTAGAGGAGCTGAAGCCTTACCTGCAGACACACTGGGGAAAGATCAAAGAAGGGCTGCTGGAAGGGAGCTACACACCGCAGCCGGTACGGAAGGTAGAGATACCAAAGCCGGGGGGAGGAAAGCGGGTGTTGGGGATACCGACGGTGGTCGATCGCTTGATCCAGCAGGGACTGCATCAGGTGTTAGCGCCGATGTTCGACGAGGACTTTTCTGAATCGAGCTACGGCTTCCGCGAAGGGAGGAATGCGCAACAGGCAGTGTTGCAGGCACGGAAGATCGTGGCAGAAGGGAAGCGATGGGTGGTGGACATTGACTTGGAGAAGTTCTTCGACCGTGTCAATCACGACATTCTGATGGTGAGGATAGCAAAGAAGGTGAAGGACAAACGGGTGTTGCGAGTGATACGGAGATACTTGCAAGCGGGGATGATGAATGGTGGGATGGAAGAACAACGGACGGAGGGGACGCCGCAAGGCGGGCCGCTGTCGCCGCTGTTATCCAATATCCTGCTCGATGAGCTGGATAAAGAGCTTGAGAAGCGAGGGCATAGCTTCTGCCGGTATGCGGACGACTGCAATGTGTATGTTCGGTCGCAGAGAGCGGGAGAACGAGTGCTGATCTCGCTCAGGCACTTTCTGGCGAAGCATCTCCGACTGCAAGTGAACGAGGCGAAAAGTGCAGTGGCCCGACCGTGGCAGAGGACATTGCTGGGATACTCGATGAGCTGGGAGCGAACCCCAAAGCTCACAGTGGCCAAAGGGTCGATCCAGAGGCTTAAAGGGAAAATCCGGGAAGTCATACGCAAGGGACGAAGTGTCGAGCAGATCATCACGGCGCTGAAGCCGTTGTTGTGTGGATGGATGGCATACTTCAAGAGAATCGATGTCAAGCGATGCCTTGAAGACCTTGACGGATGGATACGGCGGAAACTACGCAGTGTGATCTGGCGGCAGTGGAAGCGGGTCCACACGCGTGCCAAACAACTGATGCGACACGGAGTCGCCCAAGCACGTGCGTGGCAGTCTGCCACAAACGGGCGAGGCCCCTGGTGGAATGCCGGAGCCTCGCACATGCATCAGGCGCTTCCGAAAGCCTACTTTGATGCAGCTGGTCTTCCCTCATTGCTCCAAGAACGCTTTCGTCTTCAACACTCTTTGTGAACCGCCGTATACGGAACCGTACGTACGGTGGTGTGGGAGGACGGCGGGGGTAACTCCGCCTCCTACCCGATTTCTAAGTAGCGGGGTCGAAGCTTCTCGAGTCTCGAAGTCCTGCCCCAGTCTTGTCTGAGCTCCGCGTTCCCTTTGTCCTCATCCTTTCAAAAACATCACACCTGCTTCATTGCGCGTCAACTATCTGAGACAAAAACTTTCACGTGCGGGCACTTGATGCCGCCGTGCAGGGGGTAGGGTCTTTACGCGAGTTCTACAAGTGAATCCAAATCTACAAAACAAGGTTGAGGCTTATGACTTTTGAACATAAGGTCTACTCTAGAGGCCGATTCTGAAAAGATTCGACTTCTTCTTTGGATTTGAGTCTGATCTCAAATAGAGTTAGATTCGCTGCGTGCCTTTCTCAGTTACCCCCCAACACTAAAAAGTCCGCGAGATCGACCATGAATAAGAACAGAACTGCCCCAGGACGATTTCCAGCAATTGCACTGCTGCTTTGCGCTGTAATTGTTATCGTCAACTCCCATGCTCTCGGTCAGAAGTCGAATGGAATCCTGGCTTTCACCGTATCAATGGAAGAGCCAAACACGCACTTCTATCATGTCGGCTTGCGTTGCGGACGGCTCAAGGGGGAGACACAGGATTTCAAGATGCCGGCATGGACTCCTGGCTACTATCGCATCATGGATTACGCGAAGAATGTGCTGAACTTCCACGCGGCAGATGGAGCAGGAAAACCGCTGATGTGGGAGAAGACGGCGAAAAACGTTTGGCGGGTAAAATCCGGGAGAGCAACCACGGTGACCGTCAGTTATGATGTCTATGCCTTTGCTCTATTTGTGGCTGAGAGCTACCTGGGAGACACGCAAGGCTTTATTTCGCCGGCGGGTGTTTTCATGCACCCCGCGAACCACATTCAGCATCCGGTAACCGTGACAGTTAAACCTTTCAAACAGTGGAGCAAGATATCGACCGGACTCGAACCAGTTCAAGGATTGCCAAATACTTTCTACGCACAAGACTTCGACGTCCTCTACGATTGCCCTATCCTTCTCGGCAATCAGGAGATTCTCTCCTTTGAGGTCCGCGGGATTCCTCATTTCTTCGTCGGTCAAGATCTGGGGGCGTTCGATCGAAAAGAAATCGTGTCCGATCTGAAGAAAATCGTTGAAGCAGCTGCCACACTTATGGGTGAAATCCCTTACACGCACTACACATTCATGGTGATAGGACCGGGTGGGGGTGGACTCGAGCATCGAAATTCCACCGCGCTCACCTTCAACCCTTCCAGCCTCAATTCTGCAGCGGGCTACAGGAATTGGCTGAGCTTTGTCGCACACGAATACTTCCATCTATACAATGTGAAGTCAATCAGGCCAGTTGCACTCGGTCCATTCGACTATGACAAGGAGAACTATACCAAGATGCTTTGGGTATCGGAGGGGTTCACGGTGTACTACGAAGACCTGATTTTGAATCGAGCCGGCATCTTCACGAGGAACGAGCTGCTTGATCGAGCTCGCTCAACGATCCTGAGACATGAGAACATTCCCGGTCATCTTTTCCAATCTGCAACCGAATCGAGTTTCGACACCTGGATACAGTTTTTCAACAGGGGAGAGAATGCCGCTAATTTTACGATATCGTATTACGACAAAGGATGCACCCTTGGAATGCTGCTCGACTTCAAGATCCGTCACCAGACGAAGAACTCGAAGTCTCTCGACGATGTCATGAGAACTCTTTATCAGACGTATTTCAAGGAGAAAAAGAGAGGCTTCACTGATCGAGAGTTCCGGGATGTCTGCGAAAAAATTGCCGGATGCTCGTTGTCGGAACTCTTCGATGTCTACGCGTCGACTGTCAAGGATATCGACTATCCGAAGTACATCGCATATGCCGGACTTGATATCGACGTAAGGCCTGTCGAGTTGCCCTCTGCATATTTCGGAGCAACGGTCCGCGACAGAAACGGAAGCATGGTCGTCACAAGCATCGAATGGGATTCGCCTGCGTGGCATTCCGGCCTCAGTGTTCAGGATGCGATCATCGAGATGGACAGCGTCAAAGCGTCAGCTCTCGCTATTGAGAATCTGCTCAAGTCCAAAAAGCCTTCGGACAGGCTGCGGATCCTGGTCTCAAGGCGTGAGCAGAATCACGAAATTGAGCTTGTTCTGGGAAAGAAATTCGAGCGAAGTTTTCGGATCAAACCAATCGGTAACCCCAGTCCGCTTCAATCGGCTATTCTGAAGAGCTGGGCCATGGAGTAGGACAATTCGACCGGGAAAAGCTGATAAGCCGACTCGTCACTCCGGTTCTCTCTCATCGGCCGTCGGTGACCTTCAACCGGATTCGATTTCCGTCAACGCCGCGCAAGAGCTCGAACACCATCTCACAAGAGGAGATGGAAACGAAATTGTCGATCGCCGCACCATCATTTTGTCTCATCATTGGGAATCGTCATTCGCGACAAACGCTTTCCGCACAGATGGAATCCAGGAGAACGGGCAGTTGACTTTTCGTCCGATGTTGTGTAGCATTGATCGCTGAGTGCGTCAGCTCGTGGGTCGTGTCTCAAAAATGACTTTGGTGATCTTCTGGTAATTAATCCTTGCCTTACCCACGTTGTTTTGGAGTCGACAGTTCGTTGGTTTTTCGACAGTAGGTTCTTTCTAAGCCGTCGTTTTGCAGGCGATGAACAAGGAGCATAGTATGGAGACGACTACAAGCGGTCCGCAAACCGACGGTCTTGCGATAGACCCCGCACCTCTGAGCATGTTGCTGGACGCTTGTCCTGACGGGATGTTGATGACCGATCTTGGTGGAAACGTCGTCGCAGCGAACAAGTCCGCCGCGGGGAAATTATGCGACAAAGTAGAGTATCCGCTGGGTCGCAATCTCTACCGTCATGTCCCGCCTGAATTGGGAGACTCGATGAAGGACCACGCCCGCGAGGTCATTCAGTCAAAATCGAGTATTCATTTCATCGGAACATGGTCTGACAGTCGGGTGGCGATCGACATACAACCCATCCTGGATCCGAAAGGTAATGCAGGTTGGCTTGCCTGGTTCTGCAAGAACATACAAAACGACGAGGAGTTGAGTAGAGTGTTTGGGCTGAGGGGAGAGCTCACCCGGTCGTTAATGGACCATTTGCCCGACTATTTTTTCATCAAGGACTCGGAGGGTCAGTTCATCCTCTCGAATGCAGCCCATCTGCGCGTCATGGGACGGGAACGCCTGGAGGAAATCTCCGGTAAGACGGACTACGACGTGTTCCCGCGTGAGCTTGCCGAGCAATACTTCGCCGATGAGCAGCGGGTCATTCAAACAGGGGTCCCGCTGATAAACAAGGAAGAAGAAGTGGTTGATTTGCGGGGTGAGAAGAAATGGCTTCTGACTACAAAACTCCCGTTGAGGAACAGCATCGGAGCCATCGTCGGCATATTTGGGATCTCCCGTGACATCAGTGATCTCAAGCGCGTCGAGCGGGAGCTTCGGGATGCACGGGAAGAGCTCGAAGCGCGGGTGCAAGATCGAACAGCCGAACTGGGAAGAGCAATCGAAGAGCTGCGTAATGAGATCGCTGAGCGCAAACGTGTGGAAGCGGAACTGCGGGGCTCCGAAGAGAGGTTCCGCACCCTGTTTGAGGAATCGAAAGACGTCGTGTTCATGAGCTCGCGTGAGGGGAAATTCCTGGACATCAATCGGGCCGGCGTGGAATTGTACAAGTATGGCTCGAAGGAAGAGCTGCTCGCCATCGATGTTACAACTGATCTCTACGTCAACCCGGAGGATAGAAAGCAGTTCCAGGAAGAGCTTGCTCGGAAGGGCTTCGTCAAAGATTTTGAAATGACGCTGAAACGGAAGGATGGCCAGGCGCTGGTGGTGCTGGAGAGCGCAATGGCGATGCGGGATGAACACGCAGAAGTCGTGGCGTACCAGGGGATCACTCACGACATCACCGAGCAGAAGAGAGCCGTCGAAGCGTTGCGGGAGGCGCATGCCAAACTTGAGTCGCGAGTTCAGGAACGAACCTCCGAGCTGGCTCTCACCAACGAGATGTTGATGACCGAGATCTCTGAACGGAAACGTGTGGAGGATGAGTTGAGAGAAAGCGAAGAACGTTACCGGACTCTGTTCGAAGAGTCGAGAGACGCCATCTACATTACGAGCCGGAGCGGCGAAATCATCGAAATGAACCAGTATGCCCTCGACCAATTTGGGTACAGGCGAGAAGAAATTCTTGGCAACAATGTGGATATTCTGTACGTGTACCCGCGCGATCGGTTCAGATTCCAGGAAGAGATTGAGGAGAAAGGGTTCGTGCGAGATTTCGAGGTGAAGCTCCGTACGAAGGACGGAACGGAATTGGATTGCCTGATTACCTCAACGGTCAGGTGGTCGAAAAACAAGGAGATCCTGGGATATCAAGGAATCATCCGAGATATTACCGGGCGTAAGCGAGCGGACGCAGAACTCAGAAGTTCTCGCCAAACACTGCGCGAGTTTTCCGCGCGCCTCCAGGCCGTTCGCGAAGAAGAGAAGCACAGGATCTCCGGTGAGATCCACGACGAACTCGGGCAAATTTTGACAGGCCTGAAGCTGGATCTATCATGGTTGAGAATGAAGCTGAGAAGAGCAAGGACATCAAATAGCATACAATACTATCAACAGAGCTATGATCCGATTATCGAAAAACTGCAGTCGATGATTCTCTTGACCAACAGAACGATTCAGACCGTCAGAAGAATTGCCCGAGAGCTGAGACCGACGATACTGGATCATCTCGGCCTCCTTGAGACAATGGAGTGGCAAGCGCACGAATTCGAAACCCATACGATGATTCGCTGCAAAGTCTCCTCGAATTTCCAGGACACAGGTCTTCTCGATCAGAATCAGGCTACAGCAATATTTCGCATTTTTCAGGAGGCTCTCACCAACGTTGCCCGACACGCCCAAGCGACGAAGGTCCTTGTGAGCTTGACGTGCTCCGATGACGTTCTCATTTTGAAGGTGGAAGATAATGGCAGAGGTATCAATCCATCTGAAATTGACGGCGCAACCTCTCTTGGACTCTTGGGAATGCGTGAACGGGCGATGTTCCTTGGAGGAGACCTCGCCATCGTCGGGACCCCGCAAAAGGGGACGTCTGTAACTGTTCGCATTCCACTTGGAAAGAGAGCCGTATGACGAGAATCCTCATCGCGGATGATCACCCAATTGTCCGCAAGGGTTTAAAGGATGTCTTTGCAGAGGAGTTTGCCGCGTCGATGATAGGGGAGGCCCAGAACGCTCAGGAGGTTGTCGAGCAAGTGAGGAAGCAGAAGTGGGATATTCTTATTCTCGACATCTCTATGCCCGGGAAGAGCGGTCTCGAGCTCATCAAGGAACTCAAGCAGGAATTTCCAAATCTTCCCATTCTGGTCTTGACGATGCATTCTGAGGAGCAGCTGGCGATGCGCGTCCTCAAAGCTGGTGCGGTGGGCTATGTCACAAAAGACAATCCAACAGAAGAATTGATCCAGGCGATGAAGCAAATCCTTGCTGGAGGAAGGTACGTGCATCCGTCACTTGCGCAGGCACTCACATTTGACTTTGCCGCCGACAGCGGCAAAGCGCCTCATGCAGAGTTGTCAGATCGTGAGTATCAAGTGATGTGCATGATCGCTTCTGGGAAGACGGTGCGACAGATTGCTCGAGAGCTTTCGCTGAGCATCAAAACAATCAATACCTATCGCTCCAGAGTTCTGGAGAAATTGAAAATGAGAACGAATGTTGAATTGACGCGATATGCGCTTGAGAACAAACTTGTTGTGTAGAAGCCTTCCCCGTCGGTGGACAGGTCTCACCGGGAAATTTCGGGCATCTGCCCCTTGAACGTCTTCCTTCCCTTCCTCAACCTCACGCAACTCAACTCGTAGGAGAATTTCCTACAAGGCATCGAGCGAGAAATCTTACAAGAGATTCAGACTTCTGCTGATTGCATTTGAGCGTTCAGAATTCTACAGTTTAGCGTTTGCCTACCAATTTACGCTCACTATCTTAACTTCAAGCACCACGCCATCTTCGCAACACAGGAGAATTCAAGTTTGCAACCGAAGAGTTGAGTTCTCAGGACTGGTTCCAAGGAATCCAGAATTCATCACACCACATAAGGAGGTAATCTCTATGAGCCCAAGAGCATTGCTCATATTTTTGTTGATTGCCTTTGTATCAACAGCAGCGTTCGCTCAGTACGGGAAGATCAGCGGGTACGTTCGAGATCGGGAGACAAAAGAACCGCTCGTCGGTGCGAATGTCATGATCGTCGGAACAACGTTCGGCGCGGCCTCAGACGTTGAAGGAAGGTACGTGATCCTGAATGTGCCACCTTCAGTCTACGAAATCCGCGTGACGTACATCGGCTATCAGGAAGTCGTCGTCAGGGAGCTCCACGTGACAGCGGGACTTACTGAGAGCGTGAACTTTGATCTGCAGAGTACCACCGTCCAGCTTCCGCCTATTCAGGTGATTGCGAAGCGACCGCTGGTGGAAAAAAGCGCCACAAATGTCACCAGAATCATGAAGGTTGAAGACTTCGAGAACCTGCCGGTGCGCGGCATCGGCGCGTACATGGCTCTGCAGCCCGGGGTGGCGGAAGTGAATGGGCAGTTTCACATCCGCGGGAGTCGAGAAGACGAGATTGGCTACTACGTTGAAGGTGCCAACACGAAAAACCTGCGCGGTTCAGGGAATCTCGTCACGACTATTCCTGAAGCTGTTGAAGAGGTGTTGGTGCAGGCCGGTGGATACTCCGCTGAATTCGGGGGATCGAATGCAGGCATCATTCAGCAAAACCTGAGGAGCGGACAGTCCCGATACTCTGCGTTCCTGCAGTATGAGACGGACGATTTCGGCAACTATCCATACAAGAAGTTCCTCGGTACGTATTCGTATGGGTATAACAACTCGGTAGTAGGATTCAGCGGCCCGATCACGTCAAACATCAGATTCTTCCTGGCGGGTGAGAACAATTTCATGCGGGACTACAGCCCGACCTTTTGGTCTGGAGCTGACTTCGGCTATCTGACGGACTCAGGGTTGCGCAGTGGGCTTGCAGGTGATTCCTCTGTCGCACCAGTGAAGTGGCAGGATGGCAACATCCCGGGTCGATTTTCCAACCGGTATACGGCAAATGGAACGCTTCTGCTAGACTACAAGCCGCTGCTCCTGCGACTGGCAGGGTCGTACACCTGGTTGAGGCAGAAGCTAAACGCTTTCCCGATCATGTATCTCTTCGACCAGGCGAGGTTGCCGTACAACGACAACACGAACTTTTTCGCGAACGCCAAAGCTACATATTTCTTGGCTCAGAAAACCTTTGTTGAAGTGAATCTTGCCTACGTGAACACATTTGGTGAGACGTACGACCCCAACTTCGGAAGCGACATCTTAGCGTATTCGGACAGTGCCAGAGCGGCCCAGAAAGGTTGGACGTACCTCAATGCCACGTTGCCCCCGTACGACTACGTCTTTGCTGGGTTCCCCTTCTCAAGACCGGGAGAGATTCTCTCTGGATACTCGAAGGCGAACAGGACATCCTACGGGTTCTCTGCGAACCTCACCAGTCAGCTCGGAAGACACGAGCTGAAGGTAGGAGGGTCGTACGACTACTGGACATTCAGGAACTATGCGATCGGAGGAGCAGCTCTCACCGGACTCCTGCAGGGGATCGAGTCTCGACCTGGCATCCAAAATAACAAAGAGGAGTACCTGAGATTCATTCGGCAATCGACTGGTGTCAATAATTACGGGTATAATGAGCTTGGAGAGAAACTGGATACTGGATTGGACGGGCCGAAACATCCATACTTTGCGAGCGCCTATCTGCAGGACAAAATGGAGTTTGATGATTTGATCATCAATGCAGGTCTGCGCGTTGACCGGATGTTTTTTGACTCCTGGAGAATGACGGACCCCACGAATCCCCTGTACGATCCGGTCAATATGCAGATCGGGGACCTGCAACCCGGGAGGACCTTCACCTTCGTTCAGCCTCGTCTCGGATTCGCCTTCCCCGTCTCGGATCGCACGGTGTTCCACATGCAGTATGGAAGGTTTGTCCAGGCACCCGATCTCAATACGGTCTACTTAGGGCGCAGAGCTGCGTTCCAATACTTCCTGTTTGCGTTCATGAATCCTCTTGGATATGATCTTGCACCGATTACCACGACGCAATATGAGATCGGATTCACCCAACAGTTCACCGATTTTGCCGCGTTCGACGTGACCGGCTTCTACAAAGACATCAAAGGATTGGTTCAGGTGGATCGGCAGTTGACGATGCCTGGTTCTCCGGTCTTAATGTACCATGTTTATGTCAACAGCGACTTTTCCACCACGACAGGACTTGAGTTCTCGTTGCGCTTGAGAAGAATAAGCCGAGTCCAGGCCCAGATCAGCTACACGCTATCGGATGCGAAAGGGACGAACTCCTTCCCGAACAGCGCCGCTGCGACCAGCAACAGTGGAGAGATCACACCTACGCTGGTCACGCCGCTGGTGTACTCTGAGCCGCATCGAGGTGCAGTCTCTATCGATTATCGGTTCGGGCGGGGGGATGGTGGGCCGATCCTGGAGGAGCTTGGACTCAATCTGCTCTTCACATTCAACGGCGGTCATGCTTTTACGATGGCGACTGGTGGCCTTGGTCAACAAGGACCGGACGAGGGAGGAATTCTCAATGACGGCGATGCTCGGCAACGTCGGCCGATTGAGCCGATCGGGTCGTCGACGACGCCGTGGGTGTTCAATTTCGACCTCGGAGTCGACAAAACATTCCATGTCGGCGAGGTAGGAATAAACGTGTATGCGAAGGTCTTGAATGTGCTGAACACGAAGAACATCATCAATGTTTACTATCGGACCGGCAACGCGTACGACGATGGCTTCTTCGCCGATCCAGATTTAAGCGCACTGATTGTCGCGTCTCAACCTGCGCAGTATGCGGACATGTACAACGCTATCAACCTTCAAGATCGCCAGCATCAGTGGCGCACGAACGGGACCGATCTGTTCAGCACACCCAGGCAGATACGCCTGGGCGTTCGGTTCGAGTACTAAGACCCCCTCTCGTCCGATGCGAAAGAACTTACTTCATACAGAGGAGCTAAGAATATGAAAAGATATTTGATGATGGTGTCGGCCCTCTTGCTTGTGCTGCCCGCCTTTCTCTTTGCTCAAGACAAGTCCCATCCTGGTGAGAAGGCCGGCTCGCTCTGGAAGGGAACCGGAACTCCGTTCCAAAACGTCATGGACATCAACAACATTTCGATCTGGGCCAAAGCTGATGGCTGGCACCCCAATGTGCACAATGGAGTAGCAGCAGGGACATATCCGAAGGGAACGAACGGATGGGGTTGGGCTGCCGGCTGGCTCTTTGGCGGAAAGGTGTCCGATGGAGGCAGTCAAATCGTCCGCGTTGGAGGCAACCTTGATCGACCGGGCATGCAGGCAGGGAAGATACTCACCGATGCATCAGGAAAGGTCACTGGCGGAGAAGATCCGTCAGGACCCGACGTGAGGGTGTGGCGCGTGAGGCCGGATTGGGCAACAGCGGACCTGAAGGATGATGCTGCGTACTTCTACGACAAATCGTCAAGTCAGGTGACGGACGCCGACATCGCGGCCATCCGTGCGCAGTACCAGACGGATTGGAACCAGTGGCCGGCGAGCAAAGGAGCACCCTTTCAGGATAAGAACGGGAATGGGACGTATGATCCAAGTAGCGACATCCCCGGCGTTCCGGGGGCCGATCAGACACTGTGGCTGGTCGCAAACGACCTGAATGAGTCACAATCGACACAATTCTACGGGTCGATGCCGACTGGGATCGAGTTCCAGCTCTGTATGTGGGCGTATGCTTCCAGCACGCCGCTGAACGATGTGGTCTTCTACAAAGCAAAGTGGATCTACAAAGGGACATCGACGACTCCCGCAGGGTCACACATCGACAGCATGTATGTCGCCTACTGGGCAGATCCAGACCTCGGCGACTATACAGATGATTTCGTCGGCTGCGACACGACTCTCAATCTGGGCTTTGCGTGGAACTCGTCGGCTGTTGACAGGGACTTCCGCGCACTGGGCTTGCCTCCCCCTTCGTTTGGCTGGGACTTTTTGAACGGCACTTCGAGGAGGACAGGCAATCCGGACGACTCAGCAATCGTGGATCTGCAGTGGCGCAAAGGGTACAAATATGTGTTGGACAAGTCGTTTGCCGGCTTCATCAGGGGTGCTGCCGGTGTCCAGGACCCGCCGTATCCTGGCGGGCAATACACCGAGACCCTCCAATGGTACAATGCGATGAGAGGATATCAGCCAACACCGGCATACCCGGCGGGCGCCCCCTACACAGATCCAACAACAGGGGTGGTAACACGCTACACGGTTGCAGGAGATCCGGTGAGGGGTACAGGGTGGATTGATGGACTCGACATACCACCGGGCGACCGACGTTTGAGCATGGTCAATGGTCCGTTTACGTTGAATCTCAGGGACACGGCAGAAATTGTGCTCGCAATGGTTGGAGGTATGGGCGCGGATAACCTCTCGAGCATTACCGTGATGAAATACAACGACAACTTCGCGCAGTATGCGTTTGACAACCTGTTCGTACTCCCGAAACCGCCGGCAACGCCCAAAGTCGAAGTTGCCCAGCTCCACAACGAAGTCGTGTTGTCGTGGGGCGACCCAACCCAGGTGAATCTGACGGAGAACACGGTGCTCCAAGGATTTGCGTTCGAAGGGTACAATGTTTACCAGCTCCCGACAGCCACGAGCACGGTCAAAGACGCGATGAAGATCGCGACCTATGATGTCGTGAATAATGTCACGACGATTCTCGATCAGAGTGTCGATCCAAGCACTGGCGTCATCATCACCGTGCCTTCGGAGGCGGGGCGCAACACGGGTGTCCAACGATATATCAAGCTCACAAAGGACGCCTTCTCCGGGAAGCCTCTGACGGATGGTCGCTCGTACTACTATGCTGTCACAGCATACAGCTACAACGGTTCTGCGGAGGTCCCATTTCATGCTCTTGAATCTGCTCCGGTTATTCTGACCGTCATACCGCAACCACCGAAGCCAGGCATACGGTATCTGGCGAGCTCTGGGGACACACTGACCGCCACGCATACAGGCACGACCGAGGGGAGCGTGATCGCGATCGTCGTCGACCCGACGAAAGTCACAGGGCACACTTACCGTGTAAACTTCACGCTGCTCAGTGACGGTTCAACCACGTGGAGCTTGACCGACGCAACATCTGGTCAAGCAAAGCTGACTGGGCAAACGAACCAATCCGGAGATGACAACTATCCCATCGTCGACGGATTGTTGGTCAAGGTGACGGGGCCGACTACGCCGGGAATGGCAAATTACGAGATCCCGAACGGTACACGAGAGTGGAGCTCGACTGGTGCGAATTGGGGGTTGGAAGGCTTCGGCGGAGCCATGGGGATGGCATACAACAGTTGGTACTCAAGCTCAACCATCGGTCCCGACAAGATGCACAACGTGTTGATCAAGTTTGGGGAGGCTGCAGCTCCGTGGAATCCAAACTCGCCGCCTTCAGATGCCAACTATTCCTATGGATACCGCTATCTCCGGCGTGCGAGCGTGGCTCCGGCGAAACCGGAATTCGCCCCGTTCATTGTGAATACATCGGGAACATATCCATATCAAGATTTCAAGATGAATATGCCATTTTCGGCTTGGGATGAGGAGACGAAACCGCCGACCCGGTTGGCGGTCGGATTATTCGAGAACAACGTGGCAGAAGGCTTCGTCGACGGCGTCTATTTCCCGGGGAGCAGCAGCACCACTGATAACACTGTGTCTCGGGAGTTCTTCTTTATCTTTGCGACGCCGTACAGCACGACCCCTGATCCGACGTTCCAGGCCGACATATATAGCGCGGCGATGCCGATGATGTGGTATGGAACGCCGAACAGGCGCGGGGACAACACGTTCCATTCGGGTGATGAGTTCCTGATTCTCGCTTCCCATATCAATACACCGGCCGTGACGTTCACGTTCACCGCTCCCACGGTCGAATCGAGTCCTGAGCTTGCCAAGACCGACGTGAGCTTGATCAACGTGTTTCCGAATCCGTACCTCGGTTTCAACTTGCAGGAAACATCAAGGATCAGCAAGTTCGTCACCTTCAGCCATCTGCCTCGAAGGGCGACTATTCGTATCTTCACGTTGGGAGCCATGCTCTTGAAGACCATCGTGAAGGACGACGACTCACAATTCACGAGGTGGGATCTTCGAAACCAGAACAATCTCCCTGTCGCAAGCGGCGTCTATATCGCGCACATCGATCTTCCGGATCTCGGAACGTCCAAGATCCTGAAACTGGCGTTGGTTCAAGAGGATCAGTTCCTCAAGATCTATTGATCTGGGTAAAGCGTGGCTCAGAGTGTTTTGAACAATCAATCTATTGACTGATGGGAGAAACAACGATGAAACGATCTCACATTGTGTTGCTCTTCCTCGTTCTGCTTGCCCTTCCGACTGTCCTTGTCGCGAGCGGAAAAAGCAGGGCTGGTACCTCCGCTGCTCCCGAGTTGACGATTCCGATCGGAGCGCGATACCTCGGAAGCGGGGGCTCAGCCATCGCTGTATCAACCGGTCTCGAGTCCGTCTTCTGGAATCCCGCCGGCGTGGACCGATCGGCGTACACCGCGAACACGATGTTTTCCTATCGCAGCTACATCGCGGATATGAACGTCAGCTTCGCGTCGGTGAGCGGAAAATTCGGGTTCGGCACTCTCGCTATCTCTCTGCGATCCTTCGGAATAGGCGAAATTCCGGTGACAACAGAATCATCTCCCGATGGGACCGGTGAAATTCTCAAACCGAGCTTCTTTGTCGTCGGATTTACATACTCGAAGCTGTTGTCCGATCGAACGTCCGTGGGCGCTACCGTCAACCTTGTCAACGAGTCGTTTGGGAACGTTCAAGCGAGCGGCGTGAGCTTCGATATGGGCGTCCAGTATCGTAACCTCGTCGGCATTGAAGGTCTAGCTGTCGGAGTGACGGTCAAGAATATCGGCCCAGGGATGCAATACGGCGGCTCGGGGCTGTACCGGCAAGCCAACGCCGTGGAAGGGGACCGCGGTGTTACATTCTACAAGGTAGGTGCAGCGACGTTTGATCTGCCTTCCCTGTTTGAGCTCGGATTCTCGTACGAGTACAAGCTTGCCGAGGACCATTCAATTGTCGCGAGCATCGCGTACCAAAACAGCAACTATGCTGTGGATGAATATCGTGTGGGCGTGGATTATGCGTTCAGAGATTTCCTGCACGTGCGGGGAGGTTATTTCTTTCTCCCTGCTCCGTCGGGTGACGAACGCGTCAAGACGCCAAACGTCTTCAAGAATTTCACCGTCGGCTTTGGTCTCAATCTCGCTGAAGTCACTGGCGTGAACATCGACCTTGATTATGCGTACGTTCCCGGGGATCTGTTTCGCGACAACAATCTCATCACCGTCAATATTGGATTCTGACGTCAACGGTCCTGATCTGCAATAGTCTGATGCCGGGCAGGCATTGGGGAGGTTTCAGCATACGGCCTCCCGGCAATCGGACGTGTTTAGAACTCACAGAGGTCTCAGACTCTCCAATCCCGCACCGTCGTTGCACAAATGGAAGGCGTATGTTCCTTCGATGCCAAGGGAGGACGTATGCCCTCCGCAGTGAGCACGCTCTCTTGTGATGAAAAGATGTGTTCACAAAGTCGGAGGCGGCAATGGTCCAATTCGAAGGCGTTTTTTCTGTGCTACCGACCCATTCAATACCGACGGCCGGGTTGACGTTCAAAGTCTGCGGCGAGTCGTCGATCTGTATCTGGGGTCGGGGATCAATGGCTTGACGGCGTTAGGTGTCACGAGCGAGGTGGCGAGGCTGAGTGATCGTGAGAGGCGGGAAGTGCTTGGGCGCGTGCTGGAACATGTGAATGGAGGCGTCCCTGTTGTCGCAGGTGCGATGGCAGGCGGAGTCGCGGCGTGCATTGAGTACACGAAATCGGCCCATCGCGCGGGAGCATGTGGTGTCATGATCAATCCTCCGAGGATGCCGAAACTGGATTCGGAGTCCGTCGTTGGTCACTTCTCTTCAGTCGCCGACGCGGCAGATATTCCCATCGTGGTTCAAGACTGCCCGCCGATGTCCGGAGACTTGCTCCTCTGGGGCCCGCTATTGTGCATTCAGACCGAAGCGAAAAGGGCAGGGATCTCAAACAACTCGTTTGGGTTTCATCTCTTGTGCGGCATCAAGACGGAGGAGCAAAGGCGATAGCTTCCGGATGGTAATCAGGTTCGAGTCCTTATCAGTTACGGCACGTATTGGTTCCCCTGGTATATGCGAAGACTGGCTGAGCGCCCGGCAAATGTGCTGTTTGTGCTTCGAAATCTTTTTGGGTAGTCCTCCTCGAGACTCCCCAAGCATATAAGGGTTTAGAGTCTTCCCCAAAGAGAAAGCGAATGATAATGGATGTAAGGAGGCAAGCCATGATTGAGACGCGCGCGCGAGGAGCGCCAGGGAAAATCACGTATGCAACGATAAGCCCTGAAGGTCTCGAGGAAATTCACACAGCCTTTGACGAGGCGATCTCCGCTGTTGAGAAACGCTTCGGAGAGCATCACCCGATGTTCATCGGCGGCGAAGAGGTGTTTGCAGACGAGGAGTTTGAAGACCGGAGCCCCATTGACGCGAGAACGATACTGGGATGTTTCCAAAAAGGGATGGAATCACACGTGAGGGACGCGATCAATGCTGCGCGGGGCGCTTTTACGAGGTGGAGCGCCACGCCCTGGAGAGAGCGAGTGGCGTTAATGAGAAGGGTGGGGGACTTGATTCGGGCGCATCGGTCGGAATTGGGAGCGCTCATTGCATACGAGGCCGGCAAGAACAGGATGGAATCGCTGGGAGACGTTGAGGAGTCTTCCGATTTCATTTCGTACTATTGCGACCAGATGGAGGCTCATGATGGATTCGTGGTGTCGATGGGAAGGCTTTCGGAGGATGAGGAGAACCTCAGCGTCCTCAGACCGTATGGCGTTTGGGCCGTGATCGCGCCGTTCAATTTCCCACTCGCCTTGGCAACTGGTCCGATGGCAGGAGCTTTGATCACAGGCAATACGGTTGTCTTCAAGCCTGCAACAGACACCCCGTTCATCGGCCTGAGACTCTACGAGATCACGGCAGAAGCAGGTTTGCCGCCCGGTGTGTTGAACATTGTGACCGGCGGAGGGAGCACGGTTGGTCGCGAGCTTATTGAGAACACGCGCATTGATGGCATCGTCTTCACGGGGTCGAGGGAGATTGGAATGCAGCTCGCGAAGTTGAGCGTCAACAAGCTCATCCCTCGTCCGGTCATTACGGAAATGGGTGGAAAGAATCCGGCGATCATCATGAAGTCCGCTGATCTCGAGAAAGCAACAGAAGGGGTCGTACGATCGGCCTTCGGTGCGCAGGGGCAAAAATGTTCGGCCTGCTCAAGAGTGTATGTGGCCAACCAGATCCGTCACCGCTTCGTGAAAATGCTCGTTGAAAGAACGAGAAAGATCAAAATCGGGAATCCACTCGAACGCGATGTGTGGCTGGGACCCGTCATCAATGAAGCTGCTGTCAGAAAATTCGAATGGGCTATTGACCAGGCGAAGAAGGACGGGGGCAGAATCCTCATTGGAGGCCGACGGTTGACCGAAGAACCGTACAATCACGGTTATTTCGTCGAGCCAACCGTTATCGATGGTTTGCCGAAGAACCACCCCTTATTCTTTGAAGAGCTGTTCGTTCCGATCGCGGTTGTGGCCGATGTGGCGACGCTGGACGAAGCCATCGACCTGGCGAACCAATCTGAATATGGACTCACGGCTGGCATCTTTTCCGAGGACGAGGGAGAGATTCAGCAATTCTTCGACGAGATGGAAGCCGGCGTTGTCTACGCGAACCGTCGCGTCGGCATCACGACGGGCGCCTGGCCCGGGATCAATCCATTCGGCGGCTGGAAAGCAAGCGGTTCAACTGGTCGCGGAGCTGGAGGCCCGTACTATGTGCAGCAGTTCCTTCGTGAGCAGAGCCGTGTGCGTATTCATTGAAAGACCTCGTCTTACCGCAATGTGGAGGTGTGCTGCGATGACAGAGAGTCGATTCATCCGGATGTTGGTGCTCGCTGTATCGCTGATCGGTGCAGGGAGTTCGAATGCGAGTTCAGGGGAAAAAAGGGCGTGGAAGGCAGAGGATTCGTTTAGAATGAAAGAAATGAGGGATCTCGCGGTATCGGCGGATTCCAAATTGCTCTTTTTCATTCTCTCTGAAACGAGCCTCCAGGAAAACCGTTACCTATCCTCGATTTGGACGGTACCGACAAGCGGAGGAACGCCAAAACGCCTCAGTGGGGGGAGAGGATCTGTTTCCACCTTGAGACTGGCCCCCGACGGCAAGAAGATCGCCTACTTTGCCTCCGAAGGTGACGGTCTCGGATTATGGGTGATGAACATCGATGGCACTCACAAGAAACGCCTGACCGGACTTGAGCGGTCAAACTCGTGGCTGGGTGAAGTGGGCGATCCGCTGAGTTGGTCTCCTGACAGCAAGCGGCTTGCCTATGCAGCAGCTGGTCCGCGGCATTATTCCAACGACCCATCTCCTCAACACCCGCCGAACGACAACGACGTCATGTATGTCGAGCGACTTCAATTCAAGGCGGCCTACTACTATGGTGACATGCGAAGGACCTACGTCTGGTTGATCCGCGTTGAAGATGGCAGGCCGGAGCAGATCTCTTTTGGCGAGTATGATTATCACTCAATCTCCTGGTCCTCGGATGGAAAAACAATCGCCTGTATCTCGAATAGAACGGGACGACAGGATTACAATTCGAACAACGACATCTGTCTCCTTTCACCCGAGGGAAAGGAACCCGTCCAACTTACGCACACCGTAGGGCCAGAGGTACCATCCGATCTGGTCTCCGGACGGTTCACGGATTGCCTATCTCGGTCGTTTGAGGGATCACCGAAGCAAAGAGAGTGACGCGGAGCAGATGAAGGTCTATGTCATTTCCGCTCAGGGGCGGGATACCGTCAATCTCACAGCGGCCCTGGACCAATGGTGCTCTGCCGTAAGATGGTCATCAGACAGCAGGAGGATCTATTTCACCGCTCAAAACGCTGGAAGAGTCAACCTCTATGCCGTACCTGTGGATGGAGGAGACGTGACTCCGCTCGTTGATGAGCCAGGTCAGGTGAGGAGCTACGCGCTCGCGACAAACGGGGAGCTCTATTATGTTTACACGGACGCGACCCATCCACCTGAGATCTATCGCGGAGATCGCGATGGAAGCGCCAAGCAAAGGCTGACGCATTTTAACAAATCGTTTGTTGATGAGGTGCAAATTCCTGAGGGGGAAGAGTTCAGGTATTCGAGCTTTGACGGCCTGGAGATTCAAGGTTGGATCTTGAAGCCTCTTGGTCTCAGACAGGGAGTGAAGTACCCGATGATCCTGGACATCCATGGAGGTCCTCATGCTCAATACGGGTACAACATCTCTGCCCGACTGCAATTCTACGCGGCGAACGGATATGCTGTGGTCTACGTGAATCCGCGTGGAAGCACCGGACGCGGACAGACGTTCTCCGACTTGTGTGTTGGTGATCTCGGAGGTGGCGATTACAGAGATCTCATGTCCGGAGTCGACTACGTCCTGAAACGATATGACTTCATCGACCCTGAACGTCTCGGCGTCACAGGCATAAGTTACGGCGGATACATGACCAACTGGGTCATCACTCACACCAGGAGATTCAAAGCGGCTGTTCCGATCTCCAGCATCAGCAACCTGATCAGCATGTGGGGGACCGGCTGCAATCCGGATTGGTTTGAGAGCGACATGGGATTCATGCCGATGGAGGATTATGATCGCGCGTGGTCGGTCTCTCCGCTGAAGTACATCAAGAACTGCACAACGCCTACGCTCTTCGTCACCGGAGCGTGGGATTTTGTGACAACGCTCTATCAGGCCGAGGAGATGTTCATGGCGCTCAAGAAACTTGGGGTCGATGCCGCCCTGGCTGCCTACCTGAACGAGGGGCACGGCGTACGAAACCAACCGAGGCACACGCTCGATTACTATCGCCGCTCTGTTGAGTGGTTTGAAAGGTACTTGAAGTAGTTCGACGTTGAATGAAAAATGTTTCCGGAAAGTGAAGTGAGTTGTTTGCTTATTGATGAATCGTGAATGTCTCCAGAAGCAGATTGAACCGAGATCTTGGTGGGATTGCTCCGCGGAACAGGGCTTCGCTCGCCGTGAGAATGTAACGGGCAGTTTCTGTGACCTTCTGCTCACTTATGAACAAAGAAATCGGGCAACTAAAGAGAGAGGACATAGAGAAGCTCATCGATGTGGGCGAGGTCATCGAGCAGATGAGAGATCTCTTTGCCGAAGTTGGCCGGAATCAGGTCGTGTTACCCAAGAGGACGGTGATCGACCTGCCCAACGATGGTGCTGTTCTCTTCATGCCAGCGTATGTACCGAATGTGCGTGGAATTGGAGTCAAAATTGTGAGCATGTTTCCGCATAATCTCGAGAAAGGAATTCCCACTGTCAACGCACACGTTCTGCTGACCGATCCTGAAACGGGACGAATCATGGCCATAATGGATGGCACGATGATCACAGCCCTCAGGACTGCTGCTGTTTCGGCTCTGGCGACGGACCTGCTGGCCGTGAAGGGTGCCGAGCGGCTGGGCGTCCTCGGGGCAGGAGTTCAGGCACGTGCCCATATCAACGCGCTTTTGCGGGTAAGGAAGATCAGACAAATCCTCATTTACAGTCTGGAGTTCGAGAAATCGGAGAGTCTCGCGGCGAGTTTGACCGATCCAAAAGCTCTTCCTTCGTGTGCCGGGGGGTCAGGAGTGCTGAGGAGGTCGTAATCCACTCCGACATTATCGTTACCGCGACGACATCGCACGCCCCTGTTTTGCATGGGAACCTTCTTCGAGACGGCACGCATATTAACGCGATCGGATCATTCAAGCCCCACACCCGTGAGGTTGATGATGAAACGATCCAGCGATCGAGAATCTTCGTGGATCTCCGAGCTGCAGCTCTCAAGGAAGCCGGTGACCTCCTCATCCCGATGAGCAATGGAGTCATTTCTGAGAGCGACATTGTGGCTGATCTCGGTGAGTTGGTGCTCGGTGTAAGACCCGGTCGACAGAATGACAAAGAGATTACCTTCTTCAAGTCTGTCGGCCTGGCTGTCGAAGACATCATCGTTGCAAAAAGAATCTTTGATCGAGCTGAAGGGCATTCTTTTGGATAGATTCCCGAAATCTTTGAGGTTTGGTGAATCTGCACGAAGGCGTTGTGGCTCTTGTTGGCTTTTCACGACCAAGGAACTGGATCTCCCGGGTCCTATGTCTGAAGCGGATGAAGATGCGGTAAATTCATTCTCAACACGCTGAACATGCGAATTAATCGAATCGATGTTTATCAGATCAATTATGCCCTTCACGACAAGACGTATGCGTGGTCGGGCGGGCACTCGGTAAGCACATTCCTCAGCAATATCATCAAGATCTCGACGGATGATGGGGTGAATGGTTTTGGTGAAGTGTGTCCGCTCGGGTCGGCCTATATGGACGCTTATGCACGGGGCGTTCCGGCTGGCATTGAGGAGCTAGGCCCAACGCTTCTTGGGCAAGATCCCACGCGCATCAGAACTATCAATGCGCTGATGGATGCCGCACTTGGAGGTCACAGCTACGTGAAGTCACCCCTTGATATCGCGTGCTGGGACATTTTGGGCCGAATCACGGGGAGACCTATCTCAGCGCTCCTCGGGGGCCGGTGGGTCGAGGAATTTCCCCTTTATCGCGCGATCTCACAACGCTCACCAGAAGAGATGGCAAACGATGTCGCGCGCTATCGGTCGGAAGGGTACAGGAAGTTTCAACTCAAGGTGGGTGGCGATCCCGATGTTGATATCGAACGCATCAAGTTGGTGCTCAAGGTTCTTCGACCCGGAGATGTTCTCGTCGCCGATGCCAACACCGGCTGGCAGCCGCATCAGGCGATCCGGGTCCTCAACGCTCTTGCAGCTGATGACTTCTATGTGGAGGCTCCATGTCCCAGCTACGAGGAGTGCTTGGTTGTTCGTCAGCACACGACGCTGCCTCTGGTGCTGGATGAGCTCATAACGGGGGTAGGGCCATTCTTACGCGCCTATCGCGACGGGGCCATGGATGTCGTCAACATCAAGATCTCGCGGGTGGGCGGGTTAACGAAAGCCCTTCAACTCCGCAACCTGTGTGAGTCGCTTGGCATCGTAATGACCATCGAAGATAGCTGGGGAGGCGACATCACAACGACGACGATTGCGCATCTTGCCGGCAGCACGCGACCGGAGTTTCTGTTCACCTCAACGGACTTCAATAGCTACATTGATGTGCGTCTTGCAGATGATGCACCGTGGCGGAAGGAAGGTCGACTTGCAGTGCCAGCTGGCCCCGGCCTGGGCATAACCATCGATGAGAAGAGGCTCGGTAGGCCGGTCCTCACTATGACATGAAGCCGTGCACGTTTGTTACACTATGGCCCGAGAGAGCAAGTTGAAAGAAGAATTGAGAATCACGAGAGTCGAAGCCATCCCATTTGGCATTCCGATCAAAGGTTTTGCGGACGCGTACACTTCTTTCAGCTCATCGAACGCTGTCCTGGTCAAGATCCACGCCAGCGACGGAACTGTTGGTTACGGTGAAGCCTGCGCGTGGGAACCGGAATTCTATGGAGAGACTCTGGAGTCGGTGACGTCCTCGATCGAGACGTACATCGGACCAAAGATCATCGGTGAAAGCCCGTTTGATATTCACCGCATCCTGACGAAGGTCGACGCGGCGATGGCCAGGGTCACGTGTGCAAAAGAAGGGATCGATCTCGCACTCTTTGACCTTGTAGGCCGTGTGCTCGACGTTCCCGTCACTTGTCTTCTTCACGGCCGATTTCGGGAGCTCATCCCGATTGCTTCTGAGATCGGAATCGACACTCCAAACGCAATGGCGGAGAATGCCAGGACAGTGATGCGGATGGGCATCCCTTGTGTGAAAATCAAGGGCTCGGCCGATATTGAGGAAGACGTCAGAAGGGTGAAAGCAGTTCGCAAGGCCGTTGGGAAGAAGATTAGACTCCGTCTCGACCCGAATGCACATTGGGATACGAGCGGGACCATCTGGGCGATGAAGGAGCTCAAGGAATGCAACTTGGAGTACCTGGAGCAGCCGGTGCCCGGATCAGATTTGAATGGAATGGCGAAAATCCGAAGAGCCATCGACATTCCCCTGATGGCTGATGAAGGGGTTTGGACCCCGGAAGATGTGCTGGAGTTAGCGCGACGCGAGGCAGTCGATATCATCAATATCAAGATCTCGAAAACCGGCGGCCTGTTGAAGGCAAAGAGGGTCGAAGCTGTGGCTGAAGCGCTGGGACTTCCGTGTGTTGTGGGGACAGAAATCGAGCCTGGATTTTCCCTTGCCGCGAAGCTCCATCTTGCAGCTTCGATGAAACATCTTCATTTTGCTTGTGAGTTTACGGAGCTGTCTCTCTTAAAAGAGAGTGTCCTCAAACCAAACGTGGAGATCGAGAAGGGCTGTGTTCGAGTGCCAAAATCTGCGGGACTTGGATTTGAACCGAACAACGAGGTCTTAGCTAGGCGAGAGATAAGGCTTACGATCCGGAACTAACGTCTATGGCTGTGCACTATCTACTCTCCATCAACCAGTGAGGGACACACTATGTGCAAGAGAATAGCGTTTTTGATGATCGTCGCATTCGTTCTTTCTTTGCGGTTGGTCTCGCAGGAATCACAGATCTATCAAACGCATTTTCCTCCAGAGGAATTTAAGGCCCGATGGGCGAAGGTGTTCGATAAGATCGGGGACAAGGCGGTTGCGATTCTGCAGGGAGCCCCACAGGTCACGGGCTTCATCTTGCCGCGTCAAACGAATGAGTTCTACTATCTGTGCGGGATCGAGACCCCCTATTCCTATGTACTCCTGGACGGACGCAATCGCAAAGTCAGCCTGTTCCTTCCTCCCCGCAACGAGCGCCTTGAACAAGCCGAAGGAAGAATCCTCTCTGCCAACGACGCAGCGCTCGTCATGCAGCTTACCGGCGCTGACACAGTTTTGAGCACCGAGATGATGAAGGGAGATTGGTTTCGGGGACTTTTCCTCAGTCGATCGATTGCCATCTACACCCCCTTTCAACCTCCCGAGGGATACGCAGAGAGTCGGGGCGAGCTGCTCACCGCGCAAGCGGGCATCGCATCAGACTACTGGGACGGCACGATCCCCCGTCACACGCACTTCATCGAGCTTTTGAGGACGAGGTTCCCGCGTGCGGAGATTCATGATCTCTCTCCGATTCTTGACGAGCTTCGCCTCATCAAGAGTCCTCGAGAGATTACTCTCATCCGAAGAGCGTCGCAACTTGCCGGCCTCGGTATGATGGAAGCCATCAGGAGCACTCAGGCCGGAGTCTATGAGTATCAACTCGAGGCCGCGGCGCGGTACGTCTTCATCCTCAACGGAGCCAGGTTGGATGCCTACAGGTCGATCACCGGAGCGGGGACTGCAAACATCTGGAACATGCACTACTACCGCAACACCAGGAGACTGGAGGATGGTGAGCTTGTGCTGATGGATTACGCGCCCGACTATCACAACTATGTGAGCGACATCGGTCGCGTCTTTCCGGTCAGCGGCACATACAACAAGCTGCAGAGAGAGCTGCTCGGTTTCGTCCTCAAGTATCGGAATGAGATCATGAAAAGAATTCGGCCGGGTGTAACGCCAAAGCAGATCATGGATGAAGCTGCGGCGGCCATGGAGGATGTGTTCAAGGCCACGAAGTTTTCGAAGCCCGTCTATGAGCAGGCAGCACGAAGGCTGGTTGAGACGGGAGGCGGCGTGTTCTCTCATACAGTTGGCATGGCCGTGCATGACGTGGGCACCTACCACGACAGTCCGTTGAAACCGGGGCTTGTCATCGCGATCGACCCACAGCTGAGGGTGCCGGAGGAAAACATCTACCTCAGATACGAGGACACTGTCGTCGTGACAGAGAGCGGGGTTGAGAATTTCACGTCCTTCTTACCGACTGAGCTGAATGATCTCGAGAAACTGGTGAAGGAAGAGGGGGTCGTCCAAAAAACCCCACCTACGCCTTCACTGAAGTGACGGAGTGAGGAGTTCAGCTTTGAGGATTTGTCATGAGGGGATCGTCAGTCAGGGCCACGAGGAATGCATCACCGGACGGCGGGGAGTGCTCAGATGTCGAGTGGAGATGTCTCTGGAATGGGAGGGGACTCTCAGGATTGCGAATAGGAAAAGGTCTCGAACTAGCAACTGCCGCATACTCGAAGTTGCGTCTGAATAGCACATTTGTTGCGGCGGCACATCGACATGAGGAAAAGGCGCAAGAGATGTTTCAATCGTTGAATCACAAGCGAGACACCAATGACAGAGGGGAAGGGCAGCCCGAAGCCGCAGGGGCGCGTCCTCTCCCTTCAGAATCAATCGGCGGCATAGACCTCCCTCAAAAACTAATGTCGAGGTCCGGTACTGTCTTCAACATGATGAAATATTGCCTGCACGACGGGCCGGGGATCCGAACGATCGTCTTTTTGAAGGGGTGTCCCTTGCGTTGTTGGTGGTGTCACAATCCTGAGGGACAGGTTCGCCATCCGGAGATCGCATTTCGAGAGAGCAGGTGCATCCGCTGCGGCGACTGCTTCGCGCTTTGTGCCCAGGGAGCTGTCGACAAGATCGATGACCGCTATGTCATTGCGGAGGAAAAGTGTATTCAGTGTGGCGAGTGCGTGGAAGTATGCTATGCGGAGGCACGTGAAATCGCGGGGAAAGAAATGACCGTGGCCGAGGTCATGAAAGAGGTGGAGAAGGACAGGGTGTTTTATGACGAGTCGGGCGGGGGCGTCACGTTCTCTGGAGGTGAACCGTTGATGCAACACGACTTCCTGCTGGCTCTCCTGCAGGTTTCGCGGGCGCTTGGCATTCACACCGCTGTCGAGACCACGGGGTATACTACGCCGGAGATCTTGAAGCGCGTCAGCAACTGGACGGATCTCTTCCTTTATGATATCAAGGTCATTGACGATCAACGACACCGGGATTTCACGGGCGTTTCCAATGAACGTATTCTCGATAATCTCAAGCGACTGTCATCCTGGGGGGCGAATGTCATTGTCCGGGTCCCGGTCGTGCCGGGTGTCAGCGATAGTGAAGAGAATGCGCGATCTCTGGCGACGTTCCTCACGCAGTCGACGATGATAAAAGAAGTACATCTCCTTCCGTTTCATATGGGGGGGAGAGAGAAATATGAGCGATTCCGCAGGCCAAGCCAGACGTGGCCCGAGCAACCTCTCTCAACGGAGAGGGCGGAAGCGCTCGCGGTTGTCATACAAAGTTTTGGCTTGAGCACCAGGATTGGAGGTTGAATGACCATGACCAGTCGCACTATACTTCTGCGAAAACAAAGCTTGGAGGCAGTCCCTCGCATTTCCGCTGAACGTGCCCTCTTGATGACGGAAGCATACCGGAAAGATGAGAGCTTTGTCTCGGTTCCCATGCGAAGAGCGCTGGCATTCAAACATCTGATGGAAGGCAAAACGATCTGCATCAATGAGGGTGAGCTCATCGTTGGCGAGCGCGGCCCTGCGCCGAAGGCAACCCCGACGTTCCCCGAGCTCTGCTGTCACACACTCGATGACCTTGAGATCCTCGACAGGAGGGAAAAGGTGTCATTTGCAGTCTGTGACGAGGTGCGATCGGCCTATCGGGATGTCATCATTCCGTTCTGGAAGGGGAAGACGGTTCGCGAACGGATCTTCGGTGAGATGACGGAGGAGTGGATGCGCGCGTATAACGCGGGAATCTTCACGGAATTTATGGAACAGCGGGGGCCCGGTCATACCGTTCTGGACGACAAGATATACAAGAAGGGGATGCTCGACTTCAAGAAGGACATCGAGCTCAGTCTGAAGAATCTCGACTATTTCAACGACCCGGAAGCATTTGAGAAAAAAGAAGAATTGCAGGCAATGGCGGTCTGCATCGATGCGATCATCATCTTCGCTCAACGTCATTCCGAGAAGGCGCACGAGCTCGCAGGCCTGGCCCAGGACCCGGTTCGTAGAAGCGAATTGGAGAAGATAGCTGAGATCTGTGAGCACGTTCCCGCCAAGGCTCCGCGGAACTTCTGGGAAGCGCTTCAGTACTATTGGTTCGTTCACCTTGGAGTCATAACCGAGCTTAACCCTTGGGACGCGTTCAATCCCGGCAGGCTTGACCAACATCTTTACCCCTTCTACAAGAAAGAGATTGAAGAAGGGAGCCTGACACAAGAGGAAGCGCGAGAATTGCTGCAATGCTTCTGGATCAAATTCAACAACCAACCCGCGCCACCAAAAGTCGGAATTACTGCTGCGGAAAGTGCCACATATACCGATTTCGCGAACATCAACTCGGGCGGTCTGAAAGCTGATGGGTCAAACGGAGTCAATGCGGTCACCTATCTCGTGCTCGATGTGATCGACGAGATGCGGCTTGTGCAGCCGAGTTCCAACATTCAACTGAGCAAGAAGAATCCCGATGAATTCCTCAAGCGCGCGTGCAAAATCATCCGCAAAGGATGGGGGCAACCCTCGATCTTTAACGCGGACACAGTGGTTGATGAGTTGCTCCGCCAGGGGAAAACCGTCGAAGATGCCAGAAATGGTGGGACGAGCGGCTGTGTTGAGACAGGCGCATTTGGGAAAGAAAGCTACATTTTGACGGGGTATCTAAACATCCCCAAGATCCTTGAAGTGACGTTGCACAACGGCATTGACCCGGAATCGGGGGAGAAAATTGGTATCGAAACAGGAGATTCTTCTGCGTTCGGCTCTTTTGATGATCTGATGAATGCATTCAGGCGTCAGCTTCAATACTTCATCGACATCAAAATCAGGGGAAGCAACGTCATCGAACAATTGTATGCCAAATACATGCCCGTTCCCTTCCTCTCTGTTCTCATAGACGATTGTATTGCAAAAGGAAAGGACTATAATGGAGGGGGCGCGAGATACAATACGATGTACATTCAGGGAGTCGGAATGGGCACGGTGACGGACTCTCTGACGGCGATCAAGTATCACGTGTTTGATCACCACTCAATCTCGATGATGGAGCTCGAGAAAGCGCTGGCGGCGGATTTTGAAGGGAATGACAAGCTCCGTCTGATGCTGATGAACAAGACCCCGAAGTATGGAAACGACGACGACTACGCCGACAACTTGATGCAACAGGTCTTCGAGATATTCTTCCATGCCGTTGACGGAAGAATGAACACGAAAGGCGGAGCGTACAGAATCAATCTTCTTCCGACCACCTGTCATATCTATTTTGGCTCGAAAACCGGCGCGACACCTGATGGAAGAAAAACACATCAACCCCTGTCTGAAGGGATCTCGCCGGTGCAGGGAGCTGATCGCGATGGTCCGACGGCTGTCTTGAAATCGGCGGCAAAAATGGATCACGTGCGAACGGGCGGCACACTTCTGAACCAAAAGCTCACGCCAAAGCTCGTGGAAGATGAGAAAGGGATTGATGACTTGACGCATCTGGTCAGAAGCTACTTCAAGCTTGGCGGTCACCATATTCAGTTCAATGTCGTCACAGCAGAGACCCTTCGCAAGGCGCAGGCTCACCCCGAACAGAATCGGGACCTGATCGTCAGGGTCGCGGGTTACAGTGATTACTTCTGCGATCTCGGAAAGGACCTCCAGGATGAGATCATCTCCCGCACGGAGCAGTCGACCCTGTAGGAATCATACTCAACGCAACAGATCCATGATCTTGCTTGATTGTTCCCGCCTCGAGCGGGCCGTCACTGGCCTTTTGTGATCATTGTTCCTTTTGAACAGGGGTGATATGACGATTGCGCGCTCGGTCGAGGAGTTTATGTTTCGCTTCAGAAAGTTGCGCGGAAGGCTTTCAACTCCTGTTAATCAGTCCCGAAGGGTTTCGTAGATTGGTCTCCCGGAGTACCTCCCTCGGTTGAAGATCGAGCCTTGGGAATCGAAGAACGAAGATTATCTTGCCAGCCCTGCCCTCACAATACCCTCATCCCTGAACAGACTCAATGACGCGCCCTGTCAGATCACGCCGCGCTCGACTAATCACAGCTGCATCGGTTGTCACCGTTAGCATCCTGACGGGTTTTCAGGCTCTCATAGCTGGCCAGGGCGCGCCCGACGATCGAAACCTGAGGCTCTGGTACAAGCAGCCGGCTCAGGAATGGACTGAGGCGCTCCCGGTTGGCAACGGACGGTTGGGGGCGATGGTTTTTGGGAAGACCGATGAAGAGAGGATTCAACTGAACGAGGCAACGCTCTGGACTGGTGGACCGTACGATCCCAGCACGTCCGGGGGACCCGAAGCACTGCCGGAGATCCGGCGGCTGATTTTTGAAGGCAAGTATTTGCAAGCTCATAACCTCTTCGGGCGGACGATGATGGGAATGCCGGTGGAGCAGATGAAGTATCAGCCCCTGGCCAATCTCAATCTGTGTTTTCCTGGCCATCAAAAGGTCAAGAACTATCGCCGGGCGCTCGATCTCGGCCAGGCCATTGCGAGCGTAAGCTATCAGGTGGGCAACGTCACCTACCATCGGGAAATCTTTTCAACGGCAGTGGATCAGGTGGTTGTTGTCCGATTGACGGCTGATGCACCCGCCGCGGTTACATTCACGGTCAACTTGCAGGGGGTGAGAAATCCTGATCACTCAAACTACGGAACAGATTACTTTCAAATGGACGGTGCCCCACCGGATGGCTTGCATCTGAAGGGCAAGACGGCAGACTACCTTGGGATCAAAGGAATGATCAGGTACGGAGCGCACGTCAAAGCTCTCCTCGATGGTGGCACAGTGGCTGTTGATGGGGTCGACCTCACAGTCCGAAACGCAAATGCAGTGACCCTTCTGTTTGCAGCGGCAACGAACTTCGCAAGCTACAATGATGTCAACAGCAATCCAGATGTGCGCGTCCAGCACTATTTGGCAGAAGCCGAGAAGAAATCATATGAGCAGCTACGAACGGCGCATGTTGAGGATTATCAGAAGCTCTTTGGCCGCGTCACACTTGACCTTGGAATAACAGAAGCGTCGAGTTTGCCCACTGATGAGCGCATCAAGAACTCTGCTCACACATTCGATCCACAGCTCGTTCCGCTCTTCTACCAATTTGGTCGGTACCTTCTTATCTCGAGCTCCCGACCGGGGACACAAGCTGCAAACCTCCAGGGCATTTGGAATGCGGATTCAAATCCATGGTGGGACTCCAAGTACACGACCAATATCAATCTGGAGATGAACTACTGGCCTGCTGAGGCCGGGAATCTTGCTGAGTGTGTCGAACCGCTCATCAAGATGGTTTCAGAGATCGCCGGGGGCCCAGGAGTAAGCGTAGCCAGAAGGCATTACAATGCAAACGGTTGGGTCCTTCATCAGAACACGGACATCTGGTTGGCCTGCGCACCAATGGATGGGCCAACATGGGGTACATTCTCGACGGGTGGCGCTTGGCTCACGACCCATCTCTGGGACCACTATCGTTTCAACGAGGATGGGACATATCTTAAGAAGATCTATCCGGTTATGAAAGGATCGGCTGAATTCTTCTTGAGCACCTTGGTGGAGGAACCGACCCATAAGTGGTTGGTAACCTGTCCATCAACCTCGCCAGAGAATTGCCCACAGAGAGAAGGAAACAAGAGATACTTTGACGAGGTCACAGGTCTCTATTTGCCAGGCACGACCATTTGCGCCGGTGCGACGATCGAGATGTCTATCCTCCGTGCCCTCTTCAGTGCCTGCATCGAAGCTTCGGAAATACTCGGTGTTGACAAGGACCTCCGTGAGAGGCTGAGATCGGTCCGGACTCGATTGGCGCCCCTGCAGATTGGCAGGTCCGGCGAGTTGCAGGAATGGCTCGATGACTGGGGGAGTCTGGAGCCGAATCATCGCCATCTCTCACATCTATGGCCACTATATCCAGGCGAAGAGATCGATCCGCGCTCAACCCCCGAGCTTGCTTCTGCGGCGAGAAAAGCGATCATTTCAAGGGGAGATGAGGGAATGTCCTTCTCAATGGCGTGGCGGGGAGCGCTCTGGGCCCGCTTGCTTGAGGGCGAACAGGCATACAAGGAAATCAGAAGCCTCATCACGAATCGAACCTGGCCCAACTTGTTTTCGAAGGATGGAAAGGCACTCCAGGTGGATGGCAACTTTGGAGGCACTGCAGCTATCACAGAAATGTTGTTGCAGTCTCACGCAAATATGCTGTACGTGCTCCCAGCATTGCCCAAGGCATGGACGACAGGATCGGTCAAGGGACTGCGGGCCCGAGGGGGTTTCGAAGTGAGCTTCGACTGGAAGGATGGAAAACTTACCAACGTTGTCATTCAATCAGTGCTTGGCCAGCCCTGTACGGTGCGGTACAGAAGTACCGTCGTGCGATTCGAAACGAAAAAAGGAGAGAGGTATGTGCTTGACGGTGACCTTAAACAACGCTAAGAACCGAACCTTGCTCACAAAAACCATAGCTGGGGAGCTCCACATGAAACGTCAACGTTTAGTCCTCTTCATGCTTGCCGCTGTTTCCTTGTCTCTGTCTGCCTTCTCGCAGACGGATGATGAAACGCGTCTCACGCTCGATCGGATTTTCAAGAACCGCGAATTTGTCTCAGAATTTTTTGGACCTGCGCGCTGGCTGAGCAATGGTGCCGCTTACACAACGGTCGAAGCTTCCGATGCGGTGAAAGGCGCAAGGGATATTCTGAAGTACGATACCGAAACGGGCAAGAGAGAAGTCCTGGTTTCTGCGGCGAAGCTCATCCCCCCGGGAGAATCAACGCCGCTCAGGATCGATGACTACTCCTGGTCACCGGACGGAAAGCTTCTTCTTCTCTACACGAACTCGAAGCGCGTCTGGCGCCAAAACACGCGGGGGGATTACTGGGTCATTGACCTTGCTGCCTGGAAGCTGTTGAAGCTTGGAGGCGACGCGAAACCATCGACGCTGATGTTCGCAAAGTTCTCGCCGGACGACAAACGGGTTGCCTATGTTCGGGAGCACAACATCTACGTCGAGGACCTCAGCAGCGGTCAGATCCGGCAGCTCACCTTCGACGGCTCGAAGATGATCATCAACGGAACGTTCGATTGGGTGTATGAGGAGGAATGGTTTGACCGGGACGGATTCCGCTGGAGTCCTGACGGCGCGTCGATCGCATACTGGCAACTGGACGCTTCAGGTGTTCGAGACTTTTACCTCATCAACAACACCGATTCGCTCTACTCATTTCTTGTTCCGGTGCAATATCCGAAGGTCGGGACGACCCTCTCTTCTTGTCGTGTTGGTGTCATCAGTGCTGGAGGCGGGCAGACGGTTTGGATGAACGTCGCGGGCGACAAACGAAACAACTACATGCCGCGCATGGAATGGGCAGCGAATTCCAAGGAGCTAGTGTTCCAGCATTTCAACCGCCTGCAGAACACCGACAGCCTGATGCTCGGCGATGTCCGCACCGGCCGGGTCTGGACCATCCTAACAGAGACTGACAGCGCCTGGGTCGAAGTCGTTGATGATCTGCGATGGTTCGACGGCGGCAAGCGATTCATGTGGGTGAGCGAGAAGGATGGCTGGAGGCATCTCTATTTGTGCTCCCGCAATGGCAAGGAGAAGCGTCTGGTTACTCCCGGAGAGTACGACGTCGTGAGTATCGAGCACATCGATGAAACCGGCGGCTGGGTGTACTTCATCGCATCGCCGGAGAACGGGACACAGCGATACCTTTACCGAGTCCGGCTCGATGGAAAAAGCAAGGCAGAACGACTCACACCTGCCAACCAGCCCGGAACGCACCGATACGACATTTCACCCGATGGACGGTGGGCCTTCCACACGTATTCAACATTCGATACACCACCTCGGACGGAGCTCGTCCGTGTTCCGAACCATGAGCTCACACGGACGTTGGTTGAAAATGAAAAACTGCGAGAGAAAATGAATAAGCTTGCGCGCGGCGCGATGGAATTCTTCAAGGTCGACATTGGGAACGGGGTGATACTTGATGGATGGTGCATGAAGCCACCCGACTTCAACCCGGCGAAGAAATATCCCGTCCTCGTGCACGTCTACGGGGAGCCTGCCGGCCAGACCGTTCTTGACTCCTGGCATGGCCAGGGCTATCTGTGGCATCTCATGTTGACACAGCAAGGCTACGTGGTCGTCAGTTTCGATAACCGTGGCACACCATCCCCTCGGGGTCGCGCATGGAGGAAGAGCATCTACCGCCAGATCGGGATCCTCGCATCGATCGATCAAGCGGCCGCGATTCGGGTTGTTCGCACCTGGCCGTACGTCGATTCAACTAGAATCGGTGTCTGGGGCTGGAGCGGCGGTGGGTCGATGACGCTCAACTTGATGTTCCGATATCCCGATCTGTACCAAACGGGCATGTCCGTTGCCCCGGTGACGGATCAACATCTGTACAACGCAATCTATCAGGAACGTTACATGGGCTCCCCGACAGACAACGATGAAGGATATCGACTTGGCTCTCCCGTCACATTCGCAGACCGGCTGAAGGGAAACCTGTTGATCGTTCACGGTTCCGGCGATGATAATGTGCACTATCAAAATACCGAGCGCGTGATCAATGCGCTCATCAAAGCCGACAAGCGTTTCACGATGATGGATACCCGAATCGTTCTCACGGCATCTTTGAGGGGGAAAACACAACTCGCCATTTGTACGCTTTGCTGACATCATACCTGAATCAGAATTTGCCACCTGGTCCGAAGTAACAGTCTCATTCGGTGGGAACGCAATCTCCGCATCGTTGAGAGTACTTGAGGCGTAATTCTACAGAAGGAGATCAGAATGTTTGCATCGAAGATCTACGTTCAGCGAAGAAGCGTCTTGAAGGAGAAGATCGCTTCTGGCATACTCCTTTTTCTTGGCAACGAGGAGAGCCCGATGAACTATCCGGCCAACACCTATTCGTTCCGCCAGGACAGCACGTTCCTCTATTACTGGGGACTCGATAACCCGTCCCTTGCTGCTGTCATCGACATCGACGATAGAAAAGAAATCGTTTTTGGCGACGACCCGACGGTCGACGAAATCGTTTGGACTGGTCCACAATCCTCTATTCAGGAAAAGAGCGTTCGAGTTGGTGTAACGGAGACCCGACCCCTCAGCAAGTTGGGCGAGGTGCTCGGAGCTGCGGTTCAGAAGGGGAGAAAGATACATTTCTTGCGACAGTATCGCCCCGAGAACGTGCTGAAGATCGAGCGTCTGTTGGGAATTCACCCTCGCCAGGTTCGTGAACTTGCCTCGACTGAATTCACGCGGGCCGTTGTCAATCAGCGATCCATCAAATCAAAGGAGGAGATCGAGCAGATCGAGCTCGCCGTCAACATCAGCCGCCGGATGCAAATGACCGCGATGAGGATGACGAAGCCGGGAATGTACGAGCGGGAGGTTGTTGGAATGATGGAAGGTCTCGCCGTATCGAGCGGTGGAAGTCTCGCATTCCCCATCATATTCTCCGTCCATGGGGAGACGCTTCACAATCACTATTACGGCAACAAAATGAAGTCGGGCAACATCGTTGTGAACGACTCCGGAGCGGAATCCCCTCTGCACTATGCTAGTGATCTGACCAGAACTTTTCCTGTCAGCGGGAAGTTCACGCAGAGGCAGAGAGAAGTCTATCAAATCGTCTTCCAGGCACAGAGGAAGGCGATCGAGATGATCAATCCGGGAGCAGAGTTCAGGGAGGTACATCTCACAGCCTGCAAAACGCTTGCAGCCGGATTGAAGGATCTTGGATTGATGAAGGGGAATGTGGAGGAGGCAGTCCGGGCGGGAGCGCATGCGATGTTTTTTCAATGCGGTCTGGGCCATATGATGGGGCTCGATGTCCACGACATGGAGGATCTGGGGGAAGAGTTTGTCGGTTATGATGATCAGACGAAGCGCAGCGAGCAATTCGGTCTGTGCTACCTGCGTCTTGCGAAAGCACTGCAGGCCGGGTTTGTCGTTACCGTCGAGCCGGGGATTTATCTCATTCCCGAATTGATCAGCGCCTGGAAAGCGGAGAAGAAATTCGCGGAGTTCATCAATTACGATGTTGTTGCGAAGTATGAGCGTTTCGGAGGAATCAGGATTGAGGACGACGTCCTCGTGCTACAGAAGGGGTGTCGTGTCCTCGGCAAGAAAATCCCGAAGACAATTGCAGAAGTAGAAACGCTTTGCTCTCAATAGTTGGAGGTGCTATGACTCATCGCTTCGTTGTGTGGTTTCTCGGTTTGTTTCTCTGCTCTCTCGTTTCCGCCCAGCAGCTCAAGTTCGATGACTACTTCGTCGACAAGACTCTGCGAATCGACTATTATCACGTCGGCAGCAGGCTCCAGGAGGTTGTTATCGTGGATAAGATCTATCAGCAAGGCACGTGGGCCGGAAATCCGGCAAAACTGATTTATCCCTTTACCTACGGTCGGTACTTCATCAAGGTGTACGATGTTGCGTCAAATGCACTGATCTATTCGAAGGGTTACGACGGATATTTCGCCGAATACAAGACGACTGACCCGGCGAGGGCTGGTGCACAGCGGGCGTTTCATCAGTCGGCATTGATTCCCTTTCCGAAGCGCCCCGTCCTGTTTGTAATCGAGGCCAGAGACACGATCAACATCTACCATCCCACGTTCGAGTTGCGCATCGATCCGGCCGACTACCACGTCATCACTGAAACTCCGCAACGAGGAGATCAGGTGTTCGAGGTGGTGAAGAATGGCGAGCCGCACAAGAAAGTGGACATTGTCGTTTTGAGTGAAGGCTATGTGGTGGGAGAGAAAAAGAAATTCGAAGCGGACCTGAAGAAATACGCAGAGATTTTTTTCGGGTGGGAACCGTACATGAGCTATAAGAGTCGGTTCAATTTTACGGGAATCTTCAGCCCGTCTCCGGAAAGCGGCGTTGATGAACCGAGGCAGGGGCGGTACCAGCACACGCTTCTTGATGCTACCTTTAATTCGATGGACTCTGATCGCTATCTTCTGACGGAAAACAACAAGACGATGCGCGATGTTGCTGCACAGGTCCCGTACGACGCGATCCTGATCATGGTCAACAGCAAGCGATACGGAGGAGGGGCGTTGTTTGGCTGTTTCTCGACGTTTACGAGTGATGGTCCTTGGAGTGATTATGTCTTTCACCACGAGTTTGCGCACGCGTTTGCCTTCCTGGCTGACGAATATTACGCTTCTGATGTCGCTTATTCTGAATTTTTCCCGCAAGGGATCGAGCCGACAGAGCCCAATCTCACGGCTCTGCTCGATCCGCGGAACCTCAAGTGGAGAGACCTGGTGAGCCCCGGTCTTGCAATTCCGACACCTTGGGGACAGGAGCGCTTCGACAGCCTGAATGTCGCGGCGGGAGCGCTCGGCAACGAACGGAGATCGAAATTGGAGAAGATGAAAAAAGAGGGGGCGTCAGAAAAAGAGATTCAGGATGTCGGGAAAGAGGTACGCCAGCCGAAGCGAAAAACTCCAGAGCGAAATCCACAGATTCATGGAGGAGCATCCGCTCAAAGGGAAAGTCGGGGCGTTTCAAGGAGGGGGCTTTGCGTCGAAAGGATTTTACCGCCCGACGGTCAATTCCCTGATGTATCAATTCAACAAGGAAGACAAGTCGTTCTACAAGGTAAACGAGCAAGCAATCGTTCGTGTCATCAACTACTACAGCGAAGAATGAAATCAAGGGTCGGTGTGAGCGCATGGCATAAAGGATGTGACACATCACATTTGTGGAGAATTTGTCGATGAACCTTCCAACGCAAGAACGTGAGTTCAAACGCGGCCTTGGCCTCCTGGATTCAGTGATGATTGTCGTTGGAGTGATGATAGGTTCCGGGATTTTCATCGTGAGCGCTGACATTGCCCGAACTGTCGGGTCGGCCGGCTTGTTGTTGCTCGTCTGGCTGATAACCGGCGTTCTTACGATGATCGCCGCATTGAGCTACGGTGAACTCGCCGCAATGATGCCTCACGCTGGAGGACAGTATGTATACTTGCGAGAGGCATACAATCCGCTTGTCGGCTTCCTGTACGGCTGGACCTTCTTCATGGTAATTCAAACAGGGACGATTGCCGCCGTCTCGGTCGCTTTTGCGAAGTTCACGGGTGTCCTAGTGCCCTGGGTGAGTGAACAAAATGTGTTGTTCAGTCTTGGAAGCGTCAACATCTCCATGGCCCAGCTGGCGGCAGTCTTCTGCATCATCATTCTCACGGGCATCAACCTTATGGGCCTCCGCGAAGGGAAGATCGTACAGAACATTTTCACGATGACGAAGACCATAGCTCTGGTCGCCATCATTTTTCTCGGACTTTTCATCGTACGGAATCATGATGCAATTGCAGCAAACCTCTCAGGCTTCTGGTCGGCAACATGGACCCACATTGAGGATGGAAAGATCGTTTCGATCGAACCGCTGTCCGGTTGGAAGATCTTCGCGGCCATCGGTGCGGCTATGGTTGGCTCCCTGTTTGCCGCCGACTCGTGGCATGACGTGACCATGGCGGCGGTTGAAGTGGTCGATCCGAAGAAAACTCTTCCACGAAGTCTGGCGATTGGCGTTGCTGTAGTCACACTTCTCTACCTTCTCACGAACGTCTCCTACATCTTGTTATTGCCGGTCATTGGGAATCCGGGCGCCTCGGATGTCGTCGGGAGGGGAATACAGTTCGCCGCGTCCGATCGGGTTGGCACCGCAGCAGCCTCGATGATCTTCGGTGATGTCGCCATCGTCGTAATGGCTGTCCTGATCATGGTCTCAACGTTCGGATGCACCAACGGTCTCATCCTGGCCGGCGCCCGCGTGTACTACGCGATGGCAAAAGACGGTTTGTTCTTCAGGCGTGCAGGAGAACTCAGCGCGAATGCGGTGCCGGCTTTCGCTCTTGTTGTTCAGGCGGCCTGGGCAATCATACTCTGCTTCTCGGGCACATATGGCGATCTCCTCGATTACGTGATTTTCGCGGTCCTGGTGTTCTATGTCCTTACGACAACGGGACTCTTCATTCTGCGAAGGAAGCGGCCGGATATGGACAGGCCGAACAAAGCATTCGGCTATCCGGTACTGCCGGCCTTGTATGTCCTTGCGGGAACAGCGATTTGCATAGATCTGTTGATCTACAAACCTCGACACACCTGGCCGGGTGTGGTGATTGTCCTGATTGGAATACCGGTCTACTATCTCTGGAAAAAACTTGTCGCACGAAATCGATCGAGCAGCTGACTGTCAAAATACTTGCTTGAGCCGGACAGGAACAAGGAGTGTGGTGATCGCCACGGTTGCGTTTCTTGCCTGTTGCCTTATCGACAACCAGCGAGTGCTCGCACAGTGGTCACTGCAATCGAGTGGCACGACTGAGAGACTCCGCGCTGTTAGCGCTGTTAGCCGCGAGGTCGCGTGGGCCAGTGGAAACAAGGGTGCGTGTGTGCGTACTACCAACGGTGGGAAAACCTGGCAGGCCCTACGTGTGCCTGGCGCCGACTCGCTTGATTTTCGTGATGTCGAGGGGTTCGGCAAAGATACGGCTTATCTGCTGAGTATCGGCGCGGGCGAGCTTTCGAGGATCTATAAGACTACGGACGGGGGATTTCATTGGACGCTGCAGTTTAAGAACCGGAACGCCCGGGCCTTTTTTGACGCGATGGCTTTCTGGGATCGCAATAACATCATCGCTGTCAGCGATGCGGTGGACGGACATCTGGTGATAATCAAGTCGACCGACGGTGGGACGACGTGGATCGAGATTCCATCAAACAAGATACCGGCGGCCTCGCCGGGAGAAGGCGTCTTCGCCGCGAGCGGGACATCCCTCACTGTCCAGGGAAAGGGCCGGGTGTGGATCGGCACAGGTGTCAACACGGCCCGAGTGTACAGGTCGACCGACGGAGGAAACTCCTGGAGCGTTGCACAGACTCCCATCTTGAGCGAAAACGAATCCTCTGGTATTTTCTCGATTGCCTTCGAGAACGGGCGTACAGGAGTTGTAGTGGGGGGCGACTATCGAAGCGTGGACAGCACGCGTGCGAATGCAGCAACAACAGTCGACGGTGGCCGGACATGGAATCCGGTGAAGACAATGCCACCAGCCGGGTTCAGATCGGCCGTCGTCTATGTCCCCGGAACCGCCGCTCCGACGCTCATCACTGTCGGCCCTTCTGGCACGGACTATTCACTGGACAATGGCACAACGTGGAGAAGACTCGGGCAGATTGGCTTCCATGCAGTGAGCTTTGCAGGACCGGATGGTGCGGGATGGGCCGTCGGAGAAGACGGACGCATTGCGAAATTCGAGGGGAAGGTGCCCGATAGGTGACATCTGGCCTTGAAAGGAGTCGCCTGGCTCGCCCGGTCTCACCGGGTCTTATGCCGGGGTCTTTTTGGGGGATCAGCAGGAACTGAACTCAAGTTGGACGCTTTCTTGTGAAGTTCCGACCTAGCCTCCGGAACTGACCGAGAGTGAGCCGAGGGTACACCTTGAGGTCCACCCTTGTTTTCGGCGGGTGGGATCAAGGGAAGCTGTTTGCCCCGATGTTTTTCGTCGGGGCCCCCTGTCCTTCGATCCTTCGACTCACTCATAGGTTGTGCCTTGTAGTTCGCTCAGGATCGAACCCTGAGCTCGTCGAAGGGTTCGGCTCGTCGCATCAGGAAACGACACAGCACGCTCGGCGCAGGCCACGCGCAGAATTCCACTCACGTGGATTCTAAGTGACAGATTCCAAACGAGTTATCTCAGTTCTTCCAAGATAGGCACACAGAGCAATTCCGGTGGAAAAAGCGCCAAGATTCTATCGTGTGCACCTGCCGTAACAACGGTAGAAGTCCAGGTATACCGCCAGATCGGGTTCTCAGTGTCATACCATCGACAATTCAAAGCTACGATGCAAGGTTGCAACTGCCGTAAGCCCCCGCTACCAAAAATGGCCGATTCTGAAAAGATTCGGCCTCTTTTTTTTGTTCCTTGTAGCGGGGTCGGAGCTTCTCGAGTCTCGAAGTCCTGTTCCAATCTTTTCTGACTTCCGCGTTCTCCTTCTCCTCGGATCTCAGAAAAGCGTCGAACCCACATCTCTCCACCTTGAATATCTGAGACAAAGACTTCCACGTGCGGGCGCTTGATGCCGCCGTGGGGGGTCAGTGTCAGTCAACAGATCGGACGATTGTGAATTGATGAGTGTTTCATTTCCCTTGGACTGCTTGTGGGATTGCAGCATCTTGGCAACATCTGGGTGAGTGCATGCAGGGAGCTGCAAAAGAGGAGGGGCGATAGTTATTCGCTGCCAGAGACGGACTCGAGAGGGGGGTGTCTGACGCCAACACGCATCACCATCTTGGCCCTAACGGCATGCAATATCGTGGCTTGCCCATTGCCCATTAGTGCTCTTGTCGCAACTCTGCGCAGCTATGCCGATATTGATTTGTCATCAAAAGTCATTAATTTCTCCTCAGCTACCTACCTGCACCGATTTCGCCACGGAATGCGGAGCCAGCATTCGCGTTGGACACGCTAAATAGAAATATCGGACCCCTGCTTGTCAAAATCGTCTCTGGCACAGCGAGCGAATTTGATGTCAACGCTGTTGTCCGCATTGCATTCAGTTTTGCATCGCAACGGCTTCGACAACTGCTAAAATCCAAGAGACTTCATCTCCATTCTCTTTCTATCTCGACAGAAGGAATCGCGTTTGACTGCATTGCAGAGCTTTTCCAACGCGATGAAGATGGTAACTTCGTGGAACTGATCGACTACTTCTCGGGTGAGAGAGAGCTGGGAAATCTCGACGAGGAAGGGACAACTCAGCAACTCAGAATTGTCGTCTTCAGCAAGGTGAACCAAGGGCTTTTCAGGCTCTATCGTGAGAATGATCCTGTTTTGGCAAGACTGATTCGGAACATAAAACTCGCAGTCAAGGCAGATTCGGCGCTCAAACAACTCGATCTGCTGGGGCAGATCTACATTTTTACCTGTCCTGAACATGAGCGCAATGATCATCTGCCTGAATATCCTCTCGAGGAAATGGAGCGAGAGCTGATACCAAGGATCGACGCGAGAAGGCGAATTCCGCACAACATTGCGGTTGTTTTCGACGTGCTGAACAATCAAGATCATTGCAGGAAGTTCTATTCGATTATCGATATTGCGGTTGTTCTAAAGAGGGCAGTCGCGCGACTGGAGCTTGCGGACAACCAAATGCAGCACATCGACGACGACTTGCTACGAATGGAAATCAATCAAGTTCTCTCAGAGAGCTGCCGAACACTGAGAGAGAGGCTCTATCGGAAATACGTTCCAACGCAGAAGCTGACAAGCGACACTTTTGACAAATACTGGCTCGCATTGGAGAGAATGATTTACAGCATATTTGTGCTGAATGACGGATCAGAGGTCTCTCATCCCGAACTCCTGAAAGAGTACTTTGAGAACCTAGATACGAAGACCTATCGGCTCATGCACAGGACTCATTTCGAATACATGGCGCGAGTCGTGAAGAACTACGTAAAAGAGCAGCTACGGGAGTTACTGTAACAATAAGAAATGGACGCGTCGATAACGCTCTTGTCGATATGCAAAGAAGACTTTACGCAGAAAGAGTGTGATGCGACGACAGGACGTTATGAAGCACTATGATCAAAATATGATCGAGCTCTATGTTCTCGGCAGCCAAAAGGCTGAGGGAGTGCGGGAGGAATTGGAACAGCACCTGAAGGAGTGCTACACTTGTAGAAGCCTCGCGGAGGAATTGGCTCAGTTTTATCAAATGGTGGGCAGGGGCCAGGTATTGCTCAATGAGCACGTAGAAGCAGACCATGGAGATTCGTTGGCTATTCGGCCAGAGTATAGCCGGGGCAAGTCTGTCGCCGATCTCGAGCGTGTGCGGCGATCTCTCCGCGTAAGGGCATGGTCGTTTGCAGTGAAGCGTCCGTTTGTCAGCTCTGCTGGTGTTGTGGCTGTGTTGGCATTTGTCGCGTTTATCCTCAATGCTATGAAAGGAGGAGTAGTTCCAGAGGTGTCGTCGGCGGTTGTGAATGAATCCCTTGGTGCTCTCGCGGCCTACGACAAAAGTGGCACGATCCTCTGGCAAATACCACAACTAAACATGAAAGAATTGAATGCGCAGAAGTCTCTATTTCGCATAGAATACATTCAGGTGGCTGATCTCTTCAAAGATGGTAGGAGAGAGGTGATCACTACACTGCCGTTGCCGAATGAGGGTTGGCGAAGAAGGTTTGTGAGAGCGTTCGACTCCCGACAGGTCATCGTGATGGAGAAGGAATTTGCTGCTGAGCACATTGTGTTTCGTGATAAAACCTATGACGCCAGCTTCATGCCGCTATATCCACTTGTGGTTGATGGGCCTGAGCACCGAAGCAATCAACTCCTCGTCGGTGCCTCAAATCAACGGTCGCCGTTCTTCCTGGCCCGGCTTGACGCGAAAGGAAACATTTTGGGTCGGTATTGGCATTACGGTACGCTTGGCAATCAGTACTTGGTCGATCTTGACGGGAGCAACAAAAAGAAAATTGTGCTTTGCGGGGTGAATGACACCGACGAACAGACGAATGGAGGGTTCGCGGCGATCATAGTACTGGATCCCACGAAGATCGTTGGGGAGACCGAATCCTCCGTTACGGAGGGCTTTGGCAAGACGAGATCGGCCGCCGAAATCTGCTACGTGCGACTGCCAATATCCGACATGAATCTGGCAACTCGAACAATCTTGTCTAATATCACTCTGGAATCAGAGCACGAGAATGTGCTGCGGTTTTCCGCGCGTAGTACAACGGCGGACCTCGTCCCACAGTTTGAGTTCATTTTCTCGAAGGATCTGCGAATAAAGGAAGTCAAATCCGGCACGGCAACAGACCTGCTGCACGCAAGACTCAAGAAAGAGGGCAGAATCCGCGGTACCCTCGACCAGAAATACCTCGAAGACTTGAAACGTGGTGTCAAATACTGGGATGGGCGCGGTTGGGTGAATGAGCCCACTTTGGTAGGCTCTCTCCATTCCATATCTGCCAGCAAATAACCTGTCTGGGGTTACCCCTCTTCCTGCTACCTCCTATTACAGTTTCTCTGTCTCAGTTTTACGCATCCACCACAATATGTACCAATATCATTTCGATGATTAGGTACTCTGTCGTCTGCAGCCAAATCAAATCCGACGAAGAAAAAGGATAATCGGCGGGGTGTCCGCTGTGATCGCGAGGTAGTTCGATCTCGCTGGCGGATTCTTGCTGTCCCAAGGCACCCCAAAAAACACTTACTCACCCGATTGTGTCAATCATCGACTTGGCAACGAAAGTTGCGGTCGGAAAGTCACATAAACAAGTTCAAAGAGAAGGAGGTGCCCATGGTTCGCATAATTACCTTGATGTGCCTGTTATGCTTGCTGGCAAATGCGACATTTGGCCAAACCCCGGGCCAGTCAAAAGACAATTTTGGGACTAAGGTCATCAATATCAATGTCAATCAGCCATGGACAGCTACAGGCGTCATCTGTTCGATTGGGGATACGATGTATATAACGCTTTCTGGCTTATTCTCAAGCGCCACCGATGATCCAAATGCGTGGCGAGGTCCGGATGGAAATGGATGGAGCAGCAATAGCTCATACCCGGTTCCCGCAGCATCAGTGAATTCAGTAATAGGAAAGGTCGGCGCGAACGGGACAGGTTTCCCGGTTGGATCCTATGTCATTTACCCGGCCGACGCGGCAGGTGAGTTGTTCCTTGGCATAAATGATGTCATCAATTTCTCGGATAATGGTGGGACATTGGTCGCTCGTGTAATCAAACAGCGAAATCACGTCCTGAGCAAAATTGTGCGCGGCAGCAATGAAGCTGCATTGAGTTTCAGCGTTAGTCAAAACTATCCCAATCCATTCAATCCCTCAACCAAGATCGAATACGAGTTAACTCAACGCGATAACATCGACGTAAACATCTTCAATTCCGCAGGTCAATTGGTGAGGTCATTAATCAATGAACAAAAAGAGGCAGGCCGATATTCCATCGTCTGGGATGGACGTGACAATATAGGAAACACCATCTCAAGTGGGGCCTATTTCTATGAAGTGAAGGTCGGAGATCTAGTGCAGGCTAAGAAGATGCTGCTCTTAAAATAGTATCAGGTGATACTAGGCTGCACCTAGCGGCTTGCGATGATTGGCAAGGATTCTAAACGTACCAGAAAGGTGGGAATGGGCAGCGGGATCGCTTTCAAAATGCCAATTCGAAGCTTTTTTCAAGGGTTGCAACTGCCGTAAGTAGGCGGCCCCCGCTACGAAAAAAGGAAGCGCCCGGCCTTGTGCCGGGCGTCTTCATTTTTGTTGGGATGAGCAGAATGTGAATTCAAGCTGAACGTTTTCTGTGAAGCCCCGACATGCTTTTGGTCGGGGTCCTGTTCACCCGCCGCAGTCCGATGGAGTCGGACCCCCGCTATCCCGCTTGAACAACAGCGGGACGTCCCGCTTCTAAGTCCCGCTTTCTGGGATCCCGCACGATAGCGGGATCTCCCGCTCCTGGATTCCGCCTGTAGGCGGGATTCATAGAGCGGAACAAAAGCGGGAGATTCCGCTCGTGAACGGGATTTCCCGCTCCTCAGGATTCCGCTCATTGGCGGGATTCATAGAGCGGAACAAGAAACGCGCAAGCTCTAAAGAAGAATCCTCATCGGTGAAGATCCCGTTTCGCCTTCGGCTCACGGGACAAGTCGGTGAGGATTCTTTGTTTTACTCAGTAATTCTTCAATCATACCCCATCTTTTTCCTCAAAGTTGACCCCTGTTTGCTTTTGATTCTAAGAAGTCCTGCTTCTCTGGGCACATCAGGGGAGAGGCTAGAATCCGAGGACAATCGCCTCTATTCCACACCTGGTCATGCAAGAGAAAGCACCCAAACCACCTTTTCGTCCCACTTTTGGCTGGATTTCAAATCTCCGTCCAAAGTGTTTCTAATTGTCGCCTCCTGAAATCCTCGAAGCTCGGAACGCATTCAGCGGTATAGGTGTTGTTCAGATACGCCAACTACCCTACGCCGCGGGACGCTGGATTCCACTCCAGACGGGAATGCAACTCATCACCATCTACTCGAAAGCAGTGGAGCACATGAGTATGCTACGATCTGGCGTGTTCTTGCTTTTGCTGATGTACACATTCAATGTCCAAGCCCAATGGGTGCAAACCACTGATCCATATGGCGGGAGTATTCACTCTCTTGCCGTCAGCGGTTCAGGCCTTTTCGCAGGAACTGATCGAGATGCGTATCATTCCACAAACAACGGCGGGCGCCAACACATAACAGGCACAATAACGGTCGAAGTTGCGTTGTTACGCCGGATATTTTCGTCGCCTTCCATACTCGGTGCTTTTCAACAAGACAGTCCCAACTAACACCTAATCAAATACCCTGAATTCTAAATAGAAGGAGATACAATATGCGCTACCTACTCAAGCTCAACTTTCCCAACGAGGCGGGCAATGTAGCTCTGCGTGACCCGAAGTTCGGAGCAAAGATGCAGCAATTGCTCGGCGAGATCAAGGCAGAAGCCGCTTATTTTACTACTATGAACGGTCAACGCGGATGCTATGCGGTCATCCAGATGACCGACGCATCACAGATGGCTGCGGTCGCCGAGCCGTTCTTCTACTGGCTCAAGGCTGATGTCGAGTTTATCCCAGTGATGATGCCTGAGGATTTGATGAAGGCAGGCCCGGCAATTAAATCTGCCGCGGAAAAGTGGGGATAGAATCTTTTGGCCGGTGCCAAGTGAAAAACAGAGCCAGACATGTCATGGTGTAGAGTGTCGATTCCAACAACGCATAACAGGCGTAACACCGACGCTCACGGACCAGCATGGGCAGGCCTTAGAGTTCGCAACGGCACTGCGGTTTGCCTAAACTGCTTGCGTAATGTGCAAATGGTTTGCTACAAGCTCTGAAGAAGAATCCTCATCGGTGAAGATCCCGTTTCGCCTTCGGCTCACGGGACAAGTCGGTGAGGATTCTTTGTTTTACTCAGTAATTCTTCAATCACACCCCATCTTTGCTCGAAGTCGATCATCGTTTGCTTTTGGTTTAAGGCAAGCGTAGTTTTGTAGTCGGACACTGTGCCCGCCTTTGAAAATCTAGTGTGACCCGTGGGATGCGGGATTGAAACCTCTGGATTCGTGATAAAGCGATGAAGGAGGTTTTTGTGTTAATGAGCGGCAATTAAGAAGGTACTGCGCCCACCTACCGAAATCAGGGCCAACAACGCAATGCGTCCTTACGCTAGTTGTGCGCCACGCTTGTTGAGGTAATGGTTCGCATTGGAGATCCTCAAGTGAGATTCTTTCTCGGAACCCTTTTGTTGCTTGTCACCACATGCTCAAGTGGCTTTTCACGTGCTAATCAGATTGATTCGCTGGCGGACACATCAGCCTGGGTTATGTTTGGTGACGCTGGCCTTTTTCCTGCAGCGAACCGTGTAGGTGTCGGTTGGTATCCCTCCTACTCAGTCCGAGCAGCTATCGGCAGACGCAGTTCAATACTGTCTGCCTATGTATTCCTTGACTACTACGACTTCAACCTGAGTGAGCCTGGCGGGTTGCACAGTTACATCGAGAACAGTGCCAAAAGACAAGACATCGCAGTCTATCCAGCTCTTTCGCTATTTCGATTTTTCTTTCTTGGCGCTGGCTTTTTCTACACACATTCGGATCATGTCACCATAACGTCGATCTTTGGCAAAGACCCCTGGGTGGGAGGTGACGTCAAAGGCTTCCGCTTGTTCTGCACAATTGGATTAACATGGGACATTCAGCTCACAGAAAACATCACGTTACCATTTGGCCTTTACTATAGAAATCCTGGTTACTATGCTGACAATGTTCCTCTTGCAATCAGGGCAGGTGTGACCGTACGCATCTGGTAGAGGATATCTTTCTGACAAGCCTTGGCTCAGTCGATGCAGCCCCAACAAGCGCAGCGCATATCAAGCAGCAAACCGACGTTCGCGGGCTATCAATGAGCTTTTTCACTCGCTCAATGGTTTTTGGTGTATATTGGTACGCTCGTATCAAGCGCAGGAGTTTTTTCTGAACACCAAAAACCACTGCGTTTTGCTGCAGACTGCTTGCGCCACGCAGGCTACTTGTGATTTGAGCGGGCGCTCCATTCATTATTACTGATTTCTCACCATATGCGGGAGCTATGATGAATCCATCAACTCTTCTCGAACTCGAGCGCGAGCTACAAAGACTCAAAGCACCTGACTCCGAAACCACATCTGGGGTTTGGAGGTATCTTCATGTCTGGTCGCCACTCGTTGTAGCTTCTGCGTTGATGGCACTCTGGTTCGGATATCAGTCAGATTCTTCTCGCTTCGCAATACCCATTCTGGCTATTCTGATCGCCGTACGATCACTCTATACCATAATCCAGAATAACCTAAACAACCGCTTGCGTCCAATTCTTGAAGCCTTGCTCTCTGTCCCAGAGGATTTGCCGAAACAAGAACACTCAGAGACTCCGGACATCATCAAGCCAAAACGCGCCCGCCCAAAGCGCCGTTGAATGAAATGGCTAATGACTGCCCGGGAAACTCCTGGGTCTGATCACACGCTTGTCCACCGTATTGAATCGAGAACATCAAAATGATGACTAAAACACAAACACAGTTCAGGGTGCAAAAAGGAAGAGCTCATCCGCTTGGTGCGACGCCGGATGAGAACGGGACCAATTTTTCGCTGTATTCTGAAAATGCTACCGCCGTCCAATTGCTGCTCTTTGATGCACACGATGACGTTGAACCATTCCAGATCATCGATCTTGATCCCGTGCGGAACATGACGTTTCATTTCTGGCACGTGTATGTCGAAGGTCTCAAGCCGGGCGCTCATTACGTGTACCGAATCGATGGTCCGAGAGATGTAAACCAGGGATTCCGGTTCAATCCCAACAAGATCATCCTGGATCCCTATTCGAAAGGAAACAACAATACTCTTTGGAATAGAGTCGATGCATGCGGAGATGGTGATAATCTCAAGACTTCCATGAGATGTGTTGTCATTGATATAAGGGGATATGATTGGGAGAACGATGCACCAGTTCAGAGGCCGATCAAAGACTCAATTATCTATGAAATGCATGTTGGGGGATTCACCCGCTCAAAAACTTCAAAGGTGAAGAATCCTGGAACGTTCAAAGGGGTCATTGAGAAAATCCCGTACCTGAAGAAGCTAGGAGTCAACACCATTGAACTTCTGCCGGTTTTTGAGTTTGACGCAAAAGAAATAGTGAGAATCAGAGATGATGGCACGCCGCTTTACAATTATTGGGGGTACAGCACCTTCAGCTTCTTTGCACCTCATGCTGCATACTGCAGCAGCCCTGAAGAAGGGAATCATGTCAACGAGTTCCGCGACATGGTAAAGGAGCTTCACAGGGCAGGCATTGAGGTCATCCTTGATGTCGTGTTCAACCATACAAATGAAGGAAATCATCAGGGCCCGACGATCAATCTCAAGGGAATTGACAACAACGTCTACTACTATTTGTCTCCTGACAACAAAGAGTTCTATTTTGACTATTCAGGATGCGGCAATACAATTAATGCAAACCACCCCGCAGTCGAGAAATTCATCACTGACTGTCTGAACTATTGGGTGAAGGAAATGCATGTCGACGGATTCCGCTTTGATGAAGGCTCCATACTGTCAAGAGGTGAAGATGGAAGACCGTTAGCGCACCCGCCGGTGTTGTGGGAGCTGGAGCTGGCTGAAATATTTGCGGACACCAAGTTGATTGCCGAAGCCTGGGATGCCGCCGGATTGTATCAGATCGGTTCATTCCCGGGATATCGCTGGGCCGAATGGAATGGCAAGTATCGCGATGCGATCAGGAGTTTCGTAAAGGGTGATCCGGGTGTGATCGGTCAGGTTGCGTCCAGAATCGCAGGGAGCGCGGACATTTATAAACACTCCAGACACCGGCCGACCAACAGCCTCAATTTTGTTTCGTGCCATGACGGCTTCTGCATGAAGGACATCGTTACCTACAATTCTAAGCATAATGAAGACAATGGTGAAGGCAATCGTGATGGCGTCAATGACAATCTGAGCTGGAATTCTGGAATAGAAGGAGAGACTAGTGATCCTGCGATCGTCAATTTCCGGAACCGGCGCATAAAGAATTTTGCATCAATCCTCATGCTCTCAACGGGCGTGCCAATGCTGCTCTCGGGCGATGAAGTCGGCAAAACGCAATTTGGGAACAACAATCCGTATTGCCAGGACAACGAGATCAGCTGGTTTGATTGGAGTCTGACGAAGACAAATGAAGACTTGTTCCGATTCTTCAGACTGATGATTGATTTCAGAAATGCGAATTCATTGCTGCGACGCGACGACTTTTTCGATGGTGCAATCAACAAGAGAGGTTTGAAAGACATTGATTGGCATGGCTGCAAACTTCATAGTCCCGGCTGGATGGATCCCACTTCCAAGGTTCTGTCATTTACTATGGGTGCATTCGAAGAAAAGGAACCCGACATTCACGTCATGATGAATATGGACCATGAGCCATTGATGTTCGACATTCCTGCGATTGAAGAACGGCAATGGTATAGATTTGTTGACACGTGGCTTCCCACGTCGGAAGACATCCTGGAACGTGGACAGGAGAAACTGTATGTAGAACATCAGTACCTGGTAAATCCTTATTCTATCGTGATTCTTATCTCGAAAGCTTAGAAGGGACTCTCAATGGCACAGTCTTTGCAGGGAGCAGCGTATTCAATTTCGGACCTCATCTCGGGGATATGCACTCGTGCCATTTGAACTATAGTATGGGCTGCCTACCTCCAGTCAAGCTGCCCAAGGTAGTGGCACGAAGTTTAGCCTTGCCAATCGATAGAGTGTGTGCAAAATGTGGTTGCCTTCGCATAACAATCGACCCACCTGCGGCCGCTCTCTGTATAGGCAAGTTTGAAACCATGATTGGCGTAATGTGAAGAGCTCGCTCCATTGTGTTCCGCCAAAAGGTGGGGCACGGCGGACAAGCCCGCCACGAGAAATAAGCCAGTCGTATGGGGCGGGCCGCAACGGCGTTTTGCCTGAACGATGCACACGTAAGTCTTTCACTCTAAGGAATCGACCAACAGACGACGCTACGCGGTCGATGTGATGATGATCGGCCAAATCATTTGGCATTCTACTACACTCAAGCAGCGCCCAAGGGACTGACCGACTTCTTCCGATGGAGGGTGTATCCGCGTTCTTTAGTCATTGTGTTCTTCGTCGGTTTCGTAGTAATAGACCTTGCCCAGCCAGCGCTCCTTCTCTCATATGTGGCGGCAGATTGGTCTGGTGCGGTTTGGACTCGACGGGGATCGCGTTCTCTGAAAACCTAAGGAAGGTGCGGTGAGCTGTACGGAGGTCAGGGCTTTAAGTGAGTGCCAAGAGAATATCTATGAGGGAGGGTACATCATATGGCGACCAAACATGAACAATGGAAACAGAGAGTGTGGAAAGCACGTGTCCCTGCTTATTTCAAGGGTCTCTTGATTGATGCTTCGGTTCGGAAAGTTGTCAGGTCGGCGGGCGGAGAAGGTGGGCGCTCTAGTTTTTTCAACCCCGGCTTCGAACTAGGAAGGAACGTCGGTCAACATATTGACGCTGAAGTCTACGAGGAGTTAGAAAAAATTCTGGATGAACCAGTTAAAGTAGCCAAATGGCTAAGAAAGCACCTGAATCGTTTCTTCGGTCTAGTTCCGGCGAAGAGAAGACCCATCTTTGTCGAAGGATTCACGAAAGGGTTTAAAGAAAATCACTGAGAGTCGAACGCTTCAGTTGCTCTTTCGTTAGTAAGGTCTCAGCACAAATGACTGTTTATGCGAATCCAAAGCGGATCTGGAAAGAGATCGGTGAAGATTCTTTGTTTTACCCAGCAATTCTTTGATCATACCTCGTCTTTCCCTCAAGTTGACCTCTGAGTGCTGTTGCTTCAAGGCACGCGTAGCTTTGTAGTCGGACACCGTGCCAGCCGATATCCTCACCCCTGCTTCTGCAGCTTCTCAGTATTTCCAGCTTACGATATCTGCTCCTGCCGGTGCGGTCGCACTGATGCGGGCGAGGATCTTCGGGACATACATTTGGTTGTAGCGAAGCCGTGAGAGGGCGTTGGGACGGGTGTGATCGCCATTCCAGCAGTGCTCTGCGCGGTCCCCGTAGTCCACCTCGCCGCCATAAAAGGGGTTGGTTGTCCCTTTGAGAAACTCTTCGAGCAGGTACACCGCATTGTTCAGATAGATGTTGTCCATGTCGCCGCAGTAGACGTGGATCTTCCCTTGCAGCTTGGGGCCAAGCGTGGCCCAATCGCGCTGAAGGATGTGGGACAGGTCGTAGTGCTCCCTCCAGTACGCCGCGACGTCCTTGTCGATCTTCCCCGTCAGCTTGTCCCAGATGCGCTTTGGATAGCCGTCGAAACCGACCGGGGAAAAGACTGCTTCCCAGATGTCCCACTGTTGTCCGGATCGGCTCTTCGTCCGGCTCAGGGAAAAGCACCCTTATGAACATCATTGGATGTCTTGATCGTCCGACAACGGGGCGCATTATGCTTGATGGGGAGAACATCTCAACCCTTTCAGATAATGAGCTTGCAGAAATCCGCGGAAGAAAAGTCGGGTTCATTTTCCAAAAATTCAATCTTATCCCAACGATGAACGCCTTGAAAAACGTTGATCTTCCCATGATTTTTTTAGGAGCGAAACGGGGGGATCGTGACAGACGCGGCAGCGAGCTGTTAGAAAAGGTTGGTCTGACGAACTGGGCGACGCACAAACCATCGGAACTCTCCGGCGGACAGCAACAAAGGGTCGCCATCGCTCGCGCGCTGTGCAATAACCCTTCGATCATCTTTGCTGACGAGCCCACCGGGAACCTGGACACGAAAACCGGTGAGCAAATCATGGAACTGCTGGTTGCCTTGAACAAGGAGGGAAAAACGATTCTTTTAGTCACCCATGCGATTGCTTTGAAACGTTTCGCGAACAGGGTCGTCAACATGCTAGACGGGGAGGTCACTGTACCACCAACCACTCTAACTGTAGAGCTGCTGTTTGGTTTCTCTTCCTGCTTGCCTCCGAACTTCTCGGCGATGAATTCAACTTTGCTCAATACTATCTTTTTATCAACCAAAAAGCTTCAATCTCAGCTAAAATATTTGCAACGTCAATTTTGGAATCAATTTCTTCTATGGTTCTCGCTTTTTCCTGCAAATGTGCCGCTTCGCCTTTAATCTCGGCGAATTCTTGTGCCGCACTTTCTGCGGTTGCCGATTTCAATTCCGCCCGGGCAAACTCTGCTGCAGCTTTTGAAAGTGAATGCGTCGCAATAAAATTCCACACCATCATCGCTACAAATATACCGCCTAAGCCGGCATATTGTGTGCGATAACTTAGTGTCCGTCGTCTGCTGCTTTTGTACCATGTTGGGTTGGTTAGCGGTTCTTTCCGCGTCTTTATCCTGTTTAAAGCATCATAAGTCATACTTATCGTGTTGGATGTACCAGCCTCGTTCGGATAAATGATTGAGGTAAGATTGCCGTTGGCGTCATAGATATACTTGAAGGTTTTGTTATCGCTGTCTGTTTCTGTTACATGCAATTCGTTCCCGACATACGCGTAATTGTAACTTGTTGTCTTCCATATTACGGCATCCACCTTGACCTTTTTAGAGATGACCCTGTTTATGGAGTCATATCCATAGATAGTGGTCCCTCCCTCCGGGTCTATAACACTTTCAAGCCTGTTGAGGGTATCATAGGTATATGTTGTCCTATTGAGGTCTTCATCAATCACAGCCTTTCTGTTGTTGTTTTCATCATACTCAAACTGGACATATTTATTCAGGGCAACATTCGTTACCTTAGTGAGGTTGTCGTTGTTATCGTAATCAAATGTTGTCACATTACCGTTGGGGTCAATCTCCCTGGTCTTTCTGCCGATCGTGTCATACTCAAATTTTGTCGTCCTGCCGAGTGGTTCCCTGATCTCCGAAAGATTCCCCTGTGAATCATAGATATAAGTGGTTGTATTAAGCATTGCATCGGTCACACTCTCCGGCTGGCCATAAGTGTTGTTAGTTATGCTGACCGTGCCAATGGGCGCCGTGATCTTATCCAGATTTCCTTTTGCATCATAATGATAATCAGTTCGCCCGAGATAAGGCGTCTGTCTTCTTTGTGGGGTTGTTCATGCCGTCATATTCAAAGCTGGTGACATCATTATTTGCATTTTTAACAGACTTAACATTGCCATCCGTATAATACTCAATGTTGGAAGGATTCTTTAACCTGTCTGTTATAGCGACCTCGTCACAACTATAAGTACTATGATAGGCAATGGCAATATCCAAGGGAGAGTTTGCATCAGGAAATATGTTTGTTAATCTTTTAGAGTTGTCAAAGGTGTTTTTTTGCGAAACTCCTGTTAACTGATCCCTGACTATAGTACTGTTAACATCGAATGTCAGGTCTTTT
>CAVUAC010000058.1:0-7531 GCA_963739335.1 uncultured Bacteroidota bacterium | reverse complement strand
ATGTAACCTACTCGTTCAGTTCGTGCGTTGCATTCGCGTTGAAGTCTGATGCCAGCGTTGCTCCACTCTCAAGACCTCCGATGACGGGGATGGATGCTGCATCCGTGAACTGCAGAGGTCTGACGTATCCGCGGAGACCCAGCAACGCTGCGCCGCCGACATCACTATACATTGACTCGAAACCGACCTTCTGGAAATCAACCATCAAACTCAACCCCGACTTTCCGCAGATCGTAACTTGCCGAATTCCGGTACATGTCCACGATGTAACCATGACCAATCCGGGAGTAGTCGAGCGTCCCTAACCGTGCATAGAACGGTTCGTTCTTGTTGCCATACCGAACATAGCGAATCAATCGCAGGTAGCTGTAAGCATCTTTGAAATCTTCGCTCCTCACTTTGCCGTCTTCACCACGCGGATATTGAGGTCGAGCCCGATGCCGATTTTTCCGAACGAGAGCTCAGGGAAGAGATGAAAAAGATAGTATGGTTTTCCGTCGATGATGGTCATCCCTACTCCGCCGGTGACCATCTGCTGATTGGTCAGCATCGCAAGCTTCGAGGGTTGCTGCTGCATTGTCTGCGCAGGGAGAGGACGGTGTTAGAGCAGGGCAAGCAAAAAGACGCCAGCCAACCAGAGATGCGTTCTCAGGGTTTTCACATCACACCCCAAAGAGAATCCGGCAAATAAGGTCCGGCACCGACATCCCAAACAGATCGGCGATCAATCCGGCCGGAACTGCATGCCGTGTATTCTTGATTTGCACCGATCCGAAATAGACGGCCAGGACGTAGAACGTCGTCTCGGAACTCCCATACATCGTTGATGCAAGGATGCCAATGAATGAGTCAGGCCCGTGGACTTTCATCAGCTCCGTAATAATGCCCAAGCGATCCGCTGCCCGAAAGAGGTGGCATGAGAGCCATCGGCAAGGCCTCGGGCGGCATGCCGATAAGGTTGGTAGCAGGAGCCAGTACCGTGGTGAGTAATTCCATCGCACCGCTCGCACGAAAAATTCCAATCGCGCGAGCATGGCAACCAGATACGGGATGATGCGAACCGCCGTAGTGAAGCCCTCCTTTGCACCTTCCACGAAGACCTCATACACGCGAACCTTCTTAATGATTCCCCAACCAAGAAAAACAAAGAGAAGGAACGGAATGGCAACGACGGCAATCGTGTTGATGATCGCGCGAAAGAGGTCACCCATTGTCAGCCTCCTTCCTTGGCTCTGGCTCAAGATCCTTCCGGTATCGAGGCAGCCTCTGGAGGATGCGCGCAGCAAGGACGCCGGCAACTGTCGCGCACGATGCACCAAAGATGGAGGTACCGATGATGATGCCAGGATTGGCTGATCCAGCCGATACGCGGACTGCAATCACGGTGGCCGGAATCAGGATCAGTCCTCCGGTGTTGATGGCCAGGAATGTGACCATCGCGTTCGTTGCGGTCCCCACTTTCGGGTTGAGCTTGTTCAACTCCTCCATTGCCTTCAATCCCAAGGGGGTTGCTGCATTGCTGAGTCCGAGCATGTTGGCAGCGATATTCATGATCATCGCTCCAATCGCAGGATGATCCGTTGGGACATCCGGGAAAAGCCTCTTCGTGACCGGCGTAAGCATCCGGGTGACGATGCGGAGAAGTCCCGCCTCCTCAGCGACTTTCATCACGCCAAGCCAGAGCGCCATGATTCCAATCAATCCCAATGAAATGGTCACCGCGGTCGAGGCATAGTCAACCGCGGCTTGCGTGACAGCTTTGGTCCTCATGAAGCGGATCGGCTCCATCACGATCTGCACACGTGCAGTCTGCTGGTCGGGAGCGACTGTCATGGATCGCACCGTGCCGGTCAGCCTGTCTTTGTTAGTGGCGGCCTTGGCCATCTCCTTCCATCGTTCCGGACTCGTCGATCCTAATGGGAGGGTTACTGCGGACTCCCCGGCAGGTGCGACATTGATGATCGCCGGCTGATGAATTTCAGCTGTGGCTGATGGCACGCCGTAAAATGCATTGAAATCAGCGTCCGCCATCACCAAATCTCCTTCCCACGTCTGCCGGGTCGGCGTTGGTGATTTCTGGATCACCACGGTCGCCTCGAACGGGATTCCGTTCCGATAGACATTCTGTACCTCGTCCCGGACATCGTTCCCGACAGCGACAAGAATGCCGATGGCGATAAGTGATATCCAAATGTAGTTGAGCATGGTGAGTAGTCTGCTGGAATTGGCACATGCGTTGGTTGGTGCGAATAAAGCTAATTCTTTTCATCCGAAAATCAAGAAGAAAGTCCGCAGAACGGCACTCACGGGGCATTCGCGATGGCGCTTGACGATCCGCACTCAGTTGAGGCTGTGAACGCAGTGCCTTCCCGACTTTGCAATGCGTCACGGAAATCACTATCTTGGTAGCCCAACAACGTTTTTCCTGTTCCGACGATCCTATGAGCAGATCAGCCCTCTCCAAAGATCTGGATGTTCTTCGAGCGCTCAATCGACTCGGGAATGTCAAAGGGATTCGGCTCTTGCGTTCCGGTATCCGATCACTGAAGGAACGTATCTCCACGCAATCTGCCTCGTACCCCACTCCCGACCCCACCGTCGACGGACATCATCCCAGAAACATTCCGCACCAGTTCCTTCTGAACGAACTTGATCAGATCGAACGCACGAAGACCCTGCCGCGGGCACGATACTATCTGGATAGGCTCAAACGGTCCCTCATCGAGGTCAATACAGGGAAGATCAACGACATCAACCTGAATCGCTGGAAAGAGTACGACAGTATTATCACGGATAGTCTGTGGTTACTCGACAGGCGTGATGGTAGCGGAGGGCATTCGGCGTGGTACTGGGGAAACTTCATTCCGCAGATCCCTCACCAACTGATGCTGCGATACACGAAAGCGGGGGAATGGGTGCTTGATCCGTTTGCCGGGAGCGGGACGACTCTTCTGGAATGTCATCGGATGGGGAGAAATTGCCTCGGGGTGGAGCTCCAGGCGTCAGTTGCCAGACACGTGAGGAAGGCTCTCAGGAGCAGCGCTTCCCACCAGGGAACGAGCATGATCGCCCTGGAGGTCGGCGACAGCAGAACGTTCAACGTTCGACAGGCGCTCCACGCTCACGGTGCAAGCTCCGCGCAGCTTGCGATCCTTCATCCACCGTACCATAACATTATCCAGTTCAGCAAGGACCGGCGCGACCTTTCCAACACGCGGACACCTGAAACGTTCGCTACGCAGTTCGGCAAAGTCGTCGACAATATCACGCCTGTTCTGGACACAGGCCGGATGCTTGCGGTCATTATTGGGGACAAGTACGAAAAAGGGGAATGGATACCTCTTGGCTTCATGGTAATGAACGAAGTGTTGAAGCGTTCATACAGGCTCAAGAGCATTGTTGTCAAGAATTTTGAGGGAACGGCCGGCAAGCGAAGCCAGAAAGAACTCTGGCGATTCCGCGCCCTCGCCGGCGGATTCTATGTTTTCAAACACGAATATATCTTTGTCTTCCAGAAAATCTAACACACTGCACGGCATGAGCCATGGCAATCACCCTCAACGCGCGCGAACAGGAATTGAAAAAGCGGTTTGCCCATCCCTACGAGTGGGGACAGCGACAAAGTGACGAATGGGATGCGCACACTGATTTCGTCTACCACATTTTCAGCTTTGATGCCCTGTTGCTGGAGCTCGAAGCTCGATTCAAAACCGAACCGATCTACAAGGAGCTTTTGAACTACGGCATGAACCGGTGGTACAATTTCTGGTCAGCAAAGGCTGTCGAGCAGATCTTTTGCTCACACCCCGGCGTCAAAGCGGCCCGCGACTCCAATGACCGTTTGCGGGACTTCAGGATCGGCGACCTCAGCTTTGACCACAAAACCTCGACGTATCCACGCGGTTTCAATCACGACCTTGACTATGGCCAGAAGCACTCGAAGGAGCTCGTCGAATGGTTCTACACTCATCAGAGCCAGCAACGGCGGAAACACTACGAAAACAGGATTTTCATCGTCCTCCATGCCTTTGACGGGCAACACTGGAGGTTGAAAGCTGAATTGTCGTGGCTGGATTCGCTGATAAAATCCTATCTCGACAATTTCGATGCCTCGAAGCTCTTCAGGTTCACGTTCGAAGGGAAACGAGAGACTGTTGCGGATGTTTTGTGGGCTGTGAGGTAAGTGGGTGACCGTCTCTTCATCCAGGACCGCCTCTGCAAAGTGACCGTCGCTTTTCATGCCCAGTAATCGGCGCTGTTCAGGTCCGGAGAATGACCGGCACCCCGGTGTAAATCTCAGATAGGTGACGGACACACCAAGAGCATCAATCCCCACGCTGCAAGTGCCCCCGCCATCGCGCACAAGGAATTGACCATATCATTGCTGACCCATTCAACGCCGCGGTTTCGTTGAGCAGCATGGCCGCAGTGTATTCTTCTCTCCGTCGTTTTCCCGCAGACCTCGCACGGAACCGCGCTTGCACTGAAACTCCCATCTGCTGTCCGCAAAGCTCCCGACCAATCCCGCCGTCACGATGGCTGCTGCAATTCGCAGGTCAGCGTCCCAGAAGTAGCCCGAGAGCACGATAACGCCGGCTCCGATCGCACCTCCGACTGTCCCGCTTGCCGAGACTCCTCCGCTCGTTCCAACTGCAACAGATCGAAACGTGGTTCCACAGACTGGCTTCCCCTTCAACAGCACCACCAATATTCATGCCCCAGAGTGTCAGCAGTGACGGCTGCCAAAGCGCCCAAATAGAGAGGATAGAAATCGTAGATGGGATATAACACAGAGAGAACAACGAGAAGGCCCGGAACACCTCCGTTAGCGAGGACCTGTCCTCCGTCACACGTGCTCGACTTTTCAAAGACAAGCTCAAGCTCCTGCTTGCGGGAACGGGCGAATTGCGAGAGAAGACTCGACAGAACAAAACATGACGATCGGTACCGTCCATTGCCATCCTCCGATGCCGAAGACGATGACAGCCAGTAGGAACGTGACAAGTGAACCGCTGAGGGTCAAGAAGCGGGCAGCATAAGAGGCCGATGCAATGATGAAACCAAAAAGGGCGCCGAGAAGGAACCGTCCAAGCATTGTCTAGAGCGCAACGCTCTGAGATTCAACAGAAGGTTGGATGAGCGACAAGATAAGAAGATCGAGGACCAGATGAGTATCACACAACGTCGACTTCAAAACGGTGTCGGCCTCGAGGAGCGCCTCGAAATTGCGCTCGATGTGAGCGGTGTCGAAGTTCGATCGAAATTCCGTGTAGTGTTTAACAAAATATTGCGGAACACCGATTCCGCGGGCCGTCTCCAGCTCCGACATCCTGCGGGCTTTCACATCGGTCAGTTTCCACAGTTGCGTGAAGAATCGCGTGGAGCATCACGATAATCATCTGCGGCGACTGCCCCACCTCAAGCATCCGCTCAATGATTTTCACGGCTTCTTTCGGGTCCCTTCGGCCTATCGCATTTTGCAGCTCAAATATCGTGTACCCCTTCGTGGCACCGACAACGGCAGCAATGTCTTCCACCGTGACCTTCTTGCGGTCCCCGATGAAAACGAAGAGCTTGTCGACCTCGTTCTGGAGCGACCGGAGCGAGTTACCGACGTATGCTTGGATAAGCCGACAAGCTTCCGCGCTCGCTTCCCCCCCTGCTTGCGGATGCGATCACCGATCCAGGCCGGCACCTGATTGTCATACAGTGGCTTGCACTCAACCAACTCCGCACGCTTTTTGAGATCAGTGAACGGTTTGCGCCGGAAATCGGGATTCAGCGAGACCAGCACGAGGACGGTCGATTCGAGCGGCTTGTTGATATACGCCGCAACGATCTCTTTCGCTATCTCGGTATTGACGAGCTTCTCGAATTCCTTCACGATGACCACACGCCGGGGACCCGTCATGGGAAACGACGAGGCGTGCGATACCACATCCTTTGCGTCAACCTTGCTTCCGTAGACGACATCGAGGTTGAATCCCTTCGTCCCCTCGTCCAACGCCTTCTCCATGATGAGTTGCACTCCCTCCTCGATGAGAAAATCTTCCTCGCCATGGAACAGGTATATCGGAGCGAAGCGGTCGGGCTTCAGAGATTGTTGGAACTCAGCGTACGTCATAATGAAATTTCTTCATCCGGTGATCGGGTCATCGAGCGATCTAGTCACTGACCCGATGGCCCGATGAACAGATCATCAGGCACCTACTTGGCGACTGTCACCTTCTTCATTATTACATCGTCCTTGGGTTTGCCGTCGTTAGGGCCCATCTGCGGGACAATCTCTACAGCGCCTATCGAATCAACGACATCGAGTCCTTTGACGACTTTGCCGAATATCGTGTAGTTCTTTGGCATATTCTGCGCATCACGCAGCATAATGAAGAACTGGCTCGTATTGGTGTTCGGGCCGCGATTCGCCATGGCGACGGTGCCATGCACATACCCTTGCTGATACGAGGGCGTCGATGGATTGAGCTCATCTTCAAACTCTTTGCCATAGACGCTCGTTCCGCCGGTCCCATTGCCTTTGGGATCGCCTGTCTGAATCACAAAGCCCTTCGCAACCCTGTGAAAGAGAAGGCCGTTGAAGTACCCTTGCTCGGCGAGGCCGACGAAATTGTTGACTGTCTTTGGGGCGTCCGATTGATACAGTTCGATCTCAATCGTTCCCTTCGAGGTTTCAATTGTGGCGTTCATTGTTTTCCTTTGGCATCCTATCATGGTGAGGAGAAGAGGAATCGTCATTGAGAAGACAATCGTTCTGGTCACGGCAACCTCCATTGAAGTTATATAAAGAGGATCCCGGCAATGCCAACAGCAAAACAATAGAATGCAAACCAACTGAATTTGCCGCGTTCGACAATGCGCAGGAGGATCTTGATTGCAAAGTAGCCCGTGATCGCCGCCGCAATCATGCCGACAATAAAAGGTCCAAATCCCGTCTCCATCCCCTGCCGTATGACTGTTTTCGTCTCTAGCAACGCGGCTCCCCCAATAACCGGTATGGAGAGAAGGAATGAGAATCGAGCGGCAGTCACGGGTAACAGACGCAAATAAATACCAGTGCTAATGGTTGAACCCGATCGCGAAATGCCAGGCAGGATTGCAACGGCCTGGGCACATCCGATAATGAAACCCGACAGCAAACCGACCTTCTTTCCATCAACGGCCCGAGGGAATCGGGTGATGAAGAGCAAGAGGCCCGTCACGATGAGGTTCACGGCGACAAGTTTTGGATCGCGGAAGGCTTCCGCGATCTCATCGTGGTATTTCAATCCGATCACAGCAGCGGGGACGGAACCGATAACGATCGCAAGAGCAAGTCGAACGTACTCGTCGGAACGGTAAGCACCCTTCAGATCCCGCGTATGCGCGACCTTCCAGAGCGAGAGGATCATCTGCACGATCTCCTTTCGAAAGATGATGCAAACGGAGATGAGCGTCCCAAAATGAACGTAGACATCAAACGAAAGCATCTCCGGATTCTGAACGTTCAGGAGATACTGACCGAGGACAAGGTGACCGG
>CAVUAC010000057.1:0-7533 GCA_963739335.1 uncultured Bacteroidota bacterium | reverse complement strand
ATGTAACCTACTCGTTCAGTTCGTGCGTTGCATTCGCGTTGAAGTCTGATGCCAGCGTTGCTCCAGTCTCAAGACCTCCGATGACGGGGATGGATGTGCATCCGTGAAATCAGAGGTCTGACGTATCCGCGGAGACCCAGCAACGCTGCGCCGCCGACATCACTATACATTGACTCGAAACCGACCTTCTGGAAATCGGCGTCGAACTCAACCCCGACTTCCCGCATATTGTAACTTGCCGAATTCCGGTAATGTACACGATGTAACCATGACCAATCCGGGAGTAGTCGAGCGTCCCTAACCGTGCATAGAACGGTTCGTTCTTGTTGCCATACCGAACATAGCGAATCAATCGCAGGTAGCTGTAAGCATCTTTGAAATCTTCGCTCCTCACTTTGCCGTCTTCACCAACGCGGATATTGAGGTCGAGCCCGATGCCGATTTTTCCGAACGAGAGCTCAGGGAAGAGATGAAAAAGATAGTATGGTTTTCCGTCGATGATGGTCATCCCTACTCCGCCGGTGACCATCTGCTGATTGGTCAGCATCGCAAGCTTCGAGGGTTGCTGCTGCATTGTCTGCGCAAGAAGAGGGCGCGGAGAGAGCAGGGCAAGCAAAAAGACGCCAGCCAACCAGAGATGCGTTCTCAGGGTTTTCACATCACACCCCAAAGAGAATCCGGCAGATGAGGACCGCACCCAACATCCCAAACAGATCGGCGATCAATCCGGCCGGAACTGCATGCCGTGTATTCTTGATTTGCACCGATCCGAAATAGACGGCCAGGACGTAGAACGTCGTCTCGGAACTCCCATACATCGTTGATGCAAGGATGCCAATGAATGAGTCAGGCCCGTGGACTTTCATCAGCTCCGTCATGATGCCAAGCGATCCGCTGCCCGAAAGAGGTCGCATGAGAGCCATCGGCAAGGCCTCGGGCGGCATGCCGATAAGGTTGGTAGCAGGAGCCAGTACCGTGGTGAGTAATTCCATCGCACCGCTCGCACGAAAGATTCCAATCGCGCAGAGCATGGCAACCAGATACGGGATGATGCGAACCGCCGTAGTGAAGCCCTCCTTTGCACCTTCCACGAAGACCTCATACACGCGAACCTTCTTAATGATTCCCCAACCAAGAAAAACAAAGAGAAGGAACGGAATGGCAACGACGGCAATCGTGTTGATGATCGCGCGAAAGAGGTCACCCATTGTCAGCCTCCTTCCTTGGCTCTGGCTCAAGATCCTTCCGGTATCGAGGCAGCCTCTGGAGGATGCGCGCAGCAAGGACGCCGGCAACTGTCGCGCACGATGCACCAAAGATGGAGGTACCGATGATGATGCCAGGATTGGCTGATCCAGCCGATGCGCGGACTGCAATCGCGGTGGCCGGAATCAGGATCAGTCCTCCGGTGTTGATGGCCAGGAATGTGACCATCGTGTTCGTTGCGGTCCCCACTTTCGGGTTGAGCTTGTTCAACTCCTCCATTGCCTTCAATCCCAAGGGGGTTGCTGCATTGCTGAGTCCGAGCATGTTGGCAGCGATATTCATGATCATCGCTCCAATCGCAGGATGATCCGTTGGGACATCCGGGAAAAGCCTCTTCGTGACCGGCGTAAGCATCCGGGTGACGATGCGGAGAAGTCCCGCCTCCTCAGCGACTTTCATCACGCCAAGCCAGAGCGCCATGATTCCAATCAATCCCAATGAAATGGTCACCGCGGTCGAGGCATAGTCAAGCGCGGCTTGCGTGACAGCTTTGGTCCTCATGAAGCGGATCGGCTCCATCACGATCTGCACGCGTGCAGTCTGCTGGTCGGGAGCGACTGTCATGGATCGCACCGTGCCGGTCAGCCTGTCTTTGTTAGTGGCGGCCTTGGCCATCTCCTTCCATCGTTCCGGACTCGTCGATCCTAATGGGAGGGTTACTGCGGACTCCCCGGCAGGTGCGACATTGATGATCGCCGGCTGATGAATTTCAGCTGTGGCTGATGGCACGCCGTAAAATGCATTGAAATCAGCGTCCGCCATCACCAAATCTCCTTCCCACGTCTGCCGGGTCGGCGTTGGTGATTTCTGGATCACCACGGTCGCCTCGAACGGGATCCCGTTCCGATAGACATTCTGTACCTCGTCCCGGACATCGTTCCCGACAGCGACAAGAATGCCGATGGCGATAAGTGATATCCAAATGTAGTTGAGCATGGTGAGTAGTCTGCTGGAATTGGCACATGCGTTGGTTGGTGCGAATAAAGCTAATTCTTTTCATCCGAAAATCAAGAAGAAAGTCCGCAGAACGGCACTCACGGGGCATTCGCGATGGCGCTTGACGATCCGCACTCAGTTGAGGCTGTGAACGCAGTGCCTTCCCGACTTTGCAATGCGTCACGGAAATCACTATCTTGGTAGCCCAACAACGTTTTTCCTGTTCCGACGATCCTATGAGCAGATCAGCCCTCTCCAAAGATCTGGATGTTCTTCGAGCGCTCAATCGACTCGGGAATGTCAAAGGGATTCGGCTCTTGCGTTCCGGTATCCGATCACTGAAGGAACGTATCTCCACGCAATCTGCCTCGTACCCCACTCCCGACCCCACCGTCGACGGACATCATCCCAGAAACATTCCGCACCAGTTCCTTCTGAACGAACTTGATCAGATCGAACGCACGAAGACCCTGCCGCGGGCACGATACTATCTGGATAGGCTCAAACGGTCCCTCATCGAGGTCAATACAGGGAAGATCAACGACATCAACCTGAATCGCTGGAAAGAGTACGACAGTATTATCACGGATAGTCTGTGGTTACTCGACAGGCGTGATGGTAGCGGAGGGCATTCGGCGTGGTACTGGGGAAACTTCATTCCGCAGACCCCTCACCAACTGATGCTGCGATACACGAAAGCGGGGGAATGGGTGCTTGATCCGTTTGCCGGGAGCGGGACGACTCTTCTGGAATGTCATCGGATGGGGAGAAATTGCCTCGGGGTGGAGCTCCAGGCGTCAGTTGCCAGACACGTGAGGAAGGCTCTCAGGAGCAGCGCTTCCCACCAGGGAACGAGCATGATCGCCCTGGAGGTCGGCGACAGCAGAACGTTCAACGTTCGACAGGCGCTCCACGCTCACGGTGCAAGCTCCGCGCAGCTTGCGATCCTTCATCCACCGTACCATAACATTATCCAGTTCAGCAAGGACCGGCGCGACCTTTCCAACGCGCGGACACCTGAAACGTTCGCTACGCAGTTCGGCAAAGTCGTCGACAATATCACGCCTGTTCTGGACACAGGCCGGATGCTTGCGGTCATTATTGGGGACAAGTACGAAAAAGGGGAATGGATACCTCTTGGCTTCATGGTAATGAACGAAGTGTTGAAGCGTTCATACAGGCTCAAGAGCATTGTTGTCAAGAATTTTGAGGGAACGGCCGGCAAGCGAAGCCAGAAAGAACTCTGGCGATTCCGCGCCCTCGCCGGCGGATTCTATGTTTTCAAACACGAATATATCTTTGTCTTCCAGAAAATCTAACACACTGCACGGCATGAGCCATGGCAATCACCCTCGACGCGCGCGAACAGGAATTGAAAAAGCGGTTTGCCCATCCCTACGAGTGGGGACAGCGACAAAGTGACGAATGGGATGCGCACACTGATTTCGTCTACCACATTTTCAGCTTTGATGCCCTGTTGCTGGAGCTCGAAGCTCGATTCAAAACCGAACCGATCTACAAGGAGCTTTTGAACTACGGCATGAACCGGTGGTACAATTTCTGGTCAGCAAAGGCTGTCGAGCAGATCTTTTGCTCACACCCCGGCGTCAAAGCGGCCCGCGACTCCAATGACCGTTTGCGGGACTTCAGGATCGGCGACCTCAGCTTTGACCACAAAACCTCGACGTATCCGCGCGGTTTCAATCACGACCTTGACTATGGCCAGAAGCACTCGAAGGAGCTCGTCGAATGGTTCTACACTCATCAGAGCCAGCAACGGCGGAAACACTACGAAAACAGGATTTTCATCGTCCTCCATGCCTTTGACGGGCAACACTGGAGGTTGAAAGCTGAATTGTCGTGGCTGGATTCGCTGATAAAATCCTATCTCGACAATTTCGATGCCTCGAAGCTCTTCAGGTTCACGTTCGAAGGGAAACGAGAGACTGTTGCGGATGTTTTGTGGGCTGTGAGGTAAGTGGGTGACCGTCTCTTCATCCAGGATCCGCCTCTGCAAAGTGACCGTCGCTTTTCATGCCCAGTAATCGGCGCTGTTCAGGTCCGGAGAAGTGACCGGCACCCCGGTGTAAATCTCAGATAGGTGACGGACACACCAAGAGCATCAATCCCCACGCTGCAAGTGCCCCCGCCATCGCGCACAAGGAATTGACCACATCATTGCTGACCCATTCAACGCCGCGGTTTCGTTGAGCAGCATGGCCGCAGTGTATTCTTCTCTCCGTCGTTTTCCCGCAGACCTCGCACAGAAACTGCGCTTGCACTGAAACTCCCATCATGCTGTCCACAAAGCTCCCGACCAATCCCGCCGTCACGATGGCTGCTGCAATTCGCAGGTCGGCGTACCAGAAGTAGCCCGAGAGCGCGATAACGCCGGCTCCGATCGCACCTCCGACTGTCCCGCTTGCCGAGACTCCTCCGCTCGTTCCAACTGCAACAGATCGAAACGTGAGTACGCAGACTGGCTTCCCCTTCAACAGCACGCCAATCTCCGTTCCCCAAGTGTCAGCAGTGACGGCTGCCAAAGCGCCCAAATAGAGAGGATAGAAATCGTAGATGGGATATAACACAGAGAGAACAACGAGAAGGCCCGGAACACCTCCGTTAGCGAGGACCTGTCCTCCGTCACGCGTGCTCGACTTTTCAAAGACAAGCTCAAGCTCCTGCTTGCGGGAACGGGCGAATTGCGAGAGAAGACTCGACAGAACAAAAAAAGTGACAATCGGTACCGTCCATTGCCATCCTCCGATGCCGAAGACGATGACAGCCAGTAGGAACGTGACAAGTGAACCGCTGAGGGTCAAGAAGCGGGCAGCATAAGAGGCCGATGCAATGATGAAACCAAAAAGGGCGCCGAGAAGGAACCGTCCAAGCATTGTCTAGAGCGCAACGCTCTGAGATTCAACAGAAGGTTGGATGAGCGACAAGATAAGAAGATCGAGGACCAGATGAGGATCACGCGACGTTGACTTCAAAACGGTGTCGGCCTCGAGGAGCGCCTCGAAATTGCGCTCGATGTGAGCGGTGTCGAAGTTCGATCGAAATTCCGTGTACTGCTTAACAAAATATTGCGGAACGCCGATTTCGCGGGCCGTCTCCAGCTCCGACATCCTGCGGGCTTTCACATCGGTCAGTTTCCACAGTTGCGTGAAGAATCGCGTGAGCATCACGATAATCATCTGCGGCGACTGCCCCACCTCAAGCATCCGCTCAATGATTTTCACGGCTTCTTTCGGGTCCCTTCGGCCTATCGCATTTTGCAGCTCAAATATCGTGTACCCCTTCGTGGCACCGACAACGGCAGCAATGTCTTCCACCGTGACCTTCTTGCGGTCCCCGATGAAAACGAAGAGCTTGTCGACCTCGTTCTGGAGCGACCGGAGCGAGTTACCGACGTATGCTTGGATAAGCCGACAAGCTTCCGCGCTCGCTTCCCCCCCTGCTTGCGGATGCGATCACCGATCCAGGCCGGCACCTGATTGTCATACAGTGGCTTGCACTCAACCAACTCCGCACGCTTTTTGAGATCAGTGAACGGTTTGCGCCGGAAATCGGGATTCAGCGAGACCAGCACGAGGACGGTCGATTCGAGCGGCTTGTTGATATACGCCGCAACGATCTCTTTCGCTATCTCGGTATTGACGAGCTTCTCGAATTCCTTCACGATGACCACGCGCCGGGGACCCGTCATGGGAAACGACGAGGCGTGCGATACCACATCCTTTGCGTCAACCTTGCTTCCGTAGACGACATCGAGGTTGAATCCCTTCGTCCCCTCGTCCAACGCCTTCTCCATGATGAGTTGCACTCCCTCCTCGATGAGAAAATCTTCCTCGCCATGGAACAGGTATATCGGAGCGAAGCGGTCGGGCTTCAGAGATTGTTGGAACTCAGCGTACGTCATAATGAAATTTCTTCATCCGGTGATCGGGTCATCGAGCGATCTAGTCACTGACCCGATGGCCCGATGAACAGATCATCAGGCACCTACTTGGCGACTGTCACCTTCTTCATTATTACATCGTCCTTGGGTTTGCCGTCGTTAGGGCCCATCTGCGGGACAATCTCTACAGCGCCTATCGAATCAACGACATCGAGTCCTTTGACGACTTTGCCGAATATCGTGTAGTTCTTTGGCATATTCTGCGCATCACGCAGCATAATGAAGAACTGGCTCGTATTGGTGTTCGGGCCGCGATTCGCCATGGCGACGGTGCCATGCACATACCCTTGCTGATACGAGGGCGTCGATGGATTGAGCTCATCTTCAAACTCTTTGCCATAGACGCTCGTTCCGCCGGTCCCATTGCCTTTGGGATCGCCTGTCTGAATCACAAAGCCCTTCGCAACCCTGTGAAAGAGAAGGCCGTTGAAATACCCTTGCTCGGCGAGGCCGACGAAATTGTTGACTGTCTTTGGGGCGTCCGATTGATACAGTTCGATCTCAATCGTTCCCTTCGAGGTTTCAATTGTGGCGTTCATTGTTTTCCTTTGGCATCCTATCATGGTGAGGAGAAGAGGAATCGTCATTGAGAAGACAATCGTTCTGGTCACGGCAACCTCCATTGAAGTTATATAAAGAGGATCCCGGCAATGCCAACAGCAAAACAATAGAATGCAAACCAACTGAATTTGCCGCGTTCGACAATGCGCAGGAGTATCTTGATTGCAAAGTAGCCCGTGATCGCCGCCGCAATCATGCCGACAATAAAAGGTCCAAATCCCGTCTCCATCCCCTGCCGTATGACTGTTTTCGTCTCTAGCAACGCGGCTCCCCCAATAACCGGTATGGAGAGAAGGAATGAGAATCGAGCGGCAGTCACGGGTAACAGACGCAAATAAATACCAGTGCTAATGGTTGAACCCGATCGCGAAATGCCAGGCAGGATTGCAACGGCCTGGGCACATCCGATAATGAAACCCGACAGCAAACCGACCTTCTTTCCATCAACGGCCCGAGGGAATCGGGTGATGAAGAGCAAGAGGCCCGTCACGATGAGGTTCACGGCGACAAGTTTTGGATCGCGGAAGGCTTCCGCGATCTCATCGTGGTATTTCAATCCGATCACAGCAGCGGGGACGGAACCGATAACGATCGCAAGAGCAAGTCGAACGTACTCGTCGGAACGGTAAGCACCCTTCAGATCCCGCGTATGCGCGACCTTCCAGAGCGAGAGGATCATCTGCACGATCTCCTTTCGAAAGATGATGCAAACGGAGATGAGCGTCCCAAAATGAACGTAGACATCAAACGAAAGCATCTCCGGATTCTGAACGTTCAGGAGATACTGACCGAGGACAAGGTGACCGGAG
>CAVUAC010000056.1:0-8611 GCA_963739335.1 uncultured Bacteroidota bacterium | reverse complement strand
ATGATGTTCGAGCTATTGAGGCGGTTTCGCTCGGATCATCCGACCCTGGTGTTGGTGAACGGAAACGGCAGTCCGCTTCGTCAGCGGGGATTTCGGGCCGATGGCAAGACCCACAATCTCGACAACATCAAGAAGGCATACGAGCGGGTTTGCGACAAGCTGAAGCTCGAATGCAAACCGCTCAAGCTCTTCCGCAAGACGGGGGCCAGCAAACTGGAAGAACACGAAACCTTCGGCCGGTACGCCCAGTATTACCTCGGACACGCCCCGGACTCGGTAGCCGAAAGCCGTTATGCCCGGCCGTCCGACGAGCAATTTGACCGGGCATTGCAGTGGTTGGGGGAACGGTTCGACATCAAGTGAGCCATCCTTTCCTGCCGGAAGCGTGCATCGAAGAAGATTTGGAACGAGCACGACTTTCTCAAGTCTTGGGCGATGTGCTACGGGTGCGGCCACTGCCGCCATCCAGGCTCAAGGCTGCCTTCGGGACTTTCTGCCGTCACTTCGGTCCTGCCCACTCCGGCACCTTCACATCCGAGGCCGAATCCTGGCCGGGTGCATACGGCTTCAGGTCCAGCACCGGCGTGCCCTCGAAGGCGTCGATCTTCTCGACCTCGATCACGTTGTCCTTGACCGAAACGATCTTGCAGAGGCTCAGGGCGATCAGGTTCGGCCGAACCGGGGCACGGCAGGCGAATACGCCGGTGAGCGGGTTCTGCGGATTGCCCCTGGGGTGAACCTGGAGGATCGCCCGCTTCTGCGGCGTGTCGTTCTTGTCGAACCACCAGATCACTTGCACATGCGACCATTGCTCCAGCCCGAGCAGGCCCGGCTGGTACTTCTTGTCGAGGACGATCAGGGTTCGTCCGTCCGCCTTCTGGACTTGGCCGATGGGGTGAACCGTGAATGACTTTTCGGCTGCTCCCGGCAGACAGGCCGGGAACGCCACGAAGGCCAGCACTGTCGCAAGAAGCTGTCGTCGCATGAGCGCACCTCCCCTTCCGGTTCCGTCCATGCTACACTCCGGGGAAATCATCCGAAAGCCACCAGCCCAATGTCGAAGCCTATGGCCACCCATCCAACACATGGCCCGCACTGCTCAAACCGGCCAGGAGTTCACGATCCGGACGGCCCAGCCCGAGGACGCTGCGGGACTTCTGGCCTACATTCACCGGATCACCAAGGAGCCAGTACTTACCATCTTGGAGCCCGACGAGATCCCGGCAACCGAGGAAAAAGAGCGTCAGTGGGTTCAAGATCACCTCGATCACCCCGGCAAGATCCTGCTGGTGGCGGAGGCATCGTGGACGATCCTCGGGCCTTTAGTTTCGAAACGGGCCGAACCGACGGACTCCCATCGAGGCAGTTTTGGCATCTCCGTGGTGAAGGATTGGCGGGGTCAGGGCATTGGGAAGGCATACTTGAGACCTCTGGAGTGGGCCACGGCCAATCCCCTCATCGAGAAGGTCAATCTTGGAGCATTCGCAACCAATGACCGGGCCATCCGGCTCTACAAACGACTGGGTTTCGTGGAGGAAGGCTGTCGGCCCAAGGAAATCAAGTTCGGGCCGGGAAGGTATGGGGACGGCGTGTCGATGTACCGGTTCGTGAAGTAGGCGGCTTCTCGAACAACCCCTGTCCTACAACCACCGAACTCTTGGGCTTTTCTATCCACCTCAGAATCCCAACTCCTTCTACCGTCGCCACCGTCTGCTTGAATGCCTTGCCGGGAACGTGAATCTTGGGTTCGGCCACCAGCAGGCGTCCATTCTCGGATCGGCTTTTCCCGGTGTTCAACGGTGACGAGAAAACGTTCTGGGCCTCTTTAGTTCCAGAGCGTGGAGCTTGAAATCATCCCAGTTGGCCGTATCGTCAAACGAGCCCAAGCCCACTTGTCCCCAGGTGAAAGTCTTGTCGCTGGCAGTCATGGCAGGAGTCTGCATGTCATCGAAATAGGCTTCAATCGTACCATCCTTTGTGCGACGGACGATCTTCACGTTGTGCCAGTTGTCATCCCACGGCGTTCCAGGCGACTCTTTCTGTGGTTATCGCCGTCATGGGGGCATTATTGACGATCATGATTTGATTTGACGTTCTCTTGGTTCTGTCCGTTTTCTTGCCGAAATGAACGAAGTAATAGTGGGCCGCATCCTGCAAGCCAAAGAACACGCAGGCGTCCCGGTAGTCGTAGTTTCGACAAGTGCTCTGCACTTTGACCGTGTCGGATTCTCTTTGCTGGTGAAGCCAGTCGCCTTTGTCATCCTGCCAATCCTATTTCTTCACGAACACGGCGATCAACAAGCCAAAGTGGCTGCGCTGCCGCTCGCGGTGCTACTCATCCCTTTCATCCCGTATGCCTTCGATGCGAACCCTTTCGAAGCGCTCGTGACTTTCTCGAAGCACTGGTTCTTCAACGGCGCCCTTTTGAGCGTGCTGTTCCCTTTGATTTCGGACAACCAGACGACTCGCCTGTGGTGTTTTGCATTCCTGGCAATGGCCCTGTTTGTTCTTTACATGAGCAGGAAGCCATTGAATGAAAAGATCGCACTTCGTTCCTTTGCTTCTCTGTTCACCTGTCGTCCATCCCTGGTACGTAACCTGGATGATCGTCCTCCTCCCCCTTGCCCCTATCACAGGCGGCCTCGCGTTCGCCGGGACAACGAGTTTGCCGTCGATCACGTACGTCACATACCAGCTTCAGGGAGTCTGGACGGACTATCCGCTCGTTTTGGTTCTCGAGTATGTGCCTGTTGTTGTTCTCCTGCTCTTCGACGTGTGGAGGAGAGCCACACTGTCGGCAGGTCACGCCATTAGTTCTCTGGACAATCGTTTAAGCGACCATAGGACTTGACTATCTTTTCAAAAATGACTAAAGTGAATCAGACAAAGTCAGTGATTAGAGTCAAGTCGGTGGTGAGTAAGTTTCCTTTCACCTTTGCATGCGCCCGTAGCTCAACTGGACAGAGCATCAGACTTCGGATCTGAGGGTTGGGGGTTCGACTCCCTTCGGGCGCGCAAGACATCAGAGAAAAGAGAATAGGGGAAAGTCAACAGCGAAGCTCTCCTCATACAAAGATCTCGTAGTCTGAAGAAAGCGCATGAGGCCAGCCTGAGGATCATCGAAGTAGTCCAGAGGTTTCCAACGGGCAGAGCCTTTGATGTTGTCGCGAATCAGATTCTTCGGTCTTCGACGTCGGTTGGTGCGAACATAGCTGAAGGTCACACAAGTTCTCGGGGGAAAGCCTTTGCGAGCTATCTTGATCATGCACTGCGGTCAGCGGCGAGACTGATAATTGGATCCAGGTGATCAAAGATTCCACGACCTTGGGCAACAGAGTGGGAGATTTGGAGGAACTCCGGGCTATTGAGTCCATAAACGTAGAATGATCCGGATGCTGATTCCTCTGATCCGGAAGATCGATGCCAGTAACTGATTGACCTTTCTCTTTTCTCTCTTATCTGCATGACCGAACATGAACACTGGATGGAGTTTGCTCTCAAAGAAGCACAGCGAGCCCTTGGTGAGGATGAGGTGCCCGTTGGTGCCGTCATCGTTTGGGAGAACAAAGTTATTGGACGTGGTCACAATCAGATAGAGCGGCTCCAAGATCCGACCGCCCATGCTGAGATGATTGCGATTACCGCCGCATCTGCTCATCTGAATTCTCGCAGACTTGAGAACTGCACGCTTTACGTCACACTCGAACCCTGTCCGATGTGCGCCGGGGCAATCGTACTTGCACGCATTCCAACACTCGTCTTCGGCGCGTTCGATCCGAAGGCGGGAGCATGCTCAACACTCTACAACATCGTGAATGACGGAAAGCTCAACCACAGAGTGGAAATGGTAACTGGAATCCTTGGGTGAGGGATGTTCAGATGTACTGAAGCAGTTCTTCGTGAGACTGAGAGCAAACGCGGATCCTCAGGCTTCGGCGCGCTCCAACGAGCAAGAAAAGCGAGCCAATCCGCCGGGAACAGGTTAGCCTGCATCAGCACTCGCCTTCAATCTTTCTGCCGTATCCGCCAACCGAAGCTGTTCAACAAACTCGGAGAGGTCCCCGTCGATGATTGCACTGAGATTGTAGAGGGTGAGGCCAATGCGATGGTCGGTGACACGGTTTTGGGGGAAGTTATAGGTGCGGATTTTGTCGCTGCGATCGCCGTGTTTCACCATCGTTCGCCGCTGTGCTGTGATCTGAGCTTCCTGATCGGCCTGCATTTTGTCATAGAGTCTCGCCCGCAGAAACTTCATCGCTTTGACACGATTCTGGTATTGCGATCGCTCGTCCTGGCACTGCACAACGATGCCCGTCGGAATGTGGGTGATGCGGATTGCCGTCTCAACTTTGTTCACGTTCTGACCGCCGCGGCCCCCTGAACGAAACACGTCGATGCGCAGATCGCCTGGGTTGATCTCCAACTCAACTTCTTCAACTTCAGGGAGAACCACCACCGAAGCAGCTGACGTGTGAATCCTTCCGCTGGCTTCCGTCTCGGGAACCCGCTGCACACGATGCACACCACTCTCGTACTTGAGTGTCCCGTAGGCATCTTTCCCATTCACTGCGAACACTGCTTCTTTTAGTCCTCCCCTCCCAGTCGGGCTGCTGTCCATCAGCTCAACGCGCCAACCCTTCCTCTCCGAGAACCGCGTGTACATTCGGAACAAATCAGCGGCAAACAGGCCGGCTTCCTCCCCTCCCGTTCCCGCTCGGATCTCCATGATTGCGTTCTTCTCGTCGTTCGGTTCCTTGGGGACAAGGAGAGTCTTTAGTTCACGCTCCAGCTCCCCGGCATGCTGCTCCAGTTCCTTCAATTCGCTTTCAGCGATTGAATGGAGTTCGGCGTCATTCGTCTCCTGGAGGATCTCCCGATTTCCTTCAACCTCCCGCTTCACCTTCAAGTACTTCTCGTACACGGCGACAATCTCCTCAAGTTCACTCCGTTCCTTTGCGTATGCCCGATACTTATCCGGGGTCGTGAATACCGTCGGGTCAGCCAGGAGGTGCGCCAACTCCTCATACCGAGCTTTTAGTCTCTCAAGTTTCTCAAACATTGATGCTCACCTGTTCTCTTCGTCAATATACGAAAACAGAGCCTGAGAATCCATCACGCGAAATGGAAAACGCGTCTCAGGGTGGCAAGCTCTCGCGAGTCAAAAAACTTGAACACAAAGAGAAGGATAGGAAAGGCAAAAACGAGAAGAGCTTTGATAATGAAGGAAGAAATGGAAATGCCGCCAAGACCAATCCACAGGAAGAGAAGGAAGAGCAGCGCTGTCACGCCCACAGTCAACGCCATCCTGCGAAACTCGTATGCCACGTAATAGAATCGCTGGACGCTAACGTACAGAGCGATTGCCATAACCATATAGCTGAATAGTGTTGCATACGCAGCTCCGAGCATTCCAAGCGGGGGTATGAGAAGGTAATTGCACACGACATTGACGACTGCCCCAGCTCCAGTCGTATATGGAAGAATGCTCGTCTTTTTCTCGATGTGGACACCGGCCACGAGGACCGTGTACACACCGGTGAAGACGTAGGCGCAAAGAACGATGGGAACAATCGAAAGTCCGCTCCAGTATTCCGGCTTGATGAAATAATGACCGAGCACGTGGATTCGGACGATATCCCCGATGAAAAAGGAAAACGAAGAGAAAGATGAATGAAGCACCGACGATGAAGTATGTCATCACGCGCGAGAAGATCTCTTTGGCATTTTCCTCTTTTGCAGTGGTCAGGAAGAACGGGCGCCATGCATAGTCAAACATCGAGACGATCAACATCATGAATATCCCAAGTCGGTAGTTCGCTTGATAGATGCCCGACGACGCTGTCGTTCGTAAGGGCCTTCAGGATCGGGCCGATCGATGACCTGAATTGCTATGCCAGACAGTGCCGCAGGTATAAGCGGCAACCCGAAGCGGAAGAGATGTTTGAACAGATCACGATGAACATCGAACTGCACCTGTTTTCGTACAGTTGGAAGGAGAAGCAGAAACGTCAGTCCCGAGGACACCAGCCCACTGATGAAGATGCCCTCTACCCCAAGTTTGAATTTGAGAAGCAGCAAGACGTTCAGAAGGATATTTGAAATGATGTTAAGGATTTTGATGCTCGCGAAGAGCTTTGCGCGATTCTGAAGGCGTAGCGAAGCAAACGGTATAAGGCAAATCGCATCGAAGAACAGGATCCACGCGGCATAACGCACCAGACTGGCACAGCCGGAGACCAATCCCCATCAGGCTGGCAACCGGAGCGGAGAGAAGATGCAGAACGGTCGAGAAGACCAGTGAAGTGATGAAGATGGAGAGAAATGGCGTGCTGAAATTCTGCTTCGCGTTTCCGATCTCCAGTGCGGAAGCGTATCTGAAATACGCCGACTCCATCCCGTATCCATAGATGACGTTAAGGAACGCGATATATGCGTAGACGGTGGCGACGATTCCATAGTCGCTTGTGCTGGGAAGAACGTTCGTGTAGAAAGGAACGAGAAGAAAGGTGAGAAACCGACCGACGATGGTGCTTATGCCATAGATAGCGGTTTCCGTACCGAGGCGCTTCAGTTTGTCAAACATTCACGTAAGAGAATAAATAGGGGGGTTGCGCTCGACATGGACAGCGAAGTCATCCAAAGGCTGCGCGAGCTTTCACTTACTCTTCTCTTCGTCATCGACAAGCATGATCGGGATATCATCCTTCACTTGATAGACCTTACCGCATTGCTTGCACGTGAGGGTATTCTCCTGAGGCTTGTAATCGAGATCACCCTTGCATTTCGGACAGCAGAGAATATCGAGAAGTTCTTTGCTCAGCATCACGCCTCCTGTAGAGTCTGGTTAGGTTTCTCGTCATTCTTGAATGCCGCCGCAAGCGCCTCGACGAATGCCCGCGGCGCTCGAACGGGTTTGCCGGTTTCTGCGGCAACGATGCTGTGAACAGTGTAGCCTTCCGCGATCAGCGCAGCATCCTTTGGGCGGAGGACTTCGTACTCGATGCGAATGCGCGCAGCCGGGATTTCACGAAGCAGTGTCTTCACTTCGAGGAGTTCATCGTATCGGGCAGGCTGGCGATATTTGACGCATGCCTCAATGACGGGAAGGAAATACCCCATGCTCTCAAGGTCTGCGTATGGCAAGCCGACTTGCCTGAGAAGGTCGGATCTCCCCTGCTCAAAGTACTCCAGATACTTCGAGTAATAGACGTACCTCATCTGATCAGTATCAGCGTATCGAACGCGAATTTGCGTCACGGACGAAATCATCATCTCTCCGAGATGAATATACCGCTCACTCTTCCCAGTCGCCCATCGTTGAAAACTTGTCCAGCCTGCGCTTCAGAAGCTTCGCAGGCTTCATCTTCCTCAACATCTTGATCTCTTCGATGAGGACTTGTTTCAGGATAGCGGCAGCTCGTTCGTGATCTCTGTGCGCTCCACCCGGAGGCTCAGGCACGATTCGGTCGATCACACCCTGCTCAAGAAGATCCGGTGCAGTCAGCTTGAGCGCCTCCGCCGCTTGTTCTTTGTAGTCCCAACTGCGCCAAAGGATACTCGAACAAGACTCCGGAGAGATCACAGAATACCAAGTGTATTCCATCATGAGAATCCTGTCGCCGATGCCAATTCCAAGTGCCCCACCCGAGGCCCCCTCGCCGATAATCGCCACGATCATCGGGACAGGAAACCGAGACATCTCCAGAAGATTTCGGGCAATCGCTTCGGCCTGTCCCCGCTCTTCAGCCTCCAATCCCGGAAACGCTCCAGGGGTGTCGAGAAGTGTGATGATCGGCTTGTTGAACTTCGCGGCGAGCCTCATCAGGCGGAGGGCTTTCCTGTAGCCTTCGGGCTGCATCATGCCGAAATTCCGATAGAGATTTGATTTCGTGTCCCGCCCTTTCTGCTGACCAAGGATCATCACGGTCTGCCCATCAAGCTTCGCGAACCCCCCGACGAGGGCTTTGTCATCGCGGAAGAGACGGTCGCCGTGAAGCTCGATGAAGTCGGTCGTCATTAGGTTTATGTAATCGAGGGTGTAGGGCCGGTTCGGATGCCGGGCGAGTTGCACTTTCTGCCAACGCGTGAGGCTCGAGAACACATTTTCCTGGAGCTGCCTGACTTTTTTCTCCAACTCCTGGATCTCGTCTCCAATGTCGAGGTTGTCTGAGAACTTCTTCATCTCCTCGATTTTCTCCTCAAGGTCAATAATAGGCTTTTCGAAATCAAGAGCTACCTTTGGCAAAGGCACCTCCTTTCGATTTTCGCATGGCCAGCAGAAGAGACTTCACCAAAATTTCCGCATCCAACCATAGAGACTGATTCTTCGCATAGTACAGGTTATACTTCTCGACATCGCCATTGATCATCTCGAACCGTGGATGAAGCTGGGCAAGACCCGTGATTCCTGGCTTTCCAAAGTAGAAGCCTCTCTTTCCTGTCTTCGTTTTTTCTTCCGCTCTCAGAAGCGTTTCGAGGTGGGCCGACCAGGCTCATTTCCCCTCGCACGACCGAAAGAAGGCTCTTGATGGACTCGCGCGATTTTGCGCTTTGACCTCCCCCGAGTGAGCCACGCAAGAAGAGGTAAGGGGTGGCAAGAGCAACGGAGAGC
>CAVUAC010000055.1:0-15615 GCA_963739335.1 uncultured Bacteroidota bacterium | reverse complement strand
ATCATGCCTGAGATGGGGGGCCGGGCGGTTCTCTCGGAGGTGAAGAAGGATACCCGACATCGTCGTCGTGATCATGTCGTCAATTTCGGCACGCGAGGAAATCGTGCAATTCAGGGACGCTGGTGCTGATTTCTATTTGCTGAAGCCATTCGAGACCAATAGGTTCGGTGAGGTGGTCGACAAAGTTCTTGCCATAGTCAAAGCTCAAAAGGAGGGGTAGCCAATGCAATGCACGAGATGTAAAGGCGATAATGAAGCCCTTCAGAAATTCTGCAACTCCTGTGGCGCTCCTCTGGGGATTATGTGCGACCGATGCGGATCGATCAACCGTATGGAAGCCCGTCATTGCGGGACTTGTGGTCAAGCTCTGATCGCCTCACTGAAACAAGGGGGCGTGAGCCCTGCTCCGGCGGAGAGGGGGCAGATTGCCAGAGCGAGACAGTATGCCCTATCGGAAATCGAAGAGCTCCTTCTCTTGCGTAAAGCCATGAAAGCGGAGGAACAGTCTACAAAAATCATGAACCAACATGACATTGACAACCTATTTGAATGAGTGTGCCCCGTGACCCCAGAACTCCAACAATTGCTTGATACGCTGACCGGCCGCGGCAGCATCACTGCCGAGCAAGCCAAAGTGAAGCGATCCATACTCGATGACGCTGCACGCTCGAAAGGAATTGCGAGGAGCCTCATCGAGGTACTTGCTCTCTCCGAAGACGAAGTCGCAGACGCAATTTGTTCCCGGTTCAATCTTGCTCGCATGGAGGTTGTGAACGAAATGGAGGCAGCACCTGCCAACGTAGTAACCGACGATGAAATCAGGCGCTATAATGTCCTCCCCGTGTTCCGCATCGGCCTGGAGCTGACGATCGCATTCATCGACCCGCCCTCCCCGTCGGTGAGAGCATATTTGCAGAAGCTCTCCGGATGCCGGATTGTACCGGTGATTACAACGGTTTCCGATTTTGAGGCCGCGCTGAAGAGCTATGGAGGAGCACTGGACAAGCTCCAGAGCATTGCCTCCTCGGTCGATGTCGAAAAGCTCGACATCAAGCGCCTGGGTGAAAAAGGGTCTACGAAAGCCATGGAATCCCAACTTGATGGGATGATGGCCAAGCTTGCCGACGAACTCCTTCTGCGAGCGGCAAAATCAGGAGCCAGCGACATCCATGTTGAGCCCGGCGAACACGAGCTCATGATCCGTTTCCGAATTGACGGAGTTCTCCAGCGGATCCTGTCATTGCCTATAGCATATCATCCTGGCATGATCGCTGTGCTCAAGGCACGGTCGGGGATCGATATGTTTGAGCGTGCGATTCCCCAGGATGGAAGAATCACGATGAAGTTTGCAGATCGCGAGTTTGATGTGCGTGTCAGCACGCTTCCCCTCCTCCAGGGCGAAAAGATGGTTCTGCGGCTTCTGAGCAAGACTGCGATGATGGTTAACCTCGAAAACCTTGGATTTTCGGAGGCAAATCTAAAACAGTTCCGGTCGTTGCTGGCACTGCCGAACGGCATCGTGCTTGTCACCGGACCAACAGGCAGCGGGAAAACAACGTCACTCTATGCCGGGCTCAACGAGATCAAGGGGGTCGCAATCAATATCACAACCGTTGAGAACCCCGTGGAGTACAAACTGGATCTCGTCAATCAAGTTCAGGTGGTACCCGAGCGGGGACTGACGTTTGCGTCCTCGCTCCGAGCCATCCTCCGCCAGGATCCGGATGTTGTCCTCGTTGGTGAGATTCGCGACTTTGAGACGGGCACCATAGCAACAGAAGCTGCATTGACAGGACATCTGGTACTCACCACGTTGCACACGAATGACGCCATCGGGGCAATCCCTCGCATGATCAACCTGGGGATCGAGTCATTCTGGGTGAGCGCGTCGGTTATCGGTGTGGTAGGGCAGCGTCTTGTTCGAAGGATCTGTGCCCGATGCAAGGAAGAGTATGAACCCCTTCCACAGTTCCTTGAGTCGCTTGGATTATCAAACCTGCCGAAGGGCACGACACTTTTCAGAGGCAAGGGATGTGAATACTGCAACGGGATAGGGTTCAAGGGAAGGGTCGCGATTCACGAAGTTCTCGTTATCACCGAAGAAATGCGGGACGTGATCTTCGGAGAAGTGACAACGAGCAAGCTTCGAAAGTTGGCTCTCGCAAACAATTTCCGGGATATGCTTTTCGACGGGATCCAGAAATCGCTGGCCGGGATCACCACTGTTGATGAGGTCCGCCGGGTGATGCCTGCGGGTTGAGAGCACAGAAGTGTGACTTCGTTCTCCTCGCTCCCGCGCTCGGCGTGGGAGCGAATGCCCGGGCCGGAGAGATCCCGTCCCTGCGCAAGATTGCTGTATTCCACATTTCCTGGGATGTGTATTCGGAAAGTCCGGAATTCGCCGACCCGCGCGACTACAATCAACGGTCCTGGCCGGGTGACCCTTGCGAATTGACGGACACCCGTTTACTCATACCACGATAGGATACTGTAGTAACGAAGTTTGCCGATATTCCTTGCCTTCGCCAGTGCTGCCGAGCTGTACTTGATTTTCCCTGTGGTGCCCGTGCCTTTTAGCGTCACCGATGCACCCGCGTTGCCTGCCACGATCATTCCCCCCACAATTTGCGGCGTCCCCGATGCACCAAGTTGCACCTGTGTGTTGAATCCGTCGATTATCACCAGCCCGTAGAAGCTGAAATTACCATTGAACTGAACATTTCCACGGATAACCAGGATTCCGTACCCGACCACATTCCCCGTGAATTTGATGCTGAACGTGGTATCATCGCCCGCATTGCAGTAGACAATTGCCGGAGCAGAAGAAATACCCCACGTTACATTGTTGTAGACGCCACCGCTGTTGTACACATAGTCAGCGTTGAGTTTATATTCGTCCAGAAACGGCAATGGCTCAACGGTTGTAGTATCGACATTCACCGGGGGAACGCCCATTATATTTCCCGCGCCGGCATTACTGACAGATGTAGAATCCGCTTTCTTCATCGTAGCAACGCCGGTCAAATCCCCGCTCCCGACAAGATTTGTACCCGTCGAGTCGTAGTTGTGGCCATCTACTTGTGCCTTCCCGGAAAGCGAGAAACTGACAGGCGTTGCGCGTATGCCGATTGCGCCGGTGACCGTGGGGAAAGGCTTCGTCGTGCGCAACAGTTTGACTTTCATTGTGTGCGATGAATCAGCGCAGAAGCCTCGGGCTGTCAGCCAGAGCGTGTCTCCAGATTCGGTATGAGTGACCGTGTATGTCCCCCCATTGAACGATCCGGACGAGGGAATAGGCGACAAATTGCGGTCAAATGCGCGTAGCGTTGTGTGCACAGCCATCCGGGCAAGGTCACGTGCTATCGTGTACTTGGCATAACCTGATTGCGCTTTCACGAGGTAGGTTGATGAACCGTTCATATTCAGCCCGATAATCGCGAACATGATACCGAGCGCCATCGCTAACAACAATGCTGCTCTTCCCATGACTTGGCTCCTTTGTCCTAGTGCCACTTCTAATAATAGATCTTGTATTCAATAAGGCACAGTGCCCGTTTCCAAACGGATGATCTTGATCGAAAACACAATATGATTTTCTGGAAACGGCACTAGTAAGTGAGTCCGATGAGATTCCTCGGGACAATCGTCTTTTCCCAGGTGACCGCAGCCCACACCGTGTCCCGCAATGACACAACCGGCTCAGGGCTTTCCAGACGAAAGGACACGTTGATGCTATGAATCCTTTTGAGTTCGGTTGTGTTTGTAATCGGTGTCGGAATCTTCCTGTTCGTTACGTCGTAGTACGTGAGTCTGAAATACGTCAGACCCCAGTTTTGTTTCACGGTCCGGCCATCCTGAGTGCGGAATAGCGGAAAGTCGTTCTTGTTCTTTGTCATCGAGCATTGGCTTGTATCACCAATTACATACAGGAGGGTATTGACAACCTGCTTGTCGGCGAGGTCCGCCATGAACTGGATCTGGGTTGAATCTGCAATTAGAACCTTCTCTCCGGTCACCTGATAGCCGGCTTTTGTGAAGTCCCATTCAATCTGTCGGGCTAGCTCCACGGCATTCGTCTGGGTGACGACGTTATGCTGGTTCTCATACATGGAAACGTTAATGTTGACCTGCACGCGGGCTATTGTGAGAGCCAGGACTCCAAAGATCATTGTTGAGGATATCATGTCTATTATTGAAGATGACATTGCTATGCTCCTTTGCTAGTGCCACTTGTAATAAGAGATCTTGTGCCCGCGCCATGCTTCGGCATATTCAGAAAGGCGCTAGTGCCCGCTTCCAATGGCAGCATCCATCTCAAGACGCAATATTACTTTTTGGAAGCGGGCACTAGAAATACCGTCGGTATACTGCAAGGTTCTGGGATACATACGGAATCACGTTATTCCGGGAATCTTTCACGAGGTTGGGATGCGTGACGGTGACGGTTACACGTTTGTAGAACGTCTGGTTCGACCAAGCTTCGCTTGGATTATCCTCGTTGACATAGCTGACGCGAATGCCGACGGTGAACCACCCAAATCGTGGGTTCCAGGTCTTCCGTGTATACCCGTTGTAATCATCCACGTCGTTGAACTTGATGCGTGATTCGAAGTTGCCGGTGCTCGATGTGTCGATCCCATGATCGCCACCGATGCGTTCGCTGCTTCCGTCGGGGCCGAAGTTAACGCTCGATGTGAGTTCGGTATAGGAGACAACCCGGGCGTCACCAATCGTTTTCTGATCGAAGTCCTGGGTAAGGATTTCATCCATCGTTGTCTGAGCGATGGATACAGCGTCCAGGGTGGCTTCCATTTCCAGGCCAACAGTGCTTGTGTCCACCAGTGACCCATTGATGTTCAGCGTCATTGTCGAGAGAATGGCGAACGCTCCGATGACCAAGAACGACTGTCCGGAATTCATATATCCTCCTTGTCAATTGTGACGCTCCTCATGGATCTGCATGCGAGCGTATGCATTAGATTCGTTGTGCCAGAATCTTTTCAATCGTTTCCTGAAGCTTCTTCGCCGAGACCGGCTTCTCCAGGACGGCCGCAGCGCCGCTTGAGAGCAATGTGTCCGTGCTGGCTGGAGAGCCCTTTCCGGTAATGACGAATACCGGGATGTGTTTTGTCGTGGGCTCCCCCTTGAGGAGACTCAAAAATTCATACCCATTCATCTCTGGCATGGAATAATCCGTGACGATCAAGGATGGCCGGGATCTTTTTGTGAGTTCGAACGCTTCCTTTCCATTTGATGCCTGGATCACTCGTGCATCGGGATACATGCGCTTGAGGAAACGAGAATGAAGGACGCGGACACCCTCATCGTCGTCAACGACTATCACAACGCGTTCCTTGTTTTCGACGATTCTCGGGAGCCGGATGATGAAGGTTGTTCCAAGGCCCACTTCACTCTCCACCGATACTGATCCATTGTGTTGTTTCACGATCTCATAGACGAGCGATAGCCCTAGCCCTGTGCCTTGCTCGCCATTCAGGCCTGGCCTCGTGTATTTTTCTTCCGCCTTGAAGAGTTTCCCGATGTCCTCTTTCGGAATGCCTCTCCCCGTGTCCTTTACCGCAACCACCCACTCCTCTTCCTTCTTATCCTCGACTAGGTCCACCGAGATCACACCATTTGCAGGTGTAAACTTCAGCGCGTTACTGATCAGATTGTTAAACGCCTGCATCAACAGTTCGTGGTCGCCTCGAACCTTCATATCACGGGGAAGAGTCGACTTTAGAGTGATTTCCTTCTGCTTCGAGGTTCCCAGATGATTTTCGACGCAGTTGGTGACGATATTTTCCAGGTTGATCTCTTGAATGTCGAGCTTGATCCGTCCGGTCTGAAGGCGCGACCAGTCGAGCAGCTTGTTGAGCAGTGCCAATTGCCGCTGGGCAGCATCGCGGATGTAGCTGAGGAATTCCGTTCGTTCAGCGTCAGTGACCGTTTCGCCATCCGTCAGCAGAATCTCGCAGAAACCAAGGATGCTTGTGAAAGGAGACCGTAGATCATGGGAAAGGACCGACAACAAGCGGTCTTTCTGGGCGTTCAGCTGGGCGAGTGATTCGCGCGAAGCCTGCAGTGCCGAGAGAGTATCTTGGGCCCTTGCCTCAAGTTCCTTCCGCTCGGTGATATCGCGGCTCATGCCAACTATCCCCGTAACCGTCCCCTGCGCATCCACGGTTGGAATCTTGCTGGTGAGGTGCCAGCGCCGCTCCCCTGTGTCCTTGTGCAGAGCAAGCTCCTCCTTTTCCAACAATGGTTTCCCTGTCTGGGCAATCCGCACCTCATCTTCGTGGTACTGCTTGGCCAATTCGGGCGGGTTAAAATCAAACGTCGTTTTTCCTAGGGCATCTTCCTGATGTTCCGCTCCGATCGAGCGCAAATGCGCACGATTGTTGAGAACATACCGTCCTCCTGCATCTTTGAAATAGATTAGGTCTGGCAGATTGTCAATCAGTATATGGAGAAGGTTGCGGTCACGGTCACGGTCCTCCTGCGCTTTCATGAGTTCATTGATTTCGCGCGTGATCCCCACAAGCCCCACGATCTGGCCACTGTCGTCGCACATTGGGACTTTGGTGGTCAATGTCAAGTTGGTCTGCCCGTCCTGCAACTGCCTACTCTCAACTAAGCCTACGATTGGTTCACCTGTTGTCATAAGGCGCTGATCGTTAGCCAACGTCTGTCGGCCAAACTCCTCGCCAAACAATTCCACGTCTGTCTTCCCGACCGCCTGGCTCATTTCGTCCATTTTCAGGTCTTGCATCATTTTACGGTTGATCCTTACCAAGCGGCACTCCCGGTCCTTAAAGTAGATGCTGTCGGGGATGTTGTCCATCAGTGCATCCAAAAGCGCTTTTTCATGCCTCAGCGCCTCCTCTGCTGCTTGGCGATCTGTAATGTCACGAATGATGCTCAGCAGGAAAATCGCATCATCGCCTCCCTTGACAAAAGAATTTGATGTTTCAACATAGATCTCTTTACCGTTTCGCAGCCGCATGCGCCTGCTCATCAACGGCTCGGCGTTCCTCTCTCTGAATCTCGCACAGTACTCTCCAAGCAGGACGGACGGCTCAACTGATTCGTCGTACACAAGCGTAAACGGCTTGCCAATGAGTTCCTGCACCTGCAAGCCGACCAGGCGACAGTACGTTTCGTTTGCTGCCGCAACCATACCTCTTGAATCCGTAATCCTCATTGCGTCTGAGGAATTCAGCCAAACCGACTCCAGGAGTTCATGGTAGTCGATGCCGTGATGCGGGCTCTGTCCAGATTTTCCGGTGCTTGCAAGCGCCGATGCCCGAGACGGTCGCTGGTAGGCAAGTATGTTGGATGTGAGGGCGGCGGTACTCATGGTGTCGTTCCTTTTCAAGTTCAACCTGGTATAGCTCAAACAGGATGCCATCAAACGTCCGCTATTTCCTCTCAAAAAAGTGTTTTGCAGCGCGGAAGTCGTGTAGTTTCTACAAAGCCTGAATCGGTGGGAGCGCGAAAAAGAGTTTCAAGATCCTTTCCACGTGTCGGGGAATCGAAATGAATTCTTGCAATATGTTCACGCGAGTTGAGACGAAGGAGTGTCGAGCGGCGATGCGTTGTACGCATTTATAGAGTGGAGTGCTCCGGCTGGTGCCCGCGCTCAGTGTTCACTCCACTTCCTTCTTCTTGCATTGTAGATATTACAGCAGTGAAGCGTCTTGAGTCCCGCCTCTCTTCAAACGACTGCTTCGATTTACTCGTTGCCTGTCAGCGAGTTGCGGATATCCGATTTCTGGTACGACACACCTGAGAGTCTGGCACCTGCCGTGCACCACACCGAGCAACACATCAACCAACGAGGCAGCAAATGAAAATTCTCGGTAGTTCAAGACAAAGAATTTGGATCCAGGCAGTCATTGCTCTGGCACTAGTGTTTCAGACGCACCTCACGTTAGCGGAAAACAGGTTAAGCCTGAGAAAAACTTCGGCCAGTACGATCGCAGTAGAGCTCTCAAACACTGATGGCATCGCAGGTTTTCAGTTCTCGATCAATGCGTGTGGTGGAATCGTCCTTCGATCGTACGAAGGCGCCGAGCGAATGAATGCGGCGGGAATGACAGTGTATCAGTATGCCAAGGACGCCTCGACACTCAATATCGTGATCCTGGCCCCGGTTCGATCCTCGCTTCCGGCGGGCCAAGGTCTCATCGGAACAATTGCATTCTCTTTCAACGGTTCTGCGACAGCGGACACTGCTCGGGTGTTCTTAAGTCGTGTGGTGATCTGCAATGCTGAAGCACAGTATCTCGATGTGACGACAGCTGGTCTCACCTGGAATGTGCAGGGAACCGGGATTACACAGGCTTGTGACTTTGTGCTCGAACAGAATTATCCGAATCCGTTTAATCCATCAACGACGATCACATACAGCCTGCTGAAGTCGGCAAATGTGCGTCTGGCCGTCTATGACATTGCGGGGCGGCACGTCAATACGATTGTAAGCCAGTATCAACTTGAAGGGCGGTACTCCGTGAAATGGAATGCCGACGATGGACAAGGCTCCAAACTGGCATCGGGGATGTACTTCGCAAGGCTGCAGGTCGGTGATCAAGTTGCCGTCAAGAAAATGATTGTCACCAAATAACTCGAGGGATAGACGCCATGTGGACAACAAGTGCAACCGCTCATTCCGAGATTCCGGTCGGTGAGGTCCCCATAGGACTTCAAAGTTTGTGCACGGAGCTTTCTCATTCCGGGCAGTTGTACCTTCGCAGGATAGCTGCATTGATCGATGAGATTGCCCCGAGGCCCGGGAGCCTTCTCTACCTACAGGCGAAAAAGCTGGCGATACGTGTGAATGGCTTGGAGCCTGTCGTTTTCTCGGCTATCGACGTGACGACTCATCTGCAGGTGGCACAAGTGTATCTCGCGTTAACGACAGCTGCGGCAGTGTCTTTTCTTGACTTCGTCGTACAGAGTTTCCCATTCACAATTTCCCAAATCAGAAGCTGCGGCGAGAGACCCTTTCACCATCCCACCAGCGATCAAGCGCGTCGCAACTTCACAGCGATGATGGTGAAGAGAGGGCTTGTGCATTCGATCATTGAGAATCCATCTCACGACGCTTTGTTCTCGATTACCTCAAGACTGATGTTCGGTGGCATCATTGAGGGTTCTATGGTCCTGGCGTCTGAGCAGGAACTGCAGAGGGAGTTAGCGCAGTTTCTTCTCTTTCACAACAATTATCGTCCAATTCCATGGCTCGAAGGAAAAACGCCGCTGCAAAAGCTGAAGAGTATCAATGGGTTTGCGGGGATTCATTTGTTCGATCCATATGGGCTTGCCCCGGCGAATGGTGGTACGAACGGTTTGAAGAATGTTCCTGCGATGCAACGAACCAGATGAAAGCGAAAGAGAATAGCGCAAAACGAACGGAGTCATCGAATGGAAGAAAAAACTCTCCATAAACTCGAGATAGGCTGTACCCCATATCTTGATATTGTCGATCTCAACAATGCCTTTGTTCGCATTCGCTCAATCGATCATCCCAAGGAGTATGTCGACGTTTACAAGAGCTCGTTGACCATTCTCGCCGATGCACTACTGAAGACTGTCAGAGAGGTCGGGAGGTAGTGACTATCTTTCTTCCGAGCAAAGGGGAAAAAGTGAAAATGTCGTATGTAGCTGGAAATTGTTACGTTGCTCTTTCACAAACGGGCACAACACGGAGAAAAGCATGAAACGAATTCTTGTCATCGATGATGAGGAACAGTATCGGCAAACGATCAGCAATCTATTGCGGCAATCTGGGTTTTCCGCGCTGGAAGCGGAGAGCGGCGAGAAGGGAATCGAGATTGCGCAGAATCACGTAATTGACCTCATCGTTTCTGATGTGATGATGGGGAAACTGGATGGATTTGGAGTCATCGACAGGCTTCGGATGGATCCTGCGACGAGCACCATCCCATTTATCTTCATGACTGGCCTTGCAGACAAAGAGTCCATGCGGAAGGGCATGACGCTTGGAGCGGACGATTTTCTTGTGAAGCCCTTTACGGGACAGGAACTCTTGTCGGCGGTGGAGGCACGCCTCGCAAGGCGCGAGGAAATGGTCCACGAAGCGGAGCGGAAGCTCTCGCAGCTACGATCAAGCATCAGCCTTGCTTTGCCTCATGAACTTCGGACCCCATTGGCCGGAATCCTCGGATTCGCCGAGATCATAAGCGACGAGGCGAATGGACTCTCCGCCGCTGAAACTGCGGAATGCGGAAAGTTGATCCACAAGGCCGGGCAACGATTGCAGCGGCTCCTTGAGAGTTTTCTGATATACGCCCAGATTGAGGTGGTCGCCAGCGATCCACGAAAAGTGGCATCACTGAGGGAGTCACAGTTCACCAACGCGGCGGAGGCGATTAGAATCCTCGGTCGCGACAAGGCTGAAGCGTACAAGCGCCTGCCCGACCTGACGCTGGAAGTCTTCGAGAGTCCGGTCGCAATCTCCGGGGAATATTTGACGAAGATCTGTGATGAGCTACTGGACAATGCTTTCAAGTTCTCTCAAGCTGGCACTCACGTGATGGTGAGTGCGTCTGCTGACGAAGGCGAGTTTGTTCTCACAATCACGGATCACGGTCGCGGAATATCATCCCGGCAAATAGCGAATATGGGTGCATACGTGCAGTTTGAGCGCAAGTTCTATGAACAACAAGGCGCCGGACTGGGCCTTACGATCGCAAAACGTCTCGCAGAAGTACATGGGGGCAGGATGGAGTTCGTCGCTACGGCTGGAGGGGGATTGACGGTAAGCCTGTTTCTGCCGGCGCACGCATCATGAAATGCCAGGAGAATGCATGAGTGCGAGTCAGACTGTGATGTCCAACGAAGTTCCGCTCTTCGAATCCCGTTTGGAAGCGGAATCCCCGCCTGCCACAATAGCGCAAGCATGGCGGGCAGGCAGGAGCGGGACAATCCGAGCACATCGTCGCGAGACGATCCTCGTCGTGGAAGATCACGAGCCTCTCTTGAAGCTACTGCGGTTCTTTCTTGCCGACGCAGGGTACACTGTGCTCCAGGCAAAGGATGGCGAGGAGGCGGTCAATACCTATTGGACTCATCTGGGTGAAATCGACCTGGTCTTGACGGACCTGGGATTGCCGGGTGTGAGAGGAAAAGAGGAATTATTGAAATTAGGACGTATCAATCCGGATGTTCGGATCGTTTGCGCGAGTGGACTCCTTGAACCCGGATTGAAATCAGAAATGGTCAAAGCTGGAGCGCGGGGATTTGTCCATAAACCCTGCACACCCGAAGAGATACTCCAGACGGTACGAGACGTCTTGAGCTCCGACACCTAGCGTTCCTGTGATACGATTCGCCTGAATGTCTCATGATTGAAGACTTAACGTGTCGCTGAGCGGGAAAGAAGGATCGATCGAAATGAATATCATCAAGCCATTTCTGCTCGCTGTGAAGGAGCTGTTTGTGAAGTACCCCGCGATTCTGTCGGGGTGTCTGTTGTACGGGTACCTGTTCATCTCGATCATCCGTCTCTTCGTCAAGGCGAAACGGGGAATCCTCCTGATTGAAGACATCTACGATATCTTCAGCGCGCTTCTGATATTGTGGCTCGTTGCGCTTTCGTGCGTCAAATTTCTTGAGGAACGGTCGAAGCTCCGTCAGACGGAGGAAGAACTGGCACGGGAACGACGACGGCCGATCGAGGAGGCTCACGTTGCCCCGATGATGCAGGTCGAGAGGACACTGCGACACGAGATCAACAATCCCCTTGCCGTCATTGCCCCCTCGGTCGCTCGTTTAAAGCGCGCCACTCAACTCGATCACGGACTACTCGGCGAAATCATCGATATCGAATACGCATCGAAAAAAACTGGAACAGCTTTGACCGATTTTTCCAGAACTCAGGTGCATAGGTGGAGTTTGTGAGTTGGAAAAGAGTGGAAGGTAAGAAGTAGAAAGTAAGAAGCAAGAAGTAAAAAGTAGGAAGTAACACATACATCTCTTCGCGTCCTCTGCGGTTAGATTATGACCGCGAAGGCAGCAAAGTGGTTTTTGAGACATGTTCAGGATGCATTGGGAGGGACGCTCTGCCCCGGCTCTGGTGGGAGGAGTGCATGCTTCCCACGTGATCAGGAGGCTCTCCGGAATACCGAATCTATGAGGCGTCGTGATTTGCGATTGCGCGTTTTTCGCGTCCCGCCGTTGTATGGCGGGTCCGATTTCAGATTGCCGATTGAAGGATCAATACTGAAATCGTAAATCGAGGATCGTCAATCGGAAATGCGTCGTGCGCCTGAAGGGAGTCAGTACTTGGGAGCTTGGCGATCCAAGGAGGATCCGGAAGGGCTCAGTTGCCTGGTGATTGTCGATTGCCGATTTCGGATTGGCGATTGAAAGAACAATATTCAAATCGCAAATCGAAAATCGTCAATCGAAAATGTGTCGTGCGCCTGAAGGGAGTCGAACCCCTAACCCTCAGCTCCGTAGGCTGATGCTCTATCCAATTGAGCTACAGGCGCGTGAATTTGAACAAATTTCGAAGGTTCCTCAGAACTGCATGCTGCAAAAACCCAGCTTTTGCCCATCCATTAGCAACCTATTAGCAATCCATCAGCAGATTCATTGCAGTCCTATAGTAGCTCTCCCGCCCTCAGTGGAATCTCCTGTTCCGCTCGGTTACCCACGCCTGGGGTCCGCAACGCGAAAAGGAATATGAAGAAAGCTTGATTGTGGCGTCTTGAACGACCTCGGTTGCAAACTGAATTTACAGAAGTTTGACCGCGAAGGCAATATCATTCTACTAGCGTTGCGAAAGAGATGGATGTTTTGGGGCCTGCGGGGGTTGGTTGTGGGACCGTGCGTCAACAGGCTGTGGAGCATACCTTTAGATTCCGGGACCTTGAAAAGACTTTCCTCTTTTTTACGCTGCTGATGGAATTGATGATCCTCTATGGGAGGTCACAATGCCGCCAATAAGACTTTACCTAACACAAACCAACGCTCAAAGTACTCTTGAGAAAACTCGATCTTTGTCCGTTTGACTTTGACGATATACACATCTAACTTCGAAGGTAGACTGGATGGGGATTGCTCCTTTGATATGTCCAGGAGTTGTGTCTATGAACTGCTCGCGGACCTGCGGCGTACTGATTTTCTTGGTCCTCTTTCTCTCGGCCAATGAATGGCTTTTTGGCCAAACAAAGATCTTTGATTATTCGCGATACTTGTTTGGCGCTCCTTCCACGATTTCTCTCAGCATCCAATCCATCAACGCGGCTGCCGGTACCGTGACGGTCAATGGTGGAGATTCGCAAGCGCCAACGACCCCCTTCACTTGGATTTGGGGAGACGGCCAGGTGACCGGTGGTTTCTTTCCGCAATCGCATTCTTACTCAAACGCAACGGGGAACTATGTCCTTAAGGTCATCGCAAACTATTCTGGCGGAAAGACAGACTCGTCCACGATAGTGGTACGATTCGTTCCACCAAGCATTATCCCCATCACACTTTCTCCTGACATCGCGGTAACGGTTCCTACCTCTCCTGTTACTCTCGGTACCCGACTCTATACGCCACCGAGTTTGACGGCGTTCAACGAGAGTTTTTTTACGACCGTTCCGAGGCCAACACTTGAGTATGTCTTGTCGGTCATTTCCTCCATAGAGAAGGATTTTGTCAATGATAATGTGTTTCTTCTAAATTCCAAGTTTGAACAGGTCATGCTGAGAGATTCTTCCTTCGGTGGTGCATACAGTCTCTGGTATACCAATCCTGTCGCTTTTGGAGTTGGAGATGTCTTTTTTCAAGGCTCAATTGGTTATTCAGCTTTCTTTCATGAGATGGGCCATAATTACACACTCAATAGCCCTGGCGCTTACTATTATGGTGGGCGAATTGACGGCAATGCGAATGCAATTTATTCGGAATCCATGGCCAATATGTTTCAGCATGCGGCAGGCTACGAGATAGTCAATAATTATCAACGCTACGGTCTAAGCGAAGATCTCATGTGGGACATTCAATCCAGTCTCATTTCATCCATCAATGTTGTTCGTGCTTCATTCGATAACTATTTGAACAACGGGAAGAAGTTTATTTCATGGAATGATCCCAACACCACGGTGGATGAAACGTTTAACACGTTTATGACAATTGCCTACAAGTTTTGTGAGCAAGCAGAGAATACAGGCCAGGCATACAAAGCTCCGCTCAAGAGAATGATGAAGCTCCTTCAAGGTTTCAACCCATCATGGTCACAAAGGTACGATCAATCTCACAATACGGCTGCTGCGGATACCTTCAGAGCTTCGCTTATGGTAACGGCAATGTCTTATGGGTTTGGAAAAGACCTGCGTTCTGATTTTAGAAATCTGAATTTTCCCATCAGCGATGAAATATACCACCAGCTCTACAATTCCGTAACATCCATAAACGATGAGCCACGAGGTACTCCCATAGTATCTCAGCTCATGCAGAACTATCCCAACCCCTTCAACCCCGGCACGACCATCAGCTACTCATTGCCAAAGACGGCAAACGTATCTCTCAAGATTTTCAACACACTGGGTCAAGAAGTTGCAGTGCTTGTGAACGAACAGTGGTCGCCCGGTTACTACCAGGTTCAGTGGAACGCCACGGTCCCCAGCGGCATCTATTTCTACCGATTGCAGGCAGGAGATTTCGTGGAGACGAGGAAGATGCTCTTGATCAAGTAAGGCTGTAGCAGGCCTCCTTCAAACCAAAGGCTCAGCAATCGCTGGGCCTTTGGTATTTCTGTGTTGTGCCAACATACTTCCACGTCAGGTAGCTGTCAGGATCCTCCAGAAACTTTTGCCAGTGCGACCACGTCGGTGCTTCTTGGACGTTGATATTGAGCTGATACTCTATTATTATCGCACCGAACACTGTGCCCGCCCTGGAATGACGAGTCTAACCCGTGGAATGCGGGATCGAAACCTCTGGATTCCGCGATGATTGCTTGCCCGCCTCTTTTCTGGCGGGCGTCCGCCGTGCTTGTGCGTTTTTTGCACCCGCGTTTTGGAGGCGGGACCTTTTGGCGGAGCAGTGGCGATGAAGGAGGTTTTCGTGTTCATAAGCGGTAAATACGCAGTGCTGTGCCCATTTACCGAAATCAGGGCTAACAACGCAATGCGTTCCTACAGTAGTTGCAATTGCCCTTTACTATTTCAAGAAAGGTGTAACGTATGAAAAACATTTTCCGACTTGCCCGCTGTGGCGGATTCCTCTTTGTGGTGTTTTCGATATTCACCACTACGAATCCATTGCACGCCCAATGGGTCCAGACCAACGGACCCTACGGGGGTCCGGTCCTTAGCCTCGCCGTCTCCGGCACGAATCTCTTTGCCGGGACTTATGGCGGCGTCTTTCTTTCCACCAACAACGGCACAAGCTGGACTGCAGTCAATACCGGCTTGACAAGCACTACTGTCAATGCTCTTGTCGGCTCACCCGCCAGTGGCGGGTCCGGCACGAATCTCTTTGCCGGGACTTATGGCGGCGTCTTTCTTTCCACCAACAACGGCACAAGCTGGACTGCAGTGAATACCGGCTTGACGAACACTGCTGTCGTTGCTCTTGCCGTTTCTGGCACGAATC
>CAVUAC010000054.1:0-5630 GCA_963739335.1 uncultured Bacteroidota bacterium | reverse complement strand
TAGGCGTGTGCATCCCGAGAACCACCAGTTTCATGTCCTTGAAGACCTTTGCAGCATGTTCTGTCGTGATGTTCTCCGGCAGCGGGTAGTATTCAATTCCGACGAAGCCCATGTCTGCGACCTTTTTCAGTGTCCCCTCAAAATCGCGTTCGATGGCTTTACGAACCGTGTACAATTGCAGTCCGATCTTGGCTTTGTGTCGGGGACTGGGATTCAAATTGGAATCGGAAAAAGCAAAAGCAACTGCTCCTAGTCCCATGAGTTTCAAAGCCTCCCTTCTTGAACTGTCATGAGTGGCCATTATGTGCCTCCTTCAATCCGGATTCTTTTCTTCGCGGTAATTGTAGTTCTGGTCATGGTGGAACGAGTCTGTAGCTGACGAATGCAACCTTCTTGCTGTCCGGCGACCACGATGGAACATTAATCGTTCCTTGTCCACCGAAGAGTGTTGCTAAGATTTTAGGCTCACTCTTCGATGCCGAGCCGCCAGAGTCCGAGGCACTTTGGGGAACAGGCATGATCCTTAAGACCACGTCTTTGTTTGCGGGGTGCCCTTCAACGCTCTTTTCATACGAGAGAAAGACAATCCACTTTCCGTCGGGGGAAGGGTGGGCAAACCAGTCTCCGTACTCGTCATTTGGGGTGACTTGTGTCTGATCAGAACCATCGGCATTCATACGCCAGATCTTCATCTGACCTGTCCGGACAGAGTTGAAGTAGATAATCTTCCCATCCGGAGAATACTCGGGACCGTCATCGAGTCCAGGAGCACTTGTGAGTCGCTTCTCCTGACCGCCTTCGACCGGAATTGTGTACACATCGAACTCGCCGTTGCGTTCGGCACAATACGCAAGCGTCTTGCCATCAGGTGACCACCCGTGCCAGTACGATGGACCTAAAGGTGTGACCTGACGCGGATCCCCACCTTCGCTTGGTAGGATATAGATCAACGACTTGCCGTCCGGGCCATGGTGACTAATAACAAACTCCTTTCCGTCGGGGGAAAGTCCGTGATCATTATTACATCGGTCGGCGAATCCGGTGTTGATTAATTGTGGTGAGCCTCCGGTGACGGGAAGTGTATAGATCTTGTCGCCGCTATTGTAATACAGCGTGCTTCCATCACGGCTCCAGTTGGGTGCCTCGAAGCGTTCTTTGGCGCGGCGAATGATGTTCCGAAAGCCAGAAGGAACCTCGATTGTCTCAAGCGTGCTTTCGATGACACGTTTCTCGCTTGAGACCGAGGCTGTTTCTTCAAATCCAACATTGGAAAAAACAGCAGTCTCCGATACAGTCGAATCATGCGAGCAGACCGCAAGACCTGCGTAAAGGTCTCCCTTGAGTTCTATCGTGATTGTGCCAACTGGGTGTAGCTGGCCATCATCTTTCATAATGGACAGTGAAACTTGGTCGCCGTTTCGTTCCAACAGCAAAGTCGCGGGAGCCCTGAAAGGAGATTGGACTTCGAGTGTCGTTTCTCCTTTGGCTTTTCGGAACTGCATCGAAATCAGGCCATCCCCATGGGCCACGGCATCCACATAGGCATTGTCTTTCTCTAAGCCTGCACGAATCATCCATCCAGCTTTGCGGTGAGGATGCTTCCCTTCTCCTTCCCATTCAATACTCGTCCTCAGCGCCAAATCTCCTTCAACCTTGCGCCAGACATAAAAGAATGCATCCTCGTTTCCCCACATGTTTTCTCCGCTTCCCGTGATGCGGTATGAGCCACGGGATGAGTCATACTGCACGGAACCGGCGAGCTTGACCTTGCCGACATTCGTGTATCCCTCAAACGTAACCGAGCCGCCATACGCAATTCCCACCACGAGCAGGAGAAAGAGAAGAAGCGCCGCAGGAAAGGATTGGACGAACGGAACTAGTGAGGTACCCCAACAGGCGATGAATTTCATTCGAGTTTCTCCTTCTTGCTTTTTTGTGCGCTGACCGTCATAGTCGGTGAAGGAGCGGTCACTGCGGCGCAAACGCATTTGGGCGATTCGCCAAACTGCCTTACCTCAGATAAACCAGCTTCCGCGTGAGAACGGCGCCGCCGGCCACGAGGCGGTAGAAGTATATGCCGCTTGCCAGCCTCGAGCCATCAAACGCCACTTTGTATTCACCCGGTGGAAGTATTTCGTCCACGACTGTTCTAACCAGTTGACCGAGAACATTATAGACACGCAGCGAAACTCTGATCCGACTTGCGACGGAAAAGGGTATGGTTGTAGCGGAGTTGAACGGATTTGGATAATTCTGGTCTAAGCCGTCCTCGCTGGGCACCTGGAGCCCTCTAGTCACCTGCACCGATGTAAGGATACCGAAGGTGTCTCTGCCGATGATACATCCTCGCAGGTACATGACGTCGTATGGTTCTTGCCATCTATAGATGAGGCCAAAGCCACTCGCGAGCCAATGTTCCTCGAACGAACCAAGGCCGCAAGGGTTCCCCGGAGAGTACCTGAAAACTTTCACAACGGTAGGTCGAGAGAAGACAATTGCCGAACCGACTCTTGCCACCCATGCCCAACGCGATACTCCTTCCTGATTCTCCCACGCCTCACAGGAATCGGCTGCTAATTTGTATTGCAGGTAATTCAACCGAGGGTTCTGGGGCTCCAAGTACACGCTAAACGATGTGTCGATTCGGTACTCAGGAGTTGACTGATTATTGTAGAAAAGGTTGTGGCTTCCGTCCGCTCCGATTGAGTCACGTGTCAATACCATGGAGACGATTTGGCCGGCGACAACGGGGGGAGACAGATACTCGTATATCCACGTGTCTCCAACATGGTGTGGGAAAAAGCTCTCGGGCGTCTGTGCAAGTGCGATTGGCCCGTTCAGAAGCACCGCAAGGATCGTGACGATCGATCGTGTCTGCATCCCATCATGCCCTTTTGGAATTGCCTTATCTGAGAAGGATCATGCGTCTCGTCTGAGTTACTCTGAGCCCGTGCACTTTCGGATACGATTCTAGCCGATAGAAGTACGTGCCGCTTGATGCACTCTCTCCTTGACCGTATCTTCCGTCCCACACAACGACATACTCTCCCGGTTCTTTTTCTTCCTCTACGAGCCGTCTTACCTCCCTTCCAAGCAAATCGTAGACCACAAGTTTGACAATTCCCCTTTGTTGCAACTGAAATTTGATGCGAGTATCAGGATTGAACGGGTTGGGATAATTCTGATCCAGTCTGATCTCCATAGGCAGTTTTGTTGCCTGAGATTCATGAACAGACGCTACGCCCGATCCATTGAAGTACCCTACCACAAACACAAGTGGCGCATTCCAATTGATACAAATCTCATTCGATGCGTAACTTGGCATCGTGTCCACATAACACAATGCCGGCGGGGTCGAGCTGGTAAAAACAGACTGTAGTACCGGATCGTTTTGAAGATTCCGATTGGGACCGCCTGCCATCAGACCCGGGACCGGCTCAGCTATTCCATCCGACTCAGACGGCCGATGGTGTGGATGATGGGGATAGCGCTTCCCCACCCCGGTTACAAAGGACAAACTGTGAGCGTTCGATCCGAAGATGTAGTGCATCTGGTCGGCTGCAACATCGAGGAATGTCTGCGTGCTGAATTCCGTATACCCCATGATAAGGAGGACCGCTGCATTGAGCGCGACGGAGTTGCTGCCCCAGTAATAATCTCCAGTCTGCAGTGCAACCAGATAACCGCTGTTATTGCGGATCAAAACCTGGGTGTTGCAGAATGAATTGAGTGCACTGCGGAGCTGCAAGCGAACCATTTCATTTGTTGCTGGTTGCTGCGACTTCAAGTATGTTAAATGGGCGAGGCCGCGCACGTCTTGCCATCCCATTTGATAGCCAAAGATACTGCTGGACGAATAGTTCGATTGATAATAGCTATTGTAATCTGCACCACCCGTTGTTACGAACAGCTCGGCGGCAGCCCAGAGACGCTCGTCGCTGTCATTCCCATCTCCATACTCCCCTGTCCCCGGGTTCGTCGGATTATGGAATCCACCCGGAGGGAGAATGGATGGATGAGCCATAAGGAAATTCCACGCGCGGGTCGCTGCAGCCTTGCACAGTTGCGCAAACGTGGTATCGAATGGAAGATACACCCTCGCAGCGCGCGCCATCATAGCAGCAAAATCTGCGGTGGCAGTGGAAGAAACCTGATACAGGTAGCGCGTTGCGTTATCGTTTTGCGGCATCACAAATCCTTCAAACTGCTCGCGGGTAAGCTTGTGGTATACTCCACCATCCGATCGCTGCATCTTCAGCAGCCATTCGAGTTCATAGCGTGCTTCATCAAGAATGTCCGGGATACCGTTGCCGCTTTCCGGGATGTTCAGATCATCTTGACTGAACTTTGAAGGGAAGTATTCATACGCCATCAGCAGTGTTCCAACCGAGATGCCGGCATTCACCACGTACTTGCCGTAGTCGCCCGCATCATGCCAGCCACCAGCTGCGGCACGTGAACCCGAAGAGTCTGTGGACGGATGGAGCAGCCCATCCTGTGCATGGCATACGGTGTGTTGGTATACGCCCGCGTACTGCTGAACCAAGCTCGTGCCGCAGCGTTGGAAGTAAAATCCTTTCAGCGATTTCCGGTATGCTTGGTTATAGACCGTGTCAGAGATGGAAAATCGCTCCGAACTATCGCCGGCAGAGGTGACAATACGGAACTCCCCATTCTGCTGAAATGCAGTGAAATCCCCCCGGCGCACCGTATTGCCCGTCGCAGGATCGCTTGCACGCCAGAGGATCAGTTGGCCAACGAAGCGCACTGAATTCGTCGCTGCATCGAGAACGCGAAAGCTGTCTGCGGTGGAAGAGACGAAGACATATTTCGCCGACAGCGGCTTGTACCCCACCTGATCGAGTGAAAGGTTCCGCGCTGCCATGGCATCGAATCTGCCGAGGAACAAAAGCATTCCGAGAATCATGCATCGCTGAATCATCGTAGCCTGCCTCTTATTCCCACTCATCCGTCCGGAACGATGGTGCTGGCAATCCGTCTGTATTAAAGAGTGTGGCATCCGGCGTGTTGTTGAAAGCGTAACGAACCGCCTCCGGATTCGGTATATCAGGATGCGAGAGGACCAGCTTGCTTCCCACAACTTTGATCCATCCGGGTGGGACTTCTTTGAAGACATGATCCGCCCCGGCCATCTGGAAGCCACTGCCATGGGCTCCTCCAATCAGCACTAGTCCCTTCTCCGCATGATCGAAGAACAGCTCAATGCTGCCTTTTCGTATCTTCATGGATTTGTAGATCGGTCCTGAGTATGCCACATTTCTCTTGTACGTTTTCGCAAGAGCCCACAGTGAGAGTCTTTCACCGACATCCTGTTTGTCTGCAGGATGAATATTCTTTGGATTCCCGATATCGAGCGTCACCGCCATGCCTGTGTTCTTCACCGAGAGGGCTGATGTCTGCGCCTCCCGAAGTTCCTGAGATCGGGAAGCGGCGCCATAGTCAAACGGGGCAATCTGCACATAGTAGAAAGGGAAATCCCCGGTCTTGAAATCGTTCCTCCAGCTCTCGATGAGGAGTGGAAAGAGTTTTTTTGTACAGCTTCGGATTTCCCAACATTGGCTTCTCCCTGGTACGAGATGCCTCCTCTAATCGAATAAGGGATTAGTGGT